>NZ_JASGCY010000102.1:0-5798 GCF_047607465.1 Microbacterium sp. | reverse complement strand
CCGGCCGGGTGCGCGGGCCCCGGCAGCGCCGAGAGCGTGCCCCACCGCACGCCGCGCGCCTCGACGGGCACCGGCTCGGCCTCGCCGAGGCCTGCGATGACCTCGGCCACCGGCATCCGCAGGCCCTCGAGGGCGATGACCTCCTGCGCGAGGTTCTGCAGCACGACCGGCGCCCCCAGCGCCCTGGCCGTCTCGGCCACGACGACGTCGGCGGGAGCGCCCTGCAGGCTCAGTGCGGTGAACAGCTCGTGCAGGCGCTGGCGCTCGCCCAGCGCGTCGGTCTGCGCGGCGATGAGCGCGCGGTGCACGGCTTCGGTGACGGCGACGAACTTCACCTCGCGGGTGAGGGCCACCAGCGCCAGGCCGAGCTCAGCGCAGGTGCGAGCCACCGCCTCGGGGATCGTCCGCAGCGCGTCGCCCAGCTCGACGACGATGCCGGCGATGCCCGCCCGCCCGAGCGCCCGCACGAGCTCCCGCAGGGCGACGTCGTCGGCGGGCCACCCCGCCCCGGTGCTCAGCAGCAGCTCGCCGCCGTCGAGCAGCCGGGCGACACCGGCACTGTCGGAGGCGTGCGCCCAGCGCACCTCCGCGTGAAGCGCGGCGCCGCCGACGACCACCTCGGGCGCACCGGCCTGCAGCACCGGCTCGGCGAGCACGTCCGCCACCGTGAGCAGCGCTCCGACGGGGTCCGGACGATCTGTATGATTGCGCGCGATCTCCTGACGATCTGACACCATGATCCGCCGATCTGCTCTGTGATCATTGAGGAGAACCAGCGTAGCGAACCTCGGCCAGAGTGTTCGAGCAGCGCACAGAAGCTCGAAGGAGAACCGTGGACATCGTCCGTCACGTCATCAACGGGGTCGAGACCGCAGAGGCGGCCCGCACCGGTCAGGTCTTCAACCCCGCCACCGGCGAGGTCACCAAGGAGGTCGCGTTCGCCTCCACGGCCGAGGTCGAGCAGGCCATCGCCGCCGCGGCAGCGGCCCTTCCCTCCTGGCGCGGCACGAGCCTCATCAAGCGCGCCGACGTCTTCTTCCGCCTGCGCCAGCTGCTCAAGGAGCGCACGCCGGAGCTTGCCGCGATCGTCACGAGCGAGCACGGCAAGGTGCTCTCGGATGCCGCCGGCGAGGTCTCGCGCGGCATCGAGAACGTCGAGTTCGCGGCCGGCCTCGTGCACCTGCTCAAGGGCGAGCGCAGCGAGCAGGTCTCCGGCGGGGTCGATGTGCACTCCGTGAAGCAGCCGGTGGGCGTGGTCGCGGCGATCACGCCGTTCAACTTCCCGGTGATGGTGCCGCTGTGGATGATCGCCTCGGCGATCGCCTGCGGCAACACGGTCGTGCTCAAGCCCAGTGAGAAGGACCCCTCTGCGGCGATCTTCATCGCGAAGCTCTTCGCGGAGGCCGGACTCCCGGCCGGCGTCCTCAACGTCGTCAACGGCGACAAGGAGGCCGTCGACGCGCTCCTGGACTCGCCGCGGGTCAACGCCATCAGCTTCGTCGGCTCCACCCCGATCGCCCGCTCGATCTACCAGCGCGCCTCCGCGAACGGCAAGCGCGTGCAGGCCCTGGGCGGCGCCAAGAACCACATGGTCGTGATGCCGGACGCCGACATCGACGCCGCCGCCGACGCTGCGGTCTCCGCCGCGTACGGCTCGGCCGGCGAGCGCTGCATGGCCGTCTCGGTGCTCGTCGCGGTCGGCGACATCGCTGACGACCTCGTCTCGGCGATCTCCTCCCGCATCGGGGGGCTCACGATCGGCGACGGCACGGATGCCGCCAGCGAAATGGGCCCGCTCATCACCCGCGAGCACCGCGACAAGGTGGCCTCCTACGTCACGGGGGCTGAGGCCGAGGGCGCGAAGGTCGTCGTCGACGGCACGGCCCAGCAGTTCGACGCCGACGGCTTCTTCATCGGCGTCAGTCTGATCGACGACGTGAAGCCCGGCATGAAGGTGTACGACGACGAGATCTTCGGCCCTGTGCTCTCGGTCGTGCGCGTCGAGACGTACGCCGAGGCGGTCGACCTGGTCAACTCCAACGCCTTCGGCAACGGTACGGCGATCTTCACCCGCGACGGCGGCACCGCCCGCCAGTATGAGTTCGACATCGAAGTGGGCATGGTCGGCGTGAACGTGCCGATTCCCGTGCCGATCGGCGCATACTCCTTCGGCGGATGGAAGGATTCGCTGTTCGGGGATTCGCACATCTACGGCCCCGAGTCGATCCACTTCTACACCCGCTCCAAGGTCGTCACCACCCGCTGGCCCGACCACACCCCCTCGCAGATCGACCTCGGCTTCCCGAGCAACCACTGAGCGTCAGGAGAGCATCGACATGACCAGTTACACCGACCGGTTCGGCGCTTCCCACGCGCTCCCCGCCCCCGAGGCTGACGCCCAGGTGCGCGCAGACGACCGAGGACACGTCTTTCACTCCTGGAGCGCCCAGGGCCTCATCGACCCGCTACCGGTGGCTGCAGGCCTTGGCGCAACATTCTGGGACTACACGGGCCATGCCTACCTCGACTTCTCGAGTCAGCTGGTGAACCTGAACCTGGGGCACCAGCATCCCGATCTCGTCGCCGCGATCCAGCAGCAGGCGGGGCGTCTTGCGACCATCCAGCCGTCGATGGCGAACGACGTGCGCGGCGAGCTCGCCCGCCTCATCGCCGAGGTCGCCCCCGATGGCTTCGAGAAGGTGTTCTTCACGAACGGCGGCGCCGAGGCGAACGAGTACGCCGTGCGCATGGCGCGGCAGTCCACCGGCCGCCGCAAGGTGCTGTCGATGTACCGCAGCTACCACGGCTCCACCGCCACCGCGATCTCGCTCACCGGCGACCCCCGCCGCTGGGCGAACGACACGGTCGACTCTGGCGCCGTGCGCTTCTTCGGCCCGTACCTGTACCGCTCGCCGTTCCACGCAGAGACCCCGGAGCAGGAGGCCGAGCGCGCGCTCGCGCACCTCGAGCAGACGATCCAGCTCGAGGGCCCGCAGACGATCGCGGCGATCATCATCGAGACGGTGGTCGGCACCAACGGCGTGCTCATCCCGCCGCCCGGCTACCTGCAGGGCGTGCGCGAGCTCTGCGACCGCTACGGCATCGTGTACATCGCCGACGAGGTCATGGTCGGCTTCGGGCGCCTGGGCGAGTGGTTCGGCATCGACGCGTTCGATGCGCGTCCCGACCTGATCACCTTCGCGAAGGGCGTGAACTCCGGCTATGTGCCGCTCGGCGGTGTCGTGATCTCCGAGCGCATCGCGAAGGCGTTCGACACCGTGCCGTTCGCCGGCGGCCTCACGTACTCGGGTCACCCGCTCGCGTGCGCGGCGGGGGTTGCGACCTTCGAGGTGTTCCGCCGTGACGGCATCCTCGAGCGCGTGCGCGATCTCGGTGCGCGGGTGGTGGAGCCGACGCTGCGGTCGTGGGTGCACAAGCACCCGTCGGTCGGCGAGGTGCGCGGCCACGGGTTGTTCTGGGCGATCGAACTGGTGCGCGACAAGGAGACCCGCGAGCCGCTGGTGCCGTTCAACGCGACCGGTGCGGATGCCGCCCCCATGGGCGCCTTCGCCGCAGCCGCGAAGAAGGCCGGGGTGTGGCCGTTCACGCACTTCAACCGCGTGCATGTCGCTCCCCCGCTGGTGATCAGCGAGGACGAGCTCGTGCGCGGTCTCGCCGCGATCGACGAGGCACTCGAGGTCGCCGACGCGTACGCGGCGCAGTAGCCGCTCACGGGAAGTATGGCGCCACCTACCAGATATCGATAAAGGGCGTTCGTCGTGGCCCACGACTATTGAATTACCGCGCCTGGTCGCCCTGCGCGTCCACCTTGGCGTGACACAGCAATTCAAGACCGCCTCCGACCAGCGCGAATGCCCCGCCCATAATCGCAGCGGGAATTGACAACGGATGGTCCGCACCAAATGCAGAAAAAGCAACTCCTGCGCTTAACAGGCACGGGACAAGTAACATCAGGGACGCCGCCAAGAAGGAAATTCGGATAAACTTCAGAATCAACAAATGCGCTACGTGCCAGATGCCTAGTCCCGCAACACACCCGAAGACGATACCTACCGGAATACCCCACAACAATATTCCCCATGGCGCATTCGCAGAGTCGGCGTCCGGGACCGAGAGCGCCGCCAGAGCCACTCCGCACACCGCTCCGGAAGCCCCTGCGACGAGCAACCTGATTTTGCCAATAGATCCCGAAACCATCGGCGTTCTACAGCGCTGGTCTTCGAATCAGATTGGCAAGGAACGCGGCCCACGTCTCCCCCGCAACCGCCTGGTTGACAGCATTAGCAGCCGCGCCTCTGTCGACCTTAATATGTGCACTGACCGAGATGTGCAACCATCCGGATCTATCATTGTAGAAGCGGAAATTGATCGTTGAGTCCTTCCCATCAAAATGACCCGCTAGTGCTCGAAAATTGAACCCATTGCTGACGATTGCGCTCACTCGCACCGGTGCGGGAATTTTGGTAAACGAGAAAGGGCTTGCGTTCAGTGTAATGTTCTGGTTCAGGGCAGGGAACGCCTTCGGAGCTCCCGCTACGGGGAAACTGCAGTTGAAGCATCGGCGAAGCTCCGCCATAACCCGCGCAGGAGTCGCTTTTTCCTTACCGGTTATCAGGTAAAAGGATGCATGATCGACACTGTAGTTCCATGCCGGGTCCGCAACCACGGGGAAAACCGCGCCAGTGTAATCGATCGTCTGTGTGAGAATGTTGTCTTCTAGCCTATATTCCGTCGAGAGCGATACGCCATTTGCGTCTACCGCCCATGGCTCGGCCAGATCAACGACGTAACGATCATTGGCATCAAGCATTTTGTAGGCATCGTCGACTTTGACGAGATACGGGTCCGCGATGCCATCGATCTCATAGGATGTCGTTGCGATATCCGTAGACGTCAAAGGCTCACTATGAATCGTCGTTATCAGACGAGCTCCGGTCTGAGTTTCATCTGAGTAAAGCGTTGATTCGATGGGAATGTCGGCGGTCACGGTAAACGATTGGCCATCAAGCCCTTCCGGAGACAGGCCAAACTGCGCATCGTTTGTCTCGATTTTTAAATCGACACCTTCTTCGCCATAGTATCTCTCGACTGCATCTTCAGTTGCGTCTTCGATGTTCACCTCACCGAAATCGTCGGATGCGACTGCTGCATTCGCCCCGAAGATCACACTAAATCCAAGTCCCAGCGTGAGCGCAAAAGCGAGTGATATCGATGAGATTTTCTTCATTACACTCCTCGTTTTCCGACGGAGTGATGATTTCCTCTCCTTGATCATTCATAATGGAGTCGAACTCAAAAGTCAAGCCCAAGCTAGTGTCGCGTTTCTGAAGTTGGTTGACGGTTCGCTTTCTTGAGGATTTCGTCGGCGGTCTTGGTCCAGACGAAGGGGTGTTTGCGGTCGTTCCAGCCGGTGATGAATTGCCGGATCTTCGCGTTCAGGTCCTTCACCGAGGTGAAGACGCCGCGGCGGATGGCTTGCTTGTCGATGATGCCGAACCAGACCTCGACGAGGTTCAGCCATGACCCGGATGTCGGAGTGAAGTGCACGTGGAACCGGGGGTGCTTCTCCAGCCAGTCCTTCACCTCCGGGGTCTTGTGGGTGGCGTAGTTGTCCATCACCAGATGCAGATCCTGCTCCGGGTAGGCGCGATCGAGCTGGCGCAGGAAGGCCAGGAACTCCTGCCGGCGGTGCTTGGGCTTGACCGCGCCGGTGACGTGGCCGGTCGCGATCTCCAACGCCGCGAACAGCGTCGTCGTGCCATGCCGTTTGTAGTCGT
>NZ_JASGCY010000101.1:0-14101 GCF_047607465.1 Microbacterium sp. | reverse complement strand
CGCCCCGCCCGACCCGCCGGCCCCGCCCCGCCCGACCCGCGAGAATGGCAGCATGAACGACCTCGATCGCCTTCGCACGCTCCTCGCCGCCGACGCCCCGTTGAACTGGGTCATCACGGGCGACTCGATCACCCACGGCCTCATGCACACGCAGGGCGTGCGCAGCTATGCGGAGCATCTGCACGAGATCGTGCGCAGCGAGCGGTTCCGCGTGGACGACGTGATGGTGAACACCGCGATCAGCGGGCACCGTCTCGCGCAGATCCTCGACGATTTCGACCGCCGCGTCGCGATGTGGCGGCCCGATGTCGTCACCCTGATGATCGGCGCCAACGACTGCTCCACCGCCGGCGCCTTCCCTCCCATCGACGCCGGGGCGTTCGGCGACGCGCTCGTCCAGTTCGTCGAGCGCGTGCGCGCGACATCGGCGATCCCGGTGCTGCTCACCCCGCCATCCGTCGACGTCGTGCAGGCACCCGAGCGCGCCCGCATCGCCGAGTTCGCCGAGGCGATGCGCGTGGTGGCCGCAGCGCACGAGGTCGCGCTCGTCGATGTGCACGCCGCGTTCACCCGCATCGGCCGCGGTGGCGTGCCGACCGGCCTCATGAACGACGCGTTCCACCCGAACGCCGCCGGTCACGCGGCGATCGCGCTGGAGGCGGCGACGGCCCTCGGCCTTGATCCCGCACCCGAGCGGGCACGCACCTTCGGCCTGCTCCGCGCCCGCGTGACGGAAGCCACGCGCCTGCCCTGAGCGGTCAGCGACCCTCGTCGTGCGGCAGCGCGTGGAAGCTGCGGTCGACGTAGACGAGCGCGCGGGAGGGGCGCCCGAAGATCACCTCGAGCACCTCGGCGATCACGACCGTCGACGATCCGACCGGAACCTTCTCGATCGCCCGGCAGCGCAGCGCCACGCGGGCAGTGGGCAGATAGGGCTCGCCGGTGGGCAGCGTCTGCCAGCCCTGCTCTGCGGTGAAGCGCTCGGCGCCGCTGACCGCGAAGTTCTGCGCGACGCCCGCGTGCTCGTCGTCGATGAGGTGCACGACAAAGCTCTCCGCGTCGAGGATCGCCCCGGCGCTGCCGGTGGCCCTCGTCACGGAGAACACGATCGCCGCAGGGTCGACGGCCACAGAGGCGACGCTCGACGCGGTGAGCCCGTGCGGACCGGTCGGGCTGTCGGCGCTGATGATCGCGACCCCCGCCGGATGCTGGCGGAAGGCGGCTTTCAGCCCCTCGCCGACCTCAGTGGGGATCGGGTTCGACGGTGTGCGGTTCGTACTTGTCACGATTGCCACCGTATGCCCGTTTCCGCCCCTCGGGGTCGATTCACCGGAATGAATCATCGCCCCACGCCGCCGGTCGCACCTCGAACCCGGCGCTGCGCAGCACCTCGAACACCCCCGACCCGACGAGCCGGTCAGACTGCGCGTCGGCGACCGCGCACCACGATGAAGGCCATCCCGAGCATCAGCAGCAGCGCGGCGAGGACCGCGGCCGCGGTGAGACCCACGGGGCCGGTGACCGCGAGCGAGGTCACCGTGGTCTTCGCGGTCGCCGTGCGCGATGCGGGTTCGCCGTCTGCGGCGAGCGCGAGCCGCGACGGATCCGCTGCCGCCGTGTTCACGAGCACGACCCCGTCTGCGGTCTCGTCGTGCACCGTGACCGTGTACACGATCTCCACGGTCTCCCCGACCGCGAGCGGACCCGTCCACGTGAGCACGCCGTCGACGAGCTCCACGTCGCCTGCTGTCGCCGCCACCTCGCCGACCAGGTCGGCGTTGCGCAGCACCTGAGCGAGGTCGTCGGTGACGACGGCGGGGTTCTCCGCGGTCAGATCCGCCTGGCCGGTCCCGGTCACGGACACGGTGTACGTGACGTTCTCACCGGCGGAGACGATCTCGCGGTCGGCCTTCTTCTGCACCAGCATCGCGGGGATGCCGGTCTCCGTGACCGCGCAGGCCGGTGCCGCGCACTCCTGCGGAACGCGTGGAGCCTCATCGGTCGGCATCCCCTGGAAGGCGATGTTGCGCAGCAGGGCGTCTCCGCCTTCGGTGATCTCCACCGAGTAGCGGATGGCGACCGATTCTCCGGGCGCCAACGGCCCCGACCAGCGGTAGTCGTCGGCGCCGAGCGCGACACCCCCGCCGCCGCTCTCGATCGTCGGCTGATCCACGAACTCGGCGTCATCGAGCACACCGTGGAGCGCATCCCAGACGACCGCGGGGAACCGGCTGGTGAAGGCGCCGTCGCCGACGTTCGTCGCGGTCACCACGTATTCGACGAGATCGCCGATCTTCGGAGCATCCGGAGCACTCGCCGTCTTCTGCACCGAGAGCCTGGGCAGCAGGAGGTCGTCGCTCACGCGGGCCTCGCTCGACACCACGCCGCCGGTGCTCGAGCGCACCTCAGCGGTGTTGGTCCACCCGTCTTCGACATCGCTCTGCGTGCTCGGCAGCGTCGCCCGCACCACGATGTCGTAGACGTGCACCGCGTGCTCCCGCAGCAGCGTTCCGGCCACGACGAGCACGGTCTCATCCGTGCCATTCCACGAGTCTTCGACCTCCGCAGCCCCGTCGCGCCCGACCGCCGACTCCACGACGATCTCGGTGCCCTCCGGGAAGGAGAGCTGGTCACGCAACTCGTATCGCAACGAGACGGGCGCCGGGTTCTGCACGGACAGCGTGTAGGAGAGCAGCCATGACCCGTCGGCCTGCGGGAGCGGAGCACCGTTCTGCGTCTTCGTCACACCCGGGTCCCAGGCACGCGCGCACGCATCGGCGGTGCGTTCATCGGCACCGGCATGCAGGACGGCGAGGTTGGTCATCCCGGTGCCCGACTCGCCCTCGGCCATCGTGCAGTCTCCGGCGGCGGCGCTGCCGAGCACATCGGCGGCGTCGACCACGGCGCTCACCGCATACTCGTGACTGCCGCCCGCGGGGAGCACGACGGATTCAGCGAGCGAGGTCTCCGACTCGCCGTCCCAGCCGGATTCGACCTCCACCCCGTCGGGCGCTGTCACCGTCGGGGTGCCGTCGATCTGCATCCCGTCGCCGAGGGCGAACCGGTCCTCCAGCGAGTACTCGGTGCCGGTCGTGTTCGACGGGTTGCCGACCGTGATGACGTAGTCGACCGCCCAGGTGCCATCAGCCAGCTGCTCCTGGGAGACCACGCTCTTGTGGATCGTCGGCACCAGCACTTCGGGCAGGTCGGCGCACGCCTCGGCACCGCTGGTGCGCGACCCGACGGCCAGCTCGACCTCGTTGCGCAGACCGCCATCGCCCTGCAGCGGATCGCAGAGCGCCTCATCGCTGGATCCGGGGACGACCTTGAAGGTCACCGTCACGAGGTAGACATGACGACGCGGCGTCGCCTCGTCCTCGGCAGGGCCGATCAGCCCGGTTGCGAGCGTCGTGTCGCGCGAGCCGTCGAACTCCGGGTTCGGAGTGCCCTCATCGGAGCGGACCTCGACATCAGCGACCTCGGTTCCCGCCGGGAACTCGAATGCGTCCTCGAGCGTGTACGGCAGACCCTCCTGCGTCGACGTCGTCGAACGGTTGGTGACGGTCACCTCGTACTCGAGAGTCCACAGGCCGGTCTCGGCATCCTGAACCGGCTGGCCGACCGCGGTCTTCGTGACGCTCGGGTCGGTGATCGGCGTGCATGCCGAGGCCGTGCGCTGCACGGAGCCAGCGGTCACCGTGGCGACATTCAGGTATCCGGTTCCCGTCTCCGCCTCATCGATCCGGCAGTCCGCCGCTGCGGACTCGTCGTCGAGGGATGCCGGGTCGACGAGCACCGTGACCGTGTAGGTGTCGGATGCTCCCGCCGCAAGCGTGACGTCCTCGGAGACCGCGGTGACCGTGCTGCCATTCCAGCCGGGTGCGGTCACGGCATCCGAGCTGGAGACGACCGCCGACACGATCTGAGCGCCATCGCCGAAGTGCAGCTCGTCGTTCAAGTCGTACCGCGTCGAGTACTGCGCGTTCGGGTTGGTCACGACAACGCGGTACTCCACGTTCCAGATGCCCGTCGCCGTGTCGATCGAGGTGCTCTGCACCGTCTTCACGATCTCCGGGATCGGCTGCGGCTGCACCGGCGCGCACGCGGAGTCCTCGTCCACGACCGTGCCGCTCGAACCCGAGCGCAGCGTCGCAGTGTTGAGATACCCGCCGTCACCATCCGGCACGCAACGCAGCTCGGCGGGGTCGATCTCGCCTGCCGGAGCCTGGGCGGTGAGGGTCACCGTGTAGACCCTGGTCGCGGGCAGCGCAGCGGATGCCGCCGGAATCAGATCCGGTCCGGTCAGCAGCGTCGTCTCCGTGACGCCGTCGAAGTCCGGGTTCAGCGGCGCCCCGTCGGGCCCTCTGACGGCGACGGCGTCGACCGTCACGCCATCGGGCAGCGCGAAGGCATCGTCGAGCGAGTACCAGAGCCCGCTTGCAGGGGTGGTGCTCGGATTCGCGACGGTGATCCGGTAGGTGATGTCCCATGAGCCGTCTTCGTTCTGCACCGGATCGGCGACGGTCTTTCCGACCGTCGGCTCGATTGGCGAGGCGCAGGCGAAGTCGGGCAGCTCCTCGGCGCCGTCGACCACGAGCGCGGCCGTGTTGCCGAAGCCGCCGTTCACGCCTGCGGCGCACTCGGCAGCGGCCGTGCCCGCGATCGCGCCCGCATCAGCGACCACCGTGACGCGGTAGGTGTGCACAGCGCCACCGGGCAGTGTCACAGCGCTCGCGATCGCTCCCGTGCCGCTCCATCCCGACGCGTCGACGCCGCTCGGCGCCGACGTCACCTGGGCGCTGTGCACCGCGATCCCGGCACCGTAGCCGAGCTCGTCGGAGACGGTGTAGACCGCCGCAGCCGAGGGATCGAGGTTCGTCACGTCGATGTCGTAGACGATGGTCCACAGACCGTCCTCTCCCTGGGTGAGGGAGGCGACGCGCTTGTCGAGCACTGGCGCGAAGCCGCTCTCGACCACGGCGCACGAGTTCCCCGCGCCGTCGAAGCCGTCGACGCAGGCATCGACATCGTCGTCGAGGCCGACCGCGTTGACCAGCGCCCGGTCGCCCGATGCGCCATCGCCCACGGTCACCCGATAGGTGAGAACGACCTCGCTCCCCACTGGCAGGGCTCCCGACCAGGAGAGAATGCCAGCCTCGGGGTCGGCGACGGCATCCGCCGATCCGCCATCGACGCGTGCGCTCGCCGACCCCGCGACGAACTGCGCGTCGTCGAGCACATCGCTCAGGTCGTCGAAGAGCTCGGCGGGCTCAGCCGCGGTGAAGTCGGCTGTGCCCGTGTTGCGCAGAGTGAGCGTGTACTCGACCACATCTCCAGGGCGCACACCGGCCGCAGCGGCATCCGACGTCTTGGCCAGCGTCAGCTGACGCAGGGCGTCGACGTCCTCCGCCTCGTCTTCGATGGTGCCGGTGCCATCCGCCGGGTCGGCGGCGCTCGCGCGGGCGACGTTCGTCACCGGGCCGGCGGCAGAGTGGTGGACCCGCACGGTGACCGTGCGGGTGACCGAAGACCCGGAGGCACCGTCGGCGACGTCGCCGTCAGCGGCGGGCACTCCTGCTGCTGCGAGATCGACAGCGGGCCAGGTCACTGTGCCGCCGAGCCCTTCGGCGGATGCCCCGGAGAGAACGCCCCCGTCTGACGCGCTGACGAAGATCACGCCCTCGGGCAGCTCATCGGTGATCACGACTCCTGGGAGCGCTTCTCCGACGAGAGCGTTGACGACATCGACGGTGTAGGTGTACTCTCCGTCGGATGCGCCGACGACCGTGCGTCCGTCTGTCTTGTCCACGACGAGTCCGCCCTCTGCTGCGACCAGCAGGCACGAAGAGGCGTCGTTGTTGGTGAGATCCGGATCGTACATGTCACCGGAGATCGCCCCGTCGATGCACAGTTCGTCAAGCGCCTCCGCTGGCGTCACCGGCAGATTGAGCGCGACGGGCGTTCCCATCGCGATCGGCGCGTTCGCCGTGCAGCTGAGGGTGGTCGGACCATCCACCGGCAGGGCCGCATCGTCATCTCCGACGACCGCACAGGTCCATCCGACAGGCGTCAGCGAGTCGACCCTGAGCTCTTCGGGAATCTCGAGCTCCACCACCGACGGAGCAAGCTGTGAGCCGCCGTGGTTGCTGGCCGTGAACGGGACGAACCCAGGCCGCCCCTCCTGCAGAGGAAGACGATCGGGAACCGTGAGCTGGAGGTCGGCCTCGGCCGTTGTGGCGCATACCGCGACGGGCTCGAGCACGCCGAGGCGGTCAGAGGCGACAGCCACCGAGTTGCAGGCAACGGAATCGGCCGCAGCCCCTGCACCGACAGACGCGGTGTACTCGAAGGACACTGTCTCACCAGGGGCCAGAGCACCGTCGACCTCCGCACGAATCGCTCTCGCGCCCGTCACATCGGCCGTCCAGTCACCGCTCGTCCCCGCTCCGGTGTACACCTCGGGTCGCGGGGGCTGAGTCGAGTCGGAGTAGGTCAGTTCGAGATCACCGGACACGTTCTCGACAGCGGTGAGCCGCTCCTCGAACTCGGAGCCCCTCGGAGTGTCTGCGAGAGCGTCGCTCGTGCCGAAGTCGCCGACGAACGGCAGAACGTCGTAGCCGACGACCTCTGAGATCTGGGTGTTTCCGGTGTTCTGGATCGTCACCCTGTAACGGATGTCGGATGCCACCGTCGACACCTGCACGCTCACACCGGGGGTGCCGATCCATTCGCAGCCGTCGGGCTGGCTCGAGTCGGGCCGACATATCTGCTTGACGATGCTCAGCGCATCGGAGGACGACACCAGGATGGTTCCGGCGGCACGCGAGAACCATTCTGTCGTGTCGCCGTCGCCGTCGACGTCGGGGGCATCCTGCACCTGTGCATCGAAGGTCGCCTGCGTCGAATCCCAGAAGTGCTGGGAGTCGCCGATCCACGCGTCGTAGGCGCTCAGCGTGCCCGCGGCGACCGCGTAGGTGGGCTGGGCGACGACCGTCATCTGCGGCAGCGTGACATTGCGCCCGAAGACCGTTCCTGCAGGCCACGTCGCCACGACCGCCTGACGCTCGACACCACCGACCGTCACGGTGCGATAGGCGAACTGCACACCGTCGGGAACGGCGCCTGCGGCGAAAGCCGCGCTCCCTTCTCGCACGGTCCAACCGGCGGGTGCGATGAAGACGTACTGCGGGACGAACTCGGAGTCCTGAGGAATATTCGTGGTCGTTCCGCCGACGGTGAATGTCACCACCGAACCGGGAACAGCAAGACCACCCCCTTCGACGACGGGCGCGACCGGGACCGCAGCGTCGATCACAGGGCGAAGCGTGACGTTGGGCTGCTCTCGTAGCTTGACGCTCCGCGACACCGGCCCGAGAGTCACATCGGCGAGACTGTACCCGGGATAGCTGATCGTCCCCGATGCGGTGTTCGTCTGCACGATTCCGGTGACCGGGGTACCCGGGAGTACCTGATAGTGGAAGCGGGCATACACACGCGTGCCCAGCGAGGTCTGACTGGGGCGGATGTTGGTGGCAGCGACGTTCTGAATCGTGACGCGAGCCGAGATGATGTGGCAGCCTGCGGCGATCTGTGCCGCAGTGAGCTGCAGGTTCGTGCCGGTGAAAACAGCGGATGACGGCGCACCGGTGCCGCACTGCGTGGTGTACTCGATCGTCGCGGAAAGACTGGTCGTGATCTGGTAGACGGGCATCCCGTCGTGATCGAGGTCGTCGTCAACGATGGTGACGACGCCGGGCACGTTGCCGGCGTTGTACGCGTTGACCTCCCAGTACTTCTGGTTGGCTGCGAACGCGGTGAGCGGCTGCCCGGGTGTGCAGGTGCGCCCCCAGGCATCCTGCCCCGAAGCCGGGCAGGTCATCCCCGTCACATCCGGCGGCGCGTTGACGAGGCGCGGCGAAGTTGCGCCGGCGTCATTAGTGCTGTCCTTCGTGATGGTACCGCGCCCGAAGGGATCCCAGCACGAGACGGTCATCGCTTGCGTCTGACCCGCGGTCTTCTCTGTTTCTGCGGAGTCGACGTAGGTCACCCGCGTAGAGGCGTTGAAATTCACGTCCGCGTCGAAATTGCAGCCGTTCGCATCTGCCGCTGCAAAATTCTCGGCAGGGAAACGCACCGTCACGGTGCGAACGTTGTAGCCCCGTGATTGCGACCACTGCGTGAACCAGCTTGCGCCCCAGCCGCCGCCAGCGTTGGCCACCGGCCCGGTGTAGCTGCCCGACGTGTCATAGCCACGTGTCCAGATCACCGCATGCCGAGCGGAATCGTAGACGCCGCCGTCGGAACTGGACACGTATTCAGCTTCAGCCGGGAGCTCCTCGATGACATACCAGGCGCCTGCGGCCTGCAGGTAATCGAATCCGGCGATGCGACCGCTGCCCGCCGAGATCAGACTGCCCGAGCTCATGGCGAGACTATAGGTGAGGTTGACGTCCGGCTTGACGATAGCAGCGGCTTGACGACCCATGGCCGGACTCGGCACGACGTTCTCCCAGGTCACCGGCGCGGCCACGGCGGTGCGCGACCCGGTCGCCGTCGGGGAGGAGATCGTCGCGGTGTTCTCGAGCTGGAAGCCTCCGGGGTAGAACTGCGGCGCCCAGATGACGTTGTACGTTCCGGTGGTCGTCCAGTCGTAGACCACGAGGAAGCTGCCGCCTCTGCCAGGCTGGATGTCGCCGAGCGTGACGACCTTGCCCGTCACGTCGTTGCCGCTGATCGTTCCGCCCGCTGCCGGAGGCGTCCACGTGCTGTACCTCAGAAGAGTCTCGCGTGCGGCCGTCCAGGGGTTCTGTGCGGCGAGCCCATTCGGATCCGCCTGCGGGGGCGCGAGCTGCACCGTCGTGTTCTCGCACAGCGCCGCAACACACGAATACGTGACCCGGTAGGCGACCTTGTTGTCGTGCTGGCCGGAGCCCGCCGTCGTCTGCAGATCTCCGGTGGCGTAATCGACGGGGGTGATCGTCACCGACAGCACGCCGGAGCCCGCTGCCATCGCGGCGGACGGCACCGCCACAGGTGCGATGAGCGCGAGCAGCGCCACCAGGACCACCGCCCAACGACCGGTGCCGGGCGCACCGATCAGTCGCCGCCGCGGCTTCTCGCCCGTACGATCTCTGCGCACTGCAGACATGTGAAGATCTCCCCTCGGCCGTTCGACAACGCGAACGACCCCTCTGCGACCACAACACATGGGTCTTTAGCAGACTCACAGTCCCAGCTAAGCAAAAGAGCAGGTTCCGCGTCGATGGATGCGGCAGATTCACCCACCCTCTCACCCTCTTCGAGCGGCCGATCACCGGGGGTAGGCTCGGGCCATGACGATCGACCTCGAAGCGCTCTACATCGACCTGCACCAGCATCCCGAGCTGTCCTTCCAGGAGACGCGCACCGCGGGCATCGCGGCGGAGCACCTGCGCGATCTGGGCCTCGAGGTCGAAGAGGGCGTCGGCGTCACCGGCGTCGTCGGCGTGCTCGCGAACGGCGACGGCCCCGTGGTCTGGCTGCGCGCGGACATGGACGCACTGCCCGTTGCCGAG
Source organism: Microbacterium sp. (assembly GCF_047607465.1). GTDB lineage: Bacteria > Actinomycetota > Actinomycetes > Actinomycetales > Microbacteriaceae > Microbacterium. Next base: position 4,547 of record NZ_JASGCY010000101.1, on the reverse strand, counting down.
CAGACCGGGCTCCCCTACGCGAGCACGGTGACCGGCGTCGACCCGGCGGGAAACACCGTGCCGGTGATGCACGCCTGCGGCCACGACATGCACGTGACCGCGATGATCGGCGCCGTCGAGCGACTGGTCGCCGCTCGGGCAGAATGGTCGGGCACGGCGGTGGTGCTCATCCAGCCGGCCGAGGAGTACGGTGCGGGCGCGCGGGCGATGCTGGATGCCGGCATCCTCAGCCGGTACCCGAAACCCGACATCGTGCTCGGCCAGCACGTCACCCCGTTGCCGGCCGGCGTGATCGGCGTGCGCAGCGGCACCCAGATGGCCGCGTCCGACGGCCTCACCGTCACCCTGCACGGACGCGGCGGGCACGGCTCGCGCCCGCACGCCACGATCGACCCGGTCGTGATGGCCGCGGCCACCGTGATGCGCCTGCAGACCATCGCGTCGCGCGAAGTCGACCCGCGCGACGTCGCCGTCGTCACCGTCGGCTCCATCCACGCCGGCCTCAAGAACAACATCATCCCCGCCGAGGCGACGCTCGAGCTCAGCCTGCGCTATCCGAACGACGAGATGCGCGAAAGGGTGCTCGCGAGCGTCGAGCGCATCGTGCGGGCGGAGGCCGCGGCATCCGGCGCCGAGCGCGAACCCGAGATCCGCACCGACCACACCCTGCCTCCCACCATCAACGACGCGGAGGCCACGGCGCGCGTGTCCGCCGCGCTGCGGCGCGTCCTGGGCGAGACGTCGGTCATCGATCCCGGCATGTTCACCGGCAGCGAGGACGTGTCCTGGTTCGCCCGCGACGCCGACGTGCCGCTCGTGTTCTGGTTCTGGGGCGGTCTCGACCCGGCGAAGTACGCGGCAGCCGTCGCGGCCGGCACGGTGAACAGCGACATCCCCACCAACCACTCCCCCTTCTTCGCCCCGGAGATCCACCCGACCATCGAGGTGGGCGTCACGGCGCTCGAGACGGCGGCCAGGGAGTTCCTGGGGTAATGTCGATGACCGCTCGGATCGGAGAGGGGAGGAGCATGTGACCACCACGGCGGACTCCCGCAACGGGACCATTCGCCCGCTGAACCACGGCCTGCCCCGCCTCGCGCCCGGAACGATCACGCGTACCCGGCTGGCGGAGTGGATGCAGGAGCATTCCTCCTGCCCGCTCCGGGTGATCCGTGCCGCCACGGGCGCGGGGAAGACGTCCTCACTCTCGGCCTGGGCGCGCACGCGCTCGTCCTCGGAGCCGCTGGTATGGGTCACTCTCGATGAGGGTTCCGTCCGACGGAAGGTTTTCTGGCCCCTGCTTCTGAGCCTCCTCCAGGAGGCCGGGCTCCCCGGTGTCCCGGTCCTTCCCTCCGGCATCGCCGTCAGCCCCCCTGACCTGATACGGCTGACGCGGATGCTGGCGACCGTCGAAGATCCGGTGATCGTCGTGGTCGACCGCGCGGAGCTCGCCGTCGGCACAGCGCTGGCGGTAGATCTGAACCGCCTGCTGAACAGCGAGAGCGCCGTCCGGGTGGTCTTGTCCGCGCGTCCGGCCGACGACGACGGCTGCATTCTCGAGCAGCATCCGCGGCTCCCTGATGACGCCCTCCTCTTCGATCTCGATGAGATCGAAGAGCTCGCCGACGCCGCCGATCTGCAGCTCTCCCGATCGGATGCGCAAGAGCTGCTGCACCTCACCCGAGGATGGCCCCTCGCCGTGCGCGCCGAGCTCGATGCCAGAGCCCGTCCCGACGATGACGCCCCTTCGCCGCATCTCGCCCGCGCACTCGCGCCGCTGCGCGCGCTCCCGGTCTACCCCGAGTTGCTCTCGCTGTCGATCGGCGACGTCATCGAACCGGCAATCGCCCGCCATCAGGGCTTCTCTGCGCAGACGCTGGACACGATCGAATCCTTCACCGCGCAGGGGCTGGCCTGGTGGCTCGACAACGAGCGCAGCGCTCTCCAACTGCAGCCGGCGCTGCGCACCATGCTGAGAGAAGAGCTGAACGCCGCACCCGCCGACCAGCGCCGGCTCGCCCTGAGGCTGCTCGCCGACCGGCACAGCCTCAGCGGAGACCACGGGTCCGCCTTCCTCGCGGCAGCGGACGCGGCGGACTGGGATCGCGCCGCGCGGTTCTACCGTCGCCGACTCCTGCAGGTCACCGATCGCTCGGCGCAGATCGCCAGGCGCCTGCAGACGATCCCCGCGATCATTCGGCGACGGCATCCGATCCTGCAGCTCGGACACGCCCTCAGCCTGTACAGCGAGGGCCAGCGCGTGCGTGCCCTCGCCGCCTTCAGCGCGCTGCTCGGCGCCGCGGAGAGCCGGCGCCTCACCGAGTCCCGTCCGGTCAGTGCAGACGACCTGTGGATCCAGGGGGCGGTCGTGCTCGCGCTGCGTCTGATCGGCCGCTACGATCTCGCGCTCACTGCGGTTCGTCGCTTCGTCGCCATGCTCGGGCGCGTCGAAGACGAACGGGACGAGATCGAGGAGGCGATGTCCCATTTCCTCAGCTACGGCGCCCTCACGCACCTCGACGTGGATGATCCGGATGCTGCGCTCGCCCTCCTGGACGAAGCAGGCATCGAGGTGCTGCCCGACCGCCCCGCAATCGAGCGGGCCCGTGTCTTCGGGATGCGCGCGCTCGTGGCGGCCTGGCGCGGAGATGGCCCTGCCGCCTCCCGCGATCTGGAGGCTGCGTGGTCTCTGGAACTGCCAGAGGATTTCGAACGCAGCTATACGGCGATCACGCTCCTGATGGCGAAGGCGCAGGTGCTGCTCGATCATGGCGAGGCGCGCGAGGCACGCACGGTGCTCTCCCTCGCCGAACCCCACCTGCCGACGACGGAGCATTGGGCCCACCTCCTGATCCTCCATGTGCACGCCACCTGGCAATCGAGCGGAGCGGCGGCGGCTTTGGCCGCTCTCGACGACGGCGAACGCAGGCATCAGCGATCTTTTCCGGAGAGCCCCGCGTTGTCCAGTGCTCTGATCGCCCTGCGAATCGACCTTCTGATCGCTCTCGGCCGTCATGAGGCAGCCAGCGACGCCCTCGCCAGCTCGCCCCATCGACGTTCGCGAGCGATCACGGCATCCAGGGCGCGGCTCCTCCTCACGACGGGCGAGACACAGCGAGCGGCCTCCCTCGTGACGTCGGCGTTGGAGCACGCACGCAGCCCTCGGCAGCGCCTTGCCCTCTCGGCGATCGCCGCCGCCTGCGCACTGCGGAGGGGGGATCGCGAGGCGGCAGGAGAGCTGTGGAGGGTCAGCACGGAGATCGCTAGGGAGCACGGGCTGCTCACCGGTCTCGCCGGCATCCCGCACAGAGACCTCTCCGAGCTCCTCGCCGGGGACCCGGAGCTCCTGCGGCTCCTGGAAGGACTGGAACTGTTCCCTCTCGATAGCGCACACGGCATCCTGCTCACCAACCGCGAACGCAGGGTGCTGGCAGAGCTCGCACATGGCCGCAGCAGTGCGGATGCCGCGAAGGCGCTGAGCGTCTCCGAGAACACGGTGAAGACCCAGATCCGGTCGATCTACCGCAAGCTCGGCGTGCGGAGCCGACGAGAGGCGATCGAGGCCGCCCGCCATCTCCGACTGCTCTGACGCGCTGCCCGCGCGATCAGGCGGGCGCCGTCAGACCCGCATCACGGGCGGCTCGAGCGCGCGCTGGGGCACGCCGTGCGCCTCGCGGTGCAGCCGCTCCATGCGGAGATCCAGCTCGGCGGCCGCCTCGGCCGCGTCGGCCAGGCTTTCGACGAGGTGCGCTGGCACCCGGTTGGAGAACTTGTAGTAGATCTTGTGCTCGAGGCTGGCCCAGAAGTCCATGGCGATGGTGCGGAACTGCACCTCGACCGGCACCGAGAGGGCGCCGGTCGACAGGAAGACGGGCACCTCGATGATCGCGTGCAGACTCTTGTAGCCGTTGGGCTTGGGGTTCTTGATGTAGTCCTTCACGACGCGCACGGTGATGTCGTCCTGGGCGGTGAGCAGGTCGAAGAGACGGTAGACGTCGGCGATGAAGCTGCAGGTCACGCGAACGCCGGCGATATCGGTGATCTCGGCGCGGATGCGGTCGAAGTCGGGGTCCTCGATGCCCTTGCGGGCGGCCTTCTCCACGATGCTGTCGGGCGCCTTCACGCGGCTCTTCACGTGCTCGATGGGGTTGTACGCGTGGTGGTGGGTGAACTCGTCGCGCAGGATCGAGATCTTCGTCTCGACCTCACGCATGCCGAACTCGTATTCGTGCAAGAACCTCTGGAACCGGTCGCGCAGCTCTCTCGCCTCGCTGATCGCGCTCTCGTCCGCAGAAATGGAGCTCATCCCCCGACGCTATCCATCGGTGATCGGAAACTGCTGAGACGGAGGGACGGATGCTCGGATCGCGGCCGATGCCGCGCGACCCGCTGCGCGCTTGGTTCCGGTCGCGATCCGTGCCGCTCCGGCTGCTGCGCCCTCGGTTCCGGTCGCGATCCGTGTCGCTCTGGCGATGTTTTAGCGGCACGAAGTGCGACCGGAGCGGGGGAGGCGGACGCCGAAGCAGCACCAATCGCGACCGGAACGG
>NZ_JASGCY010000100.1:0-11929 GCF_047607465.1 Microbacterium sp. | reverse complement strand
GCGGGCCGTTTGTCGGGCCGATTTCCGTGTGCAGGGCGGATCGGGGTGGTTGGGGTGGTTTCTCGGGAAATCCCCCGACAAACGGTCCGGATGCCGGGGCGGAGCCGCAGCCGACTGGATCGCTCTGCGCCGGCATCCGCTCTCCTCCGCGCCCGCGCGGGCCGTTTGCCGGGTCGAATCCCGTGTGCAGGGCGGATCGGGGTGGTTGGGGTGGTTTCTCGGAAAATCCTCCGACAAACGGTCCGAGGTCGAGGGGCACGGATGCGCCGGCATCCGCCTCCGCGCCCGCGAACCCCTCAGCTCTCGATGAGCGCCCTGACCTCCGCGGCCTCGCCGTGGCGTCCGAGCGACTCGAACACGTCGCCGAGCTCGAGGGCGGCCACCTGACGAAGCGGCGGATTCTCGGCGCCGTGGTCGATCGCCGCACGGTACAGCGGCACGGCGTCGGCACCGCGATCGGCGCCGACGAGGACCCGTGCGGCGAACAGCTCCGACCCGCCGGCTGCGCCCGCATCTCCGAGCGCGGCGAAGCCGTCGGTGGCCGTGAGCGCGGCCGCCACGGCCTCGTCGGTGCGCTCCAGAGCGGCCAGCGCGCGGGCGCGCGAGTCGGTGACGTCGGCGAGCAGCCATCCCGCTTCATGCTGCTCGGCGAGGGCGGCGACCTCGTCGAAGAGGGCGAAGGCGCGCTCATCCTGCTGCGATCCGTACGCCTGCCCGAGGTTGTGCAGCACGTCGGCCAGGGTGCCGACGGCCTCGGGGTCCCTGCGGACGATCTCGACCGCCGACTCCAGCAGCTCGATGGCGTCGTCGTGCTCGTCGAAGCGCGCCAGGATCTTCGCGCGCTCGAGCAGCGACATCGCCTGTTCTGCGTGCGCCTCGGCCTCGCCGAACAGCTCAGACGCGTAGCCGTGGGCGCCGACCGCCTGGCCGTACTCGCCCGACATCGCCAGCGCGCGGGCGAGCATCGACGCCGTGATGGCACGGGAGCCCGCCGGCACCTCGGCCTGCTCCTCGCGCTCGAGGACGACGCCGAACAGCTCGGCGGCCTCGGCGGCGTCGCCCACCGCGAGCATGGCGCGCGCCAGCCGGAAATCCGCTCCGTCCCGCTCCGCACCGCCCTGCGCCGCAAGGCGCGAGGCCACCCGGTAGCGGGTCACGGCCTTCTCGGCGTCGCCGGCGTCCTCCCAGAGCGCGCCGGCGAGCAGGTGCGCGGACGCGAGGGCCGAGGTCGCCCCCAGCGCCGCGAGCAGGCGGCAGGCCTCATCGGCGTCGGCCGCGCCCTCGGCGTAGGCCTCCGCGCCGCCGCGCACGCGGGCGCGCATCTGCAGGACGCGGGCGCGGTGCCCGTCGCTGAGGTCGTCCTGACCGAGCAGGCGGTCCAGCAGCTCGCCGGCGGCCTCCGTGTCGCCCTTCGACAGCAGAGCCGAGATCGCCAGCAGCGTCGTCGTGTTCGACAGTCGTGCGTCCTCGGCCTCGGCGAATGCGCGCGCGGCCCGCTCGGCGAGCTCCAGCGCGGCATCCGCACTCTCCGCCCCGCCGGCGTGCAGATGCAGCAAGGCGCGGCTGAGGGCGAGGTCGCCGCGCGACCAGGCCGGAAGGCCGGCGGATGCGGCGAGCTCGCCGTCGAGGGCGGCGACGGCCTCCGGGGTGTCGAGACCGAAGGTCGCGAGCCCCAGGCGCTCTTCGAGGGCGGCCTGCGCGTCGAGACCGGCGTCGCGCAGCGCCTGTACCCGCTCGGGCAGGATCTGCAGGGCCTCGTCGGCGCGATCCAGGGCGACGAGGATGCCGATGCGCATCGAGAGCAGCTGTGCGCGCTGTGCGGGATCCGTCACCTCGAGGGCGCGGGGGAGCGCCTGAAGCGTCTCGTCCTCGGCGCCGTACTGCGCGAGGTCCATGACGCGCCGGAACCAGCCGTCGGCATCGAGCGGGGTCTCGGCCCGTGGCGTCTCGACGAACGCATCCGAGCGGATGGGCACCTCGTAGTGCGCGTCACCCAGCGCCCGCATGCGTGCGAGGCTCCGCGCGTGCCCGTCGGTGCCGTCGCGTTCGTCGAAGGCGGCGCCGATGCGCTCGGCTGCCGCCCACGACGCCGCGGCGAGGTCTTCGGCGCTCCAGGCCCCGTCGTGCTCGCCGAAGAACGGCGCGAGCGCCGCGGCATCCGCTCCGCGCACGGGGGTGCCCCCGTGGCCGGCTGCGGTCACCCGGTCGAGGGCGAGCCCGAACGCCGAGAGGGCGGCGAAGTGCGCGTCGACGTTGAGGCCGTCGTGCGCCAGCCACGGGAGGTGCCGTTCGACGAGCGCGAGCGCGCGTGCCTCGTTGCCGGTGATGGCGGTGAAGACGATGTTGTTCGCGACGATGCGCAGGTTGTCCGGGTTGTCCTTGGCCAGCCGGTAGCTGCGCAGGTGCGCGCTCCTCGCCTCCTCGAAGCGGCCGGCGCGCAGGTACGGCAGCAGCGCGCGCGAGAGCGCGTGCTCCGGTTCCTCGCCGCACGAGAAGCCGCCCTCGATCATCTCCTCGACCAGGCGGATGGCGTCGGCGTCGCGATCGGTGTCGGCGAAGAAGCCGGCGAACTGGCTGCGACCGCAGGCGTCGCAGTGGCTGTGCTCGTCGCGCGGCGTCGCTTCCAGCTGCACGCGCAGCGCCTCGGCCTCCTCGATCCGCCCGGCATCCCAGGCGTCCTCGAAGCGCGCCGTCAGCACGCCGCTGAGTCCGAGACCGGCCTTGCGGTAGTGCGCCTCCATGTCATCGAGCACCGCGGCGATCTGATCGACGGAGAACGCGGGGGAGGAGCGCAGCGCCGAGGCCATCCACTTGAACTGCCACATGAGGTCGGCCCCGCCGTAGTCGAGGTCGGCGGGGAAGCGCTGCGGGTCGGCGTCGTGGTGCGCGAGGCACCACGCGAACGAGTTCAGCATGACGTCGGTGGCCCCGCCCATGTTGGCCGATGCCGTCTGCCGCATGCGCGCCTCGTACTCCAGGCGCTCGTCGCCGATCTCCAGGGCGAGCGCCACGGCCTCGGACACCAGAGCCTGCTCGGCCGGCCCCCATGGCGTGCGGTCGATCTCCTCGATCAGCTGCTGGAAGCGCTTCGTCGGACGGGCCATCGGGGTCCCTTTCAGTACTTCTCGAACGGGAGGTCGTCCCCTTCGAGGCCGGCGGAGAGTGAGACGAGGTCGGTGAGAGCGCCGGTCATCAGGGCGCGGTCGGCGTCGGTGAGCGGATGATGCCCCGCCAGCAGCGCCTGAATGTAGAGCAGCTGCACCGTGCGGGCGAAGACCGCCTCGTCCTGCACGCGCACGAGGGCGCGCACGACGCGGTTCGACCAGTTCATGCAGAGCTTGGCGCTGAGATCGTCGTCGCGCGCGGCGGAGGTGACGCTGTCGATGCGGTCGAGCACGCCGCCCCACAGCGCCCCCGTGACGCCCTTCGTGCGGCCGCGGTCGATCGCGCGGAGCACCTCGGGGTCGGCGACGTAGAGAGCCGCCAGATCGGCGCGGTCGATGCTGCGCACGACGACCGAGCATCCGGATGCCGCGAGCACGGCGCCGGCCCGCGCCTCCAGGGCGACGGCGGCATCGCGGTCGTCGAGCGGCGGCGGATCGAGTCGGTCGAGCTCGCCGACGACGTCGACCTGCTCGACGGTGACGCCGGGGTGGAGTTCCGGCAGCATCCGCACCAGGTCGGCGTCGAAGAGGTAGCCGCCGTTGACGAGGATCTCGCTGCCGGGGGAGATCCCGGCGACCTGGCGGAACTCGTCGACCGTGCGGGCGAAGCGCACGTGCGGATGGCGCTCGACGAGATCGCCCACGCGCATGGTGCCGTGCGTGGTCTCGACGGTGAGCCAGCGCGTGATGAACCGCGCGAGCTCCTCGTCGTGCAGCACGAGCGACTTGAGCCCGACCTCGTGCACGGCCACGAACTGCGCGAGCCGGTGCGGTTCGCGCAGCCCCAGCTCGAGCACCCAGCGTCGGATGCCTGCACCCAGCTGCTCGCGCACGTGCTGCAGCGACTGGTCGTCGACGAGCGACTCGCGGCTCGCGGTGGGCGCGAGACCTTCGGAGTCGATCACGGCTCGCACGAAGAAGGCCCAGTCGGGGAGCACGTCGTCGACGCGCTCGGAGAGGAGCATCCGGCCGAGGTACACGCGGGTGGCCTGGCGCGCTCCGGGCGGGGGAGCGAAGGGCAGCACGTAGGCGAGGCCGCGGGTGCCAGTGGCGGGGTCGGCGAGCTCGATCACGTCGAGAGGGCTCGCGCCGAGGAGCTCGCGACCGTACGCCACGGCGGCCTCGGCGTCGCCGGCGAGGAACGGGGCCGACCGGGTGACGCCGACCTCCCCGGTCGGGGTGTCGATGACGACGTCGACGGGGAGGAATTCGCCGAATGTCGAGGCGAGATCGTGCACGGCGGCAGGGCGCAGCAGCTCGTCGGCGTCGAAGCGCGGCACGAGATGCACGCTGGTCCCGATGGGCAGGTCGTCGTCGATCTCCACGACGTGGAACGTGCCATCGGCGCTGCCTGTCCATTCGACGCCGGCGCCGCCGCGGGCGCTGCGGGAGCGGATGACGATGGTGTCGGCGACCATGAAGCAGCTCAGCAGGCCGATGCCGAACTGGCCGAGGTAGTCGCTGCGGGGCAGGTCGAAGATGTCGCGCTTGGAGCTGCGTCCGACGGTGGCGAGCAGGTCGGCGACCTCGGTGGCGTCGAGGCCGACGCCGTCGTCGCTGAGCACGAATTCTCCGCCGGCATCCGTCAGCGGCGTGATCCGGATGCGACCGCCCTTGCCGTCGATCCCGCGGCGGGCGGTGATCGCGTCCCGCGCGTTCTGCAGCAGCTCGCGCAGGTACACGCGCGGACTCGAATAGATGTGTCGGCTGAGCAGATCGACGACACCTCGCAGATCCACCTGGAACTGCTGCACATCAGCGCCCACGTGCGCCCCTCCCTGTCGCCCGAAGCCGAGCCTAACAACACCAGGACCTTCGGCGGTTCGGCAGCGCGCCGGGAATGCCGTATGCTTGACGAGCAGTCGTTGCATTCTTTCGCTGTGCCTGGTGAGAGCCAGTCCGGCAGAGGACCGCGGCAGCATCCTCGAGACCAACGGGTCTCTAGGGCGGTAGCTCAATTGGCAGAGCAGCGGTCTCCAAAACCGCAGGTTGCAGGTTCGATTCCTGTCCGCCCTGCGCGTCAGCCGGGTGCTGACACACGAAAGGTACATTCAGGATGGATCAGGAAGAACCCCGTGGCGAGGTCGTCACGGCCGGTGCCACCCGTGAGAAGAAGCCCAGCTTCTTCGCCCGGTTCTTCGGAGGCATCGCGCTGTTCCTCCGCCAGGTCGTCGCCGAGCTCCGCAAGGTCGTCACGCCGACCCGCAAGGAGCTGATCAAGTTCACCTTGGTGGTCCTCGTCTTCGTGCTGATCGTGATGGGAATCGTCTACGGACTCGACACCCTGTTCGCGTGGCTGACGCACATCGTGTTCGGGGTTCCGAGCGCCTGACGCCACCGCGGCCACGGCCGCACACATGGAGAAGAAAAACGTGTCTGAACGCTATTCCGACGACGCCGACTGGTCGACCGCTGCAGAGCAGTCCAGCGAGGAGGACGAGGCCCAGGAGGGCAACATCCTCGCTGCCCAGGAGCGCTCGGCCATCTCAGCGGAGCACGTCGCGATCCACATCGAGGATGCGGATGCCGACGAAGACGGCACTGACGAAGACATCGACATCGACGACCCGGAGGCGGACGCCATCGTGAACGACGCCCTCAATCTGGACGAAGCGGCGGAGGTCGAAGCCGCCGCCGAGGTTCTCAACGATTCCGTGGCGGAAGAGGTCGCCGATCTCGAGGCCGCAGCAGCCGCCGAGGTCGCCCCCTACGATGGTCCCGACCTCGCCGGCGACGAGGAGTCCGAGGAGGACCCCTACGAGGCGTTCCGCGCCGATCTGCGCATGCTCCCGGGCAAGTGGTACGTCATCCACTCCTACGCCGGCTTCGAGCGCAAGGTGAAGGCCAACATCGAGCAGCGCAAGTCGACGCTCGAGGTCGAGGACGAGATCTACCAGATCGAGGTCCCCATGGAGGACGTCGTCGAGATCAAGAACGGCCAGCGCAAGATGGTCACCCGCGTGCGCATCCCGGGCTACGTGCTCGTGCGCATGGAGCTCAACGAGGACACCTGGTCGGTCGTTCGGCACACGCCTGGCGTGACCGGCTTCGTGGGCAACGCCCACAACCCCACGCCGCTGCGCTTCGAAGAGGCCTTCAACATGCTGAAGGCGCTCGTCGAGGTCAAGGACGTCTCGACCGCCAAGAACATCGCGGCCAAGGGCGGCGTCGCTGTCGCACGCCCGGTGCAGGCCGAGGTCGACTTCGAGATCGGCGAGACCATCACCATCAAGGAGGGCTCGTTCGCAGGCCTTCCCGGCTCGATCAGCGAGATCAAGCCCGAGAGCGGCAAGCTCACGGTGCTCGTGTCGCTCTTCGAGCGCGAGACCCCGGTCGAGCTGTCGTTCGACCAGGTCACCAAGATGCTCTGACGAGCCGGAGCAGTGCCGCGACGTTGTGGCGGTACACCTGCACGACTCGGGTACGGATGCACGAGCGATTCCGGCATCCGGTCGTGCAACTGCGCCCGGGTCGTGCAGCTGTGCCCGAGAGGGACGGATGCCGGGCGGATGCCGGGAACTGCGGCGGTCGGCCCGATCGGGTAGACTGTTGTGGTTTGCGTGCACGCGCAGACGACCGCGATCCGGAGAAGCCGGAGTCGCGGGAGAGCGGATGCAACCGGCATCCGTTCGATGAAAGGAAGAGGAAATGGCACCTAAGAAGAAGGTGACCGGCCTGATCAAGCTTCAGATCAACGCCGGTGCAGCCAACCCGGCGCCCCCGATCGGCCCTGCGCTCGGTCAGCACGGCGTCAACATCATGGAGTTCTGCAAGGCGTACAACGCCGCGACCGAGTCGCAGCGCGGCAACGTCATCCCCGTGGAGATCACCGTCTACGAGGACCGCAGCTTCACGTTCATCCTGAAGACCCCGCCGGCAGCGGAGCTCATCAAGAAGGCCGCAGGCGTGCCCAAGGGCTCGTCGACCCCGCACACTGTCAAGGTCGCGAAGATCACCAAGGACCAGGTCCGTCAGATCGCCGAGCAGAAGCAGTCCGACCTGAACGCGAACGACATCGAGGCCGCCTCGAAGATCATCGCCGGCACCGCCCGTTCCATGGGCATCACGGTCGAGGGCTGAGGAGAAGAACAATGGCTACGAAGTCCAAGGCTTACAACGCGGCTGCCGCGAAGATCGAGGCAGACCGCTTCTACACCCCGTCCGAGGCCGTCGCCCTGGCGAAGGAGACCGGCTCCTCGAAGTTCGACTCGACCGTCGAGGTCGCGCTCAAGCTCTCTGTCGACCCCCGCAAGGCCGACCAGATGGTGCGCGGCACCGTCATCCTGCCCCACGGCACCGGTAAGACCGCCCGCGTCATCGTGTTCGCCACCGGCCCTGCGGCCGAGGCCGCGATCGCCGCAGGCGCCGATGAGGTCGGCGGCGCCGAGCTCATCGAGAAGGTCGCCGGCGGCTGGACCGCGTTCGACGCGGCCGTCTCCACCCCCGAGCTCATGGGCCAGGTCGGCCGTCTCGGAAAGGTCCTGGGCCCCCGCGGCCTGATGCCGAACCCGAAGACCGGCACCGTCACCCCCAACACGGCCAAGGCCGTCGAGGAGATCAAGGGCGGAAAGATCGAGTTCCGCGTCGACAAGCACGCCAACGTGCACTTCGTCGTCGGCAAGGCGTCGTTCTCGGCCGAGCAGCTCGACGAGAACCTCAAGGCCGCTCTCGAGGAGATCGTGCGTCTGAAGCCGTCCAGCTCCAAGGGCCGTTACATCCAGAAGGGCGCCGTGTCGACCACGTTCGGCCCCGGCATCCCGCTGGACGTCAACGCGATCTGAGTCCGTCTCGGGCGCAGGAGCAACCCAGCTCGAACCGACGAAAGGCCCCCGCTCCGGCGGGGGCCTTTCGCGTGCCTCACCGTCATGCGTGAAACTCGGCGTCATCCAATATGAGATCGCGCGCCGAGCCAGCGTACTGTGAGGGGGTTCCGCGCCACAGCAATCGCGGACACAGCACATTGCACCGCACACCCCAGGAGGGTTCTTCATGTCCCGTCGCCTCATCGCCGTCGCAGCGCTCGCGCTGGCAGCATCCGCTCTCACCGCCTGCAGCGGCTCCACCGCCCCCGAGGAGAGCGGCTCCTCGTCGAGCGACTCCGGCTCCGACTTCGGACTCGTGAAGGACGGCACGCTCACGGTCGCCACCGAGGGCACCTACCGCCCGTTCAGCTTCCACGAAGACAACGGCACCGGGGACCTGACCGGCTATGACGTCGAGATCATCCAGGCCGTCGGCGACAAGCTCGGCCTCACCGTCGAGTTCCAGGAGACGCAGTGGGATGCGATCTTCGCCGGTCTCGACGCCGGCCGCTTCGATGTGATCGCCAACCAGGTCACCATCAACGACGAGCGCGAGGAGAACTACCTCTTCAGCGCGCCGTACACCGTCTCTCCCGGCGTCATCATCGTGGCCGAGGACGACGACTCGATCACCTCGTTCGACGATCTCGCGGGCAAGACCGCTGCCCAGTCGCTCACGAGCAACTGGAACGACCTGGCCGTCGAGTCCGGCGCGACGGTCGAGGCGGTGGAGGGCTGGGCGCAGGCCGTCGCGCTGCTGCGTCAGGGCCGCGTCGATGCGACCATCAACGACAAGCTCACCTTCCTCGACTACGAGAAGACCGATGGCCCGACCGGTCTGAAGATCGCCGCCGAGACCGACGACGCCGGCGAGCAGGCTTTCACCTTCACGAAGGACAAGCAGGCCCTCGTCGACGCGGTCGACGGCGCACTGGAAGAGCTGCGTGCGGACGGCACGCTCGCCGAGATCAGCACGAAGTACTTCGGCGAAGACGTCAGCGAGTAGGTTCGACGGATGGATGCCTGGCAGCTCTTCCTGAACTCCCTGGGGCCGATCGCGCTGGGGGCGCTGCGAGGCACCATCCCGTTGACGCTCGCCTCGTTCGCGCTGGGGCTGGTGATCGCGGTTCTCGTCGCGCTCATGCGTATCTCGGTGAACCCGGTGCTCTCGGCCATCGCCCGGTTCTACATCTCGGTCATCCGAGGCACGCCATTGCTCGTGCAGCTGTTCGTGATCTTCTACGGCATGCCGGCCGTCGGCATCACGATCGATCCGTGGCCGAGCGCGATCATCGCGCTGTCGCTCAACGTCGGCGGCTACGGCGCCGAGATCGTGCGGGCGGCCATCCTCTCTGTCCCGCAGGGGCAGTGGGAGGCCGCCTACACGGTCGGCATGAACCGCACGAGGGCGCTCATGCGGATCATCCTGCCGCAGGCCGCGCGGGTATCGGTGCCGCCGTTGTCGAACACGTTCATCTCGCTCGTCAAAGACACATCTCTCACATCGACCATCCTGGTGACCGAGCTGTTCCGAGTGTCACAGCAGATCGCCGCGTCGTCGTACCAGGTGATGGTCGTGTACCTCACGGCGGCGCTCGTGTACTGGGTGATCTGCCTGGTGCTCTCGGCGGGCCAGGGTGCCCTGGAAAGGAGGCTCGATCGCCGTGTCGCGCACTAGTGAGGACACGCCGTTGCTCGCGGCCACCGGCCTGCGCAAGAGCTTCGGCCGCAATGAGGTGCTGCGCGGGATCGACTTCACCCTGCACCGCGGTGAGGTGGTGGTGCTGATCGGGCCGAGCGGTTCGGGCAAGACGACAGTGCTGCGTTCCCTGAACGGCCTGGAGACCCCGGATGCCGGGGTGATCGCCGTCGACGGCGGCCCCGAGATCGACTTCGCGACGAAGGTCTCGCAGAGACAGCGCTTCGCGCTGCGCGACCGTTCGGCGATGGTGTTCCAGCACCACAACCTCTTCCCGCATCTCACGGTGCTCGAGAACGTCATCGAGGGACCGTGGCGGGTGCAGCGTCGGCCCAAGGACGAGGTCGTCGCCGAGGCCCTTGTGCTTCTCGACAGGGTCGGGCTCGCTGAGAAGGCGGATGCGCGCCCCCATCAGCTCTCCGGAGGTCAGCAGCAGCGGGTGGGTATCGTGCGCGCGCTCGCGCTCAAGCCCGATCTGCTGCTCTTCGACGAGCCGACGAGCGCCCTTGACCCAGAGCTGGTCGGCGAGGTGCTGCTGGTCATCAAGGAGCTCGCCGATGAGGGCTGGAGCATGGTCGTCGTGACCCACGAGCTGAGCTTCGCGCGCGAGGCCGCCGATCACGTGCTCTTCATGGACGGCGGGGTCGTCGTCGAGGAGGGCGCTCCGGCGGAGATCTTCGGAGCCCCGCGCGAGGAGCGCACGCAGCGGTTCCTGAAGCGGATCCTTCGTCCGTTTGACGAGGAGTGATCGAGCCGGTTCAGTCCAGCAGGAGAGAGAGCGCCAGGATGACCATGACGACCGCGATGATCGCATCGAGGACACGCCACGATCGTTCGGTGCGCAGCCAGCGGCTGAGATAACGGGCCCCGAAGCCGAGAGCGGCGAACCAGAGGATGCTGGCGGCGATCGCACCGACCGCGAACAGCCACCTGTTGTCGCCGTGAGTCGCAGCTATCGAGCCGAGCATGAGCACGGTGTCGAGGTAGACGTGCGGGTTGAGCCAGGTGAGGGCCAGGGTGGTGAGGATCACCGGAGCTAGGCGGGTGCGGCTGTGAGCGGCGGTATCTGTGTCGTGCGCGGATGCCGGAGCATCCGCAGTATCGACGATGAGCTCTTCGCCGCCGCGCCATGCCCGCCGTGCGGCGAGCAGCCCGTATGCGATGAGGAACAGGGCGCCAGCCCAGCGCGCAACAACGATCAGCCAAGGGGCCGCGGAGACGACGAAGCCGAGGCCGGCGACGCCGACAATGATGAGCAGCGCATCGGACAGTGCGCAGACGATGACGACGGACAGCACGTGCTCGCGGCGGATGCCTTGACGTAGCACGAACACGTTCTGCGCGCCGATTGCGATGATGAGGGACAGGCCGAGTCCGAGGCCCGCGAGCACGGTGAGCATAGGTTCAGTCGGCGAGTGCCAGCGCCCGGAACGCATCGCGTTCGCGGAGGCGCTCGCGGCGCTCGGCGACTGCGGTCAGTGTTTCAGCATTCCGGTTCGGGGTCTGCTGGCCTGTGGTGCGCCGATACAACTCGTCGATGAGGTCGGTGGCGAGGCTGACGAGCGTGGCAATCTCGCGCTCATCGCGGTCGATCCATACGCACTTCGGCTCGTCATGCACCGGGGCGAAGTCGACGTGCTCTTCCCAGACGAACAGGGTGCGCTCGGCACCGAGCACGTGCTGCTGCCACCACACCTGACGAAGGTAGGTGCGCGGGATGCCGCGGAACGGCTTGTTGGTCGTCTTGATCTCAGCGAGACGAATGCGGCCATCGGCGTCGACCGCGATGCCGTCTGGTGTGGCGAGGTGGCGATGCTCGATCTCTGCGCGAAACAGTGCGGTCGACGGCAAGATTCCGTGGGTCGCAGCCACCCAGGCTGCGATCTCAGGTTCGCGGCGTCGGCCGTGGTCGGTGTACGCGTTGCCGCCGAAGCGGGGGCCACCGCCGAGTTTGGACTGGGCCGCACGCTCGATCGATTTGGGACCAGTGAGGCCAGCAACGTCGGTTGCGGTGATTCCGCGCGAGCGAGCACGCATCCAGGCGACGCGGTCGCGGGAGTCCGCAACGATGCGCGCTTGAAGCTCGGGAGTCACCCCTCGACCCTACCCCGGACGGGCGCCGCGCTCTTCGCACACGCCGTCCCCAGCATCCATCCCCCCTTCCCGTCCCCCCCGTCCCCCCATCCCCCCGCCCCCATCCGCCGACGCCCCATCTGCCCGTCCACGCCCCCCCGCACCGACGTCGGGCAGGTGGGGCGTCGCCG
>NZ_JASGCY010000099.1:0-11637 GCF_047607465.1 Microbacterium sp. | reverse complement strand
TTCGGCGGCCATAGCGTGAGGGAAACGCCCGGTCACATTCCGAACCCGGAAGCTAAGCCTCACAGCGCCGATGGTACTGCAGGGGGGACCCTGTGGGAGAGTAGGACACCGCCGGACTCCTTTTAAGTAAAATGGCCACCCAAGGTTGGGTGGCCATTTTGCGTTTGTCGAACAGGGAGCATCATGCCGGAAGAAGAAGAGCGCCGTCCGCGTCGGAGTGACGACAGGGGACCGCGCGCACCGCGTTCTTCCGGAGATCGTCCCTTCCGCCCCCGTGAGGGCGGAGCCCCGCGTCGCGAGGGCGGTTATTCCCGTGACGGTGGTGCCCCGCGTCGCGAGGGTGGCTACTCCCGTGACGGTGGCGCTCCGCGTCGTGACGGTGGTTACAGCCGTGATGGCGGCGCTCCGCGTCGTGAAGGCGGGTACTCCCGCGATGGTGGTGCCCCGCGCCGCGAGGGTGGCTACAACCGTGACGGTGGTGCCCCGCGCCGCGAGGGTGGCTACTCCCGCGATGGTGGTGCCCCGCGCCGTGACGGTGGCTACTCCCGTGATGGTGCGCCGCGCCGTGACGGTGGCTACTCCCGCGATGGTGGTGCCCCGCGCCGTGACGGCGGGTACTCCCGTGATGGTGCGCCGCGCCGTGACGGCGGGTACTCCCGTGACGGTGGTGCCCCGCGTCGTGAGGGCGGGTACTCCCGTGACGGTGGTGCCCCGCGTCGTGAGGGCGGCTACTCCCGTGACGGTGGTGCCCCGCGTCGTGAGGGCGGCTACAACCGTGACGGTGGTGCCCCGCGCCGTGAGGGCGGCTACAACCGTGAAGGCGCTCCGCGCCGCGACGGCGATCGTGAGCGCGGCGGGCGCTCCTTCCCGCAGCGCGGTGGGGCGGGTCGTGAGCGTACGGTGCACTCCGGCGCCGACCGTCCGCGGCATGACGACCCGGTCGTCCCCGAGGAGATCACCGCGCGCGACTTGCACCCGTCGGCGCGCAACGAGCTGAAGACGCTGAGCAAGGAGAACGCCGACCGTGTCGCACGACACCTCGCGATGGCCTCCCGCCTCATCGACGAGGACCCCCGGCTCGCCCACGAGCACGCCCTGGCGGCCTCGCGCAGCGCGGGGCGCATCGCCATCGTGCGCGAGACGCTGGGCATCACCGCCTATGCCATCGAGGACTTCGCCCTCGCCCTGCGCGAGCTGCGCACGTACCGCCGCATCTCCGGCAAGGACGACCAGATCGCGCTGATGGTCGACAGCGAGCGGGGGATCGGTCGTCCCGACCGTGCGCTCGAGACCGGCCGTGCGGTCGACAAGTCCACGCTCCCGACGCCGGTCCGCGTCGCCCTCGCCATCGCCATGTCCGGTGCGCGCCTCGATCAGGGCGATCTCGAACTCGCTCTCGGCGAGCTCGAGATCCCCGAGCTCGATCCTGATCGCGCCTTCGAGTGGAGCCCGGCGCTGTTCGCTGCGCGGGCCGCGGTGCTCGAAGACCTCGGCCGCACCGAGGAAGCCGCGTTCTGGGCTCGTCGTGCCGACATCGCCGCCGAGGCGCTCGGCGTCGATGAGGCGGGCGACGAGGAGATCTTCGTCGAGGACGGCCTCATCGAAGACTTCGATGACGACCTCGACGCCGACGCCGAAGATGACGCCGACTCCGACTCCGATGAGATCGCGGGAGACGGCAGCCAGGCGGATGCCGATGAACTCCCGTCCGAGGACGGGGGTGCGGCAGCCGACGTCCCTGCATCGGACGACGCGGCTCCGGCTGCCGGCTCTCCGGAGCCGGACGAGGCGCCCTCGTCGCCCGAGCCCTCGATCGAGGATGAGGTCCGCGAACTCCTCGGAGAGGACGAGGAAGACGCCGACGCGTCCGAGACTGGCCAGGGCGCATGATGGGGCTGTTCTCCAAGAAGCCCGCGCCTCGTACGCCCCTCGATGGCGTCGACACGGTGCTGGCCGATCTCGACGGCGTCGTGTACGCGGGGCCTGGTGCCCTGCCGTTTGCCGTCGAGAGCCTCAACCGTGCCGCTGGCAGCGCACGAGTGGGCTACATCACCAACAACGCCTCGCGCACCGACGCATCGGTGGCGGAGCACCTCACCAGCCTCGGCCTCACCGTCGCGGCATCCGATGTGGTGACGAGCCCCCAGGCCGCGATGCGCCTGCTCGCCGGTCTCGTCCCGCCCCCTGCGACGATCCTCGTCGTCGGCGGCGCAGGGCTCGTCGACGAGCTCGAGAAGGCCGGTTACACGCCGACCCGCAGCGCCGAGGATGCGCCGGCGGCGGTCGTCCAGGGGTTCGCCCCCGAGGTCGCCTGGACGGATCTCGCCGAGGCCGCGTTCGCGCTGAAGACGCCGGAGGACGAGGGCGGGATCCCCTGGATCGCCACGAACACCGACTGGACGATCCCGCGTGAGCGCGGGGTCGCGCCCGGCAACGGCACGCTCGTCTCGGCGGTGCATACGGCGATCGGGCGACTCGCCACGGTCGCCGGCAAGCCGGAGGTGCCCATCTTCGAAGAGGCCAAGGCGCGCTTCGACGCCGAGAACGCCCTCTTCATCGGCGACCGCCTCGATACAGACATCCAGGGCGCGGTGCGGGCCGGCATCGACTCGGCCCTCGTGCTCACCGGCATCGACCGCCCGAAGCACGTGCTCGCCGCACCGGAGGGGTCGCGTCCGACCTACATCCTCAGCGATCTGCGCGAGCTCCACGAGCCCTATCCGTTCGCGACGGTGAAGGACGGCGTGCACCGGGTCAACGGCGCCGCGGTGCGCGTTTCGGGAGCCGATGTCGAGATCGTGTCGGACGGCGAGGCGCAGATCGACCTGCTCCGCGCCGCCGCCTCGGCGATCTGGGCCTCTGGCACCCCGGTGTTCGTGCTGCGCGTGCCGGAGCGCCTCTATGCGGATCCGTTCCACAGGCCCTGACGTGGCGGGCCGGCGACGTCGGTGCTCGCGCGTACAGTAGAAGCGTGACCGATGAGACGACCCCGACGCCGACCGACGGCCTCTGGAGCCGTCTGCGTCTGATCGAGGGGCAGCCGCTGGCCGATCGCGCCGACGCGTACGCCGCCCTGCACGACGAGCTCTCCCGTCGCCTCGAGAGCGGTGCCAGGCGCGACGACCGCGAAGCGCAGCGATGACGAGACTCGATGCCGCCCTCGCAGCACGAGGACTCGCCCGTTCGCGCTCGCACGCGGCGACGCTGATCGCCGATGGGCTCGTCTGCGTCGACGGCCGTCCTGTCGTCAAGGCGTCCACCGCGGTCGCCGATGACGCCGAGATCACCGTGGCCGGCGGCGACCACTACGTCGGGCGCGCGGCGCACAAGCTCATCGCCGCCCTCGACGGATTCGCGATCGAGGTCGACGGCCGGCTCGCCCTCGACATGGGCGCCTCCACCGGCGGCTTCACGCAGGTGCTCCGCGAACGCGGCGCGCGGCGCGTGCTCGCCGTCGACGTCGGCCACGATCAGCTCGCAGCCTCCGTCGCGTCCGACCCCGGGGTCATCGCTGTCGAGGGCTACAACGTCCGGTACATGACCCCGCAGAGCCTCGCATCCGCCACCGGGGAGAGCACGCCGCCCGATCTCGTGGTCGGCGACCTGTCGTTCATCTCCCTCGAGCTCGTGCTGCCGGCCGTCGCCGCCGTCGCCGCGCCCGACGCCGACGTGGTGCTCCTCGTCAAGCCGCAGTTCGAGGTCGGGCGCACCGCGGTGCGCGGCGGCCTCGTGACCGACCCCGCCACCAGAGCGGATGCCGTGGCCCGCACCGTGTGGTCGGCCTGGGACGAGGGGCTCGGCATGCTCGGCATCCTCCCTTCGCCGATCCTCGGTACACACGGCAACGCCGAGTACCTCGTGCACCTCGCGCCCGGTCGCGGCAGCGATCCGTCAGAATGGTCAGACCGCATCAACGCACTGGCAGGGAGTCGATGAACGAGCGCAACATCCTGGTCGTCGCCCACGCCGGCCGTGCCGACACCGTCGAAGCCGCGCATCGCGTCGTGGAGGAGCTGCGCGCCGCCGGCGCGCGCCCCGTGCTGCCGGCAGACGACGCCGCCGACCTCACCGTCGCCGACCCGCTGTTCAGCGACGTCGACGTGCTCGGCCGCACCGTGGTGCAGGCCGACCTCGAGCTCGCGATCGTGCTCGGCGGCGACGGCACGATCCTGCGGGCGGCCGAACTGGTGCGCGGCAGCGACGCCCCCGTGCTCGGCATCAACATGGGCCACGTCGGCTTCCTCGCCGAGATCGACCGCGACGACATGGACGAGGCCGTGCATCGCGTCATCGCCCGCGACTACGAGGTCGAGGAGCGCCTCGCGCTGTCGGTGCGGGTGAAGGACACCGCGGGGGCGGTGATCTACGAGACGTGGGCGCTCAACGAGGCGACCGTCGAGAAGGCGAGCCGTGAGCGGATGATCGAGGTCGTGCTCGAGATCGACGGCCTGCCGCTGTCGAGCTTCGGCTGCGACGGCATGGTGGTGTCGACGCCGACAGGGTCGACCGCGTACAACTTCTCCGCCGGCGGCCCGGTGATCTGGCCGGGCGTCAAGGCGATCGCCGTGGTGCCGCTGTCGGCGCACGCGCTCTTCGCGAAGCCGCTCGTGGTGAGCCCGGACGCATCCGTGGCGATCGAGATGCTCGAGGGGGCCTCTGGCGCGGGGATCCTCTGGTGCGACGGGCGACGCTCGCACGAGCTGCCGCCAGGGGCGAGGGTCGTCGTGCGCCGCTCCTCGCATCCGGTGCGCCTCGCGCGCCTGCACCAGGCCGAGTTCACCAACCGGCTGGTGCGCAAGTTCCAGCTGCCGGTCGCCGGATGGCGCGGCCAGAGCGCTGGGGGCGCGCAGTGATCGAGGAGATGCGGATGCAGGGCCTCGGCGTCATCGCCGACGCCGTGCTGCCGTTGGGCCCGGGGTTCACCGCGATCACGGGGGAGACCGGCGCCGGCAAGACCATGGTCGTCACCGGTCTCGGGCTTCTCCTCGGTCAGCGCGCCGACTCCGGCGCGGTGCGCGCCGGATCCGCGCAGGCGTCGGTCGCCGGGGTCTGGATCGTTCCAGAGACCGGAGCGGTCGCCGACATCGTGGCGGATGCCGGTGGGGAGCTGGAGCCGGCCGGAGTCGGCGACGCCGAGCTCTACGTCTCGCGCACCCTGAGCGCGGAGGGCCGCAGCCGCGCCAGCGTGGGTGGACGGGCCGCTCCCGCAGGTGTGCTCTCGGCGCTCGCCGAGGAGCTCGTCGTCGTGCACGGGCAGTCCGAGCAGCTGCGGCTGAAGTCGGCATCCGCGCAGCGTGACGCCCTCGACCGCTTCGGCGGCGCCCCGATCGTGACGGCGGTGCAGGAGTACTCCGCTGCTTTCGCGCGCTGGCGCGCGCTGGATGCCGAGATCGTCGACGTCGTCGAGAACAGGGACCGCCGCGCCGACGAGGCCTCGCGGCTGCGGGAGGCGCTCGCGCTCATCGAGGCGACGGCGCCGGAGAAGGGCGAAGACGAAGAGCTCGCCCTCCGCGCCGAGCGGCTCGCCAATGCCGAGGAGCTGCGGCTCGCGGCATCCGTCGCGCACCGCGCGCTGTCGGACGAAGAGGGCGAGGCCGACGCGTCTGGTCTCATCGGCGAAGCGCGGCGCGTGCTCGAGCGCGCCTCGGATGCGGCTCTCGCCGAGATGGCGCAGTCGCTCGCCGACGTCGGCTACCGCATCGCCGACATCGCCGGCCAACTGTCCGCCTACCTGGCCGATCTCGACGAGTCCGGTCCCCACGAGCTCGCCGCCGTCGAGGAGCGCCGCGCCGCCCTCGGCGTGCTCGTCCGGGCGCACGGCTCGCTCGACGAGGCGCTGGAGCTGTGGCAGAGCGGCTCGGCTCGGCTCGCGGAGCTCGATGACGACGACGACCGCCTCGGCCGCCTCGAGACGGAGCGCGCAGAGGCGCGGGAAGAGCTCGACGCCAGGGCCGCCGCGCTGACCGCCGCGCGAGTCGACGCCGCTGCGCGGCTGGCCGCTGCCGTCACCGAGGAGCTGCACGCCCTCGCCATGCCGGACGCCCACCTCGAGGTCGCGGTCACCGCGGGCGCCGAGTCGGCCAACGGGCGCGACGACGTGGCGATCCTGCTCGCCCCGCACCCGGGGGCGCAGCCGCGGCCGGTGGCCAAGGGCGCATCCGGCGGCGAGCTGTCGCGCGTCATGCTCGCGATCGAGGTCGTCATCGCCGGCACCGACCCCGTCCCCACCTTCGTCTTCGACGAGGTCGACGCCGGCATCGGCGGCGCCGCCGCCATCGAAGTGGGCCGGCGACTGGCCCGGCTCGCCGAGACCTCGCAGGTGATCGCGGTCACCCATCTCGCCCAGGTCGCCGCCTTCGCCAGCAACCACCTCACCGTGGTCAAATCCAGCGACGGCGCCGTGACCGCCTCGAGCGTCCGGCGGCTGGAGGGCGAGGAGCGCGAAGCGGAGATGGCCCGGCTGCTGTCAGGACTGGCCGATTCCGATGCCGCGCTCACGCACGCGCGCGAACTCCTCCGCCTCGGCCACTGAGCTTGCTGATAGGATAAAAGCCCGTGATGACCTCTTCTGCTGCGGGACCCAAGAACGACACGACCAAGCACATCTTCGTGACAGGTGGTGTCGTTTCGTCTTTGGGGAAGGGCCTGACGGCGGCCAGCCTCGGCAACCTCCTCACCGCCCGCGGGCTGCGCGTGGTCATGCAGAAGCTCGACCCGTATCTGAACGTCGATCCGGGCACGATGAACCCGTTCCAGCACGGCGAGGTCTTCGTCACCGACGACGGCGCCGAGACCGATCTCGACATCGGCCACTACGAGCGCTTCCTCGACATCAGCCTGTCCCAGGCCGCGAACGTGACCACAGGGCAGATCTACTCGCAGGTGATCGCGCGCGAGCGCCGCGGCGAGTACCTCGGCGACACGGTGCAGGTGATTCCGCACATCACCGACGAGATCAAGCGCCGCATGCGACTGCAGGCCGATGAGACGCCGAAGCCCGATGTGATCATCACCGAGGTCGGCGGCACGGTCGGCGACATCGAGTCGCAGCCGTTCCTCGAGTCCGCCCGTCAGCTGCGTCACGAGCTCGGACGCGACAACGTGTTCTTCGTCCACGTCTCGCTGGTGCCGTTCATGGGGGCATCCGGCGAGCAGAAGACCAAGCCCACCCAGCACTCGGTCGCCGCCCTTCGCCAGCTCGGCATCCAGCCCGACGCCCTCGTGCTGCGCAGCGATCGCCCGGTGAGCGAGAGCAACCGCAGCAAGATCGCCCTCATGTGCGACGTCGATGCCGAGGGCGTGGTCAACACCGTCGATCTGCCCAGCATCTACGACATCCCCTCGACGCTGAACGAACAGGGCCTCGATTCGTACATCGTGCGCCGCCTCGGCCTCGCCGAGAAGGCCGTCGACGTCGACTGGACGCGCTGGAACAGGGTGCTGCACGCCGTGCACAACCCGAAGCACGAGGTCACGATCGGCCTCGTCGGCAAGTACATCGACCTTCCAGACGCCTACTTGTCGGTGACGGAGGCGATCAAGGCCGGCGGTTTCGCGCAGGAGACGAAGGTCAGCATCCGTTGGATCCCCTCCGACCTCTGCGAGACGCCGGATGGCGCTCAGGAGCAGCTCGCCGCGCTCGACGGCATCTGCATCCCCGGCGGCTTCGGCATCCGAGGCATCGAGGGCAAGCTCGGCGCGCTGAAGTTCGCTCGCGAGCAGGGCATCCCGACCCTGGGGCTGTGCCTTGGACTGCAGTGCATGGTCATCGAGTACGCCCGCGACGTCGCAGGCATCGCCGGCGCCTCGTCCAGCGAGTTCGACCCCGAGACCACCGAGCCCGTCATCGCGACGATGGCCGAGCAGGTGGAGATCCTCGACGGCGGCGACCTCGGCGGCACGATGCGCCTCGGCCTCTACCAGGCGACCCTCTCCGAGGGGTCGCTGGCGCGCGAGCTCTACGGCAGCGAGATCGCCTCAGAGCGCCACCGCCACCGCTACGAGGTCAACAACGCGTATCGCGCGCGCCTCGCCGACGCCGGCCTCGTGTTCTCGGGCCTCAACCCCGACCTCGACCTCGTCGAGTTCGTCGAGCTGCCGCGCGACGTGCACCCCTACTACATCGCCACCCAGGCGCACCCCGAGCTGCGCTCGCGTCCGACCGACCCGCACCCGCTGTTCCGCGGGCTCGTGGGCGCGGCGATCGAGCGGCACCGCGCCAGCGAGCTGTTCAGCGAAGATGACTGACACCTCGACGGGTTCGGCCGAGGACCTGCGCGACGAGCCCTTCGCCCCCGAGGTGCGCCAGAGCGACCTCGTGTACAAGGGCTGGGTGTGGGACGTGCGCTCCGATCGCGTGGCGTACGGGGGCGGCGAGATCATCCGCGAGTACGTGGCGCACACCGGCGCCGTGGCGGTGCTGGCGATGGACGCCGATGGACGGGTGCTGCTGATCCAGCAGTACCGGCATCCGATCCGTCATCGCGACTGGGAGCTGCCGGCCGGTCTTCTCGACATCGCCGGCGAGGATCCGATGGCCGCCGCTCAGCGCGAGCTCGCGGAAGAAGCCGATCTCGTGGCGCGCGAATGGCGTCCGCTGGTGTCGTCGTGGACGACACCGGGGGGCAACGACGAGCTGATCCGCATCTATCTCGCCACGGGCGTCGAGCCCGCCCCCGGCGCGCACGAGCGCGAGGACGAGGAGGCCGACATCCGCGTGGAGTGGGTGGCGTTGGAGGACGCAGTGGCCGCCGTGCTCGAGGGGCGCATGCGCAACGGCATTCTGCAGATCGGCGTTCTCGCCGCCGAGCGGATGCTGCGCGACGGGCGCTGACGTGCAGCTCGAGCGGGCACTGGACGCGTACCTGCGCCACGTCACGATCGAGCGGGGTCTCAGCGCGCACACGGTCGGCGCGTACCGCCGCGACCTCGCCGGCTACGTCGAGTGGCTCGGCGGTCACGGGATCGCGGAGACAGCCGAGATCACCCCGGCGCTGGTCGGCTCGTTCGTCGCCGAGCGCTCATCGGCGCTCCCGCCGCCAGCTGCGACGAGTCTCGCGCGTCTGCAGTCGTCGGTGCGCGGCTGGCACCGCTTCCTCGTGCGCGAGGGCATCGACGACGACGACCCCACAGGGCGCCTGCGGCCGCCGAAGGCCCCACGGCGCCTGCCGAAGGCACTGACGATCGATCAGGTCGAGCGACTGCTGGCTGCACCTTCCGCGGAGGAGCCGACCGGCATCCGCGACCGCGCCCTGCTCGAGCTGCTGTACGCGACGGGCGCCCGCGTCTCCGAGGCCGTCGGGCTCGACGTCGACGACCTCGCTCACGGCGACGTGCTGCGGCTGCGCGGCAAGGGCTCGAAGGAGCGGATCGTGCCGATCGGCTCCTACGCGCGCGACGCCGTCGACGCCTACCTGACCAGGGTCAGGCCGCTTCTCGCCGCCAAGGGCCGTGCGAGCGCGAAACTCTTCCTCGGTGCGCGCGGCGCGCCCCTGTCGCGGCAGAGCGCCTGGCTGATCATCCGCTCGGCCGCCGAGCGGGCTCGGATCACCGCCGAGATCTCCCCGCACACCCTGCGTCATTCGTTTGCGACGCACCTCCTGCAGGGCGGCGCCGATGTGCGCGTCGTGCAGGAACTGCTCGGGCACGCTTCGGTCGCCACGACGCAGATCTACACGCACGTCTCGGTCGACACGCTGCGCGACGTCTACGCGACATCTCATCCTCGAGCTGTATGACGTGTCCCCCATTCGGGGGACGCGGACGGACGAGGCAGTCCCATATGCTTTCTCGGTATGCACCCCCGGTCGCTCGCGCCCGGGCCGATGAAGGAGTCCTGACATGCGTTCCACCGGTCCTCTCGCGGTCCTCGCCGCATCCGCCCTGGCCCTCACCCTCGCTGGATGCTCCGGGGATGGCGGAGGTGAGCTCACGTACGAAGACTCCCCGCTGAACAAGTACCTCAGCGCCGCCTACGGAGGCGACCTGTCGCCAGAGGAGCAGCAGAAGAAGTTCGACGAGCAGCAGCGTCAGCAGGAAGAGCTCATGGCCGAATGCATGGCCGAGCAGGGCTTCGAGTACAAGCCGAATGTGAACAACGGCGGCATGGTGTTCTCCGAGGAGGACGGGACGTGGGAGCCCGACAAGAAGGAATGGGTGGAGAAGTACGGCTACGGCATCGTGAACAACCCGTTCATGTCCGAGGAGACGCAGCAATCGGGCGAGGAGTACGTCGACCCCAACCAGGAGTACCTGGATTCGCTGTCGGAGTCCGAGCGCAACGCGTTCTACGAGACCGCCTACGGGGTGCCGCCCACCGAGGAGGAGATGGGTGAGGACGGCGGCTACGAGTACAACTGGGAGGATGCAGGCTGCCAGGGGTGGGCGCAGCACGAGCTCCAGGGCGACGATCCATGGCAGTCCGACGAGTTCGCCGACCTCCGCGACAAGATGTACGCGCTGTGGGAGACGTCGCAGAGCTCGCCGGAGTTCAAGAAGCTGAACGCCGACTGGTCGAAATGCATGGCCGAGGCCGGAGAGCCGGGCTTCGATCTCCAGACGGATGCGCAGCAGTCCATCTCCGACGCGCAGAACGAGATCTACGAGAGCGCCTACGGCGACGGGACCACCGAGGTCGACCCGGAGACCGTGGTCGATCCGAGTGACAGCCCCGAGATGAAGGAGCTCGGCGAGAAGGAGATCGCGCTCGCGCTCGTCGACCTCGGATGCCGGCAGAAGACGAACTACACCGAGGAGTCGCTGAAGATCCAGTTCGCGATCGAGGAGGAGTTCGTGCGCGACAACAAGGCCGAACTCGAGGCGTTCAAGGCCGCGGCCGAGCAGAACAACTGACGCATGAAGGACGACGAGACGCCCACCGGCGAGCATCCCGACGACTTCACCGCACTCATCGAGGGCGAAGACGCAACCGAGGAGAGGACCGTCGGCGACGAAGTCGCCGACAAGGACGAAGAGGACGGACCCGCTGTCGACATGTCGCGGGTGAGCGGATGGCGGCGCATCCTGCGCGGCAACCGCATGCTGTGGATCGTCGCGCTGTGCGCGGTGGTCAGCCTGGTCGCCGGGCTGCTGGTTGGGCGCTTCCTCATCGCCCCCGCGGACACCGCAGAGGCGCCGGATCCGGGGCTCGTCACGGTGCCGGTGGAGTTCGGGCCGCTGAGCAACGACGTCACGCTGCGCGCCGACGTCGGCTATGCGGATGCGGTCGACGTGAGCATCGATACGACCGGCGGCGGAAGCGTCGTCACAGGTGCCGTGCCCGAGGCGGGCGCGACGCTGAATCCGCTGTCGATCGCACTGGAGGTGGTCGGTCGGCCCGTCATCGTGCTGCCGGGAGAGCTGCCCGCGTACCGCACGCTGCGCTTCGGCGTCTCGGGACCCGACGTGCTGCAGCTGAAGCAGGCGCTCGCCGGCATCGGCATCGACGTGGGGGATGCGGCATCGAACCTGTTCGATCAGGCGACGGCGAACGCCGTGGGGCAGCTCTACGCACAGGTCGGCTACCCGGCGCCCGCACCAGAGGAGGGCGCGGACGAGGCGGTGCGCGGCGCCGAGCAGGGCGTGCGCGATGCGCAGAGCGGCCTCGCGCAGGCCGAGCAGGCGCTCGCCGCCGCCGGG
>NZ_JASGCY010000098.1:0-17579 GCF_047607465.1 Microbacterium sp. | reverse complement strand
TACCACCGTCGCCGACGCCAGCGCCGCCTGGGCCGTTTGACGCCCATCGAGTTCGAGACCATCATGAACACGACCGCCGCACTGGCGGCGTGACTACAACCTGTCACCTATCCGTGCAGCAGTCCCTATCCTCACACGTCCGCGGCACCGAATCACTCACGAAAACTAGTCCCGAGTGAACTTCACGCCGAGGATCTTCTCCGCGCGAGCACGCTGCGCGGCGCCACTCGCCGCCCCTCGCGCCTCCTGCTCGGGAGTGAGTTTCGGGAAGCGATTGCCGACGTTCTTGAGTTTCTCCCACGCCCATGCGCACGCGGCAGCCTCGTCGGGAAACACCATCGGCTCACCAGCATCGTCCAGCACCGGCTCGACACTGTCACGATCGTCCCCGCGAGTAGCAGTGAAACGCCCACCACGATGCCTTATCAACGTGATGCTTGTCGGTGAAAGCGGAGTACCCGCCCGCACACAACTGATGAAGTAGTGAAGACTCCGCGGATCACGCAGCTTCGCCGCTACACGAGCCTCAAGCTCCTCGTATGTACGCGGCACTTCATCGCCGATCACAATCCGACCTTCCCGTCACTCAACAATATCGAAATAGTCCAGCCACTTGTTTATCCCACCGGGAAAGAAATATTGTAGGCCTTTCCCGCGCTGTTCGAATCCTGGTGCAATACGACCAAAGACCACTTCATCCGGGAGAACCATTCCCGGTTTCAACCGCAACGTGTACGACCCGTAGTCCGGCCCCAGACGGTCCGGCGGAAGGCTGAGATCGGTGAACGATGTGTCTTTCGGGGCCGCGAACTTTCCTGTGTCATCGACCGGGGAATCGACCGAGATTCGTGTGATCTCGTCCCCGGGTTTGAGGATCTGATTCGCCGGCACGCGTGGCACTGCCGGGTCGAACCCGTCGTCGAGCGGGAAACGCCACCATGGACGGCCGACCTGATCGAACTGTTTGAGGTGGGTGTCGATGAAGTCTGTGGGGGTGAGGTTGCCGAAGGGTTTGTAGCCGGGGATGTTCGCGTCGTCTGCCCACCGGGTCATGTTGTCGATCAGGTCCGTGCGGCGAGGGTCGAGGCGGCGGATCCCGGGAAGCCCGATGACGGCTTCCTGCGCGTTGTGGACGGCTTTTTGCGTCTTGCGCAGCGCGGTCGCGTACACATCAGCCGCGTGCCGCATGAGCGTGGAGAGTTGATCGAGCAGGCGCGCGAGGGCCTTGCACGACGAAAGCGCGTCGGTGACACTGCGACCGACCTTCGTCGCCAACGACGCGACCCTCGTTGAGACCTGAGCAACGATCGCCGGGGTCGCAAGCCCCAGAGTGAAGATCGCTTCCGCCGCCCACGAAATGATCGAGCCGACCAGTTGCGAGAGCACATCACGGACCACATCGTGCACGATCTGCACGATCGTGCCCGCGACCTGCAAACCGGTCGACATCGCGTCAGCCCACGACGCGGCCACACCCAGATGCTGCGCGGTCTCGCGTTGGAACCGCACATACGCGTCGATCGTCTCCCCATGCAGGTGATCGACATCCGCGAGGATACGGTTGAGCTCATGCTGGGCGTCTTCGAGCTGGTCGCTGATGTTCGCCCACGTCTGACCGAACGCCGCAACCTGACCCGCGTCACCGGTGAAATCGTTGAACCAGCCCTTCAACGGTTCAAGGTGATCGATGAGCCACCCCAACCCCGCACCGATCAGCGAACCAAGCGGGTCGATGACCGTCGCGGCCGTGTCCAACGCGACACCGACACCAGCCACCGTGCCTTGCACCCAGTCACCAGAACGGATCGCGCCCGCCAACTGCTCACCAGAGTCAAGGATCCCAGCCCCACTGAAGGGGGTCGCCGTGTCGATCGCGTCAGCGACAAGCGGATTACTCACCCGAGCATCTCCTCGAGCTGGCGGATGAGCTCCACATTCCGCGCTTCAACAGCCTCGAAATCCTCCCCCACCGCTCGAAGCTCGACAGCGCTCCGAGCGATCAGAGCAGACACCTCACCGATCGCCTCACCGACAAGACCCGAAGCGAGCGACGCGGGCGGCGCAAGAAACGCACACAACACCCCGAACGCCTCACCACCCACCGACACCACCCGAGCAGCATCCGCCGCGGCCTCGACATCGGAAGCGACCCGCTGCACACGCGACGCATGCGCACGAAGATCATCAACGTCGACGACAATACGATCAGCCACCGCCACGACACCCTCCCCCGAACCGGCAGCAGCACACCACCATCACCACGAAACCTGAGACCCCGGCTCCGGCGCATGCTCGTCAACTTCGCTCCGCAAACGCGCCACAACCCCCGAGTCCTCACCGAAAGCCTCCACAGCAACAGCGACAGCCTGCTCTCCAGCCCGCACCCGCGCCTTGTTCGCCGTATCAACGATCGAACGGGCCAGATCCGCCGGCCGCAACTCTCCCGCACGCTCCGAGAGCGCGAGATCAACAAGCCGCCCCGACGCATCAACGACAACAGTCACATCACCACGCGGCGAAACAGCACGACCCCGCACCGCATCAACATCCGACTGAAACCGTTGAGCACGCTCAGCAACACGCTGAGCCGCCGCGATCTGCTCCCCCACCCGCGCGAGAGCCTCATCCGCCGCCGCATCCCCCGAAAACAAGCCCACCCCACAAACCTAAGACAGCCACCAAGAACCCCACAACAACGTCTCACCGCATGACAAAGCCCATCACCCCGCGCGCACGTCCTCGCTCAACGATCGACGTGAGACAGAGCCGGTCGTTGGTCGACGAGAGCAGTGCGCGCTCGCCGGCGAGCGAGCAGGACAAGAGCACCGCCGAGTGCCAGCAGCAGGCCCAGCGGCACGAGCACCGGGTTCAGCGTGCCTCCCGTGACGGCCAGCGGCTGCAGCCGCACCCGGACCACACAGTGCGTCTGCGCGTTGTCGGTCGGCGCCTCGCCGCAGGCCGACAGCGTGTCCGGGTCTCCCGTGAAGGCATCGAGGCCGATCACGTTATCCAGGTCCGCATCGCCGGTCGGGGTGTCCTTGACCGTCACGGTGTATCGGATCGTCGCGGTCGCGCCGGCCGCGAGCGGGCCGCTCCAACTCAACGTGGGCGACGAGTAGGAGACCGTACCGGCGGATGCCGTGGCGTCACCGTTGTAGCGGGCGTCGTCGAGCACTCCGGCAAGGGTGTCGACGACGGTCGCCGGGTCGTCTTCGGTGAAGTCCGTGGCACCGAGGTTGGTGACGGTGACCGTATAGGCGATGGTCTGACCGAATGTCGTCACGGCCGCATCTGCGACCTTGGTGAAGGCGAGCGAACGCACCGCAGTCTGCACCTCGGCCGTCCGCGGCGGCGCCGCGCACGAATCCGCGGAATCCGGGCAGACACCGCCGGGCCAGCGCGTCGCGAAGTCTTCATCCGCGGTCGCCCGGTTCGTCAGCATCCGATCTCCGGTGAGCGACGCATTCACGATCACGCTGTAGGTCACCGTGACCGATTCGCCCGCGGCGAGTGAACCGTCCCAGACGAAGCCGTCTCCGCTCGCGGTGATCGCGCCGCTGCTGGCGGTGATCTCCCCGTCGAGCACAGCGTCGTCCAGCACCTCAGAAAGGTCGTCAGTGAAGGTCGCGTCCGCCACATCGACCTGGCCGGTGTTGGTGTACACCACCTCGTAGTCGACAGTGTCGCCGGCAGCGACCACCCCCGCGCTCACGAACTTCTCGATCTGGAAGCCCGACAGCGCCGAGGACGTCGACGAGCAGGCGCCGGGGACGCAGGGATCCGGGGTGGCCGGCGTCGTCGTCGAAGGAGCGGCCACGAATGCGGCGTTTTCGAGCGACTGGTCGCCCTCCGCCGTCACCGTCACCGTGTACTCCAGAGTCACCGAGGCACCAGAAGCGAGCGGGCCCGACCAGTTGATGTAGCCCGAAGGCGTTGTCAGCGCACCATCGGCGGTATCCACCGTCACCTCACCCAGGGTCGCATCGTCCAGGACGCCAGAGAGGTCATCCCACACCTCCGCCGGGTACGTCGAGGTGAAGTCACCCTCGCCGACGTTCTCGACGACGACCGTGTAGGTCACCTGATCGCCGATGCGCACCACACCCGTGGCGTCCGAGGATTTGGACACGTGAAGCTCGGGCAGGTCGATGTCGGCTGCGGTCTCATCCTCGGACTCCACCACTCCGCCAGTGCTCGAAGCGACCAGTGCGCGGTTGAGCCAGCCGGCGTCGACCGAGGTCTGGTCAGCCGGGAGAGCAGCCGTGACCGAGACGTCGAAGACGTGCACCGCGCCGGCAGGCAGTGTTGCTCCGGCCGGCACCACGACGAGGTCGGTGGTGCCGTCCCAGGTCGCGGAGGTCGTCGGCGCTCCGGTGCGGCCGGTCGCTGTCGTCTGCTCGATGACCGTTCCGCTCGGGAAGGACAGCTCGTCGCGCAGCTCGTAGCTCAGGCCAACGGTGCTCGAAGGGTTCGTCACGGTGACCACGTAGCTCACCGTCCAGGTGCCGTCGGCGTTGCGCACCGGTGCGCCGTTGACCGACTTCGTCACGGCAGGGTCGACGGCGCTCGCGCAGGCCGTCGCCTCGCTCTCGGTGTCGCCTGCGGTCAGGCTGACCTCGTTGGAGAACCCGGTGCCCTCTTCGCCGGCCGCGAGCACACAGTCGCCCGCAGCGTCCGTGCCGCGTATCGATCCTGAGTCCACGATCGCGTTCACCCGGTACTGGTGGGTGGCGCCCCCGCCGAGCACGACATCTTCGACGAGGGTGACGTTCCCCTCGCCGTCCCAGCTCGGGTCCACGATCACGCCGGCCGGCCGCACCGGGACCGTCGCACCCTGGTCGAGGACGATCCCCTCGCCGAACGCGAACTCGTCGGCGAGGTCATAGAGGGCAGCGATGCTCGGGCTCGGGTTGGCGACCGTGATCTGGTAGGTCACCGACCAGGTGCCGTCGGGCAGCTGATGCTGACTGACGATGTCTTTGGCGACGCCGAGGACGGGGGCCTCCGGGGCGTCGGTGCAGGCGACAGCGGCTGTCGTCCTGCTGCCGACGACGATCTCGGTCTCGTTGCGAAGACCACCCGACCCCTGGTCGGCAGCGCAGAGGCGAGTCTGCGGCGCCAGAGCGGTAACGGCCTCGAAGACCACTGTCACCGTGTAGGTGTGCCGTGTCGGTGTGGCATCGTCCACCGCCGCCTCGATCGACCCCGTGGCCAGCGCCGTGTCGGTGTCGCCGTCGAAGTCGGGGTTGACCGTACCGGGACCGGTGACGTCGACGGAGCGCACGACGGTCCCTGCGGGGAAGCCGAATTCGTCGTTCAGGCTGTACGGAGTGCCGCCTGCTGCGGTCGTGGTCGAGCGGTTGGTCACCACGACCTCGTACTCGATCTCCCACAGGCCCGTCGCCGGATCCTGCACAGGCTCGCCGACAACGCGCTTGACCACGCTCGGGTCGGTCGCCGCCTCACAGGCGGATGCACTCGATGACAGCATCCCGCTCGTCACCGTCGCGACGTTCAAGAAGCCCGTCCCGGTTTCGCCTGCATCGATCCGGCAGTCCATCGCGGCGTCGTTGGAATCGTCGACGACCGCGGGCGGAGTCGCCACGACGGTCACCTCGTAGACGTCGGTCGCGCCGGCCGCCAGCGCCACATCCTGGGCGATGACGGTGTCGGCGGTGCCATCCCAACTCGGCGATCCGGAATCGATCGCGGCGCTGACGATGCTCACGCCGGCACCGAACTGCTGTTCGTCTTCGAGGTCGTACTCGGTCGAGTACGAGGCGTCGGGGTTGCTCACCGCGATGCGGTACACGAGCGTCCAGTCCCCGGTCACGGCATCCACCGAGCTGCTCTGCAGGCTCTTGACGATGTGCGGCATCGGCTCTGCCACGATCGCAGCACAAGCGGATGCTTCATCGGAGACGACGTCGCTGCCGCCGGCGAGCAGGCTCACCGTGTTCGCGTAGCCGCCGGTACCAGCGGGCGCGCAGGCCAGCTCGGAGCCGGTCACCGCCCCGGCCGGGACCTCGGTCACCAGCGTCACGGTGAAGCTGCGAGACGAACCCGCTGTCACACGGTCAACGCCGGCGAGCAGCGCCGTGTCGGCGACCCCGTCGAATCCGGGGTTCACGTCGGCACCCGCAGGAGCCTCCACGAGCACGTCGACGACGGTC
This sequence comes from Microbacterium sp., assembly GCF_047607465.1. Lineage (GTDB taxonomy): Bacteria > Actinomycetota > Actinomycetes > Actinomycetales > Microbacteriaceae > Microbacterium. The sequence continues at coordinate 11,406 of NZ_JASGCY010000098.1, read as the reverse complement.
ACTCCTGCGGGCAGGTCGAAGGCGTCATCCAGGGTGTAGGCGAGCTCGGATGCCTGCGACTCGGCAGGGGCCGCGACGACGATGTCGTACACGGTCTGCCAGGAGCCGTCGGCGCGCTGAGTGCTCGCCCCGGCGACCTTCGTCACCGTCGGCGCGATCGGCTCGGCACAGGCCTCGCTGGTCACTGTCCGGCCGCTGGGCAGCTGGATCGAGGCGAGGTTGCCGAATCCGCCCGCCGCGCCGTCGATGCAGGCCGCAGCGGCAGTGCCTGCGATCTCACCGGCGTCTGCGACGACGGTCAACTGGTAGGAGTGGGTCGCGCCGGCAGGCAGGGTCACCGTGTCGGTCACCGCTCCCGAACCCGTCCAGGCCTGGGGTGCCACGCCCGCGGGGGCCGTTGTGACCTGCGCCGTGTCGGGCGTGATCCCTGCACCGAAACGCAGCCCATCCGAGAGCGCGTACGAAACAGCGTTGCCCGGGTCGTTGTTCACGACCTGAACGTCGTACACGATCGTCCAGGTGCCGTCGTCGTTCTGCTGCAGCGAGCCCACCGACTTGGCCACGGTCGGGCCGAAGCGGTTGCTGGTGCTCGCGCAGGGCGCACCGTCAGCGGCGAGGCCGGTCACGGCGTCGCAGCCGGAGGCACTCGAAGTGAACGCGGTGTTCGCGAGGATGCCGTCGCCGCCATCGCCCACCGTGACCCGGTAGCTCAGCACCGCCGTGCCGTTCTCGGGGACGGCACCCGTCCAGCTCAGCTCGCCGCCTGCGGGGTTCGGGAGCGTCGCGGGGGCCGATCCGGTCACGGTGATCGATGCGGAGCCGGATACGAAGGCGGCGTCGTCGAGCACGTCCGTCAGCACATCGCGGATGGTCGCGCTCGGCAGCTCGGCGGTGCCCTCGTTGGTCAGGGTGACGGTGTAGGTCACCTCATCGCCGGCGTAGACGCCCTCAGCGGGAGCGTTGGCGGTCTTCTCGATCGAGTACAGCAACAGGTCGTCGGTGTCCGAGTCCTCGCCCGTGACCACCGCGAAGGAGTCGTAGGGATCGGGTGCCTCGGCCTTGGCGACGTTCTCGATCGTGCCGGTCGCGTCATCCGCGACCCGCACGGTCACCGTCCTCGTCACCGAGGAGCCGGCACCGCCGGTTGCGACGTCACCGTCACCGCTGGCGGTGCCTGCGGGAGCCAGGTCGATCCCGGTCCAGGTGACGACCCCGCCGGAGTAGGCACCGCCGTCGGAGGAGGAGACGTACACGAGCCCGGCCGGCAGCTCGTCGGTGAGCGTCGCGTCGGCGACCGGCTCCCCGACGAGCCCGTTGGTGAGGGTGATCGTGTAGGTGTACTCGTCGCCGCGCATCGCCGCGGTGCGCCCGTCGTCCTTCTGCACGTGCAACTGGGGCCGCCCCGCGGCGATCGCGAAGCATCCGCTCGCGTCGTTGTTGTCGAGGTCGGGGTCGAACATCGGACCGTGCACTGTGCCGTCGACGCAGACCTCGTCACCCGAGGTGGGCACCACCGGGATGTCGAGGGCGTCGGGGACGTCCTCGGCCAGCAGTCGCGGCGCACCATCGACTGTCTGCGCGGTGCAGGTCAGGGTCACCGGGCCCGTCTGGGTCGCGCCAGGAACGGTGCAGGACCAACCGGCCGGGGTCAGTCCGGTGACGCGCATTCCCGCCGGGATCTCGACGTTGACGATCGCCGGGGCGAGCGCCGAGGGGCCTGCGTTGACGACCGTGAAGGGCACGACGCCCGGCCGGTCGATCTGCAGCGGCAGGCGGGCCGGCACGGTCAGCTGCAGGTCGGCCTGCTGCGTCGTCGCACAGACCGGCTGCGGCTCGGCAGGGATGCCCACCTGGTCGGCCTTCGCGGCGACCGAGTTGCACGCCACCGCGTCGACGGCCGCGCCAGGCACGACCTTGGCCGCGTACTGGAAGGAGACCTCGCTGCCGGGGGCGAGCGTGGCGGTCGCGGTCGCGCGGATCGACTGCGCATCGTCCTGTGCGGCGGTTCCGGCTGTCCAGTCGTTGACACAGCCGACGGCGCCCGGGTTGACCTGGGCACGGCACGGGTTCGTACTGCCGGAGAACGCCAGGCTCACTCCACTCGAGGCGGTGACCGAGTTCAGCACCTCCTGGAAGGTGCTGCCGCGCGGCGTCGAGGCCAGCGCGGTGCTCGTGCCCATGTCGCCGATGTAGGGCAGAACGTCGTAGGCCACGAGGTTCGTCAGCGGCATGTTGCCGGAGTTGACGATGCGCACCCGGTAGGTGATGTTGCTGGCCGTCGGGTTGACGCCGACGAGGGAGCCCGGTTCGGAGATCCAGTCGCAGCCGCCGGGCAGACTCGCATCCGGGAAGCAGATCTCCTTGATGACCTCCATGCGCGCGGCGGCGCCGACCGTGACGCCCGACGAGTTCACCGTGGCGAAGCCCTCGGTCGCCACACCGTCTGCGTCGACATCCGAGGCGTCCGTGACGGCGCCCGTGTAGACGGCCTGGGTCGTGGTCCAGTTGTGGTCGGCCTCGCCGACCCATGCGCTCGCGACCCCGGCGCTGCCGCTCAGTGCGGAGAACGTCGGCTGAGCCTTGACCGTCATGGTCGGCAGGGTGGCGTTGGCGCCGAAGTTCGTGCCCGCAGGCCAGCTGGCCACGACGAGGCTGCGGGCAACGCCCGAGATCGTCACGGTGCGGTAGCTGAAGGTGACACCGGCGGGCACGGTGCCGGCGGCGAAGGAGGCGGATCCGTCGACGACCTCCCAGTTCGGCGGGGCGAGGAACACGTACTGCGGGTTGAAGACCTCGCCCTCAGGCACGAGCGAGCTCGTACCGCGCACCTGGTAGGTCACATCGCGACCCGGCACGGCCAGGCCGCCGCCCTCGACGACCGGCGAGCCGACGAACTGCGCGGCGAGGCGCGGCCGCAGATCGGCGTTGCCGTAGGTGACGGTGAAGGTGGCATCCGGCAGCACGACATCGGCGACGCCCATGTTGGGGTAGGTCAGCTTCGCCGAGGCGGTGTTGGTCCAGCTTCCGTCAGGGGTGGCCGCCGTCACGTTGTAGGCCAGGCGCAGCTCGTAGTACGAGGTCAGCGTGTTCTGCGCGGTCGTGGCGTTGACCGGCTGCAGCATTCCCGTCGTCGCCCGCACGGCGGTGATCCAGGTGCCCGTCGGCGCCGTGAAGGGAATCGCAGCGGTTCCGGTCACGCCCGTATTCAGGGTGTACTCGACAGTCGCGGCAGGGGTGTTGACGTGGTTGTTCCCCGTATGCGTGATGTACGTGACCTTCACCGGGCGACCGTCGAGGCCGGTGTCTTCGATGACGGCCTGGGCGGGCACGTTGCCGGTGTTGCGAACGACGATCGACCAGTAGTGGGTCGCCGTGCCCGTGGACGGCGGAATGATCTGCCCCGCCGTGCCGGAGTTCGTGCTGGACTTGCTGAGCACACCGCGGCCGAAGGGCGCGAGATAGAGCAGGTCGTGCGTCTGGGGGTTCAGCACCACATCCGACAGCGTCGGGTAGTCCGGGTAGGTCATCCGCGCGGTCGCGGTGTTGCTGCGTGTCTGGCCCACCGGGGCGTCGGCGGCGACCGCATAGTACGCGCGCACCGTGATCGCCTTCTGCGCTGTGCCCGTCTGCAGCTGGTTCGCCGCTGGGAGCTCGCCGGAGGTCACCGACATGTGCACGAAGCGACGCCCCGCCGGAGCCGTCGCGGTGCCCATCGAGAAACCGGTCGTTCCGTCATCCAGCTCCCAGTCGATGCGCGCCTGGGGCCAGGCGACGCTGGAGCCCGGCGCGTAGGCGATGATCTGGTCGACGAGAGCGCCCTCGACATCGAGGTCGTCCTCGATCACCGCGACGCCGGACACGTTGGCCTGGTTGCCGACCGAGATCTCCCAGTAGTGACGGTTGAGCTCTGCCGCCGGCTGGACGACCACCGGCGAGTCGCCGGAGATGCGGGCCGGGCCGTCGTAGGTGGAGGCCTTGTGGTTGAAGATCGCCTTGGCGAAGGGGCGGATGCAGGAGACGTTGTGCGTCTGCGTCGACATCGCCGTGCGCACATTCGAGTTGTCGGCCATGCCACCGGCGCCGAGGTAGATCATCGTCAAATCGACCGAGGTCGTGACGGGCTCGGTGAAGTTGCAGTAGTCGGTGTCGGTGCCGCTCGGCGAGAACGCCTCAGGAGGGTAGGTCACCGTGACGTACCGCGGGCCGTACTTGCTCGAGTTGCCCGGCAGGTACCATCCGGCCGCCGGCTCCTGCCGCCCGGGTGCGGGAGCCATAGTCCAGGTCACCGTGTGCGTCGCCGCGTCATAGACCCCGCCGCCGGTCGCGCTCACATAGGTCGCGCGGGGGTCGAGGTGGTGCACCACGGTGTAGCTCTTCGCGCAGGTATAACGCGCGTCGCCCTTCGGCGCAGACTCGCGGATCGGCAGGCATCCACTGTGCATCGTGATGCCGTACTGGACCTGTGTGCCAGCATCCCTCGATCCGGGGTTGCTCAGCGAGAGGCCCGGGTTGATGATCGTCGAGCGCCACTCCACCGTCGCCGTCCGGTCATCCAGGGTTGCCGGGGTATTCGGGTCGTTGGAGATCGACGTGGACTCCGCCGTGACCGTCATGCTCAGGGGTGTGCCGTTGGGCCAGAACTGCGCATCCCGCATCGTGTAGATGCCGTGACCGGCGAAGCCGAGCGCTTCCCAGGTGTAGTTGACCTGGAAGCTACCAGCAGCCCCCGCCGCGAGATCGCCGAGGTTGATGGCGTAGCCGGCCGCCGCAGTGCCTGAGATCGTCGCACCAACGAACGGCGCGGTCCAGTTGTTGTAGATCAGGTGCTGGTACACGCCGTAGGTGGGATCCTTCGGCGCCGGCGCGATCCGCACGATCGAGCCGTCGCAGTTGTCGTTGCTGCACGAGTAGGAGATGCGAAGGCCGAGGCCCGTTCCGGTTCCGTACCCGGTGCCGCCGGCCCAGGTCTGCGGGCTTCCGTCGGCAGGCAGCACCGGCTCCACCGTCACGGTCAGCACCCCGTTGCCGGCCGCGGCGGCGGGACTAGCCGTCGCCATCGGGATCGCAAGAGCGAGCAGAGCGGCCAGCACCGCCTGGATGATTCGACCAGGCTTGCGCACACGCGTACCGTCAACGGCTCTAACCGACATGATGCCCCCTCAGGCAACTCCCCCGGGATCTGCGCCCGTTGGACCCAGCATATCGGTCGCCCTCAGGGCCGCCACGAGAGGGAATGCGGCTGGCGATCTGGCCGGCGCCCGCGGTCTCGACGGAGGACGGAACGCCTCACCACCGTGTCAGATCTCCGCGGGACCCAGGCCTGCTCGTTCAAAAATGACGCCCACCTGCACTCGCCCACGCACTCCGAGTTTCGAGTAGACCTGTTCGAGGTGCGTCTTCACTGTGCCCGGTGAGATATGCAGCGCAGCACCGATCTCGTGATTGGTCGCGCCCGAAGCGACCCGTTCCGCGACTCCACGCTCGCGATCGGTGAGATCGGCGATTCGCGATGCCGCTTGCTGGCGACCCGTGCCGCCTTCACCTTCGATGACCCTTCGCACCAGCTGCGCCATGCTGTGCGCCGACATCGCGATATCGCCCTGTGCGGTGCGGTGCACGGCTTCGATGATCCGCTCCGGCGATTCGTCTTTCATCAGATAACCGCTCGCTCCAGCGTGCATCATGCGAACGAGCTGCCCCTCGGCATCTATGCTCGTCATCGCGAGAACACGCGTGGACGACTCCGCAACGATCGCCGCAGTGGCGTCGATTCCGTCCACACCCGGCATCGCTACATCCATCAACGCCACATCCGGTCGGCGGAGACGCACGAGCGCCACCGCCGCTGCGCCGTCAGCGGCCTCTCCGACGATTTCTATCTGCGGGTCGACTCCGAGAACAAAACGAAATCCGTTTCGGATGAGCGAGATCTACTCGCTGCCGTATTCGTCGATTCTGATGTGGTCATCTGAGAACGCGGGAACACTGGACTGGAACTCCGAGCTCGAGCTGTGGACGAAGGCGGGCCACATCAAGGTCAAACTCGCCAGAGGAGTCGACGTGCGCCGCCTCGACAACCTCATCGCCTGGGCAGTGCTGAACGCACACTGACTTCCGTCGCAACCCGCTCCCGTTCCGTCTCGTCTCGTCCCGTCTGCATGCTCGATTCCCGTCTGCAGGTCCCCATCCCGTTTTTGGACCTGCAGACGGGATTTCGGCATGCGGACGGGACGGGGACGGGGACGGGGGGACGGGGACGGGGACGGGCCGGGGCGGGGACGGGCCCGGGATGACGGGGCGGGTACGGCCGGTACGGATGCACGACCCGGGTACGGATGCACGACCCGGGTACGGATGCACGACGGCATCGGGCGTATGGTCGTGCAACTGTTCCCGGGTCGTGCAAGTGTGCCGGGGGGCGGGGGACAGGATGCCGCACCACCACACACCGGACCGCGATAATGGTCGAGTGAGCGAAGCACTGAACATCCCCGGCTGGCGGCACGTGTACTCGGGCAAGGTCCGCGACCTGTACGCCTCGGATGACGCAGACGACACCCGCATCCTCGTGGTCGCATCCGACCGGGTGAGCGCCTTCGATGTCGTGCTCTCCCCCGGCATCCCCGAGAAGGGCGCCCTGCTCACCAGGCTCAGCCGCTGGTGGTTCGCACAACTGCCGGACGTGCCGAATCACCTCGCCGAGGGCGAGCTGCCGGCATCCGTCTCCGACCGCGCCATGCTCGCGCAGTCGCTCGAGATGCTGCCAGTCGAATGCGTCGTTCGGGGATACATCACCGGATCCGGGTGGGCCGAGTACCAGCAGAGCGGAACCGTCTGCGGCATCCCGCTGCCAGCCGGCCTGCGCAACGGCGACCGGCTACCAGAGCCGCTGTTCACCCCTGCCTACAAGGCCCCGATGGGCGAACACGACGAGAACATCACCTTCGAGAAGACGGTCGAGCTCGTCGGCGCGGAGCGCGCGGCCGAGCTGCGCGACGCCTCGCTCGCCGTTTACGCCCGCGCGGCCGCGATCGCGGAGAACGCGGGCGTGATCCTCGCCGACACGAAATTCGAGTTCGGGACGGATGCCGCAGGCACCCTGCGCCTGGCCGATGAGGTACTCACGAGCGACTCATCGCGGTATTGGGATGCCGAGGCCTGGCGCACCGGCGCGACCCCGGCCGAGCGGATGGCGAGCTTCGACAAGCAGATCGTGCGCGACTGGCTCGCCGCCCACTGGGACAAGCAGGGCGAGCCGCCTGCGCTTCCGGCGGACATCGTCGAACGCACCGCCGACCGCTACCGCGAGCTCATCGACCGCCTCGGGGCCTGAGCCGTCTACCCGCCCACCGCGATGCGCACGTCGGTGTGGATGAAGTCATCGCCCTTGAAGAGCAGCGGCTCGTCGCGGGCGATCGCCAGAGCGTAGCTGAAGCAATCCCCATAGTTGAGCCTCGCCGGATGCTGTGAGCCGCGGCCGTAGCGGCGATACGCATCGCTGGCAATTCTCGCCTGGTGCGCATCGACAGGTTCGATCCGTGCATCCGCCTGCGACAGGAGCTCGCGAAGTTCGAGCAGACCTGGTTCGCCTCGGCGACCATGCACCACGATTTCCGTCTCCACGAGAGTCGCGGCGGATATCGACACAGTGCTGTTCTCGATCGCCTCGACGAAGGCCGTCTCCTCGATCTCTCGCAGGATCATCGCCATCCACGCAGAGGTGTCGACGATCATCGGGGCAACCCCATCTCGTCGTACATGTCATCCATGATCTGCTCGTAACTCGGCCCGACATCGGGGAGCGCTTGCAGACGCGCGAGGGACTCACGCATCCGTCGACGTCGCCCCTGCGCTGCCTCATCGCGTTCGGCCTCCAGCTCGGCCAGTCGCCGCCGCACCGCATCCTCTACCGCACTCGTCTGGCTCTGCCCGGTCAGCGCGGCGAGGCGACGCACCAGCTCGTGCGTCGTCTCATTCTTGATGTTGAGGCTCATGTCTACCATTCTACCGTTTGATCTACCATGGTAGAAATTACTCAGCAGAATCCCAGGAATCGATAGGGTGGCTCCAGCATCCCCCGAGCCCTGAGGAGCCACCCATGCCCCTGTGGAAAATCCACGGAGACGGCCGCACCGTCGCACCCGGACAGGTCGTCACCCCCGAAGAGCGCCTGAGCTGGCCGGCCACCATCGCCGTCGGCGCCCAGCACGTCGTCGCCATGTTCGGAGCGACCTTCCTGGTCCCGATCATCACCGGCTTCCCCGTCACGACGACGCTGCTGTTCTCCGGCGTCGGCACGCTGCTGTTCCTGCTGCTGACCCGCAATCGCCTGCCCAGCTACCTCGGGTCGTCGTTCGCGTTCCTCGCACCGATCACGGCGCTCAACGGCGGCAACACGCTCGAGACAGCAGAGCAGATCACACAGGCTCTCGTCGGCGTTGCGGCGGTGGGCGTACTGCTCGCCGCAATCGGCTTCGTCGTGCAGGCCGTTGGCACCGGATGGATCGACCGGCTCATGCCTCCCGTGGTCGCCGGCTCCATCGTCGCGCTGATCGGCTTCAACCTCGCCCCCGCCGCCTGGAACAACTTCAAGGCGCAGCCCGAGCTGGCCACCGTCACGCTGGCCGCCGTCGTCCTGTTCAGCGTGCTGCTGCGCGGATTCCTCGGACGCATCTCGATCTTCCTCGGAGTGGTCGTCGGCTACGTCGTGGCCGCCTTCACCGGACAGCTCTCCTTCGACGGCATCCAGGACGTCCCATGGATCGGCCTCCCCGAGTTCCACCTAGCCGCGATCACGGATGCTGCCGCCTGGACGCTCGTGCCGATGTTCCTCCCGGTTGTCCTTGTGCTGATCGCCGAGAACGTCGGGCATGTGCGCGGCGTCGCCACGATGACCGAGGACCCCTCGATCAACGAGAACACCGGCCGCGCTCTCGTCGCCGACGGTATCGCGACGACGATCGCCGGCGCCTTCGGCGGGTCGGGCACCACGACGTACGGCGAGAACATCGGCGTGATGGCCGCCACCCGCGTCTACTCGACCGCCGCGTACTGGGTGGCGGGGATCGTGGCGATCCTGCTCGCGTTCTCGCCGAAGGTCGGCTTCGTGTTCAATACGATCCCGGCAGGAGTGATCGGCGGGGTCACGACCGCGCTCTACGGCCTCATCGGCGTGATCGGCATCAAGATCTGGGTCGACAACCGCGTCGACTTCTCGCGCCCGGTGAACCAGTACACGGTCGCGGTGTCCTTCGTCATCGCGATCGCCGGATTCGCGATGGGCTGGGGCTCCTTCCAGCTCGGCGCGATCGTGGTGGGCACTCTCGCGGCTCTCGTCATCTACCACGTGGCTGGTGCGATCGCCCGCTGGCGCGGGACCGACACGAGCGACGCCACAGGCGCCTGAGCACCCTTCGTCTCGCTTCGCGGTTCCTGAGCGGGCCCTTCGTCTCGCTGCGCTCGCTCAGGAACCGCCCTTCGTCTCGCTGCGCTCGCTCAGGGACCACGAAGCGACGAGACGAAGGGCGCTCAGCCCGAGGCGCGCACCACGAGCTCGGTCGGCAGGATCGTCGTGCGCTCGGGGCTGCGTCCGGCGAGGCGTTCGAGCAGCACAGTGGCCATCGCCTCGCCGAGCGCGTACATGGGCTGACGGACCGTCGTCAGGGGCGGCTCGGTCGTGGGCGCGGCGGTGGAGTCGTCGAACCCGACGATCGCGATGTCCTCGGGAACACGGATGCCGGCGCTGCGCAGCGCGATCAGCGCCCCCCGCGCCATCAGGTCGCTCGCGACGAAGATCGCGTCTGGCCGCCCTGCGGCGAGAACCCGGCGTGCGGCCGCGGTGCCCGACGCCTCCGTGTAGTCGCCCTCCTCCTCCACGAACGGGACGAGTCCGGCATCCGCGAGCGCTGTGCGAAACCCCTGCAATCGATCGTTCGAGGACACCATCGTCAGGGGGCCGGAGATCGTCGCGATCCGAGTGCGGCCGATGTCGATCAACCGGCGGGTGGCGACCAGTGCCCCCGCGACGTTGTCGACGTCGACGACGTAATCGCCCTCGCGGCGGCGCACCGGGCGCCCACCGTAGACGACCGGCACCGCGTTGACGATTCTGTCGATGAACACGTCGCTGGTGTGGTGGGAGACGATCAGCGCACCGTCGACGCCGCCGTTGCGGACGAACGCCGACACCTTGTCGCCGGGATCATCGCTCGCGATCAGGAGGTTGAGCAGGTAGTCGGATGCTCTCAGAGCACCCGTGATCCCGGAGACGATCTCGGCGAAGAAGGGGTCGCCGAAGAACCGCGTCGTCTCCTCTGGCACCACCAGGGCGATCGCGTGCGTCTGCCGGGAAGCGAGCGAGCGCGCCGCCCGATTGGGCACGTAATGCATCTCGGCGATCGCCCGGTTCACGGCGGCGAGCGCTTCAGGGCTCACCGCAGTGGATCCGTTGACCACCCGCGACACCGTTGAGCGCGACACCCCTGCGGCGGCCGCGACCTCTTCGATGGTCACCCGTGACGACGTCACCTCGCACTCTCTTCCATCGCCCTATTCTCACCCGTCGTGGCGTGGTTCGCAGCGCGGCCCCGAGCCAGCAGCCTCAGAGAGCGCGGGCGGCGATGATGCGCGCGTATTCCCGACCAGAGTCCTTCACGACGCGCTCCTGGGTGTCGTACTCCACGCGCACGATGCCGAAGCGCTTGGCGTAGCCCCAAGCCCATTCGTAGTTGTCGAGCAGCGACCAGTAGAAGTACCCGCGCACATCGACGCCGGCATCCGCAGCGTCGAGCACCGCGCCCAGGTGCAGACGCAAGAACTCGGCGCGATCCGCGTCGAGCACCTGCCCGTCGTCCGATACCACGTCGTCGTAGGCCGCGCCGTTCTCGGTGACGTACAGCGGGATGCCTGGCGCGTACTCCTCGGCGACGCGCTGCAGCAACCGGTTGAGCCCTTCGGGCTGCACCTCCCATCCCATGCCGGTGCGCGGGAGGCCGCGTTCGACCCAGTGGATGTCGGCGGACGAGGGGAAGGGCGAGGCCGTTGGCCGTTCGGTCGGCGCCTCACCGCCGCGCGGAGGGTCTGCGGTGGCCGTCCCCGACAGCAGCTCGCCGTGGTAGTAGTTGACGCCCAGCGCATCGAGGGGTGTGGAGATCGAGGCGAGGTCGCCCGGATGCACGGCCCGTTCCCAGCGCGCGACCGCCGAGGAATCCACCGTGCGCAGGTCGCGGATGATGTCATCGGGGTAGGCACCGCGGAAGATCGGGTCGAGGAACCAGCGGTTGAACTGCCCGTCGACGAGCCGGGCGGCGTCGCGATCCTCCGCCTCGGCGGGGTCGGCGGGGTCTGCCACCGTGAAGTTCAGGGTGATGCCGAGGTTCAGCGACGCGTCCCGCTCGCGCAGCGCGC
>NZ_JASGCY010000097.1:0-7718 GCF_047607465.1 Microbacterium sp. | reverse complement strand
CTGTTCCGGCGTCCGTCCTCCTCGTTCCGGTCGCGATCTGTGCTGTTCCGGCGTCCGTCCTCGCGTTCCGGTCGCGATCTGTGCTGTTCCGGCGTCCGTCCTCCTCGTTCCGGTCGCGATCTGTGCTGTTCCGGCGTCCGTCCTCGCGTTCCGGTCGCGATCCACGCCGTTCCGGCATCCGCTCTCCCTGTTCCGGTCGCGATCTGTGCCGCCAAGACCGCGCGGAAGCGGCACGAACTGCGACGGGAACACGCCATCGAGGCCGATACCGACACGAACTGCGACCGGAACCCGGTGCCGAATGACGCCACGCAGCGTGATATCGCGCCCCGACATATCGGGCCACGACGACAGAAGCGGCGACCGCCCGAAGGCAACCGCCGCTTCTTCCGTCTCGTCGATCAGAAGTTGATCATGTGACCTGCGAGGCCGTGGAAGCCCTCCTGGAGCGCCTCCGACAGCGTCGGGTGCGTGTGCACGTTGCGAGCGAGCTCCAAAGCGGTGAGGTCCCACTTCTGCGCGAGCGTCAGCTCGGGGAGGAGCTCGGAGACGTCGGGGCCGATCATGTGCGCGCCGATGAGCTCGAGGTGCTCCGCGTCGGCGATGAGCTTGACGAAGCCGACGGGCTCGCCGAGGCCGTGCGCCTTGCCGTTGGCCATGAAGGGGAAGGTCGCGACCTTGATCTCGCGGCCCTCGTCCTTGGCCTGCTGCTCGGTGAGGCCGAACGAGGCCACCTGCGGCGAGCAGAAGGTCGCGCGCGGCATCATGCGGTAGTCGCCCAGCGTCATGGTCTCGGCGTTGCCGATGGTCTCGGCGGCGACGACCGCCTGCGCCTCGGCGACGTGCGCGAGCTGCAGCTTGGCGGTGACATCGCCGATCGCGTAGATGCCCTCGACGTTCGTGCGCATGTGGTCGTCGATGTCGATGGCGCCGCGCTCGGTGAGCTTCACGCCGGTGTTCTCCAGGCCGTAGCCGTTCACATTCGGCGCGAAGCCGATCGACATGAGCACCTTGGACGCCTCGATCGAGCCCTGAGTGCCGGTCTTGTTGTCGGTGTAGGTGACGGTGACCTTGTCGCCGGAGTCGACGACCGACTCGACCTTGGTGGAGACGAGGAGGTCGACGCCGTAGTTCTTGTACTGCTTGGCGATCTCCTTCGACACGTCGGCGTCCTCGTTGGGAAGAGCGCGGTCGAGGAACTCGATGATCGTGACCTTCACGCCGTAGTTCGTCAGGACGTAGGCGAACTCCATGCCGATGGCGCCGGCGCCGACGATGACGATCGACTCGGGGAGCTCGCGCGTCATGATCTGCTCCTCGAACGTCACGACGTTCTCGCTGAGGGTGACACCGGGAAGCAGGCGCACGGTCGAGCCCGTGGCGATGATGACGTTGTCGAACGTGACCTCTTCGGTGGTGCCGTCGGACTTGGCGACCGAGATCGCCTTCGGGCCGGTGAAGGTGCCGCGGCCGTCGTACTCGGTGACCTTGTTCTTCTTCATCAGGAAGTGGATGCCCTTGACGCGGCCGTCGGCCACGACACGGCTGCGATCGAACGCCTGGCCGAAGTCGAGCGTGAATTCGCCCGAGATGCCGAAGAAGTCGGCCTTGTGGTTCAGGGTGTGCGCGATCTCCGCGTTCTTCAGAAGAGCCTTGGAGGGGATGCAGCCCACGTTCAGGCAGACACCACCCCAGTACTTCTCTTCGATGATGGCGGTGGAAAGACCGAGCTGTGCGCTGCGAACGGCGGCGACATAACCACCGGGACCGGCACCGAGGACGACGACATCGTAGTGAGGCATGGCTCCAGCCTAGCGCGCCGAAGGGCCGTCAGTTCCGGGCGCGGAGCGGTTTCCGCGACGCGAGAGGACGAGCACGAGGAGAGCGAGAAGCGCGAGGACGACGCCCCCGATCAGCCAGAATCCGAACGGCCCCTCGGACGCATCCGCGGGCGTCGAGGCCTCGGGTGTCGAGGTGGTTGGCGCCGCGGTCGCCGTGGACGTGTCCTGCGGGACCGGCGTCTGCACCGGTGCCGCCGTTGGTGCCGTGGCCGTGCTCCTGGTCACCGTGAACGAGAAGGAGCCCTCGGTGGGGTGCCCGTCGCTGGAGACCACCTTCCAGACCACCTGGTAGAGCCCGGCTTCGGCTTCGGCGACGAGCGGCTGGCGCACGGTCGCACCCTCGGTGAGGGCTGGGCCGTCGGTGACGGAGACGCCGGCGGCATCGGTCACGGTCATCAGCGTCGCGCCTTCGCCGGTGATGAGGTCGTTGCTGAAGGTGAGCGCGATCTCGCCGGGGAGCACCTCGACCGTGGAATCGGCGGCCGGCGACGATCCGGTCAGCTGATCGTGGGCCGAAGCCGGTTGCGCGGAGACGATCACGAGGAAAGCGGCGAGCAGGGCTGCGGCGAGGGCGAGAGGGGCGAGTGGGATGCTGCGGGCTGCGGTCTTCACGAGACCAGCCTATGAAGTCACGGTGTGCGGGGGCTGAGTGCGAAGCGCCCTGGAGTCGGCGGCGCGACATCGGTTAGTCTGGACGACCAGGAGGGCACAGTGACAGACAACGACAGCCGACCGGCCGCAGACGCCGCGATCCACCGTTCCGGCGAGCAGAGGCACGACGTGACGCAGACGTTCGGGCACGACTCGGACCTCTCCTTCGTGCCCTTCGGTGTCGAACTCACAGAGGTGGAGCAGAGCGCCATCGCCGCCCTGCCTGCTGGCTCCGCGCTGCTGCTGGTCCGCTCCGGCGCCCTCGCAGGGGCCCGCTACCTGCTCGACACCGACGTCACGACGGTCGGGCGCCACCCCGAGGCCGACATCTTCTTCGACGACGTCACCGTCTCGCGCCGCCATGCCGAGATCACCCGCACCGGCAGCTCCTTCGAGATCATCGACCAGCGCTCGCTGAACGGCACCTACGTGAACGGCGAGCGCGTCGACCGCAGCGCCCTCGTCGACGGCTCCGAGCTGCGCGTGGGCAAGTTCCGTCTGAACTTCTTCGCCTCCCCGATCGACCGCACGGCGGCGAACGACTGATGGCGTCCTCTCCCGCTCGCGAACGCAACGCGTCCGCGGGTCTGCTGAGCATCGGTCAGGTGCTGGCCCGGCTGACGCCGGAGTTCCCCGACCTGACCAGCAGCAAGCTGCGCTTCCTCGAAGTGCAGGGGATCGTGACCCCGTCGCGCACCGAGTCCGGCTACCGCAAGTTCTCGCCGTCCGACATCGAGCGACTCAGGCTCGGCCTCACGCTCCAGCGCGACCGGTACATGCCGCTCAGCATCATCAGAGCGGAGCTCGACGCAGCAGAGGCGGCGGGGGAGACCGCCATCGTGCCGCCGCCCTCGATCACGCCCGCTCCGCGCCGTTACCGCCGTGACGAGCTCCTCGCTGCGGCCGGTGCCGGCCCGCAGCTGCTCAACGACGCCATCAGCACGGGCGTCATGACGGCCCAGGAGAGCTACGGCGAAGCATCCGTCACGCTGCTGCGCTGCCTCGTCGGACTCGACCGTCACGGCATCGAGCCGCGGCATCTGCGGAGCCTGCGGCAGGGGGCGGAGCGCGAGGTCGCCCTTGTCGAATCGGCCCTGTCGGCGCTGCTGCGCCGCACCGATGCCGCCTCGCGCGCCAAGGCGAGCGAACTGGCCCCGGAGCTGGCCGGCAAGATCGAAGAGGTGCGGAGCCTGTTCATCAAGGAAGCCCTCGCCCGCGTGCTTTCGTAACGAACTGATTGCGACACGCCTCCGGGGTCGCGCGGATGTCGTTGCCGGTGCCGGAGCACTGCTCTAGCGTGGAGGTATCAGCTTCCAGGGAGGACTTCAGATGAATGCGGACGAGCGTGCAGGCGACCCGCGGTTCGTGAACGAACTCCTCTTCACCGACGGCCTTCCGGCGATGGACGACGAGGTCGGCTACCGCGGCGCCGTCGCCGCCCGCGCGGCCGGCATCACCTATCGCCAGCTCGACTATTGGGCGCGTACCGAGCTCGTGGAGCCCACCGTGCGCGGCGCCAGCGGCTCGGGCTCGCAGCGCCTCTACGGCTTCCGCGACATCCTCGTGCTCAAGCTCGTCAAGAGCCTGCTCGACACCGGCATCTCGCTGCAGCAGATCCGCACCGCCGTCGAGGAGCTGCGCCGCGCCGGCATCCGCGATCTGGCCGGCACCACGCTCATGAGCGACGGCGCCTCGGTCTACCTGTGCACCTCGAACGACGAGGTCATCGACCTGGTCAGCCGCGGGCAGGGCGTCTTCGGCATCGCCGTGGGCAAAGTTCTCCGCGAGGTCGAATCGACGCTCGTCGAGTTCGATCCGACGGCCCCAGACCCCGTCGACGAGCTCAGCGCTCGGCGCGCCAAGCGCTCGGCGTAGAACCCCGGCGGTCGGGACGCCCGGACGCAGCAGTGGTCCGGATCGGGCGATGCCTCGTCAGGCCTGCGAGCCGGTCTCCGGAACCGGGATGCGTCCGGTGCGGACGATGCGGTCCAGCAGCAGGTCGAAGTCGGCGGCGAGCTCCTGCGCGGAGTCGCCCGGCCAGATGTGCAGGGGCTTCGCAGCCCCCTGCGCCTGCTGCAGCGAGGTGCGCTCCGGCAGCTGCGGGGAGAGCACGAGCGGGCCGAACATGTCGCGCAGCTCCTTGATGCGGAACTGGTGCTCGATCGACTGCGGACGCACCCGGTTGACGACGATGCCCAGTGGCTGGAGCCGGGGGGAGAGGCCGCGGCGGATCTCCTCGATGGCGCGCAGCGCCCGGTCGGCGGCGGCGACGGAGAACAGGCCGGGCTCGGTGACCACCATCACGCGGTCGCTCGCCGCCCACGCGGTGCGGGTGAGGGCGTTCAGCGACGGCGCGCAGTCGATGAGCACGAGGTCGTAGTCGGCCTCGACGGCTGCGAGGGCCTCCTCGAGCTTCCACACGTCGCGGACGCTCGGATGCGGGCCGTCGAAGTTGATGGCAGAGGGGCTGCCGATGAGCACGTCGATCGTGCCGGGGTGCACCTTCGCCCATCCGCTGGAGGTGATGGCCTGGCGGACCACCTTCTCCTTCGGGTTCGCCAGCACATCGGCGACGTTGAGCCGACCGGCGACCTGGATATCCATCCCGGTGGAGACATCGGACTGCGGATCGAGGTCGACGACGAGCGTCCGCACACCTCGGGCGAAGGCCGCGGAGGCCAGTCCGAGAGTCACGGTCGTCTTGCCGACGCCTCCCTTGAGAGAGCTGACGCTGAGTACGTGCACGGCTCCACGTTACCTTCCCTTCGCCCGTGCTGACACTCGCACCCGCCGAACGCGCGGATATGCCGAGGCGCAGGGAGGGCGATCTTTTGCTCGTGATCAGCCGTTCGCACTACTCTTGTGCGGGCGAGGTCGCACCCTGGGGGTGCTCCCGAGACCCGCACAAACTGGGAGTGAGATCGTGACGACGAAGAACGAGTCCCCGGAAGAGGAGGACTCGCGAGGGATGCTCGATGAGTCGACGGCGCTGGACACGTCGGCGATCGGCGTGCTCGGGGGCATCGCGCAGGTGAGCGTCGCGCTGCCTACGGGCGATGACGACGACCTCGCCGACGAAGACGTGATCGACGGCGAGGTCGTCGAGCTGATCATCGACGAGCCAGCGCCCGTCGAGATCGTGGATCAGCTCACCGGCTCGATCGTGATCGATCTGCCTGCGGATGCCGGTGATGACGGGCGCGACGCGGCACCGTCACCCGTCCCGGTGCTCGAAGCGGAGCTCGAGCCGGCGGGTGATTCGCAGGATGACCGGCCGTTCGAGGCCGATCCGGATGCCGAGATCGAGCCGGAACCGCTGGCCGAGCCGGAACCGCTGGCCGAGCCGGAACCGCTGGCCGAGCCGGAACCGCTGGCCGAGCCGGAACCGCCGGCCGCGCCGGAGCGCCCGACGGCGACCGCCGCGGCATCCGCTCTGCCACGCTCCTCCGCACCCGCACCCGCACCCGCCGACGCCGAGGAATTCTCCGGCGCGGAGGCAGAAGCCGCGGCGGCGGCCTTCGTCGCTCGAGCCAAGGCCGATCTCGAAGCCGCGGTCACCGCATCGCGCGTCGCCGTCGTGAAGAAGGAGGCTCCCGCCGTGGAGACATCGAAGGACAAGGGCGCCGCCGCGGCGTCGAACCGCGCGCAGCGCGCCGAGCTGGCTCTCTCCTCGAAGCGGCTCGACGATCTCGGCAATGCCTCGCGCGAGAGCGCCGATCTGCTCACCGCTGACCGGCTGCTCGATCCCGCCAAGCAGGTAAAGCCCGAGCCCGAAGGGGCATGGAGCCACCTGCTCTACACGATCTCCGGTCGTCGCATCAACATCGGCGACGGCAAGCGCGCTCGCGCCCGCAAGGCGCTCAGCGCCAAGATCGCAGCTCCCCTTCCCGGCGGCGCCCGCTTCGTGCCAGTGCTCTCGCGCAAGGGCGGCGTCGGCAAGACCACCGTCACGGCCCTCCTCGGCATGGCGCTGGCCGATGCGCGCGAGGACCGGGTGATCGCCGTCGACGCCAACCCCGACCGCGGCACCCTCGCCGACCGCATCGTGCAGCGGCACCACACCAAGTCCGTGCGCGACCTCGTGCGCATCCGCGACGAGGTCAAGGGCTACCACGACATCTCGGCGATCGTCGCGCGCGACTCCACGCGGCTGGACGTGCTCGCCTCCGACTCCGATCCCCGCATCGCCGAGGCGTTCAGCGACAGCGACTACCGCGATGTCGCCGGCGTCGCCGCGCACTACTACTCGCTCGTGCTCACCGATACCGGAACGGGCATCGTGCACTCCGTCATGTCGGCCACGCTCGATCTCGCCGATCAGATCGTGATCGTCTCCGGCCTCAGCGTCGACGAGGCCCGTCTCGCCTCGGAGACCCTGACGTGGCTGGAGACCAACGGCTATGCCGAGCACGCGCACGAGGCCATCGTCGTGCTCAACCAGTCGACGCCAGGGGCGCCGCTGGTGCGCTTGAACGAGCTCGAGGCGCACTTCGGCTCCCGCGCGAAGAAGGTCGTGCGGATGCCGTACGACGCGCGGATCGCCGGGGGAGGGACGATCGAGTTCGCATCTCTGCAGCCCGAGACCCGCGTCGCCGCACGCGAGCTCGCGGCGCTCCTTGTTGACGGACTGCGCGGGAAGAGCGCCTGATGGCGGTCCGTGAGATTCGCATCTTCGGCGATCCGGTGCTGCGCACGGTGTGCGCGCCGATCGAGGAGATCGACGATGGCGTCCGCGCCCTCGTCGCCGACCTCGTCGACACCGTCGAGCTGCCGGGTCGCGCCGGGGTCGCCGCCCCGCAGATCGGCGTGCCGCTGCGCGCCTTCAGCTACAACATCGACGGCGACATCGGCTACGTGATCAACCCCGTGCTCACCGAGGTGCGCGGCGAGCCGGAGCCCACCGGCGAGGGCTGCCTGTCGGTACCGGGGCTCTGGCACGACGCCATGCGCCACCCGTGGGCGCGGGTGGAGGGCATCGACCTCGACGGGGCCCCGGTCGTGCTCGAAGGCGAAGGGCTGCTCGCCCAGGCGTTGCAGCACGAGACCGATCATCTCGACGGCAAGCTGTACCTGTCGCGCCTGGAGCCGGAGACCCGCAAGGTCGCGATGCGCGAGGTGCGCGAGAGCGCCTGGTTCTGATCCCCGCGGGCCTCCGCACCCACCGAGACCCCGCCATATCGCCGAAACCCCGTGCTGCCGACGTCGGCAGCACGGGGTTTCGGCGAT
>NZ_JASGCY010000096.1:0-6807 GCF_047607465.1 Microbacterium sp. | reverse complement strand
GCGGGCCTGGCGCACGTGCGCCGCGGCCGGCGCACCCTGCTCGTGACGGGCTCGCCGGCGCTGCACCGCGTGGCCGCGCGCACCCTGACGATGCGGGCGAAGCCATGAGCGCTCTGGGGGCCGACGCCCTGCCGCTCGCCGACGGACGCACCGTCGCCCGCGAGATGATGCGGGCGCTGAACGGTCGGCGCTGGCGCATTCCCGTCGTCATCCTCGTCTTCATCGCGGCCGCGGCGTGCGGCGTTGTACCGCCGCTGGCCCTCGGCGGCATCGTCGACGCGCTCTCCTGCGACGGCGCGGATGCCGCCGTCGTCTGGACGGCCGGTGCCATGATGGCGGGTTCCGTCGTCGTCGGCGCCGTGCTGTCGGCGATCGGCGTGATCGCCGCCGCACGGATGCTGGAGTCGATGCTCGCCCGGCTGCGCGAGGACATGGTGGCAGCCGCCTTCCGGCTGCCGCAGTCGCGGGTGGAGCGCGCCGGCGACGGCGACCTCGTCACCCGCGCGAGCGACGACGTCGCCGAAGTGGCCGGGGCGATCCCGGGAGTCGTGCCGGCGGTCGCCGGGTCGCTGTTCACGGTGATCGTCACCTTCGCCGGCATGGCGCTCATCGACCCCCGCTACGCGCTCGCGCTGCTCGTGATCGTTCCGGTGCACGTCTACGCCGTGCGGCGCTATCTGCGCGAGGCGCCGCCGCTGTACGCGCAGGAGCGCGCGGCCATGGCCGAACGCGCCAGGCATCTGCTCGACGCGCTGCGCGGGATCGACACGGTGCGCGCGTACGGCCTCGCCGAGCGGCAGCTGGGACGCATCGGCACGGCGTCGTGGGCGGTCGTGCGCTGGGCGATGCGCGCCCGCCTGGTGCTCAACGCCTTCTTCGCCCGGCTGAACCTCGCCGAGTTCCTTGGCATGACCGCACTGCTGGTCGTCGGGTTCCTGCTCGTGCGCTCCGGCGAGGGCACGGTCGGCGGTGTCACGGCGGCGATGCTGCTCTTCCTCCGGCTGTTCGGCCCCATCAACGAGCTGCTCATCGTCATCGACGATCTGCAGTCGGCGCTCGCCTCGCTCTCGCGCATCGTCGGGGTGACGGTGGCGGGGACGGATGCTCCGCCGGCCCCGCATCCGTCCTCCGATGAGGGTGCGCGCGGCGACGGCGCGGGCGGCGGTCTGCGCGCCATCGGCATCGACCACAGCTACGTCGACGGGCACCCATCGCTGCGCGGTGTCGACCTGCAGGTGCCGGCGGGGGCGACGACCGCGCTGGTCGGCGCGTCCGGCGCGGGCAAGACCACGCTCGCGGCGCTCATGGCCGGCATCCACCATCCGTCATCCGGCCGGATCGAGGCGCCCGCCGACGTCATGCTCGTCACGCAGGAGGTGCACGTGTTCGAGGCCACGCTGCGCGAGAACCTCTCGCTCGCCCGCCCGGACGCCGCCGACTCCGAGCTGCGCTCTGCGCTGGAGAGCGTGGGGGCGGCGTCGATGCTCGAACGGATGCCGGACGGCCTCGACGAGCGCCTGCACCGCGACGCGCTGACGCCGGCCGAGGCCCAGTTGCTGGCGCTCGCGCGCGTGCTCGTGGCCGATCCGTCAGCGGTGATCCTCGACGAGGCGACCGCCGAGGGCGGATCGAGCGATGCGGGGCGCCTGGAGGCGGCCGCGCTCGCCCTCGTGCAGGGGCGCACGGCGCTCGTAATCGCCCACCGGCTCAGCCAGGCGGCGGCCGCCGATGAGATCGTCGTGCTCGACCACGGGCGCATCGTCGAGGTCGGCGGCCACGACGAGCTGCTGCGCGCTGATGGCGACTACGCCGCGCTCTGGCGCGCCTGGCAGTCGCGCACCTGACCCCCGACCCCGCGCCCCCGCCTCGCTCGCCCGAGCCGTCGCGAACGGCGGGTGCGCGGCATCAGCACCCTGCATACGCGACGGCTCGGCGCCGCGGTCGCCGGTCGAATTCGTAGCGCGTTCGTAACGCGCCCGCATAACACTTCTCGATACGGTCTATAGGTGCCCGAGAACATCACTGCCACGCATCCGCTCGCCCTCGCCCCCGTGACCGCTCCGGAGAGCTCTGCAGACGCCTTCGTCGCGGACTTCCTGCACAACCTCAACTTCGACCGCGGTGTCGCCCTGTCGGCATCGAGCGAGAACGACCGGTACTTCGCCCTCGCCCACACCGTGCGCGACTATCTCATGGCCAGGTGGCTCGAAGACCTCCGCCGCCAGAAGCAGACGCAGGCGAAGGGCGTCTGCTACCTCTCCGCCGAGTACCTCCTCGGCCGTCAGCTCGACAACAACCTGCTGGCTGCCGGCCTCGCCGACATCGCGCGGGACGCCCTCGCCTCCTGCGGCGTCTCGCTCGACGACCTGCGCCAGCACGAAGTCGAGCCCGGGCTCGGCAACGGTGGTCTCGGCCGCCTCGCCGCCTGCTTCATCGACTCGCTCGCAACCCTCGGCGTGCCGAGCATCGGCTACGGCATCCGCTATGAATACGGCATCTTCCGTCAGACCTTCGTCGAAGGGCAGCAGGTGGAGCAGCCGGATGCCTGGCTCTCGCTCGGCTCTCCGTGGGAGTTCGCCCGACCAGAAGACGCGCAGACCATCGCGTACGGCGGCCACACCGAGACGTACGACGATGAGGGTGTGACGCGATCCCGCTGGGTCCCTGGGTGGAACGTGCAGGCGGTGCCCTACAACTACATGGTCCCCGGCTTCCAGAACGGCCGTGTGAACACGCTGCGGCTGTGGAGCGCTGTGGCGACGGATGCCTTCGACCTGCGCATCTTCAACTCCGGAGACTACGAAGAGGCGGTGCGCGCGCAGACCTTCGCCGAGAACATCTCCAAGGTGCTCTACCCCGAGGACTCCACCCCGCAGGGCAAGGAGCTGCGCCTGCAGCAGCAGTACTTCTTCGTCGCAGCATCCATTCACGACTTCCTCGACAATATGCTCTCCGAGGAATACGACCTCGCCACTCTGCCCGAACGCGTGATCTTCCAGCTCAACGACACCCACCCGGTGATCGCTGTGCCCGAGTTCATGCGCGTCCTCGTCGACGAGAAGAAGATGGAGTGGGATGCCGCGTGGCAGATCACGCAGCAGTGCTTCGCCTACACCTGCCACACCCTGCTCCCCGAGGCCCTGGAGGTCTGGCCTGTGGACCTGCTAGGACGCCTGCTGCCGCGGCACCTCGAGATCATCTACCGGATCAACGAGGAGTTCCTGGATGCCGTGCGCGAGCGCTTCGGCGACGACGAGATGCGCATCCGGAACATGTCGATCATCGCCGAGCATCCTGTGCGCTCCGTGCGGATGGCCTACCTCGCAACCGTCGCCGGCGCCAAGGTCAACGGCGTCGCCGAGCTGCACTCGCAGCTGCTGCGCGACAAGGTGCTGCACGACTTCGACGCCTTCTACCCCGAGAAGTTCACCAACGTGACCAACGGCGTCACGCCGCGCCGCTTCCTGCGCCTGGCGAACCCCGATCTGTCCGGCCTCATCACCGAGGCGATCGGAGACGGCTGGGTCACCGACCTCGAGCGGCTGCGGGAGCTCGAGCCGTTCGCCGAGGACGCCGAGTTCCGCACGGCCTTCGCCGAGGTGAAGGCGGCCAACAAGCGCCGCCTGAACGAGGTGCTCCGCGCGCGCGACGGTTTCGAGGTCAGCGACGGGCACCTGCTCGACGTGATGGTCAAGCGCCTGCACGAGTACAAGCGGCAGATGCTCAAGCTGCTGCACGTGGTGTCGACCTACGATTCCGTCGTCTCAGGGCGGGTCGCTGCGTCCGACATCCAGCCGCGCACCGCGATCTTCGGCGCCAAGGCCGCACCGGGGTATGCGATGGCGAAGCGGATCATTCATCTGATCAACGCGGTCGGCGAGGTCGTCAACGACGACCCGCGGCTCGAGGGGCGGCTCAAGGTCATCTTCCCGCCGAACTACAACGTGACCCTCGCCGAGCGGGTCATTCCCGCGGCCGACCTCTCCGAGCAGATCTCCCTCGCCGGAAAGGAGGCCTCAGGCACCGGCAACATGAAGTTCGCTCTCAACGGAGCCCTGACCATCGGGACGGACGACGGCGCGAACGTCGAGATCCGCGAGCTCGTCGGCGACGATCACTTCTTCCTGTTCGGCATGAGCGAGCCGGAGGTCGAGGCATTGAGCGCGCGCGGCTACCGACCGAGCGAGTTCTATCAGGCGGATGCGGGGCTGCGCGCGGCCATCGACCTCATCGCCTCCGGTGCGTTCTCGGGCGGCGACCGCTCGGTGTTCGAGCCGATCGTGTCGAACCTACTGTATGAGGACCGCTTCATGGTGCTCGCCGACTACGCCTCCTACATCGAGGCGCAGGCACGGGTCGACGCGGCGTACGCCGACGCAGACGGGTGGACGCGCTCGGCGATCCTGAACGTCGCCCGCACCGGGTTCTTCTCGTCCGACCGGTCGATCCGCGACTACATCGACCGCATCTGGCACACGCCGCCGGCGCACTGAGTCCAGGCAGCCGGTGCCACGTCACAGAGCCCGGTCAAGAACGATCAGTCAACGAGGAGGTCGACATGGTTCCCGATGAACGCACCCCTGATCCCGATGCCCCGAGCGAGACGCTGGAGGCCCTCGCAGCGGCATACGGGATCTCGACCGAGTACTGGTCGTTCTTCGGCGAGCACGTGAGCGTGCCCGCGTCGACGCTGCGGGCGCTTCTGAGCGCGATGGGCGCCGATCTCGACGATGAGCATGCGGCACTGCGAGCCCGCGAAGAGCAGCCCTGGCTGCGGCTCGTGCCCCCTTCGCTCGTGGTCAGAGAGGGTTCGGGCGAACTGAGCATCCATGTCGCCGACGGCGCCACCGCGCACGCGGTCGTCGTCCTCGAAGACGGGACGCGGCGAGAGCTCGGCGAGCCTCAGGAGACGGAAGAGTCCAGGAGCATCGACGACGCGACCGTGCGTCGACTGGCCCTGGCTCTTCCCGGCGACCTGCCCCTCGGCTGGCACGAAGTGCAAGTCGACGAGTACCTCGCAGGCGTTGCGCGACCCGCGCGCACAGAGTCCTGCGCACTCGTTGTCACCCCGCACCGGCTTTCTCCTCCTCCCAGCCGCGACGCCAACCGGGGTCGGTCCTGGGGCCTGATGGCGCAGCTGTACTCCGTGCGATCGCGCGACTCCTGGGGGTTCGGCGACTTCGCGGACCTCGCTGAGCTTGCTGAGATCTCCGCGCGACGCGGCGCCGACTTCGTGCTCATCAACCCGATCCACGCCGCAGAGGTCACCTCTCCCATCGAACCATCGCCGTATCTGCCGGCCAGCCGCCGCTTCGTCGCCCCGCTGTACATCCGGCCGGAGCGCATCGAAGAGGCCGATGGCCTTGCCGGTGCGGATGCCGCGGCTGTCGCAGCGCTCGGTGAGCCGCTGAAGGAGGCCGATCTCGTCGACGAACTGATCGACCGGGACGCCGTGTGGTCGGCGAAGCGCGAGGCGCTGCGCCTGATCCATCTCGTTCCCCGATCGGCCGCTCGGCAGGAGGCGTTCGACGCGTTCGTCGCCCGTGAAGGCGAGGCTCTGGCGCGCTTCGCCGGGTGGTGCGCGTTGCAGGAGCACTTCGCCGGCGTCCCCCACGACGAGCGTCCAACAGGCTGGGACGACGCGGCATCCCCCCTCGCCCAGGAGCTTGCGACCGCCCTCGCCGACGCCGCAGCGTTCCACGTCTGGCTGCAGTGGATCGCCGACGAACAGCTGGCCGCGGCGCAGACGGCGGCGCTGGCATCCGGCATGCGGATCGGGATCATGCACGATCTCGCTGTGGGTGTGCACCCGCTCGGCGCCGATGTCTGGTCGAACCCCGCAGCATACGCCCGCTACGTCTCGGTCGGGGCTCCGCCCGACATGTACAACCAGCAGGGGCAGGACTGGTCGCAGCCGCCGTGGCTGCCCGACGTCCTCGCCGAGCAGGGCTACCGGCCGCTGCGCGACCTGTTGCGGGGCCTCCTCCGGCATGCGGGGGCGCTGCGCATCGACCACATCATCGGCCTGTTCCGGCTCTGGTGGATCCCCGCTTTCTCCTCCCCGGGCGCCGGCACCTACGTGCGCTATGACCACGAAGCCATGATCGGCATCCTCGTACTCGAGGCCCACCGCGCCGGCGCCGTGATCATCGGCGAAGACCTCGGCAATGTCGAGCCGTGGGTGCGCGACTATCTCGCCGAGCGCGGCATCCTCGGCACCTCCGTGCTGTGGTTCGAGAACGACGACGACGGCCCCCGCCAGCCCGAGCAGTACCGGCAGGGTGTGCTGGCCACTGTGACCACGCACGATCTGCCCCCGACGGCGGGGTACCTGGCCGGGGAGCACGTCGAGCTGCGCGCACGCCTGGGTATTCTCGAGCGCCCCGTCGAGGAGGAGCGTGAGGCCGCACACCACGAGAAGGAGCGGATGCTGCAACGCCTCCGCGAGCGCTGGATCCTCGCCCCTGACGCCTCGGAAGAGGATGCCGTCATCGCCCTGCACCGCTACCTCGGTGCTGCGCCGTCATACCTGCTGGGCGTCGCGCTCACGGATGCTGTGGGCGAACGCCGGGCGCAGAATCAGCCGGGGACGTACAAGGAGTATCCGAACTGGCGTGTGCCGCTGACTGACGGCGATGGCACCCCCGTGCTCCTCGACGACCTCGACGGGAACGGCCGATTCCAGCGGCTCGTCGCTGCCGTGGACGAATCCCTCCGCTGGTAACCCCCACCCCCGACTCCCCCGTCCCCGACCCCGTTCCGGTCGCGAACCTGGCTCGACTTCCACCGGAAATCGAGCCAGGTTCG
>NZ_JASGCY010000095.1:0-15551 GCF_047607465.1 Microbacterium sp. | reverse complement strand
TACCACCGTCGCCGACGCCAGCGCCGCCTGGGCCGTTTGACGCCCATCGAGTTCGAGACCATCATGAACACGACCGCCGCACTGGCGGCGTGACTACAACCTGTCACCTATCCGTGCAGCAGTCCCTTCATTCGTACCTGTGTCCTCGGTTGTTGTGCGGAAGCTCGGGTTGATAGTTTCTCGGGTCGTTGTACCGATCACAGTACGCACAGAAGAGCGGCGACGCAGCTTTCGCCGCGTCGCCGCTCAACTTGGAGTTCTGGATCCGGCTGCGAGGGGGGTGGCAGCCGGATCCAGAAGCCTCAGAACAACTCGTCGATGTCGACGCTCTGCTCTGCTGCCTGACGGCGACGTCGCGCGAGCAGCACGAGCAGCCCGCCGCCGACGATCATCACGGCAGCACCCGTGAGCGTCCACGGCGACAGCAGCAGACCCGTGATGGCCAGCGAGCTCGGCGTGTTGTGCACTGTCTTGCAGTCGGGGTTGCCGTCTGCCGCGTCGACGCACGCGCCGCGCGGGTCATCGGAGGTGACAACGTTGCGGAATGTCACATCCTTCTTGGCACCGACCGTCACCGAGTAGGTGATCGTCACCGTCTGGCCGACCTCGAGGTCGCCCACCCAGGTGAGCTGGTCGCCGTCGCGCACGACCTCGCCCGACGTCGCCTGAGCGTCGTCGTTCCACGAGGCCACCTGAAGGACGTCGGAGATGTCGTCGACGAGGCTCGCGCTGCGCACGGGGCCGACGCCCACCTGCGCCACGGTCACCGTGTAGGTGACGACGTTGCCCTCTGCGACCGTGGAACCCGAGGTCGGGTTCGAGGTCTTGGAGTAGACGAACTCGCCCGTGTAGGTGTTGTGCTCCGTCTGGCAGTCGGGGTTGCCGTCTGCCGCGTCGACACAGGAACCGCGCGGGTCATCGGAGGTGACAACGTTGCGGAACTCCGCATCCTCCTGGTCACCGACCGTCACCGAGTAGGTGATCGTCACCGTCTGCCCGACCTCGAGGTCGCCCACCCAGGTGACCTGGTCGCCGTCGCGCACGACCTCGCCGGACGTCGCCTGAGCGTCGTCGTTCCACGACGCCACCTCGAGCACGTCCGAGATGTCGTCGACAAGGCTCGCGCCCCGCACCGGACCGCGGCCGACCTGCTCCACGGTCACCGTGTAGGTGACGACATCGCCCTCTTCAACCGTGGAGCCCGAAGCCGGGTCGGAGGTCTTGGAGTAGACGAAGTTGCCCTTGTAGATGAAGTGCTCGGTTTCGCAGTCGGGGTTGCCGTCTGCCGCGTCGACACAGGCACCGCGCGGGTCATCGGAGGTGACCGCGTTGCGGAACTCCGCATCTTCCTGGACGTTGACCGTCACCGAGTAGGTGATCGTCACAGTCTGGCCGACCGCGAGGTCGCCCACCCAGGTGACCTGGTCGCCGTCGCGCACGACCTCGCCCGACGTCGCCGTGGCGTCGTCGTTCCACGTGGTCACCTCGAGCACATCCGAGATGTCATCGACGAGGCTCGCACCGCTCACGGAACCGGGGCCGACCTGCGCCACCGTCACCGTGTAGGTGACGACGTCGCCCTCTTCAACCGTGGAGCCCGGCTTCGGGTTCGACGTCTTGGAGTACACGAATCTGCCCTTGTAGTGCTCAGTCGTGCACGGCTCGTCCTGGCCATCGGTCAGGACACACTCGACGAACGGATCCGGCGAGCTGACGACATTGCGCAGCGTGAGGTCGCCCTCCGGCAGCACGGTCACCGAGTACGTGATCGTGACTACGTCGCCCACGGCCAACTCGCCAGACCATTCCAGCACGCCGTCTTCGTAGCTCGCATCGCCCTGGGAGGCGACCAGATCGCCGTTCCAGCTGGCATCGTCGATCACGTCGCTGAGGTCATCAGTGATGGATGCATCGACACCGGCCAGGCCGAGCTGAGTGACAGTCACGGTGTAGGTCACCGTGTCGCCAACCTGCACGTCAGAGCCAGTCACCGGGTCGGAGCCCTTCGAGATCTCGTAGGAGCCGATCTGGTGTACCGTCTGGCAGTCGGGGTTGCCGTCGGCCGCGGCGACGCAGCGCCCGCCCGGCGGCGGCGGCACGCAGCCGTCATCGTCGGTGGTGCAGGCATCGGAGACGATGTTCGCCAGCTGCCAATCGCCGTGGCCGGTGACGGTCACCGAGTAGGTGATGTCGACGACCTGCCCGACCTCGAGGTCACCGGTCCAGACGAGCTCGCCATCGGTGTACTCGAGGGTGCCGTCTGTGGCCTCGGCGTCGTCGTTCCAGGTCGCGTCGTCGAGCACAGCGGACAGGTCGTCCGTGACGCTCGCCTTCTCGACGGCTGCCGCACCGATGTGCGAGATCTGCACATGGTACGTCACCACATCGTCGGCAGTGACATCGGATCCGGATGCCGGGTCGCTGGTCTTCGAGAACCGGTAGTCGCCGACGGGGTTCGCCGGCGGGCTGCACGAGTCCACCGACTCACAACCGGGCGATGTCACGACGTTCTTGAGGATCCAGTTGCCCTCGGCTTCGATGAGGTCGGTCGTCTTGACGGTCACCGAGTACGTGATCGTCGCCACCTCGCCCACCGGCACATCGCCCTCCCACGACAACTCGCCATCCACGATGGTCGCGGCGCCATGGGTTGCTGAGACATCGCCGTTGTAGACGGCGTCGTCGAGCACATCAGACAGATCGTCCGTGAACAGCGCACCGGCTGGCACGTCGCCC
Organism: Microbacterium sp.; assembly: GCF_047607465.1. Lineage (GTDB taxonomy): Bacteria > Actinomycetota > Actinomycetes > Actinomycetales > Microbacteriaceae > Microbacterium. The sequence goes on along the minus strand of NZ_JASGCY010000095.1, from coordinate 12,815 downwards.
TGCTGGGTGACCGTCACCGTGTACTCCACCACCTGGCCGGGAATGACCGTTCCGCCGTTGGGGTTCGAGGTCTTCTCCACGATGTAGTCAGTGACGGTGAGCGCTGCCGAGGTGCGCATCACGAGCTCGGTGTGCTCAGCACGCGCCTGCGCACTGTTGACGTACACGTCCTGCGGCTCAGCACCGTTGGTCGTGATCTGAACCTGGAAGGCAAAGCTGCCACCCGATTCGAGCACGCCTCCGATCACGCGCACAGCGGTCGGATTGGCCGGCTTGACCGTGGTCCATCCGACGGTGTTGCCGACGATGCTGCCCGCGCTGCCGTTGGATGGGTCGGCCGGGTCGTACGTGATCGTCGCAGGGTCGGCATCCGTGTAGTACACGATCGCCCCGACCGGAGCCGTCACACTGTCGAGCACGTAGCTTCCCGAGTAATCGGTGCCGCGTCCGTCGCCGTTGTACGGGAGAATGTCGATCGTGTCGGTGTAGGCCTGATCGAAGGGGTCATGCGACTCGAGCGTGATCGTCCACGACCCGGTGCCAACGCCATCGCCCGCGTTGTTGGGAATGTAGTCGACATCACTCGTCTTGATCAGGGTGGTGTACCCGTTCGCCGACGAGGTGACGGTCGCCGCAGCCGGGTTCGACGTCGCATTCGCCAACGTCGCCGTGGCCACGTTGCGGAACCGCGTACCCGGCACGATGCTGTTGTCGCCAACGACCTGATAGGTCAGCGTGTGCCATTCGTTGGTCGTGACGTCGTCGAGGGTCCAGGTCAGCACCTGGGCACCGTTGACAATCGTGACCACAGGTTCGGGGCTCGCGGAGCCCTCCACATAGGTCATGCCCGCGGGCAGGACGTCTTCGATGACGAAGTCGTCGACTTCATCGGGCCCTGCTCCCGTCCAGTTCGCGGAGTAGGTCAGAGTGAACTCGGCCGGAACACCGGGAACGAACGTCGCCTTGTCGGCCGACTTGCGGATTGCCGGGGTGGCCAGCACGATCCGCACGATGTCGCGCCGTCCGGTGGTGTGCGGGTACCGAGCGTCAGGAGTTTCCGTCCACTCCGCTTGAACATCTGGCCCTATCCAGCCGGTTGTTGGGCGCAACGTGGATCCGAATGTCCATACGTCTTGCCCGACCTCGAGATCGGCGTTGAGGCGCTGGTTCACCCGAAGGACGAAGGCGCCTGCACCCGCCTCAGCGTATGCCGACTGCAGGTAGTTAACACGCACGGCCTTGACGGTACTCAAGTCCGCCGGCGCAGTGTTGACCCAGCCTGATGTGATGCCGCAGTCGAACTGGTCGGGGTTGTATGCAGCATTGCCTGCGGCCGGATTGACTGTCGCGTCGTTACCGACGTAGTACTGGATCTGGTGTGGGGCAGACTCGATGTTCTGCACGAAGTGCGACTCATAAGTGACATATCGAGTGTCGATCGTAGTGCAGAGCGAACGCTGCTCGTTATCGGACCAGTTCGCATTGACGACCGCATCGCTCGTCCAACTCTGAATCAGGCTGCCGGCAGGCTGAGTGTAGGTGTCATCGGCTCTGGTGCCACCCGAGCCGGTGAAGGTGCGAACCCATTGGTGAACGAATGCACCAGGTAGGTTGCGGGTCTTATTCGTAGAATTGTTCGCCGTGCAGCCGAAGCCCGTAGGAGTGTCGGCTGCGTAGCAGTCCTGAAAGGTCGCCCCGTTCACGCTCGTATAGGTCGGTGCGTTCGCCGACAGCGAGAGCGAGCCGCCGGTGGTGGTGGCGACGTTGAACCACAGCTGCGCTGCGCCGATCGGCACACGGTCGGAGGGAAGAGCCTGGCTTGCGCTGTCAAGAATCGGAATCTGCGTCTGCGAGTAGTCAATGCCCGAGATGGTCAGGTCGAACTTGCCGGGCTGGCCAGCAACAGCAGTCAGTGTGCAGGAGCCAAACGCCGGCGCCTGAAGAGCCGGAGACCAGCTCGCACCGGTCGACAACGGATGCCCGGGGGAGTACGCGCCTTGCGCCGAGCAGCCGCCTGTGACTGCTTCAGTGACACCGCCGAGACCCTCGGGCTTGTCGGCGATGGTGACCACGCCTCCCTGGTTGTCGGTCAGCGTGAGCCGGTAGGTCACAGAGGCCGGCCCCGCGTCTCCGCCGGGTACGGCCCAGAGCGAGAGCTGGAAATTGGTCAGGATGCTCGTGAAGTCATCATTCCACCAGTTGCTGACGCTTGTTCCTGACCATTTCATGTCCATCGCGAACGGATTCTCGATCGGGATCTCCGGTAGATCCACAGTCTGGCCATCGATCGTGCCGCTCAGCGTGACGTGAGAGCCCGTCGGGCCTAGGACGCTCACCGGGGTCATGACGCTGACCGCAGTGCCCATGTTGACGGTGCCGAGGTTGCAGGTCAGGGTCGTCTTGTCGGTCGAGATAGCCGATATCGGATCTACGGCAACGCCCGAGTCGGGGTCTGTGGCACTGCGCAGACAGATGTCGGGGATCTCTTCGAACAGGGCGTTGTCGATGACGAAGGTCACAACGACGTTGTCGACCGGGTCGTTGCTGGGGGGAACCTCAGCGTCGTTGACATTGACTCTCCACAGCGCGGTGATGCCGTCACCGCCCTCGACGGTGCCCGTCGGCTGGTCAATCCATTCACCCTCGATCTCGTAGACCGGTGTCGCGGCGAACGCCGGCGACGCGGCGAAGAGCCCGGCGAACGCGAGTGCGCCCGTCACGATCATCGAGGCTGCGGCTCTCACGCCACGCCTACCTCGCTTCGAATCCGTCTTCGTGACCCTTGCGGACGCCTGGGCCCGCTTGAAAAGTGTCATCGCAGAGTCCCCCTCCGATAGTTGTGTGACCGGTCAACTCTGGCCTGATTCACAGCGAGAAGTCAGGCTAGTGGGCTCTTTTCATCCTTTTCTCGGCACTTTTCATCCTTTTTTGCGAAAGTCGCGCCGTGTGTCCACCCCTCCAGCGCCCTATAAGGCGCCACGCTCCCGCTCAGGAAACGTCAGGGCCGCGGCCAGGCGAGCAGCCCGCGCTCTTCGGCGGCCTGCAACGCCGCACGGCGCGATGACACCCCGAGTTTGCGGTAGATGCTCTGCAACTGGCTCTTCACGGTGTGCGGGGAGACCACCAGGCTGTCCGCGATGGCACTGATGCTGGTCTGCAGGGCGAGCTCGGCGAGCACAGCGCGTTCGCGACGGGTGAGCTCGACCGTGGGGCCCGGCGCGCTCGACAGCGGCACTGTCAGATACCGGACGAGATCCCCGGCTTCGGCATCCCTGGCGAATCCGAGCAGGGCAGAGCGCTCCCCTGGCGGCAGCAGCGCGACGTGCGACCGCGGACCGCGCAGGTTCGCGGTCGCGGCGGCGCTGGTCAGCCAGTTCCAGGCCCTGGCCGTCTCGCCCGCACGCAGCGCCGCGGCGGCACCGGCGGTCTGCGCCGCCGCACGACTGCGGATCGTGTGGCGGGGGTCGTCGAGCGCCGCGGTTGCGAGCAGCAGCGCCTCGCGCGGTCCGCGGCGACCCAGCGCCTCGATGATGCGTGCGGCAGCCAGGTGGGGGCTGTCCGCCGCCCGCCGGCGCAGCATCCTGTTCGCACGGCGCCTGTCGCCGACGGCGATCCACACCATCGCGAGCACTCCGTACAGATGGTCTGTGACGACGTCGTCGCCGACGCCAGAGGGAGCATCGTCGCGTTCGAGAGCCTCGGCGACCAGCTCGGCCTCGGCAGCTCCGTGCCCGAGTCCGTAACCGGCGACCACCGAGACCGCCGCGTGCAGCGGCCAGAACTCCCCGGGAAAGGTGGCGCCGTCGAAGCCCTGCACGAGATCGGCCGCCTGCGCGAACTCCATGCCGTCGAGCAGCATGCTGCACTGGGCGAACGTCGACGGGCCGGTGCCGTAGCGGTGCTGCCAGCCGGCGATGCGGGTATCGGCGCTCATGGCAGTGAGGTGCTTCTGCGCGCGCAGCAGATCGCCGGTGAAGGCAGTCATCCCCGCAGCGAGAGAGAGCGCGTAGCTGTAATCGACGGGCTCGGAGCACAGCGTGATCGCGCGCTCGATCGTCGACAGCGCATCGGCGAAACGCCCGGGGAGGAAGAGGGAGTAGCTGAGCTGGCGCAGCACCGTGGCGACGTGACCGTGATGCGCGTCCAGAACTGCGGGGTCGATCCGTTCGATGAGCGCGACAGCCTCAGCGGCGGCCGCGCCGGAGGCCGCGAAGTCCAACGCAAGCCGCAGCGAGACAGCGCGCATGGATGCGAGGGAGAAGGCGTCCAGGGCGGGCTCGACATACGAGGGCGCGGCAGGCGAGTCGATCGCGATGCGGAAGATGCGCGGCGCGTCGGCATGAAACGAGGCGCTCGATTTCATCGCGAGGCCGAGACCGAAGGCCAGCATGGGGTATTCCGGCAGACTCTGCTCCGGCACCTGGCGCAGCGCCGGCAGAAACCGATCGGTGGTGGAGCTGTCGATATCCGTCGCCACGAGCCGCACGAACAACGCGTCGGCGAGCCGGTAGTCGCCACCGGCGATCGCGGTCAGCAGCGCCTGGTCGTCCTCGTGGTTGGCGCTGAGCCACAGTGCCGAGGTGCTGCATCCGCGGGCGAAGCGCTCGGCATCGGCCCGCGCGCGCGACAGGAAGGAGTCCCGGATGGACTCGACGTACTGGAACGCCGGTCGGTTGTACGCATACGGAATCCACCTGCCGAAGCCGTTGCGCTCGAGCAGGTCCAGCATCCGCTGCACGTCGGATGCCTGCTCCCCGGTGAGCTGCGCGGCCAACGCGACATCCACATAGGGCGCAACGCACGTGTCGACGAGGAACTGAGCGCGCACCCCGTCGGGGATGCGCTCTTCGAGCTTCGCCGCGAGCACCGTGTCCCACTCGATCGAGCCGATGTTCGGCACGTGCCCGAGCTCGGCGAGCGCGTGCGCTGCGGCGCGCACGGTCAGCGCGTAGCCGCGGGTGGAGCGCACGATCGACTCGGCGACGCCGGTGCTGTCGGAGGACTGTCCGCACAGCAGCGCCTGCGCCTCGTCGACGGTGAACGCCAAGTCGCTGTAGGTGATGGTGCGCGCGATCAGCTCCGAGTCCTGATCCGCCTCGGACAGCGAGGTGCGCCCGCGCGTCGAGACCACCAGCCGCAAGCCGGATGCCGCCCGCACGAGACGCAGCAGATCCTCGTCGACGCGGGGGATGGCATCGCCGAGATGCTCGTACGCATCCAGGATCAGGGTGACCTCGCCGACGTCGCGCAGCAGTGCAGCGGCCACCTCGACGGGATCGATGTTCGTCTTCAGCTGCTCGCTCGCCTGTGCGGCGGCATCGCCGTTGAGCGCACCCAGCCGGCGAGCGGCGGCGTTGAGATGCTGCCAGAACGCCTGGCGGGTGCCGATGCCCTCAGCGAGCGAGACCCAGATCGGCAGCTTCCCCTGCTGCAACGCCCAACTGCGCAGCAGCGTCGTCTTCCCGCATCCGCTCGGGCCGGACACCACGCACACGCGCACGAGAGGAGAATCGAGAATGCGGTACAGCCGCGGCCGATCGATGATGCCGGCCAGCGCCACGGCGTCGTGAGCTTCTGTCACTTCCACTTTCTCCCCAGACGACCCCCTCAGTTCGACGAATGAAACCCGCTCCCTGCCCGGTTTCTGAGCGTCCTTCCCCCGGTTCCTGAGCGAGGAGCGGAGCGAGACGAAGGGCGTCCTCCGTCTCGCTCCGCTCGCTCAGGAACCGGAGGGAGCGCACTCACTCGGGAACCGGGGGAAGAGGCTCAGCTGTCTGACGACACCCGTCGCCGCCTCATGATCATCAGGACGGCACCGGCGCCGATGAGCGTCAACGCACCCACGATACCGAACGTCCAGATCGTTCCGCCGGTCGTCGCGAGACCCGTCGTCGGGGCGGTCGTCGGGGCGGTCGTCGGATCAGGCGTCGGCGGCACCGTCGGAGGCACCGTCGGCGGAGGCTCCACCGGGGGAACCGTCGGAGGAATCACCGGCGGCTCCACCGTCACATCGAACGAGAGCCCCGCACACGCCTCCACACCGGACGCGACCTCACCCTCGGGCACACACGCCGTGTTCACGACACGCTGGTCACCAGCACCCGTCAGAACAACCGAATACGTGATCACCGCGCTCTCACCCGCAGCAAGCGGACCCGACCAGGTGAGCACACCGTCAGAGACCACCGGCGCATCACCCACCGTCGAGACCGCGTCCCCCGCATACTCGGCATCATCGAGCACATCGCCGAGATCATCAGACACACTCGCAGGCTCATCAGCCGTGTAATCACCGGAACCATCATTCGTCACCGTCACCGTGAAGGTCACCGTGTCACCGTCAACCGGCTCCGCCGCAGCATCCGACACCTTCGACACCGACAGGCTGCGAACGATGTTCGAATCCTCCGCCGTAGCGGTCAACGTCTCACCCGGGAAGCCCGGATCCGGCGCGCTCACCGTTGCCGCGTTCACCAGCGGCGATGGCGCGCCCTCGAGCACCCGCACGCTCACGTGCACCTCCGTCGTACTCGACGGTGCAAGCTCCTCCAGCGTCCAGGTCACGCTCTGTCCGGCCGCAGTGCCGTCGGCATCCGCCGAAACGAACTCCAGCCCTTCGGGCAGGGTATCGGTCACGACCGCACCGCTTACGGCCTCAGCGACGAGCGTGTTCGTCACCGTGATCGTGTAGGTGTACTCTGCACCGACCTTCGTGGCGGTGATGCCGTCGTCCTTCGTGATCACGAGTTCTCCGCGAACCGCCGCGAGCCGCGCACATGCGCTGTCGGCGTTGTTCGGTTCGATCGGGTCGAATACGTCGCCCGACACCTCGGCGGTGACGCACAGCTCCTCCCCGGGATCGGCGGTCACGAGCACCGGGAACGACAGGAGCTCAGAGTCGTCCTCCAGCAGCTCACGCGCCTGCCCGCCTGCGTCAACCGGCGCGCAGGTCAGCGTCGCAGCACCCGCAACCGGAGCAGCGCCACCGCCGTCGGCCGCACAGCTCCAGCCTGCGACATCCAGGCTGGTCAGCGTCAGTCCTGCGGGAATACCGAGAGAAGCGGATGCCGGCGCTGACGCCGAACCGCCGTTATTCGTCACCGTGTAGGCAAGGGTCGTCGGTCGCCCTGACTGCAGGTTCTCGAACGTCGTCACCTCGATGGCCAGATCGGCCTCCTCCAGGGTGACGCACACCGGCAGCGGCTCTGAGGGCAGTGTCTGCGACGAGTCGACGGCAACCGTGTTGCACGCCTTCTGGTCGGCCTCAGGGGAGCCTGCGACAGCGGCCGTATACACGACCTGCACCGAGGCGCCGGCGTTCAGCGTGCCAGCGGTCAGCCGCAGGGCCTTCTTGCCCTCAGGGGTCGAATCCCAGTCGTCCACCGTGCCCGCTGCTCCCGGGTAGACCTCGGGGCGGGAGGGGTTGGTGGATGCCGAATACGCCAAGGTCACACCGGCTGACACCGAGGTGACCGACTGCAGCACGAGGTCGAACTCCGAGCCGCGCGACGGCGGACCCGCGAGCAGACCCGTGTCATTCGGGTAGGGCAGCACGTCGTAGCCGACGACATTCGTCAGCGCGGTGCTCCCCGCGTTCGAGAGAGTCACCCTGTACTTGATGTCGGTCGCGTTCAGCGGCACGAAGTAGTCTGCGGTCGCATCCGACACCCAGTTGCAGCCGTCAGCGGCGCTCGTATCGGGCACGCACAGTTCTTTGACGACGCCGACGACGCTCGGCGCCTGCACAACGGTGAGGCCGGGAGAACCGTTGCCAAGAGCGAAATCCTCTGTCGTGATGCCGTCACCGTCAACATCGCCAGCGTCGACGACGTTGCCTGGCGAGCCGCGGAAATCGTTCGCGTCGACCGCATAGTAGCCGGTTGCATCAGACAGCGTGCCGCTGGCATCGCCCATCCACACGCCGGCGACGCCCGCGTTCGGGGCGGTGGATGCCGTGACGGTCGGCGTCGCCTGAACGGTCATATCGGGCCACGTGGCAGCCGCCGTGCCCGGCGCGATGGACGAGGGCCACGTCGCGACGACCACGGATCGGGACACCCCGCCGATGGTCTTCGTTGCGTACTCGTAGGTCACGCCAGCGGGCGCGCCGGCGATCGTCGCCGAGCCCGGCACAACCGTCCAGCCCACCGGGGCGAGGAACACCTGCTGCGGTGTGATCTCGGTGCCAGGCCACACGCCGCTCGTGCCGCCACGCACCGTGTACGTCACCGGAACGCCAGGATTCAGCTGCGCGCCACCGACAACCGGCGAGCCGACGAACGTGGCGGTGATCGCCGGGCTGGGACGGGTGAACTGGATCGTCGCGCTCCGCGTCTGGTTCAGCGCGAGCGGGATGACCTCGATGTCGGGGTACCCCGGGTAGGTCATCTCGATGTTGGCGGTGTTGGTGCGCTGCTCTCCGAGAGGCGCGGTCGAGCTGATCCGCATCCAGTAGGCCACAGAGAACCCGGTCTCACCGGTATCGGTCTTCTGGATTCGACCAGCCGCGATCGGAGCGCTCGTGACTTTGGCGCTGATGTAGTAGGTGTCCCCTGGGGCTGTGAGCGCCTGATTCGCCGCAAGCACGGTTGTGCCGGTCACACCGTCGCTGCGCACCCACTCGACGGTGGCTCCTGCCCCTGATGGCCGAAGCTGGTAGACCGGCGCATCGGGCTGCGACAGGTTCGGCTCATCGATGATCGCAACCCCTGGCACGTTGCCGCGGTTGGCTACGGCGACCGACCAGTACAGCGACGTGCGGTCTGCGTCGCCCGGAGCCGGGATGTTTGCCGCTGCCACGCCTGAGCCCATGTTGCCGTCGCCAGGGTTCGACGCACCCCCGGCCACGGTCTTGCTGACGTTGATGCCGCCGAATGGGTCCCAACAGGCCACCTGCTGATTGGTCTTCGTCGCGGTGACCGACTTCGTGGTCTTCGCGGCGTCGAGATAGGTGACGGTGACATCGACCGAGCTGGTCACGGTTGTGGCGAAGTTGCAGCCGTTTGCGTCGGCAGCCGGGAAGTTGGTTCCGGGGAAGGTTAGAGTGACGGCACGCGGGTTCCAGTTGGCATAGTTGTCGTCGCCGAGAACGCTGCCGGAAGGGTTGTCGTCGGCGGGACCGTTAGCGCCGAAGTTCGACTGGTTGTATCCGAACCCGCCACGGGCGGCGTACTTCGGATCGTCAGCGGAGCCGACCTCCCAGGTCACGGTGTGCGCGGCATTGTCGATGACACCGCCGTACGCTGCCGTCTGAATGACCGCCTCCGGCGGTGCGTGGTACACGACCTTGTAGCTCCCGGCCGCCGCATAGGCTGCGTCGCCGGTGATTCTGCCGGCGTTGCCCGCCAGGTAGGTGTTGCCGACGCCCATGGTGACGTTGACCAGGACGGATTCATCGGTCTTCACGCTGTTGGCTGTGTTGACCCCCGCACTCGGCCCGCTGGGGACGGCGACGTGCCAGGTGACGGGTGCGGAGGCACCGGTCACCGGGGCGACCGCGGTGTCGGAGGTGGCGGTCGCGGCCATCTGGATCTGGAAGCCATCGGGGTAGAAAGAACCGTAAGGAATCGCCGCCTGCGTGTCGCTGGAGACGGCGTACCTGATCGTGAACGAGCCACTCGTGCCGGCGGGGAGGTCGCCGAGCGTCACGAGCTTGCCGGTGACATCGGTGCCCGACACGGTGGCTGCCGTCGTCGAAACGTACTTGAGCAGGAAGCGATCGGCGGGCAGAACGCTGTTCGGGCTGGGCTGCGAGGGCGAGAACTGGAGCTGAGTGTTGCTGCACGCTCCGTTCGTGCACCTGTACTGCACGTCATAGGTGATCGTGTTGTTGTGCTGGCCGTCGGCGATGCTGGTGATGACCGAACCGTCGGTGGTGTCCACCGGCGTCAGTTGAACGGTCAGCACGCCATCACCTGCCGCCATGGCCGCAGAGGGGACGCCGATCACCAGGCCCGATGCCACCAGCGACGCGACGACGCCGAGGTAGCTGCCGATCCGCCACGGGCGGCGCCTGGCGCCTGCCTCGCGGCGGGAAGTCCTTGACGTCGCGAAAAGTCTCACGGTTAGCCCTCCGTATGCTGTGCGGCTCTGCGCCGAACTTCTTGAATATATCGGACTCGAGCCCGCGGACGAAGCGGAGACCATTTCGCGGGCACCTTGACTTGAGGCACGACGGAGATCGACTCTCCTGGTTCAGGAGCGAGGTCGCGATTCCGTCTCGACGTGCGCTGCCGGCATCCGCTCTCACGGTTCCGGTCGCATCTCGTGCCGCTTCGGCATCCGCCTCCTCCGTTCCGGTCGCATCTCGTGCCGCCTCGGCATCCGCCTCCTCCGTTCCGGTCGCGATTCGTGCCGCTAAAACTTCCCCGAAGCGACACAGAACGCGACCGGAACGAACACGGCAGGCGCGAGAGCGACACGGATTGCCGAATAGTGCCAGAGGCATTTTCGACGAGAGCAGCAACCGGGGGCGCTGCGTAAGGATTCCGTGAGGACGGCCCATCGTCGGCGTAGGGATTGCGTGAGGATCGCGAGAGCGCCCATCGGGCGAGCGTAGGCTCGCCGGTCGTGTCACACGATCACGGGGAGAGTCCCGACGCACCGCAGCTCGTCAAGCGCATCCTCATCGGCGATGTGCTGCCGAGCGAGCAGGCCGACCACCAACTGCTGCCGAAGAAGATGGCACTGCCGATCTTCGCCTCCGACGCCCTGAGCTCGGTGGCCTACGGCCCGCAGGAGATGCTGATGACCCTGGCGCTCGGCGGGCTGGCGTTCCTCGCGTTCGCCCCGTGGGTCGCTGCGGCCGTGGTGATCCTGCTCGTCGTGGTGGTGCTCAGCTACCGCCAGCTGATCAAGGCGTACCCCTCGGGCGGCGGCGACTACGAGGTGGCCTCGAAGAATCTCGGTGAGGTAGCAGGTGTCGTCGTGGCCGCGGCGCTGCTGGTCGACTACATCCTCACCGTCTCGGTGTCGATCGCCTCCGGCGTCGACAACATCATCTCTGCAGTGCCCGAGCTCGATCCGCTGCGCGTCGAGCTCGCCGTCGGCTTCGTGATCCTCATCGTCATCGTGAACCTGCGCGGCGTGCGCGAAGCATCCACCGTCTTCGCGATCCCCACCTACCTCTTCATCGGCTCGGTCGCGCTGATGATCGTCACCGGCCTGATCCGCACCGTCCTTGGGGACGCCCCGGTTGCCGACAGCGCCGCCTACCAGGTGCAGGGCGAACACCTTGCGGATGCCGCGATCATCCTGCTCGTGCTGCGAGCCTTCTCCAGCGGATGCTCCGCCCTCACCGGCGTCGAAGCCGTGTCCAACGGGGTGCAGGCCTTCCGCACCCCGAAGATCCGCAACGCCCAGATCACGCTCGTGATGATGGGGTCGATCGCCGCTCTCCTCTTCGCCGGCCTCACCGCGATGGGACTCATCACGGGAGTCCACTACGCCGAAGACGCCTGCGACCTCATCGGCTTCGACTGCTCGCAGCCCCAGCCCAGCGTGATGGCACAGGTCGCGAGCGCGACCTTCGGCGCCGGCAGCATCGGATTCTTCATCATCCAGGCGGCGACCGCCTGCGTGCTGCTGCTCGCCGCCAACACCGCCTTCAACGGCTTCCCGCTGCTCGGCGCTGTGCTCGCCCGTGACGGCTACGCCCCGAAGTCGCTGAACACCCGGGGCGATCGCCTGGTGTTCTCCAACGGGATGATCGTGCTCGGCATCGCAGCGATCGTCGTGCTCGTGGTGTTCCAGGCGAAGCTGACCACTCTTATCCAGTTGTATATCATCGGCGTGTTCGTCTCGTTCTCGCTGGGGCAGATCGGCATGGTGCGTCACTGGCAGCGGGTGCGGCGGCAGGGCCGGGCAGGAACAGCTCAGCCCTCGGCATCCGATCTGCGCGGAGTCTGGACGGGTCTTGTCATCAACGCCGTCGGCGCGGTCTTCACTGTGCTCGTGCTGATCATCGTGACCATCACCAAGTTCACCCACGGCGCGTACCTCGTGTTCATCGCCATCCCGCTGCTGGCGTTCCTGATGATGGGCGTCAAGCGCTATTACCGCGATGTCGAGCACGAGATCGCGATCGACGACAGCACACGGTTCGGGGCCATCGGCGACGTCGCCCTCGTGCTCGTGAACCGGCTGCAGAAGCCCGTCGTGAAAGCGGTCGACTACGCCGTGGCTGCCCGACACGGCACCACCATGGCCGTGCACGTGTCGGTGTCTGCGGACGAGACCGCGCAGTTGCAGAAGGAATGGGTCGACCACCTCATGCCGATCCCGCTCGTGATCGTCGACTCCCCCTACCGATCCTTCGCGCAGCCCATCGCCGGATTCATCAAGAAGCATCGTGAGAAGCACGGCCCCTCGGTCGTCACGGTCTACCTGCCGCAGTACATCGTCGGCCACTGGTGGGAGTCGTTCCTGCACAACCGCCGCGCCAAGCGCATGGCGAACCAGCTCATGCTCGTGCACGGGGTATCGATCACTCTCGTGCCCTGGCTGCTCGATTCGTCGGAGCTCATCTATGGACGCCGCTCGCGGCCGGTGCCGGGGCAGGAGCGCGCCGGACGCCCCGTCGTCGTGCACGGCCGGCGCGCGCACCGCCCCGGAGGGCCGCCGTCGGTGGATGTGTCGGAAGCGTGAGCGGCGCGGCGCTCGCGATCGCGATCTCGATCTCGATCTCAACCTCGATCTCACCGTTCCGGTCGCGATTCGCGCCGCTTCGGCATCCGCCTCTTCCGTTCCGGTCGCGATTGGTGCTGCTTCGGCGTCCGCCTCCCCCGCTCCGGTCGCACTTCGTGCCGCTAAAACAT
>NZ_JASGCY010000094.1:0-34451 GCF_047607465.1 Microbacterium sp. | reverse complement strand
TTGGGGCCGCTGCGGCCGGGCCCGGCGGGTTTCCGGCGGCGTTTTGGCCCGCTTGGGGGGTGCGCGGGCGCAAAAAACCGCGACGGGAACCGAAGCGCGACGCACGGATGCGGCACAAATCGCGACCTGAGCGGGTGCGCGAGGGCCGGAGTGGCACAGATTGAGAGCCGCAGCGCTCACGAATCGACGGGCACGCCGGGCATGCGAAGGGCGGTGGATGCTCGAACGATGAGCCGTCCGTGGTCGGGCTCGGGCACCGAGACGTCGAGATCCGGCTCCAGCTGCCGCAGTAGTGCCACAGCCGCCTGACGGCCGAGCGCCTCTGGCTGCAGGTCGACGGTCGAGATCGTCGGCTCCTGATCGCGCAGGCATTCGGCATCCGAGCCGCAGATCACGAGAACGTCCTCGGGTACTCGCACGCCCAGAGCGGTGAAGCGGTCGACCAGACCCCTGGCGTGGTCGCTCGTCATGCAGTACACCCCGTCTGGGGGTTCGGGGAGCGACAGCAGCTCGTCGGCCGCGAGTCCGGCCTCGTCCCGCGGCGCGCGCTCGGGCACCCGGAGAATCGTCTCGGTCAGGCCCGCCGCCTGCATCCGCTCGCGGTAGCGGGTCTCGGCGGCGGTGTTCCACTCGATCGGATCGGTGCCGACGACGAGCGCGGGGCGCTCGCTGCCCGCCGCCGCGACATGGTCGAGCACGCGGTCGGTGATGAGCGCGGTCGCGATGTCGATCGCGTGCGGATCGGCGGGGTCGGCGATGTCGGCGCCCACCAGCGTGTAGGGGATGCCGCTCGAACGCAGCGCGGCGGTCAGCGGGTCGCGCTCGACGGGGTCGGTCACGATGATCCCGTCGCACGCGTAGGCCGTGACCGGGGCACCGGGGATCACAGGATCGGCGACGAGCATGAGCGCGTACCCGTGGGCGAGCGCGGCGAGTGCGGCTGCGCCCGCGAAGCGCGGGAAGTAGTCGATGTCGCCGAGATGCTCAGGCTGTGCCCCGACGGCGGGACGCAGCACGAGGCCGATCACGCCGAGGCGGCTGCGACGCAGGCCGCTGGCGACGACGTCGGGGTGGTAGCCCAGAGCGGATGCTGCGGCGCGGACTCGCGCCTGGGTGTGCGGGTTCACAGTGCCGTTGCCCGAGAAGGTGTGCGAGACGGTGGTGGGGGAGACGCCCGCTCGGCGGGCTACATCGCGGATGGTCGCGCGCGTGCGGGTCATGGGATGACGATACCTGCGGAAAGTCATTGTCCAAATCGTTTTGGATGTCTAGCGTGTCCTTTCAAACGCGACGACGCCGCCGCACACCGATCAGGAGGACCCATGTCACAGCTCACGCCCGACAGTGCGGCATCCGCATCCGACGCCGCGATCACGCGCGCGGCCGCCGCGAACGACAGCGCCACACGCGTCGAGACCCACGGCATCGACCACATTCCCGACGCCGAGCGACATGGCCGCGCTCGCGACCTCTTCGCGGTGTGGGCGGCCCCGAACGTGAACTTTCTCGCCGTCGTGGTCGGCGCGACCCTCGTGCTCCTGGGGCTGAGTCTGTGGCAGGCGCTCATCGCCATCGTGGTCGGCAACCTGTTCTCGATCATCACCGGTATCGTCGCAGGCTCAGGCCCCGCGGCAGGCGCGCCCAGCGAGGTCATCACCAGGGCCATGTACGGCGTGCGGGGCAACCGCGTCAACGTCGCGATCGCCGGCTGGCTGATCAGCGTCTGCTACCTGGCGATCAACTGGGCGGCGGCGACCACCGTCATGGTCGGGCTCCTCGGCCGCTTCGGCGTACCAGCCACGGGGTGGACCATCGCGATCAGCGCGATCCTGATCGCCGCTGCGACCATGGTCATCAGCGTGTACGGCCACGGCCTCATCATGCGTCTGTACCAGCCCCTCGCGATCGTGCTGGCCCTGATCTTCGTCGTGATGGCCGCATTCGTGATCAGTGGTGCGCAGTGGGACTTCGCGCCCGCGCAGCCCCTCGAGGGGATCGACCTCATGGTCATGATGAGCGCGGGCATCGCGATCGTGGCATCCGGCCCCCTCTCGTACACCAACAGCGCCGACTTCGCCCGCTACCTCCCTGCGCACACGCGCGTGCGCGATGTGGCGACCTGGACGAGCCTCGGCATGATCATCCCCAGCATCTTTGCGACCTTCGTCGGCGCTCTCGCAGCGGCGACCGTGGACATGAGCGACCCCGAAGCCGGGCTCGAGCAGTTCCTGCCCGATTGGTTCGCCCCCGTCTTCCTCATCTCCGTGATCGTCAGCACGATCGCGAACAATGCCATGACGGCATACAGCTCTGGTCTCGCCCTGCAGGCCGTCGGCGTGCGCCTTCCGCGCACCCGCACCGTGCTCCTCGACGGCACAGTGGGGGTTCTGATGACCCTGTTCGCGCTGCTGGTGTGGAACTTCCTCGACAGCGTGTCCAGCGCCCTGCAGCTCGCGGTCACCGTGCTCGGCCCGGTGATGGGTGTGTACCTCGCCGACATGCTCTGGCGGCGCAACCGCTACGACGGCATGGCGCTTGCGGACGAGTCCCGCAGCAGCCGCTTCTGGTTCTCGGGCGGAGTGCACGTGCCAGGGGTCGTGGCGGTGCTCGGCGGCATCGCAGCGTCGCTGCTGTGCAGCTCGACCCTCGTGTTCACGGGGCCGATCGCCGCAGCACTCGGCGGCGTCGACCTCTCCGTGCCGGTCGGTCTCGTCGTGCCGTTCGCTCTCTACCTGGTGCTGGTGCGCGCCTCCGCCCGATCGAAGCAGTCGCTGTGAGCGCCGTCCGCTATCGCGGAGGAGTGATCTTCACGTCTGACACCGAGCCCTGGGCCGAGTCGATCGTGGTGAGCGACGGCCGCATCGCGTTCGTCGGAGACGAGGCGACGGCATCCGCTCTTCCCGTTGACCGGGTCGTCGAGCTCGACAGGAGGCTCGTGCTGCCGGGTATCGTCGATGCGCACACCCATCTCGTCTCGATGGGGGAGTCGCTCACCCAGGTCGATCTGCAGGATGCTGCGGACGTCGAGGACATCCAGCGACGACTGCTCGCCGCAGCCGCGGGCTCCCGAGCCCCTCGTCTCATCGGGCGCAGCTGGCTGTTCTCCGCGCTGGGCGGGGAAAGGCCGCACCGCGACATGATCGACGCCGTGGTCTCAGATCGCCCGGTGTACCTGCATGCGAACGATAGTCACTCGGCCTGGGTGAACACAGCGGCGCTCGCCGAGCTCGGCATCGACGAGCTCACACCCGACCCGCTCGGCGGCCGGATCGAGCGCGACAGCGAGGGGGCGGCGACGGGGATGCTGTGGGAGAACGCCTCGCTCGGCCTGATGCGCGACCGGCTCGACGAGCTCGTCTCCGACGAGGAGCGCGAGCGGGCCCTGGTTGCGGCCCTCGACGCCTACCTCGCCGCCGGAGTCACCGCCGCGGTCGATATGGGCCTGGGCGAGCCGGAGTTGCGCGCGCTGGTCGGGCTGCACCAGCGCCGGGGCGGCACGCTCCCGATGCGCATCGCCGGACACTGGGTCGTGAACCGCACGGCGACCGCCGAGGGAGACCTTGAGGCCGTGGCCAGGGCCGTCGGTCTCGCCCGCACCCATGCCGGCCCGTGGCTGCGCGTCACCGGGATCAAGCTCTTCGTCGACGGCGTGATCGACAGCTGCACCGCCGCGATGCGGCATCCGTTCCACGATGGCTCGCACCCCGATGCGTTGTGGGATCTGCCCTCGTTGTCGGCCGTGGTCACGGCCGCCGACGCCGCAGGCCTCCAGGTCGCGATGCACGCCATCGGCGACGCCGCATCCGCTCTCGCTCTGGACGCCCTCGCGGCTGCGGTCGCCGCGAACGGCCCCCGTGCCGACCGCCGTCACCGCCTCGAGCACCTCGAGACCGTCGACCCCGAGACGCCGCTGCGTTTGGCGCGGCTGGGGGTCATCGCATCGGTGCAGCCCGTGCACTGCGACCCTGCCATCCAGGCGAACTGGCGTGCGATGCTGGGCGACGATCGGGTCGAGCGCGGGTACCCGTGGGGCGAGTTCGTCCAGGCCGGGGCGACCATCGCCCTCGGCACCGACGCACCCACCGCGCCGTTCGACCCACTCGCGAACCTGTTCATCGCGACGACGCGGCGCTCGGCATCCGATCCGTCGTTGCCGGCGAACGTGGCGGAGAACGCGATGGGGGTGGCGGATGCTGTGCGCAGGGCGACGCGCGATGCGGCCTACGCCGCGCGTTGGGACGGCGAACTCGGCGTGCTGCGCGCAGGAGCCGCCGCCGACTTCGTGGTGCTCGACGGCGATCCGTTCCGCGACGGCGTCGAGGCGTTCCTGAGGGCCAGGGTCGTGAGCACCGTGGTCGCCGGAGAGGTCGTTGCCGGTTCTGCGCTGCCGGGCGGCTCTGGGTTCTGAGGCCGGCTGGTTTCGTCGTTCCAGTCGCAGTTGGTGCCGGTTCGGCTGCCGGGCCCGTCGTTCCGGTCGCTCTTGGTGCCGCCTCGCGTCGTTCAGAGCGGCACGGAATGCGACCGGAACGGATTCGCGGGGCGCGGATGCGGCACGGATCGCGACCGGAGCGGGAACAGGAACCGGCGCGCGCCGTGCGCGGCACCGGCTCAGGCCACGTACACCTTGCGCAGCGTCTCGGTGACGGTCCATTCGGTCTGCATGCCCTCGGCGAGGCGCACGATCGACCCGGGCCCGATTTCGAGATCGGGGAGCTCCGGCGAGAGGAATCGCACCACCGCGCGGCCCGAGATTACGACGAAGATCTCGTCGGCCTCGGTATCGGTAGCGGTTCCCGGCGTCATCTCCCAGATCCCGACCTCGACGCCAGCCGCAGAACCCGACCCGATCGTCGCGAGCGGCAGCGTCGCGGCGGTCGGGTGACCCGAGACGACGGATGCCGCGGGCAGTTCTTCAGGTGAGACAGCGAGCGTTGCGGCATCCGCTCCCTGACCAGGTTCGAGTGAGAGAGCGCTCACGAGTCGAATCCCATGCCGACGGCGTCGAGGGTCTTCAAGAACAGGTTCCGCTTGCCCTCGTTGTGGTCGGCCTGGTCCATCGCTGCGCGCACGAGGTTGATGCCGATCGCTGCGGCGGGCTCGGGCGGGAACGGGATCGGCTTCTCGCGCACCATCTTCAGCCGGGTGCGCTCGGTCTCTTCTCCCGACAGCTTGTCGAGCATGACGTCGGCGGCGAAGCGCGCAGCCCCCACGCCGAGTCCGGTGAACCCGGTCGCGTAGGCGACGCGGCCCTTGCGCGCCGTGCCGAAGAAGGCGCAGAACCGGCTCGACGAGTCGATCGCCCCGGCCCAGCGGTGCGTGAATCGCAGCCCTTCCAGCTGCGGGAATGTGGTGAAGAAGTGCGACGCGAGCTTGCGGTGACTCTCCATGCGGTCTTCGTACTGAGGCCGCACCTTGCCGCCGAAGTGGTACACCGCGTCGTAGCCGCCGAACAGGATGCGGTTGTCGGCGGTGAGTCGGTAGTAGTGGAACTGGTTCGCGCTGTCGGCGAGGCCCTGACGGTTCGACCAGCCGATCGACTCCAGCTGCTCGGTGGAGAGCGGCTCGGTCATGAGCACGTAGTCGTACACGGGCACGGTCATCAACCGGTTGCGCTTGAGGAGCGAGGGGAACACGTTCGTGGCGAGGGCGACAGCATCCGCCGTCACCGTCCCGCCGGGGGTGACGAGGCGAATCGGACCCGAGCCGTCGCCCTCCACAGCCCGAACGATCGAGTGCTCGTAGATCTCGACGCCGAGGTCCGCGGCGACGCGGGCCAGCTCCATGCCGAGCTTCGCGGGGTGCACCATGGCGCAGCCTTCGCGGTCCCAGTCGCCGGCGAGGAAGATCGGCGAGTGCACCTCGGCCTGCACGGCCTGCTCGTCGAGGAACCCGTGCTCGTCGCGGTACCACTTGACCTGATGAGGCTCGACGGCGACGGCCAGCTGGCCTGTGCGCTCGAAGTCGACCTTCATGTCGTACTTCTTCACCGTCGCCTCGATCGCGTCGAGGTTCTCGATTCCCAGCTCTTCGAGGCGGTCGATCTCCTCGGGCCAGCGGTTCACGCCGTTCTCGTGCCCGTGTGTGAGGCTCGCCTCGCAGAAGCCGCCGTTGCGACCGGACGCCGCCCACGCGATGCGCGCGGCCTCGATGAGCACGACGCGGCGCTCTGGTTCGCGCTCCTTCGCGCGCACCGCTGTCCACAGGCCTGCGTAGCCGCCGCCGACGACGGCGAGGTCGGTCGTGATGTCGGAGGCGAGGGGCGGATGCTCGACGCGTTCGACGTCCTCCAGCCAGAACACTCCGAATCGGGTGTCGCGCAGTGAATCGTCGACGACGGACTCGGCGGGCGGCTGCCGTTCGAAGATCGTGGTTCCCATGATGTGCTCCTGGTCGAGGGTGCGCCTCAGCGCGTGCCCCAGTTGTAGAGGTCCTTGTAGAGACCCGCGTAGAGCAGGCTCTCGGTGTGCACGACGCCGGGGATCGTGCGGATGCGGGTCGCGATGAGGTCGAGGAGGTCTTCGTCGCTCTCGCACACGGCCTCGACGAGGATGTCGAAGGTGCCGAGGGTGACGACGACGTAGGCGAGCTCGGGGATCTTCGCGAGCTCCTGCGCGATTGCGCGCGGGTCCTCGACGACACGGATGCCGATCATCGACATGCGGTGGAAGCCGAGCTGCATCGGGTCGGTCACGGCGACGATCTGGATGATGCCCGCCTCTGTCATCCGCTGCACGCGCTGGCGCGCTGCGGCCTCGCTGAGTCCGACCTCGCGGCCGATCTCGGCGTAGGGGCGACGGCCGTCCTCTTGGAGGAGTTCGACGATCCGCTTGGAGATGTCGTCCAGCGCAGGATGCTTCGGCGTGCTGCTCATATGCCGATACTGACACTTTCGCACCGCGTGTGCAACTGATTCAGTCGTTTGGGTGGGGATAAGTCTTCAGAATTCGTGGCAGACCCGGTAGCATCGGCGGTATGTCCACGACGACGTTGCAGAACTTCATCGGCGGCCGCCGCGTGCCCGCGCACGGCACCGGCCGCATGCCGCTCATCGATCCGGCCACGGAGGACGTCTACGGCGAGCTGCCGGTGTCCGATCAGGACGATGTCGATGCGGCGTATGCCGCAGCATCCGCCGCCTTCCCGATCTGGCGCGACACCACACCCGCCGACCGTCAGCTGGCGCTGTTCCGCATCGCCGATGAGATGGAGAAGAGGGCCGAGGAGTTCGCCGATCTCGAGTCGCAGGACACCGGAAAGCCCCGCGCGAGTCTCGTCGCCGATGAGATCATGCAGTCGGTCGACCAGCTGCGCTTCTTCGCCGGCGCCGCCCGCAGCCTCGAGGGGCGCGCGGCTGGTGAGTACCTCGCGGGGCACACCTCCTACGTGCGTCGTGAGCCGATCGGCGTGATCGGGCAGGTGACGCCATGGAACTACCCGCTGAACATGGCGGTGTGGAAGATCGCCCCCGCGCTCGCCGCAGGCAACACCGTGGTGCTCAAGCCTGCGGAGTCGACGCCGCTGAGCACCCTGTTGCTCGCCGAGATCGTGGCCATGCACACCCCGGGAGGAGCGTTCAACGTCGTGCTCGGAGACCGTGACACCGGCGTCGCCCTCGTCGAGCATCCGGTGCCGCAGATGGTCGCGATCACCGGATCCGTGCGCGCGGGCATGGCGGTTGCCCGCTCGGCGGCGAACGACGTCAAGCGCGTGCACCTCGAACTCGGCGGCAAGGCCCCGGCGATCGTGTTCCCCGACGCGTCGATCGACAAGGCCGTCGGCGGCATCGTCACCGGCGCGTTCTTCAACGCTGGACAGGACTGCACTGCCGCCACCCGGCTGCTGGTGCACTCGTCGATCCATGACGAGTTCGTCGCCGCGCTCGTGGCGAAGGTCGAAACGGATGCTCGCACCGGCGGCCCCCGTGAGGAAGGTGTGCTCTACGGACCGCTGTCGAGCGCCGCGCAGCTCGCGCAGGTGCAGGGCTTCATCGACCGCCTGCCCCAGCACGCGAAGATCGAGGTCGGCGGGCGCCGCCAGGGCGACACCGGCTACTTCTTCGAGGCGACCGTCGTGTCCGGCATGCGCCAGGACGACGAAGCCGTGCAGGGTGAGATCTTCGGTCCGGTGCTCACGGTGCAGTCCTTCGACACCGACGACGAGGCCCTGGCGCTCGCCAACGGCGTGGACTTCGCCCTCGCGGCATCCGTCTGGACGACCGATCACGCCCGAGCCATGCGGTTCTCGCGCGACCTCGACTTCGGTTGCGTGTGGATCAACACGCACATCCCGTTCGTGTCCGACATGCCGCACGGCGGCTTCAAGCACTCCGGATACGGCAAGGACCTCTCGCAGTACGGCTTCGACGACTACACCCGGATCAAGCACGTGATGAGCGCGCTGGGCTGAGTGGGTCGTCGATACAATTCTTGACCTGGTGGGTTACACACCGGACAAGGGCCTCTAAGAGGCGAAGCTGCTCGAATCCTCCATTGGTTCAGGGGCGTTCCTCGTCCCCGTCGTCGAGCGGCTGCTCGAATCTGCGCGGCGTCACGGCGTCCCGCTAGGCTCGCTCTCTGGCAGCATCCACGGGGTGGATCTGCAGCCCGAGCACGTCGAGACATGCCGCGCGAAGCTGGACCAGTTGCTCCTGGCCGCCGGTGCGACGCACGAGGAAGCGACGGCACTGTCCGGGGAATGGCTGCACCAGGGCGACTTCCTCCTTGATGAGATGCCGGGCGGTGTCGATTTCGTCGTTGGAAACCCGCCGTACATCCGTACAGAGGACCTCGACGACGAGGTCGAAGCCGAGTACCGAGCTCGCTGGCGCACGATGCGCGGCCGCGCTGACATCTACGTCGGATTCTACGAGCAGTCGCTGGGCCTTTTGAAGCCTGGTGGGAAGCTCGGGTACATCTGCGCTGATCGTTGGATGCGGAACGCCTACGGGAAGTATCTGCGCGGCCTCGTCGTCTCTGGCTACGCCGTCGAGACGGTGTGGCAGATGCACGATGTGAATGCGTTCGAGGCAGAGGTCTCCGCATACCCCGCGATTACGGTGCTGGCGAACACCCGGCAAGGACCCGCGACCCTCATCGACACGACAGCTCTATTCGGGGCCGAGTCGGCGCACGAGGCGACGGCGTTCGTTCTGGGTTCTGACGAGGAAGCCGCAGGACAAGGCTGGGAGGGAGCCCGTCTGCCGACCTGGTTCGAGACTGCGGACTTCTGGCCTGCGGGGTCGCCGGGCACGATCAAGCTGCTCGAACGTCTGCAGGAAGAGTTCCCGACACTGGAGGCCGACGGCAAAACCAAGATCAGCATCGGCGTCGCGACAGGCGCTGACAAGGCCGACATCGTTGGGCAGGGCGTCGATGTGGAGCCTGAGAGGCTCACACCGATTGTCATGGCCGACGACATCCGCGCTGGCCACCTGAAGACACCCACGAAGGTGCTGTTGAACCCATGGGACGCCGAGGGCAGGCTCGTGGACCTGGACGCGTTTCCGAAATTCGCAGCGCTGCTGGGGTCGCATGAGGATGTCAAGAAGCGCTCCGTCGCCAAGAAGAACCCGCTGACCTGGCACCGCACCATCGACAGGGTGTATCCGGGCCTAGCCGAGCGGCCGAAGTTGCTCCTGCAGGACATGAAGGCGCAGATCACGCCGGTGTTGGAGCCCGGCGGATACTACCCGCACCATAACCTCTACTACGTCGTCTCGGACTCATGGGACCTCGAAGTGCTCGGAGGTCTACTGCTGTCGAGGATCGCCGAGGCATTCAGGAGTCGAGACCGTGATGCTGCGACCCGCGCAGCGGAGGAGGCGTACGGCCTGGCTCCAGGCGAGACCGCGCGGGAGAGAAAGCGTGCGGCATGACCGAGTCGTCGGACAAGGTGCTGAACCTTATGGAGCACTTCTGGGAGGAGAAGGGCGCAGCGGTCGAGCGGAATCGTTCGGAAGGTCGGGACGGGCGCGGCGCTCAAGCGCGCGATGCAAGACACATGCGTCAGCTGGCGCGCTTCGTCAGCCAGATGTTCGTGGACGCCGGGCTGGACGCTTCGGACGTCGTCATCGACGGTGTGATCCCTGGGTACTACCGTCGTTCGAAGAGCTGGGACGTCGTGGCGGTTCACAAAGGTCACCTGGTAGGCATCGTCGAGCTCAAGTCACAGGTGGGCAGCGAAGGGAACAACGGCAACAACCGCATCGAGGAAGCCCTGGGTAACGCTTTCGACGCTCAAGTCACCCAGGAGATGACACAGGCGTTCGGCATTTTGCCGATGTGGAGTGCGTTCTGCATGGTCTTCGGGTCCGACATGAGCGCAGCGAAGGACATTGGGCTCGTCAAGCGCCCGCTCTTCGATCTAGACCCGGCATTCGTTCCGATGACATACGGCAGTCAGCTCGCTATCGCCACCGAGCGATTCATCCAGACTGGTGTGCGTACAGCGCCGGGTTGCTCGTTACGTCCTGGGTCGACGCGGAGGGCCGTGCACTGTTCGGATCAGGGGGAACGCAGCACCTTCTCCATCGCTCGGCCTCGTGCAAGCTCATCGACAAGTTTGTCCATGATTCGGAGCTCGCGCATCAGTTCATTCTCAATGTCTTCGATGCGAACCCCGCAGATCACGCCCGTGACTTGGTCTCGGGCAGGATTGAGCGCAGGGGCGTGCGTGATGAACTGTTCAAGGTCAGTTTCAGTAGAGCGAGCGACTTCCAGCTGCTGAGGTGAGTAGCCAGTTAGCCAGCGCAGCATTTCATCAAGCTCATCACCTGTACGCCCTTTGGCCTCGACCTTCTGTGCGTACAGATCGTAGATGTTCGAGAACTGGTACCCGAAAACTCTCCGCAACTTCTTCTCGTCATCCATGATGCAATCCTAACCTCGTGCTTTCACGGTCACATTCGTTGATCGCGGCGCGGTAGCGGTGGAAAGTGCTCCCGCGATGGTACTTCTCTGTTCAAGTGATCGCCCTGGCGGAGTCATAGGAGTCGTAACATCAGTGAGGATTATTGGCTCGTCGCATCTGAGGGTGTGGGTGGTTTCTGAATCCGCTGGTCGCAAGGAGCGAGCGGGCAATGTCGTTGCTCAGGTTGCGGAAGCCCAGGGCCGAGCCGCGGAGGTGTCGGAAGCGCGGAGCTTCAGCGCCCGGCCGAACTTGCATAGCTCGACGAGCGGGGCCGGGATGCCGCGGGTCAGCGAGTCGATCACGGACTGCATGACCAGCCTGCCGAGCCCCCGGTCGGGTTTCCTGGCCCGCACCGGCAGCATCCGCTCCCGGGTCAGGACCGCGACGCCCGAAGGCGCGCTTCCCACCCGGTGCGCACCATCTCGTCGACCGTGTAGCGCATCTTCCAGTCGAGGTCGCGCGCGGCGAGCTCTCCGGTGGCCACGATGCGGTCGGGGTCGCCGGGGCGCCTGGGGCCGATTTCCGGTGTGAAGTCGATTCCGGTGACGCGTGCCATGGCGTCCATGATCTGGCGGACGCTGAGTCCAGAACCCGAGCCCAGGTTGTATGCGGGCTCGATCGGCTGGCCGCCTGCCAGGCGCTGCGCTGCGGCGACGTGCGCCGCGGCGATATCTCCGACATGCACGTAGTCGCGCACGTTCGTGCCGTCGTCGGTGGCGTAGTCATCGCCGTTGATACGAGGGGTCTCTCCGGCGATGAGTTTCTCGAACACGATCGGGAACAGGTTGTGCGGGCTCACGTCGTACACGGTCGGGTCGGCTGAGCCGACCACGTTGAAGTAGCGTAGCGAGGTGTGCCGCAGCGGCTTCTCCGACTCGGCGGTGGCAACGGCCTGATCGCGCAGCAGCCATTCGCCGATGAGCTTGGACTCGCCGTAGGGGCTTGCCGGGTTCTTCGCGGTGCTCTCGACGACGAGTGCAACATCGGGGGTGCCGTACACGGCGGCTGAGGAGGAGAACACGATGTTCGCGACGCCTGCGGCCGCCATCGCATCGAGGATCACCCGCGTACCCTCGACGTTCTGCGCATAGGTGTGCAGCGGACGCTGCACCGAGACACCGGCGTACTTGTACCCGGCGACGTGGATCACCCCGACCGCCGCATGCTCGCGCAGCGTGTTCTCCACAAGCTCGCGGTCGAGGATCGACCCCTGCACGAGGGGCACGCCTTCCGGCACGAACGAGGCGACCCCGCTGGAGAGGTCATCGATGATGACGGGGGAGAGTCCGGCATCAGCCAGTGCCCGTACGACGTGCGATCCGATGTAGCCGGCGCCGCCGGTGACGATCCAGGACATGCTTCTCCTTCAGAACGGGCAGAACGGGTGTGGCTCTATCTTCTCAGCACCCTCAGGCGTCACGCTGAGCGCCCGCCGAGGGCGTCACCGTGAACAGGTGCGGGGCTGCGAAGCCGGATGCCGCGAACGCGGCCTGTACGGCATCCGATACCGCCTTCTCGGCATCCGCACTGATCAGCGCGATCGCCGCTCCGCCGAAGCCGCCACCGGTCATCCGTGCCCCGAGGGCACCGGCAGCCAGCGCCGCCTCGACGGCCGTGTCGAGCTCGGGTACCGAGATCTCGAAATCGTCGCGCATCGAGGCGTGCGAGGCGACCAGCAGATCGCCGATCGCGCCAGCGCCCCGCTCGCGCAGCACTCCCACCGTATCGAGCACCCGCTGGTTCTCGGTGACGACATGGCGTACCCGGCGGAACGTCACATCGTCCATGAGTTCTTCGGCGCGCTGCAGATCGTCCACCGACACATCGCGCAGCGACGGCACGCCCATGATTGCCGCACCCCGCTCGCAGGCAGCACGGCGCTCGCCGTAACCGCCGGTGGAGTGCGCATGCTTGACGCGGGTGTCCATCACGAGGATCGCAAGCCCCGCCTCGGCCGCGCCGAGCGGCACGAGCTGCGTCTGAAGCGACCGGCAGTCGAGGAAGATCGCGGCATCCGGCTCGCCCAGCATCGACGACATCTGGTCCATGATTCCGGTGGGCGCTCCCACCGCCTCGTTCTCGGCCGTGCGGCCGATGCGGGCGAGCGCCGTCTTATCGAGACCCGTGCGCCACAGGTCATTCAGAGCGGATGCTGTCGCCCCCTCGATCGCGGCGGAGGAGGAGAGTCCGGCGCCGACGGGCACGTCGGAGGCGATGGCGATGTCGACGCCGCTGAGCTGCGCTCGTGTGCCCGCGCCCGCGCCCGCACCCGATGCCGCTGCCAGCGCCCACGCGACGCCCAGCGGGTACGCGGCCCACTCCGGCACTGCCGGTGCGGCGCCCGTCGCGGTGGGAAACAGAGTGCTGAGCTCGTCGAGCGCGACCTCGACGGGCTCATCGGCGAAGGTCGACGCGACGCGGACCTTGCCGTCGCTGCGGGGGCCGACGGCGGCGACGGTGCGGTGGCCGATCGCGAACGGCAGCACGAAACCGTCGTTGTAGTCGGTGTGCTCGCCGATGAGGTTCACGCGCCCTGGCGCCGACCACAGGCCCTCAGGATCATGGCCGACCAGCGCAATGAACAGAGTCTTCGCGGCATCGTGGACGGCACTCATGCGCTGGCCTCCTCTGCGCGCGCGATGGCTTCGCGGATGCGGGCCGCGCCCTGCTCCGGTGCGACTTCGGCGGCCCACGCCCACATGGCGGCTTCTGACCCGGCCAGGAACTTCAGCTTGTCGGCCGCGCGGCGGGGGCTCGTCAGCTGCAGGTGCAGGCGCACGCTGTCGCGGCCCACGTGCACCGGCGCCTGGTGCCAGGCGGCGATGTACGGGGTAGGGGTGTCATACAGGGCGTCGAGACCGCGCAGCAGGCGCAGGTACAGCGGCGCGAGCTCGTCGCGCTCAGCATCCGTCGTCTCGGCGAAGTCGGGAACATGACGGTGCGGCATCAGGTGCACCTCCAGCGGCCAGCGCGCAGCGAAGGGAACGAAGGCCGTCCAGTGCTCGCCCTCGAACACGATGCGCTCTGAGCCGCGTTCGAAGTCGAGGATGTGCTGGAACAGGTCGGGTGCGGTGCGATCGATGCTGTCGAGCAGCCTGGCGGTGCGCGGGGTGACGTATGGGTATGCGTAGATCTGGCCGTGAGGATGGGGAAGCGTCACGCCGATGGCTTCACCACGGTTCTCGAATGGAAAGACCTGCTCGATGCCGGGCAGTTGCGACAGCGCCGCGGTGCGGTCAGCCCAGGCCTCGATCACGGTGCGGGCACGAGTGGCGGTCTGCGTGCCGAAGGAGCCGGAGTGCTCTGGGCTGAAGCAGACCACTTCGCAGCGGCCGACCGAGGTGCGCGTGCGGCCGAGGCCGAGTGCGGCGAGGTCGTCGAGGCCGCGCGGCGGGTTCGCGGCAGCGGGAGCGGCTCCGACCTGCTCGGCGAGGGCGGGGCCGAACGCCGGGGACTTGTTCTCGAACACCGCGACGTCGTAGCGCGACGGCACCTCGGAGGGGTTCGTCGGCGTCTGCGGGGCGAGCGGGTCGGCATCCGCTGCGGGCATCATCACCCGGTTCTGACGGTTCGCGGCGACCGTGATCCAGTCGCCGGTGAGGACGTCGAGGCGCATCGTCGCGGTGCCGGGCCGGGGATCGAGGGTTCGGGTGTCGATGGAGCGCTCGGCGTCGAGCGTCGTATCAGGGTCGTCGTAGTAGATGAGGTCGCGGCCGTCGGCGAGGGTCGTCGATCGCTTGACGACGCCGGCGCCGAGGGTCTCGGTCCGCGAATCGGGAAGATGAGGCGTGTTCACGTAAACATGGTGGCACAGCGGTCGTGGTAACGTCAACACGACGGAGTTCTGAACAGGGGAGCGCGATGACCGCCGACGACCTCGGGCCTGGCGAGCTTGCGTCTGACGAGCTTGCGCCCGGCGAACTCGAACCGCGGGCGAGGCGCCGGCGCGCGTCGAGCGGCCGCGTGTCGCAGGCGTCGGTCGCCGTGCGCGCCGGGGTGTCGGGGCAGACCGTGTCGCGTGTGGTGAACGACAGCCCGCGCGTGGATCCTGCGACCCGCGTCCGCGTCGAGCAGGCGATGGCCGAGCTCGGATACCGTCCGCACCGCGCGGCCCGCGCCCTGCGCACCGGCAGGTCGCAGACCATCGGCCTCGTCGTGACGACGCTGGCGACCGTCGGCAACGCCGCGATGCTGCAGGCCACCGCCGAAGCCGCCGCCGAGCGCGGCTACGCGCTCACGCTCGTGACGGCGTCGAACGGCGTGGCCGCGGCGTTCGAAAGCCTGGTCGCGCAGGAGGTCGACGGCGCGATCGTGCTCAACGAGGCCTCGGCGCAGGTCGCCACGGGGGAGCGTCCGCGAGGGCTCCGGCTCGTGGTCGTCGATGCCGAGGCGGATGCCGGATTCACCGCCGTGCACAGCGATCACGCCGGCGGAGCGGGAGCCGCCACCCGTCATCTGCTCGAGCGGAGCCATGGCACGGTGCACCACCTCGCCGGCCCCGCCGAGTCGTTCGCGGCCGCCGAGCGCGAACGGGGCTGGCGCGAAGCGCTCGCCGCGGCGGGCGTGGAGGCGCCGGAACCGGTGCGCGGCGACTGGACGGCCGAGTCGGGCTTCGCCGCGGGAGGTCGTCTGCTGTCGGCATCCGCCGTCTTCTGTGCCAACGATCAGATGGCGCTCGGGCTGCTGCGGGCGCTCGCCGAGAGCGGGCGGCGGGTTCCCGGCGACGTCGCCGTGATCGGCTTCGACGACGTGCCGGAGGCCGCCAACTACCGCCCGCCGCTGACGACCATCAGGCAGGACTTCACCGCGCTCGCGCACCGCGCCGTCGGCGCGCTCGTCGCCGACATCGAGGGCGCCGCCCCGGCATCCGGCCCCGCCGTGATCCCGACCGCCCTCGTGGAGCGCGCCAGCACCCCCTGACCACTACCCCCGTTCCGGTCGCAAACCTGGCTCGTTTTCCGGGCAAATTCGAGCCGGGTTCGCGACCGGAATACCTGTGCCGGGGCGGGCCAGGGGACAGATGCACGACCCGGGAACGGATGCACGACGATTCGGCCGATTCGGGCGTGCAGCTGTACCCGGGTCGTGCAGGTGTACCCCGGGGCCGGGGCGGGTGTCGGGGCCGGGGCGGATGCTGCGGCCCGGCCGGTTGCGCGGACGAGACTTCCGTGGCACACTATGGGAAAGCGTTTACCCACAGTGCGGGCGACGCCCATCCGAGACGACTTCCCAGAGAAACGGACACCAATGTCACAGGCGACGACCCGCGAGATCGGGATCATCATGAACGGCGTCTCCGGACGCATGGGCTACCGTCAGCACCTCGTGCGCTCGATCCTCGCGATCCGCGATGCGGGCGGCATCGAGCTGGCCGACGGCAGCCGCATCACCGTGAAGCCGCTGCTCGTCGGCCGCAGCGAGGCCAAGCTCGCCGAGCTCGCGGCCCTGCACGGCATCGAGGACTACACGACCGATCTCGACGCCGCCCTCGCGGACCCGCAGTGGGAGATCTACGCCGACTTCCTCGTCACCAAGGCCCGCGCCTCCGCCATCCGCAAGGCGATCGCCGCCGGCAAGGCGATCTACACCGAGAAGCCCACCGCCGAGTCCCTCGAAGAGGCGCTCGAGCTCGCCCGCCTCGCGAAGGACGCCGGCGTCAAGACCGGCGTCGTGCACGACAAGCTGTACCTGCCTGGGCTGCAGAAGCTCAAGCGCCTCATCGACTCGGGCTTCTTCGGCCGCATCCTCTCCGTCCGCGGCGAGTTCGGCTACTGGGTGTTCGAGGGTGACTGGCAGAAGGCGCAGCGCCCGAGCTGGAACTACCGCACCGAAGACGGCGGCGGCATCATCTCCGACATGTTCCCGCACTGGAACTACGTGCTCGAGAACCTGTTCGGCGAGGTCGAGAGCGTGTACGCGCAGGCCGCCGTGCACATCGCCGACCGCTGGGACGAGAAGGGCGAGCACTACACCGCGACCGCCGAGGACGCCGCCTACGGCATCTTCGAGATCGCCGGCGGCATCATCGCCGAGATCAACTCCTCGTGGACGGTGCGCGTGAACCGTGACGAGCTCGTCGAGTTCCAGGTCGACGGCACCCACGGCTCCGCCGTCGTCGGTCTGTTTGGCGCGAAGATCCAGCCGCGCAATGCCACGCCGAAGCCGGTGTGGAACCCCGACCTCGAAGACACGCACGACTACGACGCCGACTGGCAGAAGGTCCCGACGAACGACGTCTTCCTCAACGGCTTCCGTCAGCAGTGGGAGGAGTACCTCGTCTCCTACGTCGAGGGCACCGAGTACCCCTTCGACCTGCTCGCGGGTGCCCGAGGCGTGCAGTTCGCCGAGGCCGGTCTCGCTTCCAGCGCCGAGGGCCGCAAGGTCGCGATCGAGAAGCTGTCGCTCTGATGAGCACGTTGCGTCTTCTCGCCTCCGACGGCACGGTGTCGGAGGCCGCGCTCAACGACTCCGGAGGCTACGCACGTCCGACATCCGCGCTGCGGAGCCGCGTCGCCTACGCGGCTGCGCACGTCGTGCCGAAGGTGCACGCCGACAACACCCCGGGGCAGCCGGCGGACATCGACTGGGACGCGACCCTCGCCTTCCGACGCAACGTGTACTCCTGGGGGCTCGGTGTCGCCGACGCCATGGACACCGCGCAGCGGAACATGGGCCTGGATGCCGCAGCCACCCGTGAGCTCATCGCGCGCAGCGCCGAGGTCGCCCGCGAGGCGGGCGGCGCGGTCGTGGTCGGGGTGAACACCGATCACGTCGAGGAGACGCACATCTCGCTCGGCCAGGTCGTGGATGCCTACAAGGAGCAGTTGCACTTCACCGAGGAGCAGGGTGCGGGGCCGGTACTGATGGCCTCCCGCCACCTCGCCAGGGCCGCATCGAGTGCCGACGACTACCGCCGGGTCTACCGCGAGGTGCTCGATAGCGCCACCGTGCCGGTCGTGCTGCACTGGCTGGGCACGGCGTTCGACCCGGAGCTGCAGGGCTACTTCGGTGCCGACGACTGGCAGACCGCCTCCGGCGTGCTGCTCGACATCATCCGCGAGAACCCCGGCAAGGTCGCTGGCGTCAAGATGAGCCTGCTGAACGCCGAGTCGGAGATCTCGGTGCGTGCGCAGCTGCCAGAGGGCGTTCGGATGTTCACCGGAGACGACTTCAACTACGTCGGCCTGATCGGCGATTCCGAGCAGGGGCATTCGGATGCTCTGCTCGGCGCCTTCGCCGCAATCACGCCCGTGGCCTCGGCTGCCATCCAGGCGCTGGACGCCGGCGACCCCGCGCGTTACCTGGAGATCCTCGGGCCGACCGAGGAGCTCAGCCGGCAGGTGTTCGCAGCTCCCACCTTCTACTACAAGACCGGCGTCGCGTTCCTGTCTTGGCTGAACGGCCACCAGCGCGCGTTCCAGATGGTCGGCGGCCTGCACTCGGCGCGGAGCCTGCCGCACCTCAGCCGCATCGTCGAGCTCGCCAACGCCTCGCTCGCGCTGGAGAACCCGGAGCTCGCGCGTGAGCGCTGGCACGGCTTGCTTCGTCTGAACGGAGTGGACGCATGACCCGCCCCGACCCAAGGCTGTCGATCAACCAGGCGACCATCAAGTACGCCGACCTCGCCACGGCGCTGAAGGTCACCTCCGATGCAGGCATCCAGGCCATCGGCCTCTGGCGCGAGCCGGTGAACGAGGTCGGCCTCGACACGGCCGCGAAGATGCTCGCCGATTCCGGTCTGCGCTTCACCACGCACTGCCGCGGCGGGTTCTTCACGCTGCCCGACGGACCCGAGCGCCTCGCCGCGCTCGACGACAACCGCCGGGCGATCGAGGAGACCGCGACGCTGGCGGCCGCAGGAGCTGAGGGCTCGACCGCCGTGCTCGTGCTCGTCGCCGGAGGGCTGCCCGAGGGCTCGCGCGACCTCATCGGCTCGCGCGAGCGCGTGCGCGATGCGATCGGGGCCCTGGCTCCCGACGCCGAGGCCGCGGGGGTGACGCTCGCGATCGAGCCGCTGCATCCGATGTACGCCTCCGACCGCGCCGTCGTCTCGACTCTCGGCCAGGCTCTCGATATCGCCGCCGACTTCGCACCGGAGGTCGTCGGTGCCGCCGTCGACACCTTCCACATCTGGTGGGACCCGCAGGTGCTCGATCAGATCGCCCGCGCCGGCCGTGAGGGACGCATCGCGACCTACCAGGTGTGCGACTGGAAGACCCCGCTGGCCGCCGACGTGCTGCTGTCGCGGCACTACACCGGAGACGGCGTGATCGACTTCGGCTCGCTCACCGAGGCCGTGGTCCAGGCCGGATACGACCGCGACATCGAGGTCGAGATCTTCAACGCCGACATCTGGGCGGATGCTCCGGCGAACGTCGTCCGCCGCACGGCCGAGTCCTTCGGCGCCGCGGTCTCGCCGCACCTGCGCTGAGCCGGAGAACGGAACACCGGGGTACGGATGCACGGGCCGGGTACGGATGCACGGGCCGGACGGGGGATCCGTCGTGCATCCGTACCCGCCTCGTGCATCCGTACCCAGCCCGCATCGGCTCGGCACCGACCGGCCGCTGAGAGGATGAACCCATGACCGCGATCCGACCAGGGCTCTGCTCGGTGACCTTCCGTGCGCTCGCGCCGGAGGAGATCGTCGTGCTCGCAGCCAGCGCCGGGCTCGAGGCGATCGAGTGGGGCGGCGACGTGCACGTGCCGCCGGGCGACGCCGCGCGCGCGGCGCACGTGGCGCGCGCGACAGCGGATGCCGGGCTCGCCGTGGCCTCGTACGGCTCGTACTTCCGTGCAAGGCCCGACGAGGAGCTCACGCCGATCCTCGACAGCGCCCAAGCCCTCGGCGCTGATCGCGTGCGCATCTGGGCGGGGTCCGTCGACACGGCCGATGCGACCGAGGACGACTGGGGGCGAACCGTCGACCGGCTGCGGTCGGCGGCGGCAGAGGCGGGCGAGCGCGGCATCGGGCTCGCCCTTGAGTTCCACTCCAGGACGCTCGCCTCGACCGCCCCGGCGACCCTCCGACTGCTCGACGAGGTCGGCAGTGCGCACCTGAGCGCGTACTGGCAGCCGACGGTCGCGGCATCCGTCGACACGGCGCTCGATGAGTACCGCGCTCTCGCCGCGCACACGAGCGCTGCGCACGTGTTCTCGTGGTGGCCGACGTCCGAGCGTCTGCCGCTGCGCGCCCGCGACACCCTCTGGACGCGCTTCTTCGCCGAGGCGGCGACCGCCGAGCATCCGCCCCGCGACGCTCTGTTCGAGTTCGTCCCCGGCGACGACCCCGCCGTCCTCGCCGCCGCCCTGCGCGGCTATCTCGCTTCCGCCTCCGGGCAGCAGGACGCGGCGGAGGCTAGGCTCGGATCATGACCTCATCGGGAAGCACTTCCCGCGCGCGGCAGGTCCGCCTCTCCCGCAGCGCCGCGCCCACCCTGCACGACGTCGCACGGGAGGCCGGGGTGTCCCTGGCCACCGCGTCGCGCGTGCTCAACGGCTCAGAGCGCAAGGTCGCCGAGTCGTTCCGCGAACGCGTGGAGGCCGTCGCGAAGGAGCTCGGCTACACCGCCAACGTGTCCGCCCAGGCGACCGCTCGGGGCACGTCTCCGGTGATCGCCCTGCTCGTCGCCGACATCGCCGACCCGTATTTCGGACTGCTCGCCTCCGGCGTCGCCCGCGGAGCCGACGAGCACGGCCTCGTCGTCACCGTGGCCATCACCGAGCGCGACCCCGCGCGCGAGGCGCGCATCATCCGGGCGCTCCGAGGGCAGCGCCCTCAGGGGCTCATCCTCTCCGCATCGCGCACCGACGACAACGAGTCCGGCACCGCGAGCGAACTCGCCGAGTTCTCCCGTCTGGGCGGGCGCGTCGTCACCTTCGGCGCGGGCGCAGGAGAGCTGCGCCACGTCGAGATCGACAACCGCGGCGGTGCGCAGGAGCTCGGACGGCGCATGGCCGCACTCGGCTACCGCTCGGCGATCGCGATCGGCGCGGCGCCCGGCGTTCGCACATCCGATGACCGTCTCGCCGGCTTCCGCGCCGGCTTCGAGTCCGGCGGCGGCTCCGTCGACCGCGTGCTCCGAGGCGACTTCCGCCGCGAGTCGGGAGCGGAGAGCATGACGCGGGCCCTCGCCGATGGCGTCGAGTCGGGCACGCTCGTCTTCTGCATGAGCGATGTCATCGCGATCGGCGCGATGTCGGCGCTGCGCGAGGCCGGCCGGGAGATCGGCCAGGACGTCGCGGTGTGCGGGTTCGACGACGTCCCGGTCAGCAGCGACGTCACCCCGGCCCTCACCACGGTGCGCATCCCCCTGGCCGAGATCGGCTACCAGGCGTTCCGCGCGACGGTCGACGCCGACTGGACGCAGCCGGCGCTGGCGCTCGAGGTCGTCGTGCGCGCGAGCACCCCTGGGCTGTCATGACCAGGGTCGCGCTCGCCCCAGACAGCTTCAAGGGGACCATCACGGCGGCGGATGCTGCGGCGGCGCTCGCCGAGGGGTGGGTGTCGGTCGAACCGGGAGCCGAATTCGTGCACCGGCCGATGGCCGACGGCGGCGAGGGCACCGTGGCGGCGTTCGCGGCCGCAGTGCCCGGGGCGGAGCGCATGCCGATCACGGTCATCGGCCCCGCGGGGGCCCCGGTGCAGACCTCCTGGCTGCTGCTGCCGGCACAGGAGCAGACGCCGCAGGGCACCGCGGTGATCGACCTCGCCTCGACGAGCGGAATCGAGCTGCTCGACGAACTGCGTCCGTGGGATGCCGGCACCGCCGGTCTCGGTCAGGCCCTGGCCGCAGCCTGCGACCACGGGGTCTCCCGCATCGTCGTCGGCATCGGTTCGAGCGCCTCGACGGACGGAGGGATCGGGATGCTGTCGGCGCTGGGCGCGCGGTTCCTCGACGCCTCAGGGTCACCCGTCGTCCCCGGCGCCAGGGGGCTCGTCGACGTCGCCCGCGTCGATCTCGGCGGGCTGCGCACTGCGCCCGAGGTGCTCGTGCTCACCGACGTGACCAATCCGCTCACCGGTCCGCGGGGAGCGGCAGCCGTCTTCGGCCCGCAGAAGGGCCTGGTCTCCGCCGATGTCCCGGTGGTCGACGCCGGGCTCGCGCGATTGGCGGCGCTGCTCGAACTCGACCCCCAGGCCCCGGGATCCGGGGCCGCCGGCGGCACCGGAGCCGCCCTCGTGGCGTGGGGGGCGACGCTCGCCCCCGGTGCGGCCGAGGTCGCACAGCTGATCGATCTCGCCGAGGCGATCTCCGTTGCCGACATCGTGATCACCGGCGAAGGATCGTACGACGGGCAGTCCGCCGGCGGCAAGGTGCCCTCGTTCATCGCCGCGCTGGCCGCGGACTCGGATGCTTCGGCCCTGCTCGTCGCCGGTCGCATCACGGCGGATGCCGACACCTCGCCGTTCACGGCATCCGTCTCGCTCACCGATCTTGCGGGGTCGTCCGACTCCGCGCTCGCCGAGCCCGCGCGCTGGCTGCGCGAGGCCGGGGCGGTCCTCGCGCGTCGGGCTGTCGCGGTTGGCGACAGCAGGGCGGGCTCTGTCTGAGAACGGGTGCTGGCGCGCTCAACCGATGCGCGCGCGGTACTCCGAGGGCGTCTGACCGGTCCAGCGGCGGAACGCGAGTGTGTAGCCGTTGGGGCTGAATCCCATCGCGTGCGCGACGCCGGCGACCGTCTCCCCTGAGCGGAGCAGATCGATCGACAGCTCGAGGCGGAACAGCGTGGTCCACTCGGAGTAGGTCATCCCGGTCTCGGCGAGGAACGCACGGCGGATCGTCGCCACCGAGGCGTGCAGCCGCCCCGCCCATTCGGTGAGAGGAGGCACCGCGGCCGGAGCGCGCCGGAGGTGCTCCATGACCGGCCGGGTGAGCGGTCCCTGCGGCAGGCGCAGCGGATGCGGCAGCACCGGCGCCGTGTGCACCGCCTGGGCGATCCGCCTCTCGCGGTGCCGGTTGCGGGCGTCGTCGGTGTCCCTGGCCCAGGCGAGCAGCAGGGTGCGCAGCTCGGCGTCGACGGGCACGAGGCGGGGCTGCGGCGGCAATTGCGGGTCGTCGAGGATGACAGCCAGGGGCACGAGGTCGGGAGCGAACACGCCGGAGTGCAGGACGTGAGGCGGCACCCAGATGCCCGTGGCGGCGTCGAAGGGGCAGTCCCGGTCGTCGATGCGCAGCAGGCCAGAGCCGGTGATCGCGGTGACGAGCTGGCCGGTGGAGTGCAGGTGGGGCGGGTGGCCCCAGTGCTGGATGTCGTCGTCCTCGTCGAACGGGGACGCGGCGGGCTCGGCGACGGCTGAGCGCTCCATGGGACTCCTCGAACTCTGAGTGGGACGACGGGTATTTAGGCAAGCCTACGCTCAATATGTGCCCATCGCCCGAGCCGGAGCCCCGTCCGGTCCTGCCGCCGTGGATGACCGGCTGCACGTCCTCGTGCGCACGCGCGGCCGCCGCCGGCTGCTCGGGCTGCTCGCACTGCTCGCCCTCACGGTCGTCGGGCTGATCCTGTCGCTCGCGCTCGGTGCACGCGACATCGCGCCGGGGACGGTCGTCGACATCCTGCGCGGCGCGCGCCCTGCCGGCGACTACGAGAGCCTCGTCGTGCTCACCGAGAGGATGCCGCGCACCCTCCTGGCGCTGCTGGTCGGTGCGTGCCTTGGCACCTCCGGGGTGGTCATGCAGGCGATCACCCGCAACCCGCTCGCCGACCCCGGCATCCTCGGCGTCGAGCTCGGTGCGGCCTTCGCGGTGCTGATCGGCATCCTGTTCTTCGGTGTGCGCGGCGCGTCATCGTACTTCTGGTGGGCGCTGGTCGGAGCGGCGGTCACCGCGTGCATCGTCCTCGCGATCTCCCGCCTGGCGGCTCTCGCGACCAGTTCGGCGATCAGCCTCGTCATCGCCGGGGCCGCCATGTCGGCGATCCTCGGGTCGCTGATCACCCTGCTCATCGTGCGCGACACCGCGGTGTACGCGCACTACAACTACTGGTCGGTGGGACAGCTGAACGGCAGGGCCGGCGTGATCGACGAGATCTGGCCCTTCGCCGTGATCGGCCTCATGCTGGCGCTGCCGCTGGGTCGCAGTCTGAACGCCCTCGCCCTCGGGGAGGAGGTCGCCGAGAGCCTCGGGGTCGCCGTGGGCAGAACGCAGCTGTATTCGGCATCCGTCGCCGTCCTGTTGTGCGCCGTCGCGACCGCCGCCGTCGGACCCGTCGCTTTCGTCGGTCTTCTCGGAGCGCACACGGCGCGGCTCCTCGTCGGAGGAGACCACCGGTGGCTGCTGCCGTACGGGATGCTGTGCGGCGCCGTCCTGCTGCTCGTCGCCGACGTCGCCTGCCGACTCGTTCCTGGCAACGGAGAGCTTCAGGTCGCGATAGCGACCGCCGTGATCGGTGCGCCCGTCTTCGTGGCCCTCGCCCGGGGGCGACGGGTGGTGCCGGTATGACCGATCTCCTCGTGGCGGCTCTCGGCCGCACCCGCCGCCGCGAGCGTCGAAGGATTCTGGTCGTGTGCCTCGCCCTGGTGCTCGCCCTCGTCATTCTCGCCACCTGCGAGATCCTCATCGCCGGATCCGTCGACATCCCGCTCGATGAGCTGCTGCCGGCGGCGATCGGACTCGGTGACGGGCTCGCCGCCTTCGTCGTCTTCGAGTCCAGGGTGCCTCGGGCGCTCGTCGCTGTGCTCTCCGGCGCGCTCTTCGGCGTCGCCGGCCACCTGTACCAGCGTCTCGTCGGCAATGTGCTGGCCACACCCGACATCCTCGGCATCTCAGCCGGGGCGTCGGCTGCGGCCACCGCCGTGATCACGCTGGGGGTGTCCGGGATCGGCGTGCAGGTCAGCTCCGTGCTCGGTGCGCTCGGCGTCGCCATGCTCGTGTTCGTGCTCAGTTGGCGCGGGGGCGTCAGCACCTACCGACTCGTGCTCGTCGGCATCGGCATCGGTGCCGGTGCGAGCGCGGTGACGACCTACCTGGTGACCCGTGCCGACGAGATGAGCGTCGAGCGCGCGCTGCGCTGGATGATCGGATCGCTGGGCGGCGCCGACTGGGCAGGCGTCCACGTGCTGCTGGCCGCGCTCGCCGCGGGCGGCGTGCTGCTTGCGGGCATGAGCCGCGGCATCCGCACCTTCGCGCTCGGCGACGACCTCGCCGCGGGCCTCGGAACGCGGGTGCCGCGCCTGCGCCTCGGCGCCCTGCTGCTCGGCGCGGGCCTTGCGGCGCTTGCGACGAGCGTCACCGGACCCATCGGGTTCGTGTCGCTGGTGTCGGGGCCGCTGGCCACGCGTCTGGTCAAGAGCGCCGACTCGGCGCTCACCGCTGCCCTCGTCGGAGCGGTGATCGTTGCGGCATCCGATCTGATCGCCCAGACGGCGCCCTTCATCTCCCCGGTGCCGACCGGGAGCATCACCGCGGTGATCGGGGCTCCCGCCCTGATCTACCTGCTCGTCCGAGGACGGCGCACCGCGTGACCAGCGCATCACACACCACGCGAGGACGACACGCGTCCTCGCCGACTCACAGGAGACAACCATGAGAGCCATCCCTCGTCTGACCGCGTCCGCCGCTGTCGCGGCCGCCTTCGTCGCCGCGCTGTCCGGCTGCACGGCATCCCCGGAGTCCGACACCGACACCGACGCGTCGACCGAGTGCGGGGTCTTCCCGTACGCGCTGGCGCACGCCTTCGGCGAAAGCGTCATCGACGAGAAGCCCGAGCGCGTCGCCGTCGTCACCGATGTGGACCTCGACATCGCCCTCGCCCTCGGCATCGAGCCGGTGATCTACCCCGCCTACGAGCTCGGCGCGTGGCAGGAGGAGGCGTTCGAGGAGCGCGGGATCGAGCTCGACAGCTACGACCCCGCCGATGGCATCGATTTCGAGGCCATCGCGGAAGCCGAACCCGATGCGATCCTCGCCACGAGCGGGTGGAGCCTCGATGAGGACTACGAGAAGCTGTCGGCCATCGCGCCGGTGATCGCGTACACCACCGAGGAGGGGCTGGACGCGATGACCTGGGCCGATCGCACCTCTGTCGCCGGCTGCGCGCTCGGCCTCGAGGACGAAGCGGATGCCGTGATCGCCGAGGTGCACGACGCGTTCGCCGAGGCCGCCGCCGCCAACCCGCAGTTCGCCGGCAAGACGATCGCCTACGCCGTGATCCACCCCGACCAGATCACGTACTCCTCCTACGAGGGCAGCGACGTGTCGTTCTTCACCGACCTCGGGTTCACGCTGCCCGAGATCGCCTCCGAGTTCACCGCCGACAACTCAGGACTCAGCAAGGAGAACGTCGACAAGCTCGAGGCCGACGTGCTCGTGATCGGCTACCCCTTCGGCGACGAGGGGCTGCTCACCCGCGACGAGCTCGAGTCCGATCCGCTGTTCCAGAGCCTCGAAGTCGTCAAGCGCGGTGCCTACGGCGTGATCGGCGACGACGTCGCCTCGCCGATCGCGTACCCGTCGCCGCTCGGACTGCCGTGGGCGCTCGAGCAGGTGCTGCCCGTGCTCGTTGACGCCACCGACTGAGCGGAGGGCATCGTGGCGCGCAGCATCCGCCCCTCCCGCATCGAGCCGATCACGCTCCGCGAGCTGTCGGTGATCGATGCGTTCGACATCTCCGCCAGCATGCGCCGGATCGTGCTCGGCGGGCGGCAGCTCGCCGGTTTCCGCACGGCGGAGCACGAGTTGCCGCCTCTTGTGACAGCTGGCTTCGACGACGAGATCAAGGTCTTCTTCCCCGATCCGCTCACCGGCGAGCTGCACCTGCCGATCCAGCGCGACCGGGTCATCGAATGGCCGCGCGATCCGCGCCCGGTGGCGCGCACCTACACCGTTCGTTCCTTCGACGAGGAGCAGGGCAGGCTCGAACTCGATTTCGTGCTGCACGGCACGGGTGTCGCGTCGACGTGGGCGCGCACCTGCGAGGTGGGCGACCGCATCCACATCGCCGGCCCCAAGATGTCGCTGCTGCACCCCGTCGGCGCCGACTGGCTGCTGATCGCGGGCGACGACACGGCGATCCCCGCGATCGCGCGCTGGATGGAGGAGCTGCCGAGGGATGCCACAGGAGAGGCGTTCATCGAGGTCTCGGGCCCCGGCGACGAGCAGACCCTCGACGCCCCGGAGGGGGTGTCGATCACCTGGGTGCACCGGGGACCTGTGCCGGCGGGGACGACCACGCATCTCGCGGATGCCGTGCGCCGGGTGCGCTGGCGCGAGGGCGAGCCGTTCGCGTGGGTGGCGGGGGAGACGCTGTCGATCAAACCGATCCGCCAGTGGCTGCGCGAGGAGCGGGGGCTGCCGCCCGAGCGCGTCGAGGTCACCGGGTACTGGCGCCGTACCGAGGTCGACGTGCTCGATGGCAGTGACGGGCTGCCCGATCCGGACAGCGAGGTCGACCTGATCGATCGCATGCACGAGCTGGTTGACCCGCTGCCTTCGCGTGCGATCAGGGTGGCGGCGACGCTCGGCATCGTCCCGTTGCTCAGGCGCGGGGCGGCCACCGCGGCGCAACTCGCGGCGGCGACGGGGGCGGATGCCGTCGGGCTGGGCAAGCTGCTGCGGTACCTGTCGACCATCGACGTGCTCGACGATCGCGGCGCCGACGGCTACGCGCTGACCCGCTTCGGTGCGGTGCTCGACGACGAGGAGGTGGCTTCGGAGCTCGACCTGCGGCACCCCGTCGGTGCTCTCGCGCGGGTGTTCGACGGGCTTCTGGATGCGGTCGAGACCGGCGCTCCGGTCGCGGAGCGCACGATCGGCGGAACCGTCGACCGGCTCGCCGACGCCTCTGCGCCGTTCGCGGCGGGTGTCGAGGAGGCTGCGGCCGACGAGCTGGAATGGCTGCGCCCCGCTTTCGCGCGCGAGTACTCCTTCGCGCCGGGGGAGCGCATCATCGCCGGGGGTGCGGGGGCCGCGGTGCTGCTCGCGGATGTGCTCGGCGCCGAGGACGCTCCGATCCTCGAGCTGATCGTTCGTCCCTCGCGTGCCGACGGCGCTCTGGACGCGCTGCCCGCGGCGGCCCGCCCCCGGGTGCGCGTGCACCACGGAGCTGTCCTCGACGAGTGGCCAGAGGCAGACACCGTCGTCCTCGGAGGGGCGCTCGCGGCCCTCCGGGACGCGGATGCCGTCGTCGCTCTGCAGCGCGCGCACGCGGCGACCCTGCCGGGCGGGCGGATGCTCGTCGTGGAGCACCTGCTCGTGCCGGAGGAGATCGACGACCACGACGCCGCGGAGGATCTGCAGCTGTTCTGCCTGCACGGCTCCGGCTTCCGCACGCGCGATGAGCTGCAGGGGCTCATCGCCGCAGCGGGCCTCGTCGTCGCCCGGGAGCGGACGATCGGCTGGGGGGAGCCGGTCTTCGAGGTCGCCGGGTGATGCACCGAATCCTTGGTGGTACACT
This sequence comes from Microbacterium sp., assembly GCF_047607465.1. Classification (GTDB taxonomy): domain Bacteria; phylum Actinomycetota; class Actinomycetes; order Actinomycetales; family Microbacteriaceae; genus Microbacterium. The sequence goes on along the minus strand of NZ_JASGCY010000094.1, from coordinate 6,146 downwards.
CGGCGCATGCCCACAGCACGCCACCGCTATCAGGTCACCGAGACCGACGAGGTCGCCCGTGCACTCGATGCGGCGGAGCGTCGATGGCCTGGCGAGCCCCGCTCCCGGTTGCTGGTGCGTCTGATCACCGAGAACGGTCAGCGGATCGCTGAACTGAACGCCGAGGAGACTGCTCGCAAGCAAGCCGCGATAAGAGCCTTGGCCGGGAGCTTCTCCGGCATGTATCCGCCTGGCTATCTCGAAGAACTCCGCGCGGAGTGGCCCGAGTGATCGTTCTCGATGCGAGCGCGATGATCGCGATCCTGGACGATCGCGACGCGCATCATGCGACGGCGGTCGATGTCATGACCCGTGAGGCGCGGCAGATGTTCGTCTCCCATCGGCTCACGCTGAGCGAAGCTCTCGTGAGAAGCGTCAGTCGGGGACGCGGTGAAGAGGCGGCTGCTGCGCTCGCGGCTATGGGCGTCGAGCCCATCGACACCCTCGACGATCCGCTTGCTCTCGCCGAGGTGCGTCATCGTTCGCGGTTGCAAATGCCTGATGCGTGCGTGCTCTTCGCGGCCATCCGCGCCAGTGCGCAACTCGTCACCTTCGACGCGCGGCTGGCGGATGCCGCAGAGCGCTTCGGGGTGCGCGTCATCCGCTGACGATTTGTCCTTCGTCTCGTCGCTTCGTGGTTCCTGAGCGTGCGCAGCGAGGCGAAGGGGGCTCAGGAACCACTCGTCAGGCGCCGCCGAGTGCTGCGGAGACCACGGCGCGGGCTTCTTCCTGCACGGTTGCCAGGTGCTCGGGGCCGCGCAGGCTTTCGGCGTACAGCTTGTAGACGTCCTCCGTGCCGGACGGGCGTGCGGCGAACCAGGCATGCTCGGTCTGCACCTTGAGGCCGCCGATCGCCGCGCCGTTGCCCGGGGCGTGCGACAGCTTGGCCGTGATCGGCTCCCCGGCGAGAGCCTCGGCGGTGACGGCCTCGGGGGCGAGCTTCGACAGCGCCGTCTTCTGCTCGGGCGAGGCAGGTGCATCGACGCGCTGGTAGGCGGAGGCGCCGAACGCCTCCTCCAGCTCGCGGTAGCGCTCCGACGGCGACTTGCCCGTCACGGCGATGATCTCGGCCGCGAGCAGGCACAGGAGGATCCCGTCCTTGTCGGTCGACCACACCGAGCCGTCCTTGCGCAGGAACGAGGCGCCGGCGGACTCCTCGCCGCCGAAGGCGACGGATCCGTCGAGGAGGCCCGGCACGAACCACTTGAACCCGACGGGGACCTCGAGCAGACGGCGGCCGAGGGACCCGGCGACCCGGTCGATGATCATCGACGAGACCAGCGTCTTGCCGATCGCGGCGTCGCGCGGCCACTCGGCGCGGTGCGAGAAGAGGTAGTCGATCGCGACGGCGAGATAGTGGTTGGGGTTCATCAGTCCGGCATCCGGCGTCACGATGCCGTGACGGTCGGCATCCGCATCGTTGCCGGTGAGCACGTCGTAGTCGCCCTTCTTGGCGACGAGCGAGGCCATCGCCGACGGGGACGACGGATCCATGCGGATCTTCTCGTCCCAGTCGAGGGTCATGAAGCGCCAGGTCGGGTCGACCTCAGGGTTCACGACCGTCAGGTCGAGACCGTAGACCTCGGCGATCAACGCCCAGTACTCCACGGATGCTCCGCCCAACGGGTCGGCACCGATGCGCACACCGGCGGCGCGGATCGCGTCGATATCGATGATCGACGAGAGGTCACGCACATAGGAGTCGCGGAAGTCGTAGCTGCCGACGGCGTCTGCGTCGATATCGGCGTAGCGCACCCGCTTGACTCCTTCGAGTCCGTTCGCGATCAGTTCGTTCGCCCGGTCGGCGATCCAGCCTGTGGCATCGGTGTCGGCGGGGCCGCCGTGCGGCGGGTTGTACTTGAAACCGCCGTCGCGGGGCGGGTTGTGGCTCGGGGTGACGACGATGCCGTCTGCGCGGCCCGCGTCGTCGGCGGCGAGGGAGCGGTTGTAGGTGAGGATCGCGTGGCTGAGAGCCGGGGTCGGCACCCAGGAGTCGCGGGAGTCGACGCGCACGTCGACGCCGTTCGCGACGAGCACCTCGATGGCGCTGCGCTCGGCGGGAAGCGACAGCGCGTGCGTGTCGCGGCCGAGGAACAGCGGGCCGGCGATGCCTTGGCCGTTGCGGTAGTCGACGATCGCCTGGGTCGTCGCGAGGATGTGGTTCTCGTTGAAGCTGTTCGACAGCGACGAGCCGCGGTGACCGCTGGTGCCGAACACGACCCGCTCAGAGGGGGAGTCGGGATTCGGCTGGCGATCGTAGTAGGCGGCGATCAGCTCGTCGACGTCGATGAGGTCTGTGTCCTCCGCGGGGAGGCCGGCACGGCTCGTCATGCACACAGTCTGCCTCCTGTTGCGCTTGTGCGCACCTTTTCCTTCGCTTCGATTTCGAGTCCGCGGCGTCAGCTGGGGATGAGGTGCGCAGGAGGCTAAGGTGAAACGCGTGACCGAACGCCGCACGTACAGCTATCTGGGCCCCGCAGGCACCTTCACCGAAGCGGCGCTCGAGCAGGTCGCCGAGGCGCGCGGCCAGGACTGGCGTGCCGTGCACAATGTGGGCGAGGCGCTCGACGACGTGCTCTCCGGCCGCTCGCACGCGGCGATGATCGCGATCGAGAACTCGATCGAGGGCGGCGTCTCGACCACGCAGGACGCCCTGGCGACGCTGCCGGGGCTGCGCATCGTCGGGGAGTACCTCGTGCAGGTGAACTTCGTGCTCGTCGCGCCCCGCGGCACGCGGCTCTCGGACGTGCACGTGGTCGCCGCGCATCCGGTCGCCTATGCGCAGTGCCACGGCTGGCTGGGCGCTCATCTGCCGCGGCACTCGCATGTGCCCGCCGCATCGAACGTCGCCTCCGCCATCGGGGTGCTCGACGGGTCCTCGCCCGCCCAAGCCGCGATCGCGCCGCCGGGCATCGTCAAGCACTACGACGTCGACGTGCTCGCGGAGGACATCGGCGACAACAAGCAGGCGGTGACGCGGTTCGTGCTCGTCACGCGCACCGCGCGCTCGCCCGAACCGACCGGCGCCGACAAGACCTCGCTCATCGTCGAGCTGCCGCACGACCATCCCGGATCCCTGCTGGAGATGCTCGAGCAGTTCTCCACCCGCGGCATCAACCTCTCGCTCATCGAGTCACGGCCCATCGGCGACGAGCTGGGGCGCTACCGGTTCGTCATCGATGCCGACGGGCACGTCAACCATGAGCGGATGGCGGACGCCCTGCTCGGCATCCGCCGGTTCAGCCCGCGCGTGGTGTTCCTCGGGTCGTACCCGCGGGCCGATCGCCAGATCGTCCAGTACCCGGAGCGCTACGGCGACGAGGTCTTCGTCGAGGCGCGCGACTGGCTGCGTGGCATCCTCTCCGGCGAACCCGGGTCCTGAGCGCAGGGCCGTCTGCGCGCTCAGTGTTCGCGGAAGATCGGCCAGGAACTGCCCGGCGTCATGTGCGCGTGCAGCGCGCCCTTCGCGGAGGCCAGGCTCGGATACGTGCCCAGCGGAGCGTCGGAACCCGCCATCACCACGTTGTAGCCGTCGTCGTCGTGGCGGATGCTGCCGACGACTCCGTTCGTGCCGTATGCGACCCACAGTGCCAGGGTCTTCGTCGTGCTCATCATCGAACCCCTTCCGTTGCGCCGAGGCTACGCCCCCGTCCGACGAAAGACCAGGGGTTGACGAAGAGGATGTCGTGAGGCCGCCCGAAGAGGTCCAGGGCTGAACGGACCATCCGTGGGCGCTCAGATCGCTGCGGCGACGAGTTCGAGGGTCTGCACCCGCCCCGGTGAGGCGTCGCGCAGCTCCGACTCGGAGGAGCCGGCCACCGGCGAGAGCATGACCTCATCGACGCCATAGCGTTCGGCGAACGCGTTCAGCTCCGCGGCGACGGACTCGCCGGTGCCGACGAACCAGCGCGCGCGAGCATCCGCGATGACCTGATCGGTTGCGGCATCCGACTCCGCCGACGCTGCCTGTTCGACGGTCTCCAGCGGGGTCAGCGGCTTGTTCAGACGCAGCCGCGACATCATGCGCAGCTGCGGCAGGGCCCGCGCCTCGGCCTCCTCCTGCGTCGGGGCGGCAACCGCGTTCACCGTGAGGAAGGTGCGCGGCTCGGGGTGCTCCTCGCTCGGCCGGTACCCGCTGCGGTACAGGTCGAGCGCGCGCTCGAGCCCCTGGCCGGAGAAATGGTTCGCGAAGACGTAGGGCAGGCCCTGCGACGCGGCGAGCTGCGCCGAGTAGTCGCTCGATCCGAGCAGCCAGATCTCCGGCGCACCCGTTGCCGCCGGCGTCGCGCGCACCGTGTACTCGCCTCCAGAGGTGAAGCGCACGGTTGCGCCGTCGCCGCCGAAGAGGGCGCCGATGTCCTGCACATGCCGGGGGAACTGATCGACATCGCTCGTCGTGCCCGAGCCGCGCAGCAGCTGGGTGATCACCGGGTCGCTGCCCGGCGCGCGGCCGAGACCGAGGTCGATGCGCCCGGGGGCGATCGCTTCCAGGGCGGCGAACTGCTCGGCGACGATGAGCGGGGCGTGATTGGGGAGCATGACTCCCCCGGAACCCAGGCGGATGCTCGTGGTGCGCGTCGCCGCGGCCGCGATCAGCACCGGGGGAGCGGTGGAGGCGACGGCCGGCATGTTGTGGTGCTCGGCGAACCAGTACCGGCGGTAGCCCAGCCGGTCCGCCGTCTGGGCGAGGCGCAGGGAGGCGGTGATCGCCTCGGCGCTGGTCTGCCCGGTGCGCACCGGAACGAGGTCGAGGACGGAGAGAGCGGTGGAGGTCGTCATCACCTCTGGCAACCGCGCGGGAGGGCGGGGCATTCCCCGCCCTCCCGTTGCCGCGCCCTCCCGCGTCGATCCGGTTGTCGATCCGGCGCGGCGGTGGTCAATTTCGCACCCAGGACGCGCGTGGCGGGTGCCCCTTTGGCCACGCATGTGCGCGGGGGCGGGGGCGGGGGCGGGGGGGGTCATCGCGACGCGATGGCGCGGCGCACTCGCGCGATCAGGACGGTCCCGCCGTCACGCAGGTCGAGCTCGGTCAGGCGGATGACGATCCAGCCGAGGTCTTCCAACTCGCGCTGACGCTGGATGTCGCGTCGCCACTGCGCGGGGCTGCGCCGGTGCCCATCGCCCTCATACTCGATCGCGATCTTCAGGTGCGGATAGGCGAGGTCGACCCGGGCAACGAGCCTCCCCCGATCGAAGACAGGATGCTGCACGACAGGCTCCGACAGTCCGTTCGCTATCAGCAGCAGGCGGGTCTCTGTCTCTTTCGGTGACTCGACGTGCTCTCGCGCCCGTGCCAGCGCGGCACGCACCCTGGCGCACCCTGCGAATCGACCCCATTCGAGCAGCTTCTGCAGGATCATCTCGCGGGAGAAGACCGGTCGCCCTGTGGCGAGCCCTGGGTAGTTGTCGGCTGACGTCATCATCGCCTCGAGCAGCATCACCAACTGGTCGTCGCTGAGCTCCGTGCTGCACAAGAAGAGCGCCGAGAGGGGATCGATGACCGGCACTCCCTCGACCCACCAGCGGCGGAAGCGATCACGCGCGAGGCGGCGGCCCTTCACACCGCGCAGCCGGGGGCGCACAGCATCCGTCGGGACGACGATGTCGATGTCGTCGTCGAGTCGCCACGGCACAGGGTAGGGGTACCCCCAGATGTGCAGCGCTGTGCGACCGCTGACGCTCTGTTCAGGGCGCAAGCGCGCTACCAGGCTCTGAACCCTCTCGCGCGGTGTTGTCGGTGCGCACTGCGAGCGCACGGCATGAAAGGGGCGTGCGAGATCGGCGGCGTTCAGCCGACTGCGATGGATGCCGACCGCGGCGGCATCCCGCACGGTGAAACTGGTGCCGAGCGCGGGAGGAAGAGGGATTCGGTGCCGCATCGCTCCATGCTGGGTGCTGTGCGTGCTTCGCCGTGGCCGGATATGCGTGTTCTCCCGCGTTCTGTGGACAACTCACTGTGTGGATAACTGCTGCCCGCCGGGTGCGCGCCAGGTGCCCGCCGGGTGCGCGGTCGGTGGGTGGGGAAAAAACCCCCCCCGCCCCCCCCCCGGGGGGCGGTGTTTTACCCCCCCCCCCCCCCCACCCCCCCGGCCCCACGGGCCCCCCCC
>NZ_JASGCY010000093.1:0-8938 GCF_047607465.1 Microbacterium sp. | reverse complement strand
CTACGGCCAGCCCGCGTCGGCGTACGGTCAGCCGCCGCAGGGCGCGCCCGCGCCCGGCTACGGCGCACCGGCCGGCGCCCCGTACGGCGCACAGCCCGTATACGGCGCCCCCGTCCAGCCGAACATCGTGCTGAACCTCTGGCTGTCGGTGTTCTTCGGCTGGATCCCGGCTCTGGTCTTCTTCCTCATCGAGAAGGGCAAGGTGCCGGCGAACTACGAGCGCGCGAATGCCGCGAACCTGAACTACCAGATCATCGTGGTCATCGCCTACGCGGCGGTCGGCGTGCTGAGCATCGTGACATTCGGGATCGCCGCGATCCTGTACGCGATTCTGCCCATCGGTCAGCTGATCATCGGCATCCTCCATGCGATCAACGTCCCGCCGCAGCTCGCGGTCGGCCAGGAGGGCAAGTTCTACCTGGCTCCGAGCTGGATCAAGTAGGACTCCGCGCAGCGAAGAGCCCCGGCCCCGTCGAGGACGCCGGGGCTCTTCGCTGCGACGCAGTCTTCGGCCTGACCTCGCGACGATCGGCCACGGTGGCCCCCGGCTCCGGGCGGGGGTCGTGTCGTCCGGCCCCGCCGCTGCGCGCTACGATGGCTCTGGATCCTGTAGGCCCCCGAATCGCCGCAGGCAGTTCGGAGGCAGCAGGTGTCTAAGGCGATCACGAAGACGCGAGACGTCGTTCGTGCCAAGGGCGGCTTCCGGCTGTCATGGGCGGGGGTCACCGATGTGGGCCTGCGTCGCGACGCGAATCAGGACTCCTTCCTCGCGGAGTACCCGCTCTTCGTCGTCGCGGATGGCATGGGCGGACACGCCGGCGGCGAGATCGCCAGCCAGCGCACGGTGGCGAGGCTCGAGGCGCTCGTCGCAGCCGAGGACGTCACGCGCGCAGCGATCGAGAACGCTCTGGCCCTCGCTGTCGACGACATCGCCGCGCACCCGGAGACGACCGACGAGGGCACCGGCACCACGCTCACCGGCATCTTCCTCGAGGATGACGGCGACGACGTCCACTGGGTCGCGCTGAACATCGGCGATTCGCGGGTCTATCTGCTCCGCGACGACCGCCTCGTCCAGGTGACCACCGATCACTCGGTCGTGCAGGAGCTGATCGCCTCGGGCAAGATCAGCCCGGAGGAGGCTGAGGGGCACCCGTACAGCAACGTGATCACGCGCGCGGTCGGTGCGAGCGAGCTCACCGCTCCCGACTACGTAGCGATCGACGTGCAATCCGGCGACCGTTTCGTCATCTGCTCCGACGGACTCACCAAGGAGCTCACCGACTACGGCATCCAGCACTTCCTCACGGCGAACCCGCTGCCAGGGCCCGCGGCGGATGCGATGCTCGCGGCGGCGCTGGAGAACGGCGGCCGTGACAACGTCACTCTCGTCGTCGTGCAGGTCGATGCGGACTCTTCCTCCACAGAAGGCGGATCCGCCGGCTGAGACCCGTTTCGCGGCATCCGCTTGGGGATGGCCGCACACCGTACGGCGCGATGGTGTGCACTGGAGGTATGGACTCCCTGCCGATCGTGATCCCCGCAGCGCCCGCCGAGGCGAAGCGCCCGACCGTGCCGTTCATGGCGGCGATCGTCCCCGTCGCCGGTGGCGTGGTGATGTGGCTCGTCACCGGTTCCCTGTTCGCCCTGTGCTTCGCCGCCCTCGGCCCGCTCATGATCGGCGCCTCCCTCATCGACGGCGCCCGTGCGCGGCGCAAGGCCCGCAGAGCGGCGGCCTCGGCGAACGAGATCGCCTGGGAGCAGGCGGAGCGCGAACGCGGCCGTCGCCACGACGAGGAGCGCGAGGCGCAGGACCTCCGCCATCCCGATGCCGCCTCGGCGCTGCGCAACCCGCCGCTGCGCGGGGCGGAGCGGGCGGATGCCGCCACCCTCGTCGTCGTGGGCCGAGGCGCGACGCGCAGCGGCATCCGCGCCACCGGCGGCGATGACGAGCGGGCGCGGGCCTTCCAGACCCGGTGCGGCACCCTCGACGACGCGCCGATCGCCGTCGCTCTCGGCGGCGGCATCTGCCTGCGGGCCGCGGCGCCCCTGGCGGAGGCGGTCCTGCGCGCGCTGGTCGTCCAGCTGCTCCTGCGCTTCGGCCCTGCGCAGATCGCGCTGATCAGCGAGGGGCTCGTCGCCTACGGGCTGGACGGCTTCGATGCCGGACCCCGCCGCGACGCCCTTCGTCTCGGCATTGCGCGCATCGGCGAGCCGCGGCCGCCGTCCGACGCGGTCATCTGGCTCGGCGCGGGCGCCGACGACGTCCCAGAGGGCGTCACGACCGTGCTCGACGTCCGCGAGCCGCGCAGCGCGACGCTGCGCACCCCCGATGGCTTTCGCGAGCTGACGGTCGAAGGGCTCTCTGCCGCCCAGGCCCGCGCCGTCGCGGCGTTGCGCGCGCAGACCGACGAGAGCATCGATGCGCTGCCGGACGCGGTCGCCCTCGGCGCGCTCGAGCAGCGCACCGGCGCGCACTCGCTGCCGGCGATGATCGGCCGAGGCGAGCGCGGCGACGTCGTGCTCGACATCGTCGAGGACGGCCCGCACGCCATCGTCACCGGCACCACGGGCACGGGCAAGAGCGAGTTGCTGGTGTCATGGGTCACCGCGATCGCCGCCGCCCACGGGCCAGACCGCGTGCTGTTCGTCCTCGCCGACTTCAAGGGCGGCACGGCGTTCGAGCCGCTGCGCGAGCTCGCCCAGGTGGTCGCGGTCATCACCGATCTCGACGAGGCGGGGGCTCGTCGAGGCGTATCGAGCCTCACCGCCGAGCTCCGCAGGCGCGAGGCGGTGCTGGCGGCGCAGGGCGTGCGCGACGTCAGAGAGGCCGATCTGCCGCGCCTGGTCATCGTGGTCGACGAGTTCGCCGCGCTCCTGCAGGAGCACACCGACCTCGGCGCCGTGTTCACCGACATCGCGGCACGGGGACGCGCGTTGGGCATGCACCTCATCATCGGCACGCAGCGCGCCTCTGGCGTCATCCGCGACGCTCTCGCGGCGAACTGCCCGCTGCGGGTCAGCCTGCGCGTCGGCGATCCGGCCGACAGCCGCCTCGTGATCGGGACGGATGCCGCGGCGGAGATCCCCGGTGGTGCGTCCTCGCGCGGGCTCGCGCTGACCAGGCGCCCGCAGGATGCGGAGCCGGTCGCCATGCGGGTCGCGCTGACGACCGCCGCCGACCTCCGCGCGATCGGGATGCGCTGGTCGCACGCGGAGGCCGCGGCGAGCCCCTGGCTGCCCGCTCTCGGATCCGTCGTCCGCCTCGACGCTCTGCCAGGGGCCGCTGCCGGCGAGATCATCCTCGGCCAGGCCGATGATCCCCAGCGGCAGCGGCAGCCGATCCAGACGCTGCGCGTCGGCGTCGACCGCGGGCTCGCGGTGCTCGGCGCCCCTGGATCGGGGCGCACGGCCCTCCTGCGGACGCTCGCGCATCAGCATCGGTCGGCGTTGTGGATCCCCGGAGAGATCGAGGCCGCATGGGACGCGGTGACCGCTCTCGCCGAGCGCCGGGGACCGGTGCCCGATCTCGTGCTCTGCGACGACATCGACGCGCTGGTGGCGGAGCTCCCTCCAGAGCATGCGCAGCTCTTCATCCAGCGATGGGAGCAGATCCTCCGCGGCGGCGCTGGCACGACGTTCGTGATCACCGCCGCGCGCGCCGCCGGCCCGGTCGGTCGGCTGCTCGACGCCCTGCCGCGGCGGGTGCTGCTGCGGATGTCCAGCCGGGTCGAGCATCTGGCCGCGGGCGGGGAGAGCGCGGACTTCGACCGGGATCGACTGCCGGGTCGTGCGATCATCGGCGAGCGCGAGGTGCAAATCGCGTGGGTCGACGAGAGCGCGGAGCCGCAGAGCGGAACGGCAGCCGATGATGCGGCGGCCTCAGATCTGGCGGCGACCATCGATGAGGCGGCGGCCCCGTGGTGGCGGCCGACGGCGGCCCTGACGGCGGTGGTCACCTCGGGGCCGCACAGCGCCGCCCGTGCCCTGCGCGCGGCGCACGAGGACTGCGAGGTCGTGCTCGCTCCGGCGGAGCCGACCGGTGCCGCGCCGTTCGTGATCCTTGTGGCCGACGCCGACACGTGGCAGCGCAACTGGACGGCGTGGCAGCGGGTGCGCGCCGAGGGGGAGGTGCTGATCAGGGCCGAGGGCCCCGCCGACCTGCGGCAGCTTGCCGGCATCCGCGACACCCCGCCGTATGCGCGAACGCACGCGGGGCGGGCGTGGTCGCTGCGCGACGGTGGGCTGCCGCAGCGCGTGGTGCTGAGAGCCCTCGCCCCGCGGGACGGCGTCAGAGAGCCGGACTGACGCGGATACTGCCGACATCCGCCCCGCCGCCGTGCACGGTGAGGGGAAGGGACTCGACGAACGAGGCGGCATCCGCCTCGGACACGGCGCCGGATCGTGCCAGCAGCGTCGCCGCGACGAGCGCGCCGACGCGGGACGAGCCGTCGAGAGTCTTCAGCGCGACGGTCGTGCCGTTCGGGGCGACCATGATCATGATCCCCTCGGCACCGTACTTCGAGAACACGCCGAGCTTCTCGGCGGCCACCGTGTCGGGCTTTCCTGGACCCTCGATCGTCCATGGGTTCTCCCGCACCGCGCGCACGAGGGCGCCCGAGACGCGGTGCAGAGCGAAGGGCGAGCGCTCGGAGGCGCCGCCGATGCGGTGCATGGCGCGGGCGAGCCCGGTCAGGGTGATCGCGTGCACGGGGGCGCCGCAGCCGTCGACGGCGGTGAGCGCGATCTTCTCGCCGGCCAGCCGCTCGATGACCTCGCGGATGTGCACCTGCAGCGGGTGCGCCGCATCGAGGTAGCCGACGACGGGCCAGCCCGTCGCGACGCAGGCGCGGAGCATCGCGGCGTGCTTACCGGAGCAGCCCATGCGGATGCGGCTCGGGGCGCCGTGCTCGCGCACGAGCTCGTTGCGCGTCTGAGGATCGAGCGGCCACGCGGCGGGGCAGCCCAGGTCGTCCTCGTTGAGCCCGCCCTGGGTGAGCAGGTCGCGGACGAGGGCGACGTGTCGGTCTGTGCCGACGTGGCTCGCCGTCGACACGGCGAGCTGGGCTCCCTCGAGCGGTGCCCCCGCGGTCACGCAGGCGATCGCCTGCAACGGCTTGAGCGCGGAGCGCGGGAGGACGAGCGCGTCGGCGTCGCCGAGCCTGGTGACGATCTCGCCCTCGGGGGAGAGGACCACCGCGGCTCCGGCGTGTCGGGATTCGACGAATCCGCTCCGCTCGACGACGGCGAGTTCCACGGCATCCTGAACGGTCAGAGTCTCCAGCACGAGCCCAGACTATCGTCCGCCCCGCGCACCGATGGCACACTGGAGGCATGGCCGCGACCCCGCTCGGAGAACATCACTACGCCCTCACCGCGACGTGGACAGGCAACACCGGGGCCGGCACGAGCGGCTATCGCGACTACCGCCGCGACGTGACGATCGCCATCGAGGGCAAGCCAGCGCTGCTCGCCTCCAGCGATACGCCGTTCCGCGGCGATCCGTCGCGCTGGAATCCGGAGGACTTGCTGCTCGCAGCCCTGTCCGAGTGCCACCTGCTGTCATACCTGCACGCCTGCGTGAGCGCGGGCGTTGTCGTGCTGTCGTACCGGGACAGCGCCACCGGCGTGATGCGCGAGGACGGTCGGGGAAGCGGCGCCTTCGTCGAGGTGATGCTGCGGCCAGAGGTCGTCGTCGCCGAGGCGTCGATGATCGAGGCGGCAGAGCACGCGCACGCGCAGGCCCATGAGTGGTGCTTCATCGCGAACTCGGTGAACTTCCCCGTTCGGCACGAGGCGCGGGTCTCCTCGGCCCGGTGACCGGTCAGCGCCGCTCGTGCGGAAGTGCCTGCCTGATCTTCTCGATGGCCCCTTGCGCGGGGGCCTCGTTGTAGGCGCCCGCGAGCTCCTGACCGGACAGTGCGTGGATGGCCGCCATGATCTCGTCCGTCGCGAGGCGTCGGGCGCGTCCGCTGGAGGCCGGTCCGTGCGGGGCGAGATCCAGCGGCTCGCCGAACTTCACGGTGATGCGCTCCTTCATCGTCGGCATCTTCGCGCCGACGGGCATGACCTTGTCGGTGCCGATCAGGCCGACCGGCACGACCGGCGCTCCGGTCTGCAGGGCGAGGAAGGCGACGCCCGTGCGGCCCTTGTAGAGGCGCCCGTCGGTCGAGCGCGTTCCCTCGGGGTACAGGGCGACGGCGAGCCCTTCGTCCAGGAGCTGGCGCTGCAGGTCGAGCGCGTCGAGAGCCGCCTGCCCGGCGCCGCGGCGCACGGGGATCGCCCCGATGGACTCGAAGAAGGTCTTGCTCGCCCAGCCCTTGAGCCCGGTGCCCTCGAAGTACGTCGACTTCGCCAGGAAGTGCACGGTGCGGGGGGCGGCGACCGGGATCGCGATCGAGTCGATGAACGACAGATGGTTGCTGGCGAAGATCACCGCGCCGGTGCGGGGGACGTTCTCCTTGCCTTCGACACGGGGTCGGTACAGCATCCGGGCCAGCGGACTGATCAGGCTCCGCCCGAGTGCGTAGGCGAACCCGGCATGGCGCGGCTTCGGGGCCTCTTCGGGTGACGGATCGGGCTCCGCAGAGGGCTCAGTGCTCATCAGAGAAGGCTACCCCGCGGTGCATGCCGTGATCGGAATGAGATCCCAGCCGGTCGTCGTTCAGCGTGAACCTAGGCGGATGAGAGAAGATGGGGTGTCCCACCCCCGAATCCGAGGTCGTCAACTGTGCGTATCCGCTCCCTAAGCATCCTGTCCGCCGTCGCCGTCGCGACTCTGCTGCTGGCGGGGTGCTCGGGATCGACGACCCCCGAATCCACCTCGACACCGTCCGCCGAGGCCAGCGCCGACCTCTGCAGCGCGACCGCGGCCTCCGGCGCGGTCTCAGACAGCATCACCGTCGAGGGGAACTTCGGCGAGGTCTCCACGGCGACCTTCGAGCTCAACCAGACCTTCGACGCGATTCAGCGCACGGTGGTGACCGAGGGCGACGGCGACGAGATCGCCGACGGCGACTACGTCCGCTATGCGCTCAGCGCCTTCGACGCGACGACGGGCGAGCGCCTGGGCGACGCGGGCTACGCCGAGGACGACATGCTTCCGAACGCGGTGACCGCGGATTCGGCACTCGGCCAGATCCTCGGCTGCGCTACGATCGGCACCCGCCTGGCCGTCGCCCTTCCCGGCTCGGACAGCTCGAACCCGGCGTTCTATATCGTCGACGTGCTCGGCGTCACCCCGCTCACCGCGTGGGGTGAGGACCAGCCAGCGGTCGAGGGCATGCCCGAGGTGACGCTCGCTGACGACGGCCAGCCCAGCGTGACGCTGCCGGACGGCGATGCGCCGACCGAACTGAAGATCGCGGTGCTGAAGCAGGGCGACGGTCCCGCCGTCACCGCGGGCGACACGACGCTGCTGCAGTACTACGGCGTGGATTGGGACACCGGTGACAGCTTCGACTCCTCGTGGGCGAACGGCGCTCCCATCTCGATCGACGGCAACACCTACGTCGAGGGCTTCGTCCAGGCGCTCGAAGGCCAGAAGGTTGGCTCGCAGATCCTCGTCGTCATCCCGCCTGCCCTCGGCTACGGTGAAGCGGGCTCGAGCGATCACGAGCTCGCGGGGAAGACTCTGGTGTTCGTGATCGACATCCTCGCGAACCAGAAGGCCGTCACGCAGTGACCCTGTAGGGGCCGGGGACGTGCCATAGGCTGGCGGCATGCGTCGCATCATCGTCCTCGGCTCCACCGGTTCCATCGGCACTCAGGCGCTCGACGTCATCCGCTCCAATCCGCGCCGCTTCGAGCTCGTCGGTCTCGCGGCGGGCTCCAACGCCGAGATGCTCGCAGTCCAGGCCGAGCAGTTCCGGGTCGAGGCCACGGCGCTCGGCGCCGCCGAGGCCGAGCAGCTGGTCCGCGACGTCGAGGCCGACGTCGTCCTCAACGCCATCACCGGCTCGATCGGACTGGGATCGACTCTCGCCGCGCTGAAGGCCGGACGGACTCTCGCCCTCGCGAACAAGGAGTCGCTCATCGTCGGCGGCGAGCTCGTGCGCGGCATCGCGGCGCCGGATCAGATCGTGCCCGTCGACTCCGAGCACTCCGCCCTCGCCCAGGCGCTGCGCAGCGGCACCCGCGCCGAGGTGCGACGGCTCGTCGTGACGGCATCCGGCGGCCCGTTCCGCGGCCGCACGCGCGCCGAGATGCAGACGGTCACCCCCCAGGAGGCCCTCGCGCACCCGACCTGGAACATGGGACGGGTCGTGACGACGAACTCCGCGACGCTCGTGAACAAGGGGCTCGAGGTCATCGAGGCGCACCTGCTCTTCGACATCGATTACGACGACATCGACGTGGTCGTGCACCCGCAATCGATGGTGCACTCCATGGTCGAGTTCATCGACGGATCCACGATCGCCCAGGCCTCGCCGCCCGACATGCGGCTGCCGATCTCGCTCGGCCTCGACTGGCCGCACCGGATCGGGGGCGTTGGGCGGCCGCTGGACTGGACGCAGGCGACCTCCTGGACGTTCGAGCCGCTCGATGACGCCGCATTCCCGGCTGTCTCCCTCGCGAAGCAGGTCGGACGCGCGGGTGCGACGTTCCCCGCCGTCTACAACGCCGCCAACGAGCAGGCCGTTGAGGCCTTCCACGAGGGCCGGCTGCCGTTCCTCGGCATCGTGGAGACGATCGCCGCGGTCGTCGATGCCCACGAACCCCCGGTGGCGCTCACCGTGGAGTCGCTGGCGGATGCCGAGGCCTGGGCGCGTCGAACCGCCGACCACCTCATCGCCGCCCACCCCTGACTCCCGCCCCCGCTCTCCTCCCGCCCCCGTCGCCCCCGTCGCCCCCGTCGCAGCCCGCCGACGCCCCACCTGGCCCGCGACGCCCCACCGGGGAGACGTCAGCGAAGTGGGGCGTCGACGCGCAGGTGGGG
>NZ_JASGCY010000092.1:0-154633 GCF_047607465.1 Microbacterium sp. | reverse complement strand
CGCCGTCCGTGCCGCCGCCGAGCATCCGCCGGCGCCGAGCGCCGAACTCGCGCGGCTGCTCGAGGAGCGGGCGGCACGACTGCGCGGCACCGATGCCGCGCCGCCGACGAGGGTGCCGGCGTCGCGGTTCAAGGACTACGTCACCGATTTCGGCGGCACGCTGTCGTCCATCGTGCGGCCGATGCCGGAGCGCCCCTACCGGCAGACCCGCCTCGGGACGCTCTTCCACGCGTGGGTGGAGCAGCGCAGCGAGCAGGTGGGCGCGGGGGCGCGCATCGATGAGGCGCTCTGGGAGCTCGACGACGAACCGTTCGCCGATGCCGCCGAGGTCTCCGCGGCCGATGCCGCCGACCTGAACGCGCTGCAGGCCACGTTCGAACGCAGCGAGTGGGGCCCGCTCAGGCCGATCGCGGTCGAGATCGAGATCGACTTCGCCCTCGGCGCCGCAGGCGACGACGATCCCGGTGCGGACGTCGGCGCAGAAAGGGCGGCGGCCCGCGGTGCGGAGCACGTCATCATCTGCAAGCTCGACGCCGTCTACCGTCGTGACGATCGCGGCGGACGCATCGAGATCGTGGACTGGAAGACCGGCAAGTCGCCGCGCACGGCGGCGCAGCGCGAGGAGCGGATGCTGCAGCTCGCGCTGTACCGGCTGGCGTACCACCGCCGCTTCGGTGTGCCGCTGGACGAGATCGACGTCGCGCTCTACTACGTCGCTGACGACCTCGTCATCCGCGGCGATCGGGTCTACTCGGAGTCCGAGCTCCTCCAGCGCTGGAGCGCGGCGCGCGCGGCGCGCTGAGCCTCGTCCTCGGGCGAGATGGCGTCATCGTCGGGCTGCTCGGGAAGCGGTGCGATCGGACCGCTCGAACCGTCGGCGGGGCGCACGTCCGACAGGTCCTCGGTGGGAAGGATCGCCGCCTCGGCGCGGTGCGCGGCCACGGCGGGGTCGATCTCCCTCCCGGAGGCGCCACCGTGATCGTCGCCCACCGAGCCGAGGCGCGCGCTGTCGTCCGCCGCGCCGGATACCCCCGCGCCGGATACCCCTGCGCCGGCGACCTCCGCCGTCGCGCCCTCCTCGCGCCACAGCTCGCTCGGCGTGTACGCGTCGGTCTGCATCGAGGTGTCCACCGCGGCCTTCGCGCCGGTCGGCACGCGATCGAGGGCGTCCATGGCCGAGTCCACGCCCTCGCTGCGGGCGGCGATCACACGCAGGTCGTCGCTGCGCAGCCCCTCCGCCAGCGCCTCCAGGAGACCAGCCGCGTCGTCGACGATCGCCGGGTCGTGCAGGGCGTCGCCGTGCACGAGCCAGCGGGCGAACTCCAGCTCCGCCGACAGTCGCGCGCGGACCTCGATCGCTCCGTCAGGGGTGCGATCAGCGGCGCGGGCGTAGGCGGCGAGCACGTCGTCGGCCGCTTCGGGAGCGGTCGAGAGCCAGGCGAGGTCGACGGCGGGGTCTCCCACCGACAGGCCGTGCCAGCCGAGCACACCGGTGACCCGCGGGCCTCGTTCGTCGTCGTCGGCGAACACGAACGACGCCGACTGCGCGCCTCCCAGCGTCACCGTGGACTCGAATCGCCACAGGTCGTCGTCGGCGACGGCATCCCGCCAGCGCACGGTCAGGCGGGCAGGCACCCGCCCCGTCGCCGCTGCGGTGTCGATGAGGCGTTCGATCTCCTCGCGCGTCTCCTGCGCCGAGCGCGCGGGCAGCCCTGCTCCGCGCACAACCGAGGTGGGCAGGGCATGCACGGCGGCGATCGCCGCGCCCATGGACTCGGCGGCTCCGCGCCCTGCGGGCACGAGCGCCGCGTCGATCTGGAAGCCGGGCAGCAGCGTCGTGACGAGAGCGGGGGCGTCGTGCACTTGCGTCTCGCCCACGTACTCCGGGGCCGCGAACGGCAGCATCGCACGGGCGCCGGCCGTCAGTGCACGCAGCGCCAGCGCCTCGGAGGCCAGCTCCCGCGCTGCTTCGTCGTCGTCGGCGACCCTGATGGCGAGCTCGCGGCCGTCGCGCAGCGTCGCCACCGCCGCATCGAAACGTCCGTCGCCGTCGGCGGTCAGGGCACGAGCGCCCGTCACCTCCGCCCCGGGCAGTGCCGCCGTCACGGCCGCGGCTAGAGTGAATGCAGAGCGTCCCATCCCCCCAGGGTAGGTCGGCTCGCCGGAGGTCGAGCCTCCGCCACGCCCGTGAGAGAGGGAGTCGATGACCAGTCCGCCCACGTCCATCGATCGGGCCGCCGAACTCCGCGACACCCCCGGGATCATCGATCGGCTGCGCGCCGACGCGGCCACCCGCGTCCTCGCCGTGCGCGAGGCCCGCGTGCTCATCGCCGCAGGGCACCTGGTGCTGCGCGCTCCCGACGAGGTCGCAGACGCGACCTGGGCGCTGCTCGGGCGCAGTGCGGATGGCGCGCCGATCCTGCTCGCCTCCCTTGCACCGGAGCACGGCAGCGTCGACAGCGCCCCCGACGACACGTGGCTCGGACTCCGCGGCCTCGGCGGCGTCCTCGACGCGTTCGAGAACGAGCTGCTCGTCGAGGCGCTCGCGGTGGACGCCTGGGTGCGCGACGCGCCGTTCTGCCCCGCGTGCGGGGGCGCGACCGAGCTGCGTCAGGCGGGCTGGTCGCGCCGCTGCCTCGTCTGCGCCCGCGAGCACTTCCCGCGCACCGACCCTGCGGTCATCGTCGCGCCGGAGAGCGCGGACGGAGAACGGCTGCTGCTCGGAGCCAATGCGATCTGGGGCGGACGCATGTACTCGTGCTTCGCAGGGTTCGCCGAGGCCGGCGAGTCCCTGGAGTCGACCGTTCATCGAGAGCTCGAGGAGGAGGCAGGCATCCGCCTGAGCGCGGTGACGTACGTCTCATCGCAGCCCTGGCCCTTTCCCCGTTCGCTGATGCTCGGCTTCCGCGCCGTCGTCGACGACGAGAGCGCCGCACGCGCCGACGGCGAGGAGATCGTCGACGTGCGCTGGTTCACCCGCGACGAGATCGGCGCAGCGCTGGAGGGAGAGGGACCCGTCGCCCTTCCCGGCCGCGCGTCGATCGCCAGGCGCCTCATCGAGCTCTGGCACCGCGAGCGGAGCCCGCAGCATTGAGCGCGCTCGATGCGCTCGACGAACGGCAGCGGCAGGCGGCATCCGTCCTGCGCGGGCCCGTCGCCGTCCTCGCCGGCGCCGGCACCGGCAAGACCCGCGTGATCACGCACCGCATCGCCCACGGCGTCGACACCGGCGCCTACTCGCCCTCGCGGGTGATGGCGGTGACGTTCACGGCCAAGGCCGCGGGCGAGCTGCGCGGCCGGCTGCGCGCCCTCGGCGTCGAAGGCGTCGCTGCGCGCACCTTCCACGCTGCAGCCCTCGCCCAGCTGAACTTCTTCTGGCCGACGCTGGCAGGAGCTCCCGCACCGGGACTCATCGACAACAAGGTGCGGATGCTGGGGCAGGCTGCCGATGCGATGAGGCTGCGGCCGAGCACGGCGACGCTGCGCGATATCGCGTCGGAGATCGAATGGCGCAAGGTCTCGATGCTGTCGATCGACCAGCACGCGGCCCTCGGGCGCACGGTGACCGGCGTCGACGCGACCCAGCTGGCCGAGCTGCAGCGTGCCTATGAGGCGCTCAAGGACGAGCGGCACCAGCTCGACTTCGAAGACGTGCTCCTGGCATGCGCCGGCATGCTCGAGGCCGAGCCGCGGGTGGCCGCATCGGTGCACGAGCAGTACCGCCACTTCACCGTCGACGAGTACCAGGACGTGTCGCCCCTGCAGAACCGTCTGCTCGAGCTGTGGCTCGGAGACCGGCGCGACATCTGCGTCGTCGGCGACGCGAGCCAGACCATCTACTCCTTCGCCGGTGCCGACCAGCGGTTCCTCCTCGAGTTCGAGAGAAGGCACCCCGACGCGACGGTGGTGCGGCTGGAGACGAACTACCGCTCGCAGGCGCCGATCCTCGCCGCGGCGAACGCGCTCATGCGCGGCCGACCGGGAGCCCTCGAGCTCGTGCCGGCCCGCGAGTCGTTCACCGCCGACGCCCCCACCCTCACCGCCTACGACACCGAGAGCGACGAGGCCGCAGGCATCGCCGCCGCCGTCGCCCTGCGCATCGAAGCGGGCGCCTCTCCGGCCGATA
This sequence comes from Microbacterium sp., assembly GCF_047607465.1. Taxonomy (GTDB): domain Bacteria; phylum Actinomycetota; class Actinomycetes; order Actinomycetales; family Microbacteriaceae; genus Microbacterium. Next base: position 150,507 of record NZ_JASGCY010000092.1, on the reverse strand, counting down.
TCGCCGTGCTGTACCGCGCCCACGCGCAATCGGCCGTGCTGCAGCAGGCGCTCGCCGCGCAGGGCGTGGCGACCACGGTGCTCGGCGGCACCCGGTTCTTCGCCATGCCGGAGGTGCGTCAGGCGATCCTCGCGCTGCGCGCAGCCGCCGTCGCGCCGACCGAGCACGACTTCCTCTCCGGCGTCCAGCGGGTGCTGCGCGAGCTCGGACTCACCGACGAGCCTCCGGCAGCGGGCGGTGCGCAGCGCGACGGCTGGGAGGCGAGGCGCGCCATCCTGCGCCTGGCAGAGGAGGCCGCGCCCGGCGAGACGCTGCGCAGCTTCAGCGACGCGCTCATGGCGCGCGCCAAGGACCAGCACGAGCCGGCGCTGCGCACGGTGACGCTGTCGACCCTGCACGCGGCCAAGGGGCTCGAATGGCCGCACGTCTACCTGGCAGGGTGGGCAGAGGGTGCGCTGCCGATCTCCTATGCGACCGGCTTCGACGCCATCGACGAGGAGCGACGCCTCGCCTACGTCGGCGTCACGCGCGCCGCGCGAACGCTCGCGCTGTCGTGGTCGCGTTCGGCGGGTCGGGGGGAGCGGGCGCCGTCGCGTTTTCTCGCGGAGATCGGGGCTGCGGCGCGCGGCACCGGCATTCTTCGTGAAACGTCATCGAACGCCACACCCTCCCGCCCGACGCGCTGACCTCGACGAAGCTCCCTGCCGACGCGCCTTCGGCGAACAGTCGCGCGACGAGCGTTGCGGCCTCGGCGATCCGGGCGAGGCTCACCGGCCCTGGGGAGCGGCCGATGAGTTGCGTGTGCAGCCGCGGCCATGCCGGATCTCGATCGCGCTCGTGCCCGTCGCGGCAGCTCAGACACGGCGTCTCGCCGGGGACGACGAGGGGGCCGACGGTGGTGCGGCCGCGCTCGAGCGCGACGGGGAGATGCGCGAGGTCCTCGCGCAGATAGCGTGCGAGCTGGACGGCGGCGGCGGCGCCCTGCACGACGATGACGCCGCAGTGCGTCCGCTCTGCGCGGTCGCCGGCCGGCAGGCCCTCGTCGATCAGCGCCTCGCGCAGGCGGAACTCGATGCGCGGGTCGGAGAGGCCGATGCTCTCCACCCAGACCGGGGTCGGCACGGCGTCGTCGTCGACGAGCAGCGGACGCAGCCGCGCCAGCAGCATCCGGGCCTCGCGCCGAGGTGCGCCGGCGCCGTGCGCGACGACGTCGAACGCGTTCATGCGGAAGCCCTCCGCCATCCGCGCCAGCAGCGGCACGACCCATTCGGCGTCGACATCGAGACGGATCTCTCCTGACGCGCCCAGCTGCACCGTGTCGGCATCGCGCCACAGCAGCGGCACGCCGGGGTCGAGGCGGGTGATCGTCGTCGGGGACAGCGGAGACATGCCACCGATTCTCGGCACCTGCGCACGGCTGCGGGGCGCGTCGTCGTGATCGGTGGATAACTTCTCGGCTGTGCAGGACGAGTGCCGGCTCAGACCGGCTTCTCGCCCGCGCCGTCCTCTGCGCCGCCCTCGTCCCCGAAATCCTCGCCGTCGAGAAGGCGCGCGAGCGCTTCGTCCATCTCATCGGCGGCCGGCTGCTCCCCACGCGCACTCGCCTGCAGGCGGGCGATCAGCGCGGCCGGGTCGTCGATGTCGGATGCCTGCGGCATGAGGTCGGGGTAGTCCCAGAGCGAGTCGCGGGCCGCCGTGCCGACAGCATCCGTCACGGCCCGCCACATCGCCGACGCCTCGCGCAGCCGACGCGGCCGCAGCTTCAGGCCCACCAGGGCGCCGAGCGCGTCTTCGGCCGGCCCGCCCACGGCGCGGCGGCGGCGAGCGGCCTCGGCGATGCGGACGCTCTCGGGCAGCCGCGCCGTCGCGTCGGCGGTCACGACGTCGACCCATCCGTCGATCGTGGCCACGAGGTTCTCCAACCGGGCCAGCGCCTCGCGCTGCGCCTCGGTCTGCGCCGGCAGCAGCGCCCCGCCCTCGATCGCCGCGCGCAGCTCCTCGGGGTTCGACGGATCGAGCCGGCTCGCGACGTCTTCGAGCGCGCCGACGTCGACGGTGACTCCGCGGGCGAAGTCGGTGATCTGCGACATCACGTGCAGGTGCAGCCACTTCGCGTGCCGGTACAGGCGTGCGTAGGCGAGCTCGCGGGTGGCCAGGTACAGGGCGATCTGATCGCCGGGGATCTCCAGGCCCTCGCCGAAGGCGGTGAGGTTCTGCGGGATCACCGCGGCGGTGCCGGCGGGGAGCACGGGGATGCCGACGTCGCCGCCGGAGACCACCTCGAGCGAGAGGTTGCCGAGCACCTGGCCGAACTGCGCGGCGAACACCGAGCCGCCCAGGCCCCGCATGAGCTTGCCCGCGCCCTGCACGAGCGCGCGCATCTCCTCGGGGACCTGCGTGTCCAGGGCGCTGGTGAGCGCATCGGCGATGCTCGTCGAGACCGGCTCGGCGATCTCCTTCCAGACCGGCAGCGTCGCCTCGACCCATTCGCCGCGCGTCATCGCCCGCGGCTGCTCGTTGAGATCGGAGATCGTGGTGGCCTCGCCGAGCCACAGGTTCGCGAGCGCGAAGGAGTCGGCGAGCGAGGTGCGCGAGCCGTCGCTGATGCCCTGCCCCTCACGGTTGGCGATGTGCAGCGCCTGCCGCAGCGCGCTCTGCCACGGATCGCCGCCGAGCGCACCCTGCAGCTGCGACATGATCGTCTGCATCATGGCGGGGTCGAACTGCATGCCCTCGATGCCGCCGAGCATGTCCCGCAGCTGCTGCGGGTCGATGTCGCCGCCCTGCCCGTTCATCATGCGCCGCAGGAACTCCTGGAAGTCCTCAGGGGTGGGGTCGTTGTCTGCCATGTCGCTCGCCCTCTCAGTACGCCATAAGCGTGCGGGATCTACGCTAGTCACAGAGACAGGCCCGCGACCTCGTTCGCTGTACGCCGCTCGCGAACGACGGAGGAATGCTGTGGAACGAACCCGGTCTGTGAAGCTCGGACTGGGCGCCTGGTCGCTGGTCGTCGCGCTCATCGCGCTGGTCGTCCTCACCTTCCTGCCGACGCCGTACGTGATCCAGCGACCCGGCCCCGTGTACAACACGCTGGGCAGCGCCTCCGACGAGGACGGCGAGGAGATCCCGCTCATCAGCGTCGACGGCGCGGACACCTACGAGACCGCAGGGTCGCTCGATCTGACGACCGTGCAGGTGGTAGGCAATCGCGAGCGCACGCCGAGCTGGTTCGAGCTCGCGCTCGCCTGGATGGATGCCTCGAAGGCGGTCGTCCCGCTGGACTCGGTCTTCCCCGAAGGGGTGACGACCGAGCAGCGCGACGCGCAGAACGCCACCCTGATGGTCGATTCGCAGCACGAGGCGACCGCTGCGGCGCTGGGCGAGCTCGGCTACGACACCGGCGCAGAGGTCGTGGTGGTGGCAGCGGTGGAGGACTCCCCGGCCGACGGCGTCCTCGAGGCGGACGACGTGATCACCGCCGTGGACGGTGCCGCTGTGACCTCCGCGAAGATGCTGCGTGAGACGATCCAGCAGAGCGAGGGAGCTGCGGTCGAGCTCACGATCCGGCGCGACGGCGATGAGCACCGGATCGAGATCGCACCCGACAAGCACGAGGCCGACGGCGAGACGACCTGGCTCATCGGCGTCTCGCTGCGCACCGATTACGACTTCCCCTTCGACGTCACCATCCAGCTCGACAACGTCGGCGGCCCCAGCGCCGGGATGATGTTCGCCCTCGGGATCATCGACACGCTCACCCCCGGGGAGCTCAACGGCGGGGCCGACGTCGCAGGCACCGGCACGATCGAGGCCGACGGCACGGTCGGGCCGATCGGGGGGATCCGTCAGAAGCTCTACGGCGCGCGGGATGCGGGCGCCGACTATTTCCTCGCCCCGGCCTCGAACTGCGACGAGGTGGTCGGCCACGTGCCGGACGGGCTCACCGTCGTGAAGACAGCGACCCTCGACGAATCGCTGCACGCCCTCGAGGTCATCGCCGACGGCGGCGATGTGGGCGCCCTCCCCGCCTGCAGCTGAGCGTGCTCCGTCGTCGGCTGTTGCGCCCTCGGCGGATCCGGAGCCGGTGCACAGTCGGGCGCGCCTAGGATGGACGGGTGACCTCGACCTCATCAATGAACCCGGCCACGCCTCGGACATCCCGACGGATCATCGGCATCTCGGTGGCCATCCTCGCAGCGTTGATCGCGGCCTTCTTTGTGTTCGCCTCGCTGTACACCGAGTTCCTCTGGTTCGACCAGCTCGGCTTCGCCGACGTGCTCACCACGCAGTGGTCCGCGATCGCGCTGATGTTCGTGATCGGGTTCCTCGGCATGGCGGTGCCGCTGTTCGTGGTCATCCAGCTCGCGTACCGCCTCCGTCCGGTCTACGTGCGCCTGAGCTCGCAGCTCGACCGCTATCAGGAGGTCATCGAGCCGCTGCGGCGCCTCGCCATGTGGGGCATGCCCGTGTTCTTCGGGCTCTTCGCCGGTTTCTCCGCGGCCAGCCAGTGGCGCATCGTCTGGCTGTGGGCCAACGGCGTCGCAACCGGCGAGGTCGACCCGGAGTTCGGCCTCGACACCGGCTTCTACATGTTCGCGATGCCGTTCTACGAGATCCTGCTCGCGTTCGTCTCGGCGGTGCTGCTGCTGTGCCTGATCGTGACCGCGCTGGTGTCGTACCTCTACGGCTCGGTGCGCGTCGGACAGGGCGAGCTGCGCATCTCGAAGTCCGCCCGCATCCAGCTCGCCGTGCTCGCCGGCCTCTATCTGGTCGTGCAGGCCGTGAGCCTGTGGCTCGACCGCTACAAGACGCTCGTCACCCCGGAGGACCGCATCACGGGAGCGGCGTACACGAGCGTGAACGCGACGATCCCTGGCTTCGCGATCCTCGCCGTCATCGCGGCCGTCGTCGCCGTGCTGTTCTTCGTCACCGCGGCGATCGGCCGCTGGCGCTTCCCGCTGGCCGGAACAGCCCTGCTCGTCGTGGCCTCCCTCGTCGTCGGCGTCGGCTATCCGTGGGTGGTGAACACCTTCCAGGTGAAGCCGAACCAGAACGCCTATCAGGCCGACTACTACCAGCGCAACATCGACGGCACGAAGGAGGCGTACGGGCTCTCCCACGTCGAGGTCACGCCGTTCACGGCGAAGACGGATGCCGAGGCGGGCCAGCTGCGCGAGGACGCCGACACGACGGCATCCATCCGCATCATCGACCCGAAGATCGTCAGCGAGGTCATCCGCCAGCAGGATCAGTCCCGCGACTACTACCAGTTCCCGAAGACGCTCGACGTCGACCGCTACCAGATCGACGGCGCGAGCCAGGACACGGTGGTCGCGGTGCGCGATCTGGACCTGAAGAACCTCGGCGACAGCGGCACGTGGAACAACCGTGTCGCGGTGTACACGCACGGCTACGGTCTGCTCGCGATGGCAGGCAACGATCGCACGACCTCAGGCGAGCCGGTGTTCCTCGAGCGCGGCATGCCGACCTCGGGCACGCTGAGCTCCGACCAGCAGTACGAGCCCCGCATCTACTTCGGCGAGAACTCGCCCGAGTACTCCATCGTGGGCGCGCCGGAGGGCTCGAAGCCGGTCGAGATCGACTACGCCAGCGGCACCGATGGCGAGAGCAACACGACGACGACCTTCACCGGCGACGGCGGCCCTTCCGTGGGCAACACGTTCACGAAGCTGCTGTACGCGTTGAAGTTCCAGTCGGAGCAGATCCTGTTCTCGAACCTCGTCAACGAGGAGTCGCAGATCCTTTACGACCGCAACCCCACGACCCGCGTGCAGAAGGTGGCGCCGTACCTCGAGATCGATTCCGACCCGTATCCGAGCGTCGTGGACGGCCGCGTCGTCTGGATCGTCGACGGATACACGACGAGCAACTCGTACCCGTACTCGACCGGTATCAGCCTGTCGAAGGCGATCGCCGATTCGAGCACGCCGACCCCGTCGCTGGCGATCGACCAGATCAACTACATCCGCAACTCCGTCAAGGCCACCGTCGACGCGTACGACGGCTCGGTCACGCTGTACGCGTGGGACGAGACCGACCCGGTGCTCAAGACCTGGCAGAAGGTGTACCCGTCGACGCTGAAGCCGATCAGCGAGATGTCCGGCGACCTCATGAGCCACGTGCGCTATCCGACCGACCTGTTCAAGGTGCAGCGTCAGATGCTCGGGGTCTACCACATCGACGACGCTGGTTCGTTCGCGCAGCTCGACAACCGCTGGCAGACGCCGAAGGACCCGCGCAGCAAGGAGCTGCTGCAGCCGCCCTACTACCTGAGCATGAAGATGCCGGGGCAGGACACCGCGCGGTTCTCGATGTTCTCGACGTTCATCCCGGCATCCTCCACCTCCGGCAGTACCCGCGACGTGCTCATGGGTTACCTGGCGGTGGATTCGGATGCCGGCAGCGAGGCGGGCGTGAAGGCCGAGGGCTACGGCCAGCTCAGACTGCTCGAGATCAACGATGCCACCACGGTGCCTGGGCCCGGCCAGGTGCAGAACGCGTTCGACACCGATCCGGTGGTGGCGCCTAAGCTCAACGTGCTCGCGATCGGAAAATCCGAGGTCGCCTACGGCAACCTGCTGACGCTGCCCGTCGGCGGCGGTCTGCTGTACGTGCAGCCGGTCTACCTGCAGTCGACGGACAACACGCAGGTGCCCAAGCTCCGATCCGTGCTCGTCGCGTTCGGCGGCAGCGTCGCGATCGAGGACACCCTCACCGCAGCCCTCGATTCGCTCTTCGGCGGATCGGCCGGGGCGACCGGTGGTGACGAACAGGTCACGCCGACCGAGCCCACCGAGCCGACGGATTCCGGAGAGGAGACGCCGCCGGTGGCATCCGATGCCCGTGCCGAGGCGCTCGCCGAGGCCGGGCAGGCACTGGCCGACCGCGAAGCCGCGCTGAAGGAGGGCGACCTCGCGAAGTTTGCCGAGGCCGATGAGCGCCTGACGGCCGCCGTCGAGACGCTGATCGCGCTGGACGACGCCGCGGGGGAGTGACCCCCGTCCCCCTCCCCGCCCCGCCCCCGCGCCCCCTCCCGCCCCTTCCGCCGACGCCCCATCTGCGCGGCGACGCCCCACTTGCGCGACGTCTGTCAGGTGGGGCGTGGAGAGCCAGGTGGGGCGTCGGCGGAAGGGGCGCGGGGGACACGCCCGGAGGGGCGCGCAACCCGGCGCCGATTCGCGCACCCCTCGTTCCCGTGTTAGGCTATTCCTTGTGCCGCGGGGTGGAGCAGTTCGGTAGCTCGCCGGGCTCATAACCCGGAGGTCGCAGGTTCAAATCCTGTCCCCGCAACAAAAGAAGACCCCTGATCAGGAGAAATCCCGATCAGGGGTCTTCGGTTTCCCCGGTGCTGCGCTCCCGGAGCGCGCGCCGGCTGCGCAGTGGAAGGATGGGGTCATGTCCGACCACGCCCCGGCCCTGCCCGTCGCCGTCTGCCAGTTCGCCCCCACCGCTTCGCGGGCGGACAACCTCAAGCGCATCGCGCGACTGAGCGCGCGCGCCGCGGCGCGAGGCGTGCGTCTGGTCGTGTTCCCGGAGTACTCCAGCTACTTCGTCGATCCGATGGACGACTCGCTCGCCGCCAACGCCGAGACCCTCGACGGCGACTTCGTCTCGACGCTCGCCGGCATCGCCGCCGAGCACGGGATCGTCATCGTCGCCGGACTCGTCGAAAGGGCGTCGGATGCCGGCCGGGTGCGCAACACCGTGGTCGCCGTGCGCGGCGACGGCGTGCGCGCCGTGTACCGCAAGCAGCACCTGTACGACGCGTTCGGTCAGACCGAGTCGGACTGGGTCGAGGCCGGCGAACTCGGTGCCCCCGCGGTGTTCGACGTCGCCGGCATCCGCTTCGGGCTGATGACCTGCTATGACCTGCGCTTCCCCGAGGTCGCGCGCACCCTGGTCGACGCCGGCGCCGAGGCGCTGGTGGTGCCGGCCGAGTGGGTGCGCGGTCCGCTCAAGGAGCACCACTGGACGACGCTCCTCGCCGCCCGCGCGATCGAGAGCACCAGCTACGTGGTCGCTGCGGACCACCCGACGCCGATCGGCATCGGTCACTCGGCCATCATCGATCCGCAGGGTGTGACAACCGCCGCGGTCGCGATCGGCGAAGGCATCGCCGTGGCCGAGGTCGACCGCGCCGTCATCGAGCGCGTGCGCCGGGTGAACCCGGTGCTGGCGCTGCGCCGCTACCGGGTAGAGCCGATCGGCGGCTGAGCGGACGTATCTCGTCCCGGTCGCCGGCGCCTTCTCATGGGGCGACCGGGAGTCAGAGAACCGGTCGCCCCGCGAGCGGAGCACCCCGAGACGCAGACTTCGGCGAGCCGAGACGCAGACCTCAGCGAGCCGAATGTCGGAGGAATTGCGATCTGCAGGGCGGATTCGGGCCGACACGCCGTGCCGGCGGCATCCGCTCCCTGCAAACGGCCCGCGCGAACGACCGGGGAGGCACCCAGGAGTCGGCGCTCAGCCGGCGAGTCGGCGCAGCCGCGCTGCGGCCTCCTCGAGGACCTCGATCCGCTTGCAGGCGGCGAAGCGCACGAGCCCGGCGTGGTCATCCCGATGGGCCGGCGCGACGAACGCGGTCAGCGGGATCGCCACGACACCGGCGCGTTCGGGCAGCGCGCTGCAGAACGCCGCGGCATCCGCCCCGCCCAGCGCCGTCGCGTCGGCGACGGTGAAGTAGCCGCCCTGCGGGGCGTGCACTGTGAATCCGGCGGCGCGCAGTCCTTCGCCGAGCACCTCGTGCTTGCGTGCGAGGGTCGCCGCGGCATCCGTGAAGTACGCATCCGGCAGCCGCAGCCCTACGGCGACCGCCGGCTGGAACGGCGCGCCGTTCACGTAGGTCAGGTACTGCTTCACGGTGAGCACCGCCGTGATGAGCGCGGCGGGACCGTGCACCCAGCCGATCTTCCAGCCGGTGGCCGCGAAGGTCTTGCCCGCCGACGAGATGGTCAGGGTCCGCGACGCCGCCCCCGGCAGCGTCGCGATCGGCGTGTGCGGCGCATGGAAGGCGAGGTGCTCGTAGACCTCGTCGGTGACGATGATCGCGTCGTGACGCTCGGCGAGGCGGACCACCTCTGCGAGCACCTCGGCGCCGAAGACCGCGCCGGTCGGGTTGTGCGGGTCGTTGACGAGGATGACGCGGGTGCGATCGGAGACGGATGCGGCGAGCTGATCGAGATCGGGCTGGAAGCAGGGTGCGCGCAGGGGCACCGTCACGAGCTTCGCGCCGGCGAGGGCGACCGCGGCGGCGTAGGAGTCGTAGTAGGGCTCGAAGACGACCACCTCGTCGTCCGGGCCGTCGATGAGCGCGAGCAGGGCGGCGGTGAGGGCCTCGGTCGCGCCGGCGGTGACGATGACCTCGGTGCCGGGGTCGACCTCGAGCCCGTAGAACCGCCGCTGGTGCTCGCTGATCGCGGCGAGGAGATCCGGCGTCCCTCGCCCGGGCGGGTACTGGTTCGCCCCCGCGGAGATCGCCGCGCGTGCGGCGTCGAGCACCGCGGCCGGGCCGTCCTCGTCGGGGAAACCCTGACCCAGGTTGATCGCCCCGGTGCTCATCGCGAGCGCAGACATCTCTGCGAAGATGGTGGGCGCGATGGCGCCGTCGGTGGCGAGCAGACCTGCGCCCGCGGCCGTGCGCCGCCAGGCGCCGGGAATGACACTCATGAAGAACAGGCTAAGGCCATAGCCGAAACTCATCGTCGACATAAGAAACCCACAGACGCGGGGAGCACTCTGAAGAGGTTGCCGAAGGAGCAGACACTATGAACGAAGAATCCCGCTGGAACCCCGCGGCCGGTCACGACCTGCCGAACACCTTCTCCTCGACACCGGCCGGCCCCGCCGGCCCGGCAGGCCCGGCCGATCCCGCCGCTCCGGAAGCCGCCGCGTTCGCGGCGCCGACAGCACCGACGTCGCACGCATACGCCGCCACCCACGCGACGGCTGCGCCCGCGGGCTCGGCGTTCGGGCTCGCCGATGCGACGCAGCCCACGCAGCCGCTCGACCCGACAACGCCGTTCACCGCGACCGTCGCCGGAGCGAACGAGCAGAAGGAGAAGGGGCGCGGCGTGAAGATCGCGGCCCTCGTCGTCGCAGCCGCCCTCGTCGGCGGCGTCGCGGGCTTCGGCGGCGGCGCCCTCTACGGCGGACTCGGCGGGCCCGCATCGACCGGCGTCGCCGAAGGACCCGAGACCGTGACGGTGAACAACCCCGGCTCCGTCAACGAGACCACTGCGGTCGCCACGACGGCGCTGCCCTCGGTGGTCACGATCGAGGTCGCCGGATCCAGCGAGAGCGGCAGCGGCTCTGGCGTGATCATCAGCGAGGACGGCTACGTGCTCACGAACACCCACGTCGTGACTCTCGGGGGCGCGGTCGCCGACCCGACGATCCGCGTGACGACCTCGGACGGGCGCATATACGAAGCAACGGTCGTCGGCACCGACCCGATCTACGACCTCGCGGTGATCAAGCTCGATGACGCCGAGGAGCTCACGCCGATCACGTTCGCCGACTCGTCGAAGCTCAACGTCGGCGACACGACGGTCGCCCTCGGCGCCCCGCTGGGATTGTCGAACTCGGTCACCACCGGCATCGTGAGCGCGCTGAACCGCAGCATCCAGATCGCCTCCTCGGCGCTTCCGGACTCGTCGGAGGAGGACGCCCCACAGGAGCAGTCGCCCCAGGAGGGGGAGCAGGGGCCGTTCCAGTTCGACCTCCCCGGTCAGAGCTCCGGATCGACGAGCGACACGATCTCGATCGCCGTCATCCAGACCGACGCGGCGATCAACCACGGCAACTCCGGTGGCGCGCTCGTGAACAGCAAGGGCGAGCTCATCGGCATCAACGTGGCCATCGCGAGCTCGGGAAGCTCCGAGGAATCCGGCTCCATCGGCATCGGCTTCGCGATCCCTTCGAACATCGCCGAGCGCGTGTCGCAGGAGCTCATCGCCGACGGCGCCGCGACCCACGGGCTGCTGGGCGCCTCGGTGCGGGATGCGGCCTCGGTGGAGGGAACGACACAGTCGGGTGCCTACATCGCCGACGTCACCGACGGCGGCGCGGCGAAGGATGCCGGGCTGAAGGCCGACGACATCGTCGTGGCGTTCAACGGGGTGCCGATCACCAGCGCCAGCGACCTCACCGCGCAGGTGCGCGCAGCCGCTGCGGGCAGCGACGCGACAGTCGTCTACGTCCGCGGAGGCAAGCAGTACGAGATCGAGGTCGCCCTCGGCACTCTCGCGAACTGACATCGCAGGACAGCAGAGCGATCCCGAGCGCTGCGGCGTGCCGACTGCCGACACGCCGCAGCGCTCGGCTGCGATCCGGGCTCTCCAGGCGCGGGGCACGGAGCGGGCGCGGAGCACGGAGCCGGCGATGAGCTCGGAGCCGGAGAGGAGCAGGACGGCCAGACGCCGCGATAGGCTCGCGGGGTGGCGTCCTTCTCCTTCGGCTCCGGCAATGCGGCCAAGCTGCTCCGGATCCCGCTGTACGCGGTCGGCCGCATCGGCACGCTGATCGTGCCCCGAGGGCGCCGGTGGGTGTTCGGGTGCGGCGCCGGCATCGGCGACGGGGCCCTCGCGCTGCAGCGCCTGGCCGCGGCCGAGGGGCACGACACGATCTGGCTGACGTCATCGGCGCGCGAGCGCCGCGAAGCCGAGGCGCTCGGCATCCGCACGCTTGCGAAGAGCGGCCTGCGCGGCTGGTGGGCGACCGCGCGCGCGGGCGTCGTCGTCGTCACCCACGGGCTCGGCGACGTCAACCGCTACGCCGATGCGGGGGCGTTCGTCGTGCAGCTGTGGCACGGCATCCCCCTCAAGCGCATCGGCCTCGATTCGCCCGCCACCACGCAGGTCCCCGCTGTGCCGGGCGCGGCGGTGCTGCGCCGGATCGTCGGCCTCCTGTACCGGGGCGCGGCCCAGCGCATCCGCGTGCTCCCCGCGGCCTCACATCGCTCGCGCGGCCGCCTGGAGTCGGCGTTCGGGCTCGGCGGCGGCCGGGTTGTCGTTACAGGGGAGCCCCGTGTCGACGTGCTCTCGACCGGTTCCGCCGCAGAGCGGCGGGCTTCGGCATCCGCTCTTCTGCACCGTGCGGTCGGCGAGATCCCCGCCGAGGCGCGCACGATCCTCTACGCGCCGACGTGGCGCGACGGGGCGGCCGACCCCGCCGTGCCGACGGCGGACGAGTGGGTGCGGATCATCCGTCTGCTGGAGAGCTCCGACGCCGTGCTGCTGGTGCGCTCGCACCCGCTCGGCGAGGGCGCCTACGCCCCGCCGCTGCCGACGAGGCGAGTGCGGATGCTGGGCGCCGGCGTCGTCGCCGACGTCACCCCCGTCCTGCCGGCGGTTGACGTGCTGGTCACCGACTACTCCTCCCTCGCGTACGACGTCGGCCTGCTGGCGATGCCGGTGCTCTACCTCGCGCCGGATGCGGCCCAGTACGCGCAGACGCGCGGGTTCTACGGTCGCTACGAGGACGTGGCCGGTGCCGATGCCGCCGCCAACTGGGCCGGCCTCGTCAAGCAGTTGGCGGCGGTGCTCGACGACGACGCGGAGTTCGCCGCGCGTGCCGAGCGTTCCGCCGCGCTCAGCGCGCAGATGCACGCGTTCCGCGATGGCGGCAACACCCGGCGCGTGTACGACGTGATCCGAGCGCGGGCGACGCCCGTGCCGAAAGGAGCAGGATGACTACGGCCCGCATCGATGAGGCCGCCGAAACTCTCGTCGTCTCGGGCGTCGGCGCCCGTCCGTCGAGTGCTACGCTCACGGGGCCCCGTGCGGGCGTCCGTGCCCGCGTCACCGGCGGCGGGAAGACCTGGAAGGCGACCTTCGCCCTGCGCGCGTCGCGGTGGGGCGGTCCCGAGCTGCCGCTGCCCGCGGGGGAGTACGTGCTGTCGGTCGATGGGGAGGACCTCTCCGGAGTCCGCCTCGATCCGGCGCTGCTGCCGGGACTGCGCATCTCGGTCGACGGCGCATCGGTGCGGATCGCCGCGCCCATCGATCCCGTGTACGAGAGCGTCGAGGGGCAAGCCACCCTCGAGGGCCGGTACGTGGCGCAGGCCGGCGGATCCGAGAACGCCGTCTTCTTCGAGAGCTTCTACGGTCGCACCGTCGGCTGCAATCCGCGCGAGATCGATCGCGCCCTCGCCGCGGCGGCGCCCGGCGTGACCCGGTACTGGAGCGTCGTCGACCTCTCGGTCGCGGTGCCCGATGGAGCGGTGGCGGTCGTCGAGGGCAGCCCGGAGTGGTGGCGCGCCCGTGCCGCTGCGCGTCTGCTCGTCGTCAACGACTGGCTGCGGCGCCGGTTCGCTCGCAAGGCCGGGCAGAAGGTGCTGCAGACCTGGCACGGGACCCCGCTGAAGCGGCTCGCGCTGCATCGCCCGGGGTTCGACCCTCGACGCATGGCGGCCGTCGTCAAGGAGTCGCGCCGATGGGACGTGCTGCTGGCCCAGAACACGTACTCCGAGCGCATCCTGCGCAAGGCCTACGCCTTCTTCGGCCGTCCGATCTGGGTCGAGGGGTATCCCCGCAACGACGTCCTCTTCTCCGGTGACGCGGCCGCCGTCCGTGCCCGCCTCGGCATCGGCGCCGACGAGCGGGTGCTCCTGTACGCGCCCACCTGGCGTGACGACCGCGACGAGATCGTGGACTTCGTCGACCCCGAGGAGCTCGCCGAGAAGGCGGATGCCGTCGTGCTCGTGCGCGGACACACCCGCACCCTCCAGGCGGGGCGCGACCGCGCGGGGGCGAGGGTGATCGACGTCACCGGCTTCCCCGAGACGTCGCAGCTGCTGCTGGCCGCCGATGCGCTGATCACCGACTACTCCTCGGTGATGTTCGACTTCAGTGTGACAGGGAAGCCGCTGTACTTCCTCGTGCCCGACCTCGACCACTACCGCGGCACGCTTCGCGGCTTCTACTTCGATCTCGCCGCGCGTGCGCCGGGGCCGCTCGTGCACACCCAGGAAGAGCTCGTCGCCGCGCTCGCCGACCCAGGGCACGAGCAGCGCTACGCCGAGCGCTATGCCGCGTGGCGCTCGCAGTTCAACCGTCTCGACGACGGTCGCGCCGCCGAGCGGGTCGTCGACCGCATTCTCGACCTGGGGATGCTCGAGCGCTGACCCCGTGCGCCTGGGGTGCGCTGCTGTTGTTGTTGTTGTCGCGCTGCTGTTCTTGTTCTCGTCGCGCTGCTGTTCTTGTCTTCGCGCTGCTGTTCTTGTCGTTGTCGCGCTGCTGTTCTTGCCGTCGCGCTGCTGTTCTCCGCAGACGCGGCTGAACTTTCAGCAGCGCGAGCGGAATTGAGTAGCGTGACGCGGGGAACAGCAGCGCGACGAGGGGATGAGTAGCGTGACGCGGGGAACAGCAGCGCGACGAGGGGATGAGCAGCGCGAGCGGAATTGAGTAGCGTGACGCGGGGAACAGTAGCGCGACGTCGGGCTGTCAGGGCAGGGGGGTGTTGCGGGTGCCGAGGCGCGACGCGTCGACGGTGTCACGGGCGCCGCTGAGCACGCCGCCGAGGAAGCCGAGGCCCCAGGAGATGTGCATCGTGGGCAGCACGATGAGCGTCCACAGCCGTTGACGCAGGCTCCCGCCGCCCGGTGCCAGCGCGACCGCGAGGTCGAGCAGGACATAGGCGAGCAGCGGTAGATACACGATCGACGCGAGGAGCGCGGAGAGAGCATCGAGCACGGTGAGCTGCAGGATGCCGACGACGACAGCCGCCCCCAGCACCAGCACGAGCGCGGGAGGGGCGAAGAAGCGGATGCCGTTGCGTCGGCCGAACCGGCGCACGAGCTCGCCGCGCCAGGCGCCGGTCGCGCGGAACTGGCGTGCCAGGCGCAGCCAGCTCTCGCGGGGCCAGTACGTCACCGACAGGTGCGGGTCGAACCACACCCGGTGCCCGGCCCGGCGGATGCGCAGGTTCAGCTCCCAGTCCTCGCCGCGGCGGATCGTCTCGTCGAACAGGCCGACCTCATCCAGGACCGCCCGGCGCATGACGCCGAGGTACGCCGACTCGGCCTCGCCCTCGTGGGTGCCGCCGTGATAGGCGCCGCCGCCGAGCCCGATGGGGGAGTTGTACAGCCGCGCAACGGCCTTCTGGAACGGCGTGCGTCCCTCGGCGTGCATGACGCCGCCGACGTTCGCCGCTCCCGTGCGCTCGAGCGTCTCAAGGGCGCGCGCCGCGTAGCCGGGGGCCAGTTCGGAATGCGCGTCCACACGGATGATCGTCGCGTAGCGGCTCGCGCGGATCGCGGCGTTGAGTCCCACCGGGATGTGCGCCGCCGGATTGTCGACGATGCGGATGCGCTCGTCGGCGTCGGCGAGCTGTCGGGCGAGCTCGGTGGTGCCGTCGGTCGACGGGCCGAGGGCGAGCACGAGCTCGGAGGGGACATCGAGATCCTGGGCGAGGACGGAATCGACGGCGTGCCGCAGATACCGGTGCTCGTTGAGCACGGGCATGACGAACGAGACCCCGTCGGTGGGGGCGGGGGATCGCGCGTCGGACACAGGTCGATCATGTCATGGCCGGTCGCGGCTTCGCTGACCGGCATCCGCTGCTGTTAACGGAACCATCTCGTTTCGGCCGCGCACGCGCAGGCGGCGGGTCTCTGCGGCGACGCGGTCGATACCCTGGAGAGATGGGTGCAGTCTCCGACGCGAAGAAGGCCTACCGTCTGCTGCGGAAGGCGCTCAGGTCGCGCTCTGCCGTGCAGCGCGTGCGGCGTCGACTGGCCGCTGGCCCTGCGCATCCGCGCGATCACTACAAGATCGCCGTGTACTTCGCCGACGGCGCAGTGAACATGTACCAGATGCGCCAGTGGTACCGGCCGCTCGCCGGGCTCGCCGAGCGCTGGCCCGTCGTCGTGCTCTCGCGCAGCGCGACGGGCGCCGAGAAGCTCCTCGACGAGGACGCGCCCCCGGTCGCGTTCGTGCCGACGGTGCGCGACCTCGAACGGTTCATCGCCACGCAGGACATCCGCATCGTGCTCTACGTGAACCAGAACACCCGCAACTTCCAGATGTTCCGCTACGGGCGGCGCTGGCACGTGTTCATCAACCACGGCGAGTCCGACAAGATGTACATGACCACGAACCAGTACAAGGCGTACGACTACGCGTTCATCGCCGGTCAGGCCGCCCGCGACCGTCTTACGCGCACGCTGTGGGACTTCGACGTCCGTCGCCGTGCCATCGAGATCGGCCGCCCGCAGGCCGACCACTACAGCGGAGCGCTGCCGTTCACCCCCGATGAGCGCACCGTCGTGCTCTACGCGCCCACCTGGGAGGGCGATCGCCCCAGCGCACACTACGGCTCCATCGCCACGCATGGCGAAGCCCTCGTCAACGCGCTGCTGGCGACGGGCAGCCATCGGGTGATCTACCGTCCCCACCCGCGCAGCGGCGTGCTCGACCGGGAGTACGGCGCCGCGCACAAGCGCATCCTCGCCGCCATCGCTGCGGCGAACGCCGCCGATGCGACGGCGCAGCACGTCTACGACGACGGGCCCGACCTCGGCTGGCAGCTCGCCGCCGCCGATGTGGCCGTCGTCGACATCTCGGCGATGGTGTACGACCGGCTGGCCGTGGGAAAGCCGCTGATGATCACCCGGCCGGTCGACGAGCGCGCGAGCGTCGACACCAACGGCTACCTCTCCGACTGCGAGTGGCTCACTGCCGAAGCCGCCTCCCGCATCGTCGCCGAGGTCGAGCGCGTCCGCGACGACGAGGCGGCGATCGCGCGGCTGCGCATGTGGGTGCAGCACTACTTCGGCGACACCACCCCGGGGGCGGCGACGGCGAAGTTCCACGGTGCCATCGAGGAGCTCATGCACAAGTGGGACCGCTGGCACGATCACGAGATGGGTGCAGTGCGACCGGATGAGGACGATGACGACGAGGAGGGCGACGACGATGACGAGTGAGCAGTTCCCGCTCACCGACGCCGTCGCGTCGCGTCTGCAGGTGCTCGCCAGGACGGGATCGACGAATGCCGAGCTGCACGCGCTGGCCGCCGACGTCTCCTGGCCGCATCTGTCGGTGCTGCTCACCGACGATCAGACGGCGGGGCGGGGCCGGCTCGATCGGACCTGGACGGCCCCTGCGGGCATGGCGCTCGCGATCTCGGTGCTGCTGCGGGAGCTTCCTCCGGTCGCGGCACGCGGGTGGATCCCGCTCGCGGCCGGCGTCGCGATGGCGGATGCCGTCACCGCTCAGCTGCCCGGTCACGACGTCGCCGTGAAGTGGCCGAACGACGTGCTCGTCGACGGCGGCAAGATCTGCGGCATCCTCGCCGAGGCGACCGCCGACGCCGTGATCGTCGGCGCCGGCGTGAACACGGCGATGCCGGCATCCGCCCTGCCGGTGCCCACCGCGACGTCGTTCGCGGCCCTCGGCGCCGAGGCCGACGCCGACCGGCTCGTCGCCGACTACCTGCATGCTCTCGCAGCGTCCGTCGAGGCGCTGGTCGCCGCGGGCGATGCGGCGGCGAGCGGTCTGCATGCGGCCGCGGTCGCCCGCAGCGCGACGATCGGCGCCGAGGTGCGCGTCTCGCTGCCGGGGGAGCGGATGCTGGAGGGACGGGCTGTCGCGCTCGACGCCGACGGGCGCCTGGTCGTCCTCGCGGACGGGGCCGAGCACGCCGTCTCGGCAGGCGACGTCGTGCACGCCAGCCTCGCGAACTGACACGCCCAGGTGCGCTGGCGGGCGATGTCGGAGGCGGACTGCACAATGGAGGGGTGACTCAGCCCGTGACGCTCGGAGGTCGGCCGTCGATGCCGCCGCATGGCGCGCCGGTCGAAGAGCTGCTCATCGCCCGCTTCCGCGGGCACGCGCGACGGCTGTTCTGGTCGGCGCTCGTGCTCATCGCCGTCTTCGGTGCCACCGCGTTCTTCTACGACAATCTGCCGGAGCCCTTCGAGAACTGGATGCTGCTCACCGCCGCCGCCGTGGTGGTCGTGGTGCTCGTCGTCGTCCCCTTCGTCGTCTGGTACTCGCGCTCCACCACCGTCACGACCCGGCGCGTGATCGTCGCGCACGGGGTCGGCGCGCGGCGTCGGCGCGAGATGTCGCACGTGCGCGGATACGCGATCGGCGTGCACCGCGGGCTCATCCAGCGCCTGTGGGGCGTGGGGACCATCACTCTCACGAACGGCGTCGACGCGCCGCTGCGTCTGAGCAACGTGCCGAACGTCACCCTCGTGCACGAGACGCTCGCCGATCAGATCGAGGTCAACCAGATCCTCGCGCACCGCGACGCTCTCTCCGGCGCCGACGCGTACTGAGCGTCCTCCGGTTGTTGAGAGAATGGCCTTGACGAATGGAGGCGGCATGGCGCTGCGTGTGGGCGTGATCGGCGGAGGACAGCTGGCCAGGATGATGATCGCCCCGGCGGTCGAGCTCGGTCTCGACCTGCGGGTTCTCGCGGAGGACGAGGGCATGTCGGCGCAGCTGGCGGCCACGGCGGTCGGCGACTACCGCGACCTCGACGCGGTGCGCGCCTTCGCGGCCGGGGTCGACGTCGTCACCTTCGACCACGAGCATGTGCCGCAGGCGGTGCTGCGGGCCCTCGTCGCCGAGGGCGTGCGGGTGCACCCCGGACCCGACGCGTTGCAGTTCGCCCAGGACAAGCTCGTCATGCGCACGCGCCTCGCCGAGCTCGGTGCGCCCCAGCCCGACTGGGCCGCCGTGCACGATGCGTCCGAGCTCCAGGCGTTCCTCGACGAGCACGACGGCCGTGGCGTGGTGAAGACTCCGCGCGGCGGGTACGACGGCAAGGGCGTGCGCGTGGTGCGCGACGCCGCCGAGGCCGAGGACTGGCTCTCGGCGCTCGCCGAGGGCGAGGCGCTGCTCGTCGAGGAGCTCGTCGGCTTCGTGCGCGAGCTCGCGCAGCAGGTCGCCCGTCGCCCCAGCGGCGAGATCGTCGCCTACCCGGTGGTCGAGACCGTGCAGCGCGACGGCGTCTGCGCCGAGGTGATCGCCCCTGCCCCCTCGGCCGGCGCGCGCCTCTTGGAGGTCGCCGAGGGGATCGGGCGCTCGATCGCCGAGGGGCTCGGGGTGACCGGCATGCTCGCGGTGGAGCTGTTCGAGACCGACGACGAGCGCATCCTCGTCAACGAGCTCGCGATGCGCCCGCACAACAGCGGGCACTGGAGCCAGGACGGCGCCGTGACCGGCCAGTTCGAGCAGCACCTGCGCGCCGTCGCCGATCTGCCCCTGGGCGATCCGTCGCCGGTGGCGTCGTGGTCGGTCATGGTGAACATCCTCGGCGGCCCCGCGGAGGACGCACTGGGAGACCGGTTCGCAACGGCGATGGCAGAGCATCCGCGGGCGAAGATCCACACCTACGGCAAGGCGCCCCGCCCCGGCCGCAAGGTGGGTCACATCAACGTGTCAGGGGACGACCTCGACGATGCCGTCTACGTCGCCCGCGCCGCGGCCGCGCACTTCCTGGACTGACAGCCACTTCCTCGCCCGACTGGGCGAGCCGCTCAGGAGATCTCGCAGGTCGAGACCGTAGCCTGTTGTGGTGACTGAGCCTCTGCACTCTTCGGCAAACCCTCTCGTGGGGGTCGTGATGGGATCCGACTCCGATTGGCGCGTCATGAGCGACGCCTCGCAGGCCCTCACCGACTTCGGCATCCCGCACGAGGTCGAGGTCGTCTCGGCGCACCGCACGCCCGACAAGCTCATGTCGTACGCCCGGGAGGCGCGCGGCCGCGGCATCCGCGTGATCATCGCCGGGGCCGGGGGAGCGGCGCACCTGCCGGGGATGCTGGCGTCGATGACGCCGCTGCCCGTCGTCGGCGTTCCGGTGCCGCTGGCGTACCTCGACGGCATGGACTCGCTGCTCTCGATCGTGCAGATGCCGGCCGGCATCCCGGTGGCCACGGTGTCGATCGGCGGGGCGAAGAACGCCGGTCTCCTCGCCGCGCGGATCCTGGGCACGTCGGACGCGGCCCTCGCCGATCGCGTCGAAGCCTATGCCCGCGACCTCGAAGCCCAGGTCGGGGCGAAGAACGATCGGTTGAAGGAGTCGCTGTGACCCTCGCCCCGCCGCGTGCGGCAGGGGGTTCTCTCATCCAGACCCGTCCGCTGCGTCATCCCGACAGCGCGGATGCCGGCATGATGACCCGGCGCGGCTGGTGGCTGGTGGTGCTCAACGTGCTGCTGCCCGGCTCCGCGCAGGTGCTCGCAGGCAATCGCCGACTCGGCCGCTTCGGCCTCGGCGCCACGCTACTGGCGTGGACTCTCGTCATCGCGGCCGCAGCTCTCGCGCTCTTCGCGCAGCCGTGGCTGCTCTGGCTCACCGTGGGGGCCGGGTGGCTCTCGGCAGCCGTGCTCACCGCCGTCCAGGTGCTGCTCGTCGGCTCCGTGATCCTGTGGATCGTCCTCACGATGGACACGCTCCGGCTCGTGCGACTGGTGAAGGTGCAGCCGGCATCGAGGCTCGCCATTCCGGTGGTCGCGCTCGTCCTGCTCGGCCTCGTCGGGGGGGCCGCCGCGACGGCGGCGTCGTACGTGGGGACAGCGCGCGACACGATCACGAGCATCTTCGGCAGCAGCGGCCCGAGCCTGCCGGCGAGCGACGGCTATTACAACATCCTGCTCCTCGGGGCGGACAGCGGCGAGGGCCGGGACTCGATGCGGTTCGACAGCATCTCGGTCGTGTCCGTGAACGCCGAGACGGGCGCGGTGACCATCACCGGCATCCCGCGCGACATGCCGGAGTTCCCGTTCGCCGAGGACAGCCCGATGCGCGACCCCGATCTCGTCGGCTACGACTACCGCAACTACTTCGAGGGCCACAGCGACCCCGATTGCGGCTGGGGCTCCGGCATCAACCAGCTCACCAACGCCGTGCAGGTGTGCCGGGAGGACGACGGCGTGGGCTTGTACCCTGACGCCGCAGCACAGGGCTCGAGCCCCGAGATCGAGGCGACGAAGGACGCCGCCGAGGGGATTCTCGGCATCGATATCCCGTACTACGTCTTCCTCGACATGAAGGGCTTCGCCGACCTCGTCGACGCCCTCGGCGGGGTGAAGATCACGGTCTCCGAGCGGCTGCCGAAGGGCGGACCGCCGCCGGGTTCGGGCGCGCACGATGTCGACTCGTGGGCAATCGGCTGGATCGAACCGGGCGAGCAGATCATGGACGGCGACACAGCGCAGTGGTACGCGCGCTCGCGGTACACGACGAGCGACTGGGACCGCATGCTGCGCCAGCGTCAGCTGCAGGAGGCCATCCTCGCCCAGTTCACCCCGCAGACCGTGCTCACCCGGTTCAACGAGGTCGCCGCGGCAGGGACGGCGATCGTGCAGACCGACCTTCCGCAGGACAAGCTGCCCGAGTTCTTCGGCCTCGTCACGAAGGCCAAGGACCAGCAGGTCACGACGATCGAGCTCACACCGGACAACGGCATCCCGGAGACCGACATCGACTTCGGATACGTGCACGCGGTGATTCAGGCGGCGCTGCATCCGCCGACGCCGACCTCCACGCCCGCCCCGTAGCCGGTCTCGGGGTCCGCGCCACGAGGACCCGTACCCGAGGTGGGCGGTGAGCGCGCCCGGCGCGCGAAAAACCCACGGCCATCACCTGAGAAGTGAGGACCGTGGGCCTCCGGTGAGGTCACCGGATTCGCCAGACGACGGTGATCGGAGGGGGAGGGATCACCGTCGTCCGGTCGATCCGCGCAGAAGCGGGATCAGATCTGGAGTTGCCTGCCTCTCAGGCGCGCTTGCGGCGAGCCGCCCCCACAGCAACGAGCGCGCTTCCGGCGACCAGCGCGGCTGCGCCGCCGCCGAGAACCCACGGCGAGACGTCGCCGCCGGTGAGGGCAAGCTCCGTAGCGCCGGTCAGCGGCAGCTCCGTGCCACTGGCCGCGGCGATCACCGGGTCGTGGTGGCATCCGCTCGAGGAGCTCGTGGACACCGTGACCTGCGCCGTGTACGACTGCGGTCCGTTGCCGCCCTCGGTCTGTGTGCGCGTGAAGGTGACGGCGTAGTTGCCCTGCGCGTCGGACGGCGGGCGGAAGGAGAGCACGAGGCTGCCATCGGCGGATGCCGTGTTGCCGGACACCGAGGCGGCGCCGGCGTTGTACCCGGATACGGATACGCTCACGGTCTCGGACGGGGCGAACCAACCGGGCCCGAAGACGATGGTGGATACCTCGCAGATGTCGACGATCGGGTCGTCGACATTCACGCCGGGAGGCGTGGTGTAGTCGTCGGCCGCGTTGGCGGCGACGGGTGCAGCGATGACCAGCGCACCGACCGTAAGGCCGATTGCAGCAAGCTTCTTCAGCATGATTCTCCCCAGAAATACACGCGGAATCGCAACGAATGCACCCCTGCATTCGACTGCGTGGGTTCTCCTGTCCCCACGACAGGATTCAGAACCCAGATATTCCCCAGTACTACCAACCGTACATCATGGTCGGCGCAATGTCACGACCCGCAGCGAAGTTCAGCGTGTCGGATCTCCACTTCGTCCACGAGCGGGGTGTGCGCGACCTCGGTGAGCCGGGCGCCGGCCCCTGTGCCCTGGAACTCGACGGTGATCGTCGTCGACTCGCCCGGGGCCAGGGTCACATCGTGCTGCACGGCGTAGCGAGAGCCGAGCGTCGTCGTCTGCACCGGTTCGCTCTCACCGTCGCGGTCGATGCGGGTGGCGGTGGCGCCCTCGGGTCCGTACACCGCGATCAGCGTCCGCGTGGAGCCGGGGGGCACGCCGTACCAGCCGGCCGCGGTGACGTACTCGGGCAGGGCCGTCGCGGCATCCGCGGGTGCGTCGTTCGTCCAGGTGACCTTCACCTGCGTGGTCGGCTCGCCCTCGCAGACGCCGACCGCGGTGACCACCGAGGCTCGCGCGTAGTAGTCCATCTTGCCGCCGGTCGCATCGTTGAACAGCGCTCCGACGTAGGTCGCCGCGTCGCTGTCCGTCGGCAGCGCGCCGCCGAGGGTGGAGGCGGAGAGGACCTTCTGCTCCTCCTCGTGGGCGCTCCAGATGCGGATGCGGCCCTCGTCGGACGATGCGGCCAGCGCGGACACGAGAGCCTTGGGGTCGGCTGCGGACATGGCCGCGGCGAACATGGCGCCGGCGGCTGCGGCGAAGACGCCGTCCTGCTGCGCGGGGTCGACGGTGGCGTAGACGTCGGACAGCAGCAGCGGCACCACGTTGTCCTCATCGGCGACGAACGGCCCAAAGGAGATCGGCCCGGTTGCGGCGAGGATGTGCTTCGTCATCACCGCGTCCACCGCGATCACCGCGTCGACCGGCGTGCCGAACCGGTCCTGCCAGCGCGTGGCGATGAGCGGGGCGGCCTCGGTGAAGTCGGGGATGCTCGTGATGTTCTGCAGGTAGTAGCCCGGATTCTCGCCGAAGAGCGCGGTGGTCGATGCGCTCAGGGGGAGCGGGACGTCGAGGCGGGGGAAGTCGGCCGATGAGCCCTGCTGCACGAGGGTGACACGTCCGTTCTCGGCGCGCAGCAGTGCGGTCGCGCCGGAGATGCCGCCGGAGCTGCGGACCTCGGCGTTGTTCTGCATCGCGAGGAGGATGCTGCGCGGCTCCGTTCCGCCGAGCATCGTCGGCAGCAGCACCGAGGCTCCGTGCAGCGTCCCCACCACGGTGGTGGCCTGCGTCAGCGTCGAGCGCAGCTCGCGCACGGCGTCGGCGAGCGGCGGGAGGACCGCGTCGGCGTCGATCTGCCTGGCGCTGCGGTCGGCCTTCTGGAGCGCCGCCGCCGCCGAGGCGAGCGGCGGCTCGATCTCCGCGAACGGGGCCAGGTCGATCGCGCCGCCGGCGAAGCCGAGGCTGCTGAGGTCGATGCCACCAGCTGCGTCCAGCACCGGGGTCACCGCCTCCTGGGCGATGTCGTCGGCGAGGGCGGCGACCTCGCTCATCGCCGTGAAGTTCGGACCGATCCACGGGACGACGCCGAACGCCTGCCAGACCGGGTCGCTCGTGAGCTCGTGCGCGGAGCGGGCATGATGGGCGATGCTGTCGGCGTGCACTTCGGCGCGATCGAGGTCGCCGGCGCCGACGGCCGCCTTCAGCTGCGAGGAGATCCGGGCGACCTGCTGCAGGTCGTTCACCGCCCCGAGGCCGCGCACAGCGACCCAGCCGACGGCCAGCAAGAGGAGTACGGCGAGGAGGCCGATGGTCCATCCGACCCATCGGCGACGCGCAGGAAGACGACCATCGCTCACTGGAGCATTCAAGCACGAAGCCGCGGTCCGGCGTCGTTGCGCCTGTCGTCGTCGCACTCGGCGCGCCAGCGCCTACCCTTGATCTCATGGGTGTGCGGCTGCGTGTGGTTCTCGATCAGGTCGCCGATATCGTCGACGCCGATCAGGCGACGGCGTCCGACGACCTCGTCGCCGGTCTCATCGCCACGGCGCCCTCCGGCTGCGAGGTGGAGGCGATCGTGCCCGCGCGCGCCGTTCCCGCCCACGAGGGTCTCGCCGGCGTCCGCACGCTGTCTCTGCCGCGCCGAGAACTCGCGGCGGCGTGGCAGCTGGGCGTCGTGCCCGGCGTCGGCGGCGGTCTCATCCACGCCCCCACGATCATGGCGCCGCTCGTGCGGCACGATCGTGTGCACGACAACGATCAGACCACGGCGACCCTCTGGGACCTGCGGGCCTGGGAGGCGCCGGACACGCTGACCAAGAGCGTCGTCGCCTGGCACAAGGGCATGCTCCGCCGTGCGACGAAGCACGCCGACGCCGTCGTCGTGCCCTCCCACGCCTTCGCCGAGCGCCTCGGGGAGATCGCGAAGCTGGGCGAGCGCATCCGGGTGATCCCCGGCGCCGCCCCGAGCGGTTTCACCGTTCCCCTCGATGCCGACCAGCGGCGCTCCGCACTGTCGGTGCCGCGCGGCTTCGTCGTGCTCACCGGCACGGAGGCGACGCTCGCCGCCGGGTTCCGGGCGGCGGCCGCGGCCGGCGTCGACACCGTCGTGCTCGACGCTGCGGAGGGCGCGGAGCCGAGGATCGCCGAGGTCGCAGCCGCTGCGGGACTCGCCGAGTCCCGTGCCCACGTGCGCGGCGCACTCTCGGCGCCGGACCGTGCGGCGGTGCTCGCCGCGGCGTCCGCCCTGGTGGCCACCGACCCCGGTACGGCGTGGCCCTGGCGGGCGATCGAGGCGATGACGCTGGGCGTGCCGGTGGTCGCCGTCGACAGCGGCGTGCACCGCGACGTCATCGCCGACGGCGGCGCCATCGCGGACGAGGCCGACATCGTCGACGCCCTGCTCGCCGCGGTCGGTCCGGCCTCGCGCCGGCTCAGCGTGCTCGGCAGCGACCGCGCCAGGGCGTTCTCGTGGCTGAGCTCGGCCGAGCGGGTGTGGAGCCTGCACGCCGATCTCTGACGCACGGGCTTGCTGCGTGTGCGCCGGAATGCCGGCGGATCGGTCATCTGATTTCGCAACAGTGGCATCCTTGCGCAACATACGTCACACTGGTCACATGTCGCGACGCGCCCCACGCTATCGAAGCACCGTGAGCGACTCCCGAATCCTCCGCGCTCTTCTCCTCGTCGCCATCATCGTCACGGGTGTTCTGCTCCCCGCACAGGCGGCTCCTGCTGCGGTGACGACCTCGGTGGGCGTGAACGGGAGTCTGGCGCAATCTCGCGTTGTGAAGACCTCTCTCGCAGGATTCGATGCGGGAAACCTCATCAGCGACGAGGTCTTCACCAACCGGGATTCGATGACCGAGGCGCAGATCCAGACGTTCTTCAACAGCAAGGTGTCACGGTGCCTCGGCGGCACGGATGAGGACGGCCGTGCGATCGTGTGTCTCAAGGACTTCACGATCACGTCCGCCAGCCGTCCCGCCGACACCTACTGCGATGGATACAGCGGAGCGGCCAACGAGTCAGCCGCCCGGATCATCTACCGAGTCGCTCAGTCCTGCGGTATCAATCCGCAGGTGTTGATCGTCATGCTCCAGAAGGAGCAGGGCTTGGTCACTCACACCTGGCCGAGTGCCTGGCGCTATGACATCGCTCTGGGGCAGGGGTGCCCGGACGACGCGTCATGCAACCCGGACTACGTCGGATTCTTCCAGCAGATCTACGGCGCCGCTCGGCAGATGAAGATCTACTTGGAGGGTCGCTACTTCACGTACTATGCGCCGGGGAAGACGTGGAGTATTCGCTACAATCCCAACAGCAGTTGCGGGAGCGCACCCGTCTTCGTGGCGAATGCGGCGACCTCCGCTCTTTATTACTACACGCCGTATCAGCCCAATGCGGCGGCATTGAAGGCCGGATACGGCGGTGGCGACGCCTGCTCCGCCTACGGCAACCGCAACTTCTACAACTACTTCACAGACTGGTTCGGACCCACCAGGGGAACCACCAGCAATCCTTTCGGGAACGTGGAGATCGTCGAAGCGCAGCCGGGTGGATTCCGCGTGTCGGGGTGGGTCGCCGATCGCGACACGACGGGATCCCTCGCTGTGCACGTCTACGTCGGTTCGGTCGGTACAGCGATAAAGACCACCGTCTCGCGTCCAGACGTCGAGGCCGCATATCCCGGCGTCGGAACCACACGCGGCTTCGACGCGGTCATCCCGGCCACCGGCGGTGGCACCGTGAAGGTGTGCATCTACGCGATCAACGTCGGAGCGGGGGAGAATGCCCTCATCGCGTGCAAGTCGCTCACGGCGCTCAGCGGATCGCCCGTCGGGCGTCTGGACACGATCACGGCCAAGGCCGAGAGCGTCGCGATCACCGGGTGGGCCATCGATCCGGACACGACGTCGTCGATTCCCCTCCGCGTCTATGTGGATTCGACGTTCTCGGTGCAGTTGTCGTCCGATGCGGCTCGGACGGATCTCGTCGCGCACTATCCCGGTTACGGCGCCGCGCACGGCTACAACGCAACGGTCAAGGTTCCTGCGGGAGATCACACCATATGCATCTACGCGGTCAATACCGGGCCTGGGACGTCAACCGGGCTCGCCTGCAAGCGGCTGCTGATACCGGCCAATGGCGACGGCGGAAAGACGCCGATCGGCTACCTGGACTCCGTGGTCGTGTCCGGGAGGACGGCACTCATCAGCGGGTGGGCGATCGACCCGGATATCGCGAGTTCGATCCCCGTGCACATCTACGTCGGATCACAGGGCGCGGCCTATGCGGCGGATGAGGTCCGTACGGATGTCAAGAAGGTGTACCCCGTCTACGGGGACAAGCACGGTTTCGCCGAAAAGGTCGCCCTCCCTGAGGGACGGAACAACGTGTGCGTCTATGCGATCAACGACGGCAAGGGGGGCAATCCTCTTCTCGGCTGCAAAGTCGTGACCGTCGGCGGCAATGATCCGATCGGCGTCCTCGATTCGGTGACGGCCAAGAAGGGCGGGATCTCCGTCGCCGGATGGGCGTACGACCGCGATTCCGCAGCATCGATCTCCGTGCATGTCTATGTCGACGGCAAAGCAGCCGCCGCGGTCACGGCCGATCAGGGGCGGCCCGATGTGGCGGCTGCGATTGCCGGTGCGGGAGCCTATCGCGGCTTCACGGCGAGCGTGTCGGCATCCGCAGGCGCTCACCGCGTGTGCGTCTACGCGATCAACGACGGTTCCGGGACGAACCCTCTGCTCGCGTGCCGCGATGTGACGGTGAAATAGCCGCCACTACTCGGCGAGATACTCCGCGAGCGCCTCGTCGACCTGGCGGGGCGAGAAGCCCGTCGAGCGCAGTTTGGAGAGGTCGAGGATGCTGTTCTTCGGGCGGGGCGCGACGGGCCCTGTCGCCGAGGCGAAATACGACTCGGTGCTGACGCCGCTCACTCGATCGGCATCGCTTCCCACGCCCTCGAACACCTTCTTCGCGATCTCCGCCCAGGATTGCGCTGGTCCGTCGTTGGTCACGTTGTAGATGCCATAGGGCGGGCGGGTCGCGAGGAGATGGTCGATCGCGCTCGCGATGTCTGCCGTGAAGGTCAGACGCCCGAACTGGTCGTCGACGACGCTCGGATCGATGCCGCGCTCAGCGAGAGAAGCCATCGTACGCACGAAGTTCTTGCCTTCGCCGATCACCCAGGAAGTGCGGATGATGTAGTGGCGCGGCACCGTGCCGACGATCGCGTCGCCGGCGGCCTTCGTCTGTCCGTAGACCCCGAGCGGACGCACGGCGTCCGCTTCGCTGTAGGCACCGTCCTTGGTGCCGTCGAAGACGTAGTCGCTGGAGACGTGCACGAGCGTGATGCCGTTCTCGGCGGCGACCCTGGCGAGGGCTGCGACGCCGGCGACGTTGCCGGCCCAGGCATCCGCCCTTCCCTCCGCGGTCTCGGCGAGGTCGACGGCCGTGTAGGCGGCGGCGTTGACGATCGTGTCGTAGTCGCGCCAGCGGCGCGCCGAGGGGAGGTCGGGATCGGCGAGATCGAGCTCCTCCCGGCCGGCGTACTCGAAGCGCTGCCCGTCGCCGAACGCCTCGCGCAGCGCCCGGCCGAGCTGGCCGTTCGCACCGAGCACCAGCGTCTTCTTCGGCGGGATCGGCGTCACCTCGGCCAGGCGCGGGTGGGCGAGGTCCTTCGCGGAGATCTCGACATCGGTCAGCGGGATCGGCCAGGCGATCGCCGCGGTCTCGTCGGCGAGGTTGAGGAAGGAGTACTCGGCATCCGGCGACCAGTGGTCGTTGACGAGGTAGGCGTAGGCGGTGTCGGCCTCGAGGGTCTGATAGGCGTTGCCGACACCTCGGGGCACGAACACGGCCCTGGACGGATCGATCTCCGCGGTGAAGACGGCGCCGAAGGTCTCGCCCTCGCGAAGATCCACCCAGGCGCCGAAGATGCGGCCGGTCGCGACCGAGACCCACTTGTCCCAGGGTTCAGCGTGGATGCCTCGGGTGGTGCCGACGGCGTCGTTGAAGGAGATGTTGTTCTGCACCGGCGCGAAGTCGGGCAGGCCCGCAGCGACCATCTTCTCGCGCTGCCAGTTCTCCTTGAACCAGCCGCGTGAGTCGCCATGAACGGGCAGCTCCGCCAGGAGCAGCCCCGGGATGGCCGTCTCGGTGAACGAGAGGCTCTTGCCGAACGCGGTCATCACTGCCCCTTCGAGGCGTAGAACGACTCCGTTGCGTCCTTCGACGGCGCCCACCAGGCCTCGTTGTCGCGGTACCAGGCGATCGTCGAGGCGAGACCCGACTCGAAGTCGCCGAACTTCGGGGCCCACCCCAGGTCGGTGCGCAGCTTGGTTGAGTCGATCGCGTAGCGGAGGTCGTGGCCTGCGCGATCGGTGACGTGGTCGTAGGCGTCGGCTGGTTGACCCATCTCGGTGAGGATCAGCTCGACGACGGACTTGTTGTCCTTCTCGCCGTCCGCGCCGATGAGATAGGTCTCCCCGATCTCGCCCTTCTCCAGGATCGTGAGCACGGCGGAGGAGTGGTCGTCGGCGTGGATCCAGTCGCGAACGTTCTGCCCAGCCCCGTAGAGCTTGGGACGGATGCCGCGGATCACGTTCGTGATCTGGCGAGGGATGAACTTCTCGACGTGCTGGTACGGGCCGTAGTTGTTCGAGCAGTTCGAGATCGTCGCCCGCACGCCGAAGGAGCGCACCCAGGCGCGCACGAGCAGATCGCTGCCCGCCTTCGTCGACGAGTACGGCGAGGACGGGTTGTAGGGCGTCGACTCGGTGAAGCGCGCCGGATCGTCGAGCTCGAGATCGCCGTAGACCTCGTCGGTGGAGATGTGGTGGAAGCGGCGGTCATGCCGGCGCGCGGCCTCGAGAAGCGTGTACGTGCCGATGATGTTCGTGTCGAGGAAGGGGCGCGGGTCGTGCAGCGAGTTGTCGTTGTGCGACTCGGCGGCGTAGTGGACCACCGCGTCGACGTCGGCGAACAGGCCGTCGACCAGTTCGGCATCCGCGATGTCGCCCTGGACGAAGCGCAGGCGGTTCTCGGGAAGGCCGTCGAGTGAGGCGCGATTGCCCGCGTAGGTGAGCTTGTC
Source organism: Microbacterium sp. (assembly GCF_047607465.1). Taxonomy (GTDB): domain Bacteria; phylum Actinomycetota; class Actinomycetes; order Actinomycetales; family Microbacteriaceae; genus Microbacterium. The sequence goes on along the minus strand of NZ_JASGCY010000092.1, from coordinate 120,533 downwards.
GAGCACGGTGACGTGTGCATCGGTGTTCTCGATGACGTGGTGCACGAAGTTCGAACCGATGAATCCGGCACCGCCGGTGACGAGCAGTTTTTGCATGCTGTCCAGCGTAGCGGGAGCGCGTCCGCAGACTCCGGGCGTTTGTTCAGGTGGCGTCGATCAGCGAGACTAGTGCGTATGCGTGGCATCATCCTCGCCGGCGGCACAGGCTCCCGGCTGCACCCGATCACTCTCGGCGTCTCCAAGCAACTGGTCCCGGTCTACGACAAGCCGATGATCTATTACCCGCTTTCGACGCTCATCCTCGCGGGCATCCGCGACATCCTCATGATCACGACGCCGCATGATGCCGAGGCGTTCCAGCGCCTCCTCGGCGACGGGTCGAAGTTCGGGGTGTCCATCACGTACCGGACCCAGCCTTCTCCCGACGGTCTCGCCCAGGCCTTCATCCTCGGCGAAGAGCACATCGGCTCGGACTCCGCTGCCCTCATCCTCGGCGACAACATCTTCTACGGTCAGGGGATGGGAACGCAGCTGCGCCAGTACGCCCAGCTCGACGGGGGAGTCGTCTTCGGATACTGGGTCGATGATGCGAAGGCATACGGCGTCGTCGAGTTCGACAGGGACGGAAAAGTCGTCTCTCTCGAGGAGAAGCCGGAGAAGCCGAAGAGCAACTACGCGGTGCCCGGGCTCTACTTCTACGACAACGACGTCATCGAGATCGCCAAGAACCTGAAGCCGTCCCCTCGCGGCGAGCTGGAGATCACGGATGTCAACCGCGAGTATCTCGCCAGGGGCAAGCTCAAGGTCCAGCTGCTCACCCGGGGAACCGCGTGGCTCGACACGGGAACCTTCGATTCTCTCGCCGAGGCCACCGACTTCATCCGCACCGTCGAGAAGCGACAGGGGCTGTCGATCGGGTGCCCTGAAGAGGTGGCCTGGCGGATGGGGTTCCTCACGGACGACGAGTTGCGCGAGCGGGCTGAGCCTCTCATCAAGAGCGGGTACGGGACCTATCTGCTCAAGGCGCTGCAACAGGGGTTGAATTGACCTCGAGTCCTACGTCGATCGCGCGCCCTCGTCGAGCAGTCCTGTACGCGCTGTCCGGGGATTCCCGCAGAGTCGAGGATTTCGTCACCCACGCGCTCGATGCCGTGAGAGCGCATGCCACGCACCTCGTCGTGATCGTCGGCCGAGGTTTCGAGGGGGCGACGGCAGAGCTCGAGGATCACGCCGACCAGGTCTACTTCACGTCGGGGGCGCAGTTCGATCCGGCGGCCTACTTCGACGCATTCGAGAGTCTCGGGGCCGTGGTCGATGACGTCGATGAGATCGTCCTCACCGGTGACGCCTGGTTCGGGCCGATCAACGAGCTCGCTCCGGTGCTCGAACGGATGGATGCGGTGCCAGGCGCGCTCTGGCAGATCGTGGAGAATCGTTCGACGGATCTGCATGACTTCCCGATGCAGTCCCACCCGGCACCGGTCGTGCCGTGGACATGGACGACGATTCGCCGGGAGCTGTTCGAGTCCGCGGCATGGCGTGAGTACTGGGGGGTACGGCGATCTCGGCACGAGCACCTCGTGCAGGAGCGCACCTTCGTCGAAGAGATGAGGAGCCGCGGTCTGGTCGCCTCCTATGCCTGGCCGGTGGACGGCTACCCGGTCGACGATCCGGCGCTCCACATTCCCGATGTGCTGCTGAAAGAGGGCTACCCGTTCCTGAGCCGGGTGCTGTTCGGCATCTATCCTCCTGAGCTCGATCGCCATGCCATCGTCGGCAGACGGATCATCGCGGGGCTCCGGGACTTCGACTATCCGGTGGAGCTCGTGTACCGGGCGCTTGCACGGACGGTTCCGCCACGCACTCTCAACGCGAACGCCGGGCTCCTCGACGTGCTGCCGAAGTACGCGACCGCTGAGGACGACATCGACGGCTCGACGATCGCGGCGGTCGTCCATGTCACCGATCTCGGCGCCGCAGGCATCCTCCGCGATCATCTGGCGAATCTGCCCGAGGGATTCCACCTCTACATCACCACCACGGACGGGCGGAAAGCGGCCACGCTGGAGCGCTTCTTCGAGGACGCCGATCTCGGTGCCGGTCGCGTCGAGATCCGTGTGACGCCCGCAGGCGCGGGGCGCGACATGAGCGCGCTCTTCGTCGGCTGTGTCGATGTGCTCCATGACGATCGGTACGAACTCGTCTTCAAGGTTCACGGTCGTGGGCTCGGCAAGAAGACGCTGAGCATCGCGCGCTACTTCCGCAGCTACCAGCTGGGAAACCTGCTGGAGAGTGCCGGGTACGTCCGCAACCTCATCTCGCTGTTCCGGGCTGAGCCGGGACTGGGCGTGGTCTACCCTCCGATGATGCACATCGGCTACGCGACGATGGGCAGCGGCTGGGCTGTGTACCATGCTGCGGCGTGCCGCCTGCTCAAACGACTGGGGATCGACGTGGCGGTGGATCCGGTATCGCCGCTGGCGCCGTACGGCGGCATGTGGGTCTTCCGTCCGGCCGCGCTCGCGCCGATGACGGCAGAGCACTGGCGCTACAAGCACTATTCCGGTGGCGTGATCAGCCGGGAGCGCGATCTCGGCAGGGTGCAGGAGAGACTCATCTCGTACGCGGCAGGAGAAGCCGGCTATCACACCAGAACCGTGCTGACGACGGAGCATGCGGCGATCAGCCACACGGCGCTCGACTTCAAGGTCGACCAGCTGTTCTCCACGACGACGGGCTATCCGGTCGAGCAGATCACGCTCATCCAGCGGGCAGGACGCATCAGCGGCGGTGGGCCGCTCGGGCTGCTCAGGATGTACATCAACATCAACCACCCGCGAGTCGCCCGGGCATTGGTGCCGGTGTATCGAATCGCCCTGTCGGGGCACCACACGTTCGCGGGCCTTCGGGTGGCCGCACGGCGGGCATTGCGACGTGCGCGGCGCGAATCGAAGGGGGTCGGATGAAGACCGCCGAGCTCACCACGTATCCTGCTCGGGATGCGGTGCCGTTTCCCGATGGCGGCCGCAGAGCGCTGATCTATGTCGTGTACGATCGGCGCGGCGATGTCGAGGATTACATCCTCTATGCGCTGGAACAGCTTCGTCGGCACTGCGACACGATCATCGCGGTCGTCAACGGCAAATTGACGCCGGACGGCAGGCAGCGCCTGGAGAAGGTCTCCGACGAGGTGCTCCAGCGCGAGAACCGCGGATTCGACATCGCGGGGTACAAGCATGGCCTCGACCATCTCGGCGACCGCGTCGCCGAGTACGACGAGATCATTCTCGCCAACGACACCTGGTACGGGCCGGTGCGGTCCTTCGCGCCGGTGTTCGAGCGGATGGACCGTCAGGAGCTGCACTTCTGGGGGATGACCGACCACCCGCGCGTTGAGCCCAACCCGTTCACGGGAACCGGGTATCTCGCCTACCACCTGCAGTCGTACTGGCTGGTGGTGCGACGGGACATGTTCCTGTCACGCGAGTGGACGGACTACTGGCGGGCTCTTCCAGAGCTGAACACGTATGAGGACGCTGTCGTCAAGCACGAGGCGGTGTTCACGGAGATCTTCATCTCGCACGGTTTCGTCGGCGAGGTCGCGTTCCCCACGATCACGGACAAGATCGAGAACCACGCGGTTCTGTACCCGGAGCAGTTGCTGGATGCCGGATGCCCGACGCTCAAGCGACGACCGTTCTTCCAGTGGCCGCCGTACATGGACCGGCTCGCCACGATCGGCAGATGGACCCTCGACGCCGCGGTGAGGTACGGGTATCCCCGCAGCCTCCTGATGCAGGATCTCGCCAGGAACGTCGCGCCGCGCACCCTGAACGCCGATGCCGCGATGCTCGAGGTGCTTCCGGGAGGGGCCGGCGCCTACGCGGAGGAGCAGCCCCTGCGGGTCGTTGTGGTTGCGCACATCTACTACCCGGAGATGACCACCGAGATCATCGATCGCGTTGATCTGCTGCCCTGCGGGTACGACCTGATCGTGACCACAGCCGACGAGGAACGCGCGGCGTCGATCCGAGGGCTGCTCGCGGCCAGGGGGGAGCTGCGCGGCAGGGTCGAGGTGAGAGTGGCGACCACGAACGAAGGGCGCGATCAGAGCGCCTTCCTCATCGACACGAGGGACGTCATCCTCTCCGACGAGTACGACCTGATCCTCAAAGTGCATTCCAAGCGCACACCGCAGGACGGCTTCAACGCCGGGCGCGGATTCGTCGCGCAGCAGTTCGACAACCTGCTGGCCGATGCCGAATACGCCTCGAACGTGCTGGCGCTGTTCCAGCAGGACCCCACGCTGGGCATCGCGTATCCGCCGATGGTGCATATCGGCTATGGCACGATGGGCCACGCCTGGTGGTCGAACCGCGAGCGGTTCATCGAGGTCGCCGCGAACCTCGATGTGCGCGTCCCTGTGGATGAGGTCTCGCCGCTCGCCCCGTTCGGATCGATGTACTTCGCCCGGCCGCAAGCCCTTCGGATACTCGCTCTCGCGCAGTGGACCGCCGAGGACTTCGACGGCGAAGCGTACAGCGATGGCGGTCTCGCGCATGTGCTGGAGCGGCTGCCGTCGTATGTCGCCGGCGAAGCCGGGTACACGACCCGCACGATCGCGTGCACGGAGTACTTCGCGAGCAGCTACACCGCTCTGGAGTACAACCTGGATCAGATGAGCAGCCGTATGCTCGATTCGACCATGCAGCAGATACAGTTGCTCCGGCAGGCCGGTGATTTCGGTCGAGGAACGCTCGAGGACTTCGCGTACATGTACGCGAGGCTCAATCGCCCGCAGTGGGAGCCGCGGTTGCGGAGCTTCTTCGACAGGTCGACACGATGGCGTGCCGCGTTTTGGAAGCTGCGCCACCCGAAGAGCTGGCTTCGACATGGATGATGCTCGCTGCGGCGAGCGAAGAGGAGGTTGGCGTGTCTGACGCCGGTTCGTCCGTGGCCGAGGTGCGCTATGCGCGCCTCGCCGGGATGCCGATGGACAGTGTCGGCGCGGTCAGCGGTGGCGGCATCCGGTCCATCGTCAAGCCCGTGCGCGACCTCATCGCGCACCGCGAGATGCTGGGGCTGCTGACCAAGCGCGATCTGAAGGCGCGCTACAAGGACTCCGTGCTCGGCTTCCTGTGGGTGCTCGCGCGTCCGCTGATGCAGCTCGCGATCTACTTCATCGTGCTCGGCAACTTCCTCGGCGCGGCGCGGGGAATCCCCGACTTCGCGATCTTCATCTTCACGGGCCTCACGATGATGGGCCTGTTCCAGGAGATCGCGGTCGGGGGCACGGGCTCGATCATCGCGAACTCGGGGCTCGTCAAGAAGGTCTATGTGCCTCGTGAGGTGTTCCCGCTCGCGAGTACGGGTGCCGCGCTGTTCAACTTCCTGGTGCAGCTGGTGATCCTCATCATCGCGACGATTCTCGTCGGCAAGCCGCCCCTGCACGTCGGGTTGCTCTACGCGATCCCCGCTCTTGCACTGGTGCTGGTGTACGGGCTGGCGTTCGCACTGTTCTTCAGCGCTGTCAATGTCTATCTGCGTGACATGCAGTACCTCGTGGAGGTCGCGACGATGCTCCTGTTCTGGGCGTCGCCGGTGGTCTACTCCTGGCAGACCGTGTCGCAGATGGTGCAGACGAAGTGGCTCGTCGAGGTGTACACCGACAATCCGCTGACTCTGGCGGTGCTGGGATTCCAGCGGGCCTTCTGGGTTGCGGGCGATGAGAGCGCGTGGCCGGGCGACCTGCTCCTGCGTATGCTCGTCGCGCTGGTGATTGGGGCCGTCCTGCTGATCGCGAGCCACCGGCTCTTCCTGCGTCTGCAGGGGAACTTCGCCCAGGAATTGTGAGGAAGTCACGTGTCGACGGTCATCAATCGGGCTGAAGCGGTCCGTCCGCCTCAGGTCATCACGGTCAACAGCGTGTCCAAGCGGTTCACCGTGCGCAAGGACACCTCCTTGAAGGAGCGGATGGTCACGCTCGGTCGCGCCGGCCGGCAGCATCGGCAGGATTTCTGGGCCCTCAACGATGTCAGCTTCGACATCCGCGCGGGCACAACGATCGGTCTGATCGGACACAACGGCTCCGGCAAGAGCACGCTCCTGAAGGTGCTCGGCGGCATCGTGCAGCCCACCTCCGGCACGGTGGAGCAGCGTGGTCGGATCGCCGCGCTGCTGGAGCTCGGCGCGGGATTCCATCCCGATCTGTCCGGTCGGGAGAATGTGTTCCTCAACGGGTCGGTGCTCGGACTCAGCCACGACGAGATCGCGGCCCAGTTCGACGCCATCCAGGAGTTCGCAGGCATCGGGGACTTCATCGACACCCAGGTGAAGTTCTACTCCTCTGGCATGTACGTTCGCCTGGCGTTCGCCATCGCTGTCCACACCGACCCCGACATCCTGCTGGTGGACGAGGTGCTCGCCGTCGGCGACGAGCAGTTCCAGCAGAAGTGCCTCGACCGCATCAAGGAGTTCCAGAGCGAGGGCCGGACCATCATCATCGTGAGTCACGCTCTCGATCAGATCGCATCGCTGTGCGATCGGGTCGTGGTCATGAATCACGGAAGCATGGTCTACGACGGGCTGCCGGCGACCGCCATCGAACGGTTCCGGGAGCTTCTCGTCGAGAACGGCGTCGGCCAGGCGCACACCGAGGAGTCGTCACGCGGCGTCGCGATCGAATCCGTCGATGTCCACGATGCCTCTGGTGTCCCGGTGTCGGAGATCGAGGCGGGCACCGAGATCAGACTGCGCATCCGCGTCTGTGCGGTCAGACCGCTGGAGAAATGGGCGCTCGGGTTCAGCATCGACACGGCGGGCGGGCAGATGGCCGTCGCCTCGAACACGGATCTGCTCGCGGTGGAGCTTCCCGAGTTGGTCGACGAGCAGACGGTCGACGTCGTGGTTTCGACGGATGCCTTCAGCCCGGGGGAGTACGTGGTGAACGCGAACGTGGCCGGCCTCAGCGACTCCACCTCGCACTCGCTCACCGGAGCGGCCTCTTTCACGATCGCGGGGGCGGCGCCGACGGTGGGCCCCGTTGCGGCGGACATCCGCATCGCCTGACCATGCCCGCATCGTCTGAACCGGGAACGCCGATGGACCCCTTGAGCGGCAGGGGGCGACCGGGCCCCCTGGTCTCGGTGATCATCCCGGTGTACAACGCGCAGGCCTACCTGGCGGCCTGCGTGGGATCCATCCTCGCGCAGACGCACGAGGAGCTCCAGATCATCCTCGTCGACGATGGATCGACCGATGCATCAGGGCGCATCTGCGATGAGCTCGCATCGGAGGATGACCGGGTCGAGGTCGTCCATCAGCCGAACGGCGGCATCGCGGTCGCACAGAACACCGGGCTCGACCGCGCTCGCGGGGCGTTGATCACGTTCTGCGACAACGACGACCTGATGGATCCGCGGATGATCGCGCGGCTCGTGCAGATCCTCGAGGACGGCGATGCGGATATGAGCTGCTGCCGCTGGCGCAACGTCGGAGCCAGCCGTGCGCAGGATGAGCTCCGCGCGCACGAGCATGATCCGCTCGGCGAGAGCATCGTGTTCACCGGGGCCGCGCGCGCCTACCAGCTGATCTTCAGCCTGACGCTGCGACGGCTCGGGGGGAACGAGCTGCGGTACTTCAGCGAGGCCAACTGGGGCAAGCTCTATCGTCGGGAGCTGTTCGACGGCATCCGTTTCCCTTCGGGGCGCTACGCCCAGGATGTGGCGGTCGCAATGCAGCTGTACCGTCGGATGACCCGCGTGGCATCCTGCGGCGATGCGCTGTACTACTGGCTGCAACGCGGTGACTCCGTCTCGCACGGCATGCGCTCGACCTCGTACTATCACGACATCGTGACCGCTCATGCGGCGTCCTTCGATACGAGCATCGAGCTCGGCATCCTGCCTGCCAGGGCGTACACCGGCCTGCGCACCGTCGATGTCGAGCGCAGGAGCATCCGCACACCGCAGGATCGTGCTCTCTACGAGTCCGACCGGCAGGCCTTCAGAGATCGGTTGCGCCGACTCACCTGGAATCAGCGGGTGACGTGCCGGCTTCTGTTCACCCTGCGGATGCTCGAGGTGAAGGTGTACAACGTGACGATTCACCGGCGTCGCTGACCGGACGATCGGTGCCGACGACGGCGAGCGTCGCGATCAGCCCGGTGAAGGCGACGACCCCGATGGCGAGGACGATCGCAGGAGTGGGAGCGGCATCCCACCACCACTCGACCTGCACCAGTCCGAGCTCATCGAGTCCGGTGGTGTAGCGGCGCATGTTGAAGTACAGGGCGAATCCGCCGGCGACGGAGAGCGAGGCCACGACGATCGTCGTGATGAGAGGGTTCCACTCGGTGCGCAGTGTCGTTCCCAGCGCCCCGATCCCGGTCGCTATCACGAGCAGCGGAAGGATGTAGCGCGGCTGGACGAGATCGCCGACGACGGTGTGCGACTGGGCGAGCAGGATGAAGGGCACCATCACGAGCGCGAGGAATGCGAGCGCAAGGGCGAATCCCTTCCGCCAGTCGGTCTTGCGCAGTCCGAGGAACAGGGTTCCGCAGAAGACTCCGAAGGCGAGGAACGGGACGATGCCGGGCATCGGCGTGTCGATCCAGCCCAGCGGCCATCCGCCGAAGGCGCCGCGCCACAGCTCCGGGATGTTGAGCAGGTTCGAGACGTGCTTCGCGGGGGAGAGCGCTGCTCTCTCTCTCGACAATCCGGTCACGACCGCATCACCCTGCTTCGCACCGAGATAGAAGGCCGCAGCGACAGCGGTGATCACCGCGGCGACGATGGCCGGGAAGATCAGTTCGCGCCAGGACCTGCGCAAGGAGAGCACGATCGCGATGCCGGCGCCGAACACGGCGTAGGCGGCCGAATCGGCGCGGGCGCCGGCGCCGATCACCGCGCCGAAGACGGCGAGAGAGGCGAGGAGGAGGCGCTGCTTGCCAGTGGTCTGGATCGCGCCGTACAGGGTGATCCACACGGTCGCGGCCGACAGGTACGCCCACGATGAGGGATTCGTGGATGCCAGCACGAACAGTCCGAGCGGCACAACGGCGACGCCGGCGCCGATCACGTAGGGGGTGCGCAGCCGCCGAGGAAGCGCGAAGAACACGAGGGTCAGCAACGCGGTCGCGAACGCGGAGTTCACGATGCGCATCGTCAGAACAGAGGTCGGGATGTCGGTCGTTGCCATCGTCGCCATCGCGGCATAGAAGAGGCGGGGGTACAGGCCGTCGACGTTCGCGCGCTCTGCGCGCGACAACCCGGTGACGGTCGGATCCCAGCATGCGGCGCTCAGCTCGTAGTCGCGCGCGAAGCAGGTCGCCGTCGTCAGGGGCGTCGGGATGAGCCGGGCCGTGCTGCCGTCCTCCGGGTCCTCGCAGAGATCGGCGCGGTCGCCGAGCCCGCACCAGATCGAGGCGACGTGGAAGTCGTCATCCGGGCTGGATGCCACCGCAGAACTCAGCGACCATGCCGTCAGCGTCGCGAACAGGAGGAGTGGGGCGAGGATCGGAGCCAGGCGGCGAAGTCGGAGGGAGCGAAGATAACTCATCACTGAGAATCGTAGCCCAGCGCGAATCAGCGACCTCAGCCGTCGCCGTTCGTCGGTTCCTTCTGCGAGATCTCGTGCAGCTGCTGCTGCATGGTCGAGATGTCCCTGCGCATCTGCTCGCGTTCCACGCGCGAGATCGCCGACTCCTCGGCCAGCCGACGCACTTCTTCTTCGGCTCGCGAGAGCTCCCAGGACAGATGGATGCTGACGGCGAGCAGCAGCCCGATCGCGAGCGTGAAGAGCAGGTTGGCGGGGAGCTGGAATCCGAGCGCGACGGTCAGCCAGTCCAGCGCGAACGGGAAGACGCCGAGGGCGAGGATCGCGATGCCGATGACCAGCCAGAGCACCGCGTACTTCTCCCTGAGCTGGCGCCGCAGGAGCATCGTGACGATCACGACGAGGATGAACCCCCCGAGCAGGAGCGCGCCGATGGCGATCATGCGCGGTTCCTCAGAGGACGACGAGCGATGGCGAGACCCAACGCGAGGAGCGAGCGCATGAGGTAGAGCATCGATCCCGCGAAGCCCTGGCTCGGAGTGCCGTGCCTGCGAGGACGCATGGCGACAGGCACCTGCGTGACCGACAGTCCGGCATGCACAGCCGCGACGAGGCTGTCGATCGTGTCGCCCAGATACTCGGCCGGGTAGTAGTTGACGTACTGCGCGATCGCACGTCGGTTGCCAGCGCGGAACCCGCTGGTCACGTCGGTGAGGCGCGTATGCGCCACGCGGGACACTGTCGATGCGAGAAAGGTCATCGCCCAGCGCCGCGGCCCCCGAGCGCGATAGTCGCCGACGTCGGCGAAGCGCGCGCCGATCGCGATGTCGGCCTCGTCCAGAGCCGTGACGATGCGGACGATGTCGGCGGGGTCATGCTGACCGTCTGCGTCGACCTGGATGGTCGCATCGTAGTCATTGCGTGCGGCGAAAGAATATCCGGCCCGCATGGCACCGCCGACCCCGAGGTTGAAGGGGAGCGTCAGCACCAGGGCGCCGGCCGCCCGTGCTTCGTCACCGGTGGCATCCGTCGAGCCGTCGTCGACGACGAGGATGTCCGACTCGGGGAGCGTGGCGCGGATCTCTTCGACGGTGGTGCCGACGTTGCGCTCCTCGTTCCACGCGGGAACGATGACGAGCAACTTATCCATCGTGATCGGCACCTCTTTAGTCTAGCGACGGATCGGAGGCGAGCCGGGAGGCGGCCAGCCGCACGGCCGCGCGGCGCCCGCCGCTGAGCATCCCGGCGAGCCAGCTCGCCCGGTACTCGATCACGAACCGCGCCGGCAGCACGCCGTCGGCGGCGCTGCGCCGCAGCAGGCCGTTCAGCGCGCGCCAGCGCCGCCCGGAGCCGAAGAGCTCATCGCGACCGGCATCCGGTCCCCGTCGCAGGCGCAGCGCATCGGCCATCACCTGCCGCCAGCCGACGTAGGTCCAGAAGGTCACGCGCGCGAGCGCCCGCGGCGACCGCGAGCCCTCGTAGCGCTCGGCCTGTGCGAGGACGTTGCCGATCGTGGCGGCGATGCCACCGGCGCGCAGGCGGCTGGGGTCTCCGTAGACGTTCGCCGCGTGCTGCACGTAATCCTGCACGACCTCGTCGACGATGCGGGTGCCGCGGTGGGCGCCGGCGACGACGGCGAGCCAGTGGTCGTGCGTCGCGATGCGGGCGGACACCCGCGGGAACGGCAGCGCGGTGTCGAGAACGGCGCGTTCGAAGACGCACAGCGAGCCGGTGAACTGGTTCGACAGCATCGTGAGGATCGGACCGCGGTCGACGCGGTCGGTGACGCCGAGGACGGCGCCGGCCGGATGCTCGACGAGCCGTGCCTGCCCTGAGACGAGCGACACGTCGTCGAGCTCGCCGAGCAGGCGCTCGAGCTTGTCGGGGTTCCAGCGGTCGTCCTGGTCGCACAGCGCGACCCAGCAGGCGTCGGCGTCGACCGCTGCGAGACCGTGCTCGAAGTTCAGGTAGAAGCCGCGCCTGGCGTCGTCGCCGATCACGCGGAAGCGGTCGTCGTCGCCGACGATCTCTGCCACCAGCCGCGCCACCGGCTCGCGCTCGCCGTCGACGGAGACGATGCACTCCCACTCCCGCACCGTCTGCGCCTGCAACGACCGCAGCTGCACGCCGAAGAGCTCAGGGTCGGGGGAGTAGGCGGCCAGCACGATCGCGCCACGGCGGCGTCCGGAGGTCATCGAGCGCCTTCCTGGTCTGAGGTTCGCGTCAGCGATTGAGGCTAGTCTAGGTGCGCGATGAACCCGAATCCTCTGACCGATGCCCCCGTCGTCTGGGCGGTGTTCTCGACCTTCCGCCCTGGACCCGGCGCCGTGCGGGCGGTCTCCTCCGTGATCGACCAGGTCGCCGGCGTCGTCGTCGTCGACGACGGCAGCGGCGAGGCGGCCGACGAGGCGCTCGCGGCGCTCGTGGGGCTCGGCGCCCTCGTGCACCGCGAAACAGAGAACGTCGGCATCGCCGCGGCGCTGAACGACGGCATCCGCATCGCCCGTGAGCACGGGGCGGCGCAGGTCGTGACGTTCGACCAGGACTCCGAGGTGCCGGAGGGCTTCGTCGAGACGCTGCAGCGCGCCGCGGCCGCTGCCGCCGCCGACGGCGTCCGTGTCGGCGTCGTCGTGCCGGAGCGCTTCGCCGCCGTCCGCCAGGCGCGCGGCGCGGCGTCGGCGTCGTACACCGACGCGGCGAACGTCATCCAGTCCGGCATGCTCATCCCCGCTGAAGTCCTCGACGCCGTTGGCGAGCTTCGGGCCGACTTCTTCATCGACCTCGTCGACACCGAATACGAGCTGCGGCTGCGGCGGGAGGGGTTCGCGGTGCTCGCCGCTCTCGGCATCCGTCTCGGCCACGCGCTCGGCACCCCGTACCGCCGTGAGGTCTTCGGGCGCCAGGTGCGCCTGCCCGGCATCCCGCCGGAGATCACGCTGAGCACCCCGTTCCGCTACTTCTACCGGGTGCGCAACCGCATCGTGCTCGACCGCGAGTACCTCTTCGCCGCGCCAAGGCAGATCCTCTGCGACACGCTGTTCGACGGCGTCCACTTCGTCAACGCCCTCTGGGTGGCGCGCCCGCGCCGCGCCCTCTGGCGGCTCTACCGCGCCGCCATCACCGCGGCCCTGCGCGGACGCATGGGACGGATGCCGGCCCCGCTCGTCCCGGTGGCCGCGCGCATCGCCTGGGCCGCGCCGGTGCACGAGCCCGCCGCCGAGGCGCAGCGGTGAGCGGCTCGGGGATTCGCCGCACGGCAGGGCGCCTCAGCGGGTTCACCGTCTCGGTGCTGCTCGTCACGCTCTTCGGCGTCGCCTGCATCCCCCTGCTGACCGCGTCTGTGGGCCTGGGCGGGTGGGGCACGCTCGCGCTGATCCAGGTCGTCGCCCAGTTCGCCGGCATCATCGTCGCCTTCGGGTGGGGCGCGGTGGGGGCGGCGACGGTCGCCGGCATCGAGGTCGACCGGCGTCCGGCTTTCTTCCGACGCTCGCTGCAGGCGAGGGCACTGCTCTACGCCTGCACGTTCCCCCCGCTCGCGGTGCTGCTCATCGTGCTCACGCGGGGCGACGTCCTCGTCTCGGTGCTGGGAGCGGCGGTGTACCTGCTGCCGTATCTCGGCGCGAGCTGGTACTTCACCGGCGAGGGGCGTCCGGGGCGACTCCTGCTGCTGGACACGCTGCCGGTGCTGGTCGGAGGTGTGATCGGCCTCGTCGGCACGTGGCTGACCGGGCAGCTCTGGGCGTACCTGCTCTGCCAGGGGCTCGGTTACGTCGCGGCGGTCGCGGTGTCGGCCGACGTCATCCGGCGCTCGCCGCAGGAGCCGGGCTACGCCGATCGCACCCCGCTGCGCTCCCTCCTCGCCTCGCAGCGGCACGCCGTGTCGGCGACCCTCGTCAGCGGGCTCTACGTCACGCTCCCGATGGTCGCGGTGCAGGTGTTCATCCCCGCGCTTCAGCCGATGTACGCCTACGCCGACCGCCTGTTCAAGTACGCCTCGATCGCGTTCCTGCCCATCCAGCAGTTCTTCCAGAGCTGGGTGCCGGTGGACGACGAGGGGCGCCCCCGCCGGATGCGCATCGCGACGCTCGCCGCCGCCGGGATCGGCATCATCGCCGGCATCCTCATCGCGGTGTTGAGCCCCTGGGCGTCGACGCTGCTCTCGGTGGGCGAGGAGACGGTGCCGCTGGCGGTCTCGGTGCCGCTGGGGGTCGCGTTCGTCGGCATCGCGACGGCGGCCGTGGTCGGCTACGCCTGTCTCGTCAGCCTCGGTCGCGTGCGCGCGCTCGCCGTCTCGACCATCATCGGCGCGGCGGTGGGGGCACCGCTGATCATCCTGTTCGCGGTGCTCGGCTCGGTGCCGGCGATCGCATGGGCCGTTGCGGTCTCCGAGCTCTGCGTCGGAGGCTACCTCGTGCTGGTGCTGCGTGCGGAGCTGCGCGCGCCGGCGCAGCGGGACTCGAGCCGGGAAGCATCCGCATGACCGAACGCGTGAGCGTGTGCATGGCCACCTGGAACGGCGAGGCGTATCTGCGCGAGCAGCTCGACTCGATCTTCGCCGAGCTCGAACCGCAGGACGAGGTCGTCGTCGTCGACGACGCCTCCTCCGACGGAACCGTCGCGCTGCTGCGGTCGATCGACGACCCGCGGCTGCGGGTGCATGCGCGTGCGGAGAACCGCGGCTACGTGCGCACGTTCGAAGAGGCGCTGGGCCTTGCGACCGGAGACGTGCTCATGCTGTCCGATCAGGACGACGTGTGGATCCCTGGACGGCGCGCCCTGTTCCTCGACGCGCTGGAGTCGGCGGCTGTCGCCGCATCGAACCTCGTGCTGCTCGGCAGTGACCGGCCCCTGCCTCCGCCGGTACCCGGGGCCTCGTGGCGCCTGCGCGCAGGGCAGTCCCGACATCGATGGCGCAACGAGCTGCGCATCCTCGCCGGCATCGCCCCCTACTTCGGTTGCGCCATGGCGTTCCGCCGTGACGTCGCCGACCGTCTGCTCCCGTTCCCGGAGTACCTCGACGAGTCGCACGACCTCTGGATCGCGACGTTCGCCACCCGGAACCGCATGATGCGGCACATCGAGCAGCCGACGATCCGGCGGCGCATCCATGACGAGAACGCCTCCCCGTCGAAGCCGCGGGGGATCGCGCAGGTGCTGCGTGCCCGATGGCTGCTGCTGCGACTGTGGGTTGAGGCCGCCAGGCGCTGAGGTCCCCGATCGCGTCATCAGCGCAGAATGCTCCGCCAGAGCGCGCGCCGACCATCGAGCGTGCCGTGGCGCAGCACATGAGGGGATTCCGCGAGAGCGTGCAGGCGGCCGATGAGGCGCCAGCGCGCCGCGCGCTCGGTCGAACGCCAACCGAGGGCTTTCGCCCGCGCGGCGATCTCGCCGTGGAAGCGGCGGTCGTCGTTGAAGCGGCGGCCGTCGAGGAGGGACTGCTGCGAGGCGCTCGCCGTGTGCCGACGATAGTCGAAGACGACATCGGGCACCGCGACGAGGACGCCGCCGTCGAACACGATATCGAGCAGGATCGCGAGGTCGAGGGCGATGGGCAGGTCATCGCGGAAGTCGTGCGCCTTGACGGTGTCGGTGCGCAGGATCAGCGAAGGCCAGTACAGCCAGTCGCCGGTCACCAGGCTCGTCGCCAACTGCTCGCCGTGCAGGCGCACGGCACCCGCGCGCGTGTCCGGTGCCAGCATCCGCTTGACCCGGTCGGCCAGGGGGAGCACCGGGTCGTCGTGCTCGTCGATCACTCGCACACCGGGCTGGATGATGTCGGCGTCCGGGTGCGCGGCGATGGCCCGGTGCGCCACCGCGACGAAATCGGGATGCAGCAGATCGTCGCTGCCCAGCACGACGACATGATCGGCTTCGGCGAGCCGGATGCTCGTGCGGAAGTTCTCGATGATCCCGACGTTGCGCTCGTTGCGCACGTAGCTGATCCGCTCGTCGTCCAGCCCGGCAAACCACGCAGGCACCGCCTCATCCGGATAGGCGTCGTCGATCACCCGCAGCCGCCAGTCGCGGTCGGTCTGCGCCTGCACGGAGGCCACGGTCTGGAACAGCATCCGGGGATCGCCCCAGAACGGCAACGAGATGTCGATGGTCATCGCCTCCAGCATACGAAGCGCTCGGCCGTGCGCCGATACGATGAGGGAATGGATCTTCTGGTCGTCGGCTCGGGTTTCTTCGGCCTCACCATCGCTGAGCGCGCTGCGGATGCCGGCCGTAAGGTGACCGTCATCGATCGCCGTTCCCACATCGGCGGGAACGCCTACAGTGAGGCGGAGCCGGAGACGGGGATCGAGGTGCACCGCTACGGGGCGCACCTGTTCCACACGTCGAACGCGACGGTGTGGGAGTACGTGAACCGGTTCACGAGCTTCACGAACTATGTGCACAGGGTGTACACGACCCATAACGGAACGGTGTTCCCGATGCCGGTGAACCTGGGCACGATCAACCAGTTCTTCCAAGCGGCGTACACGCCGGATCAGGCGCGGGCGCTGGTGCGGGAGCAGGCGGGCGAGTTCGATGCGAAGACGGCTGCGAACTTCGAGGAGAAGGGGATCGCCCTGGTCGGGCGGCCGCTGTTCGAGGCCTTCTTCCGGGACTACACGGCGAAGCAGTGGCAGACCGATCCGCAGAAGCTGTCCGGCGACATCATCAGCCGGCTGCCGGTGCGGTACACGTACGACAACCGGTACTTCAACGACACGTGGGAGGGCCTTCCCACCGATGGGTACACGGCGTGGCTGGAGCGGATGGCGGATCATCCGAACATCGAGGTGAAGCTGGGGGTCGACTACTTCGACGAGTCGCAGCCGCTGAGCAAGAAGGCCACGGTCGGACAGCTCCCGGTGGTGTACACGGGTCCGGTCGACCGGTACTTCGACTACGCCGAGGGGGCGTTGGGCTGGCGGACCCTGGACTTCGAGCAGGAGGTGCTGCCGGTGGCGGACTTCCAGGGCACGAGCGTGATGAACTACCCGGACATGGACGTCCCGTACACGCGGATCCACGAGTTCAAGCACTTCCACCCGGAGCGCAAGGACGTGTACGAGGCCGAGAAGACGGTCATCATGCGGGAGTTCTCGCGGTTCGCGACGCGGGAGGACGAGCCGTACTACCCCGTGAACACCCCCGCCGACCGCGACGGGCTGCTCGCGTACCGCGAGCTCGCGAAGGGAGAGCGCGACGTGCACTTCGGCGGACGCCTCGGCACCTACCAGTACCTCGACATGCACATGGCCATCGGCTCGGCGTTGTCCATGTGGAACAACACCCTCTCGTAGACTCGACACCGTGAGTCGTGCCGCCGTCGGAGCGCCGGGGACCCCCCGGCGTTATCTGCATTCGCTATGGCTGTTGTCCGGCCGCGACCTCAAGGTGCGCTACGCCACGAGCATGCTCGGCTATCTGTGGTCGGTGCTCGACCCGCTGGTGATGAGCGCGATCTACTGGTTCGTCTTCACGCAGATCTTCCACCGCGACGTCGGCGAGGAGCCGTACATCGTGTTCCTCATCTGCGCGCTGCTGCCGTGGGTGTGGTTCAACGTCTCGGTCTCCGATTTCACGCGGGCGTTCAAGAAGGACGCGCGGCTCGTGCGGTCCGCGGCCATCCCGCGGTCGATCTGGGTGAACCGGATCGTGCTGAGCAAGGGTGCGGAGTACCTGTGTTCTTTGCCGGTGCTTGCGATCTTCGTCATCGTCAGCATGATCCTCTCGGCGGATTCGTCCGACGGCGTGCACGTCGGCTGGGGGCTGCTGTGGATGCCGGTGGCGATCATCCTGCAGACGATCCTGCTCGTGGGTCTCGGGCTGCTCATCGCGCCGCTGTGCGTGCTGTACGTGGATCTCGAGCGCACCACGGCGCTGATCCTGCGCGCGATGTTCTACGCGACGCCGATCATCTACGACATCCGCGATCTCCCAGGCATCTTCCAGACGCTGGGAGCATTCAACCCGCTCGCCGGCATCTTCATGCTCTACCGGATGCCGTTCTTCCCGGAGCAGTGGAACCCCTTCACCCTCGTCATCGGCGTGCTGGTGACCCTGGCGATCTTCGGGCTCGGCGTCTGGGTGTTCCGGCGACTCGAGCGCACGATCCTCAAGGAGCTGTGATGGGTGCGGCGATCGAGGTGCGCGGACTCGGCGTCCGTTTCCGGCGGAACCGGCGCGGTCGGCGCACCTTCAAGGACCTCTTCGCCGGATCCCGGCGCCGTTCGCGACCAGACGAGTTCTGGGCGCTGCGCGATGTCTCGTTCACCGTGCTTCCCGGCGAGTCGATCGGGGTCGTCGGCCGCAACGGCCAGGGCAAGTCGACGCTGCTGCGGCTCGTCGCCGGCGTGCTGCTGGCCGATGAGGGCACCGTCGACGTCAACGGCGGCGTGGCGCCGCTCATTGAGATCACCGGCGGCTTCGTCGGCGACCTCACTGTGCGCGAGAACGTGAAGCTCACCGCGGGTCTGCACGGCATGTCGCGCGAGGAGATCGCCCGGCGCTACGACACGATCATCGCGTTCGCGGAGCTCTCAGGCTTCGAGGACACCCCTTACAAGCATCTCTCCAACGGCATGAAGGTGCGTCTGGCGTTCTCGGTGGTCTCGCAGCTCGACGAGCCGATCCTGCTCGTCGACGAGGTGCTCGCCGTCGGAGACAAGGCGTTCCGCGAGAAGTGCTACGCGCGCATCGACGAACTGCTCGCGGAGGGGCGCACGCTCTTCTTCGTCAGCCACAACGAGCGCGACCTCCGGCGCTTCTGCACCCGCGGGCTCTATCTCGACAAGGGCGCTCTGGTGCTCGATGCGCCCATTGCCGAGGTGCTCGACCGCTACAACGCCGACTACAACGCCTGATCCCGGATCGCGTGCAACGATTCCTGCGCAGCCGACACATATCCGGTGAGGGGCGTCCGCCCCGATGGAGGGAGTCGTCATGGTCGCTAGAGGGGGCAACCGCCGGGTGCGCGAGGGAGCGGTTGTCGCACTGACCGCAGCGATGCTGCTCACGGGGTGCGCGAGTGGGCGCATCGACGCCGCGAGCGGCGATCCGGCGGCGAGCGCGGCAACGGCCCCCGTCGAGGACGAGCTCCTCACCACGGGGAATCCCACCACGGTGATCACGCGCGACGGCGAGACGCAGCTCTGTCTTGGTAGCGTGCTCGAATCATTGCCTCCACGGTGCGGAGGGGGAGTGCTGCTCGACGGCTGGGACTGGCAGGAGCACGAGGGGGCGTACGAGCAGTCCCAGGGCGTCTTCTGGGGAGACTTCACCGTCACCGGGGTGTACGACGCCGCGGCGAACGCGCTGACCGTGACAGCGGCAACGCCGCGCACCGAGACCGTGGCTCCCGGTGATGACGCGGAGGGGCCGATCCTTCCGTCGCGCTGCCCCGCGCCGGAGGGCGGATGGCGCATCCTCGACGAGGCGAAGGCGAACCAGGTGGCGCTGCAGACGACGGGCGATATCGCAGCGGCGCTGGACGGGTATGCGACGAGTTTCATCGACCGGTCGCTGATCCCGCCGCCCGAGGGGAGCGATGGCCTCGAAGAGCATGGCCTGCGCACTGCAGGGCTCTCGATCCTCAACGTGGGGGTGCGCGGCGACATCGCTGCCGCCGAGGAGGTGCTGCGGCAGACGTGGGGAGGTGCGCTGTGCGTCTTCGAGGTCGAGTACACTCAGGCGGAGCTCGACGCGCGCGTGGCGGAGCTCACCGACTCCGGCATCCGCTGGCTGACCGCCCATGCGGACGGGCTGACGGGCATCGTGTCGCTGGGCGTCGTGTACGACGGTGACGGCGCGCTGCAGCGCGAGGTCGATGCGCGCTACGGCCCCGGGGCCGTGCGCATCTCCTCCTCCCTCGAGAAGGCGGCGCCGTAGGGCGCGGGGAAACCCGTCGTGCCGTTCTCCGGGTGAGCCGCGGTCAGAGCCCGACCAGCGCGTTCAGCGCCGCCAGCGACGCGCGGGCGTCGGCGAGGGGGCCCGCCGGGTCAGCCGCATGCTCGATCGCCGAGCGCAGATCGGCCAGGCGCTGGCTGTACAGCAGCACGCCGTCGCTCCACTGCTGGTGGATCGAGGAGGGGGGCTGAGCATCGGAGAGGCGCTGGGCATCGTCCTGCAGGGTGTCGAGCACGGTGACGGCGTCGGTGCCGGTCAAGGCGGCGACCATGTCGAGGCCGCGGCCGGCGTCGCTGAGCCAGCCGCCGACCCGGCCGGCGAACTCCGCGACGGAGGGATCGACGACAGGGGGCGCGGTCGGCGCCGGAGTGTCCGTCGGCGTCGGGGTCGGCGTGGGAGTCGGTGTCGGGGTGGGCGTCGCCGTGCGGGTCGGCGTCGCCGAAGGGGAGACGGATGCCGACGGCGAGGGCGTCGGGTCGACGCCGCCTCCCCGTGGGATCAGGAAGAAGAGCAGGACGCCGGCGATCAGCAGCACGGCGATGACGAGGCCGATCACCAGCCACACGCGCCCCGTGCGCTTTGGCCTCGGGGGGATCGGAGCCCAGCGCAGCTCGGGCTGGGGGCCGTCGTTCACCGTCATCATGCCTCCAGCGCAGCCATCGGCTGCCAGGAGCGGTCGCGGCCGATCCTGCCGCCCTCCTTGAGGCCGCGGAACAGGTTGCTCGTTCCCCGCACCGTGCGCTCGACGAAGAACAGGCGGATGATCTCCTTCGCGAAGGTCATCGCCGTGCCCAGGCCGAACAGCACGGGGTTGTAGTTGTCGTGGACGCGGTAGTACTGCTTGATATATGCCCGGTTGCGCATGATGTAGAAGCGGTAGGCGTTGCTCGAGGCGTTCATGTGACGGATTCCCATGTCCCACTGCTTGATCTCACGCGTGCGCCGAAGCACGAATTCGTTCACGATCACGGCGGTCGTGAGCCGGGAGGCGAGCCAGCCGTACATCTGGTCGTCCCAGTAGATGAAGAACCGCGGGTCCGGCAGCCCGATCTGCTGCACGATCGAGCGGTGGATGAACATGCCCTCGAAGCATCCGCTGTTCATCTCCTTGAACCCGGACTCGTCGAAACCGGAGGGGGCGAACGGGATCGGGATGCCCATGCGCTCGGCGATGCGGTACTGCCAGTAGAACTCGCTGCCGTCGTAGTCGTAGCGGCGGCCCTGGATGCTCTTGAACCGAGGGGCCCACTTGCCCATCTTGGCGAGACCGTCGGGGACGACCTCGACGTCGTCGTCCATCATCCAGATCCACTCGCTGCCGAGTTCGTACGCGGTGCGCATGCCCTCGCTGAACCCGCCGGAGCCGCCGGTATTGGTCTCGAGCCGGCGGTAGACGATCTCGGTGCCCAGACGAGGGCGGAACGACTCGACCACCTCGGTGGTGTCGTCGGAGGAGGCGTTGTCGATGATCACGACGTGGCCGGGCTTCGGATCCATCGCGACGATGCTCTCCAGCAGGCCGGTGAGAAGGTGCGAACGATTGAAGGTGACGATGACGATCGTCGCGGATGCCGGGTCGAAGGGGACGTTGGTCACGAGTGGGATCTCCGGAAGCGTTCGGCCCGCAGGACGCCGCGAGCTACGACCAGCCTACCCGGCGCACCCGTGGAATCCGCCGAGCGCGCTCACGGCTCGGTGCGCAGCGTAGGGACGAATCCGGTCTGGGCGGCGTCGATGTTCTCGCGCCACGACCGGGACTGCCCGGCGCGCAGCGCGCACAGCACGAGCAGGAACCACCCTGGCCCGACGAGGGCGAAGCTCTCGAACATCGACTCCACCGCGAGGGTGACGAGCATGAGCGGCGTCCACGCGTACACGACCGAACGGCGCACGCTCGCGACCAGCCAGGAGCGCACGGCCGCGATGCCGCCCAGGAGCAGGATCAGCACCAGCCCCGCGGCTCCCAGCTGCAGCAACGTGTCGAAGTATGCGTTCAGCGCGCTGCGATGGCTGTCGCTGAGCAGGAAGTTGATGTAGGTGAACGGGTACTCGCCCGCGGCCCACGAGCCGAACCAGCCCCACCCCGTCAGCGGCCGGATCGCCACGATGTCGAGGATCGTGTTCCACAGGTCCGCGCGGATCGAGAAGTCGGAGCCGGCGTCCATGAGGGCGATGATGCGGTGGCGCAGCAGGAGCGCTGTCGCCAGCGCGATCGTCACCAGCACCCCGAGCGCCCACTGCACGGCGACCCTGCGGTGCGCAGGGGTGTGGCGCACGATCGTCAGGGCGAGGGTGACGACGCCGACGACGAAGGCGAGCACGAGCACGGTCGGCGAGGCCGACAGGACCGCGAGCATGCCGGCCAGGGCGATGGAGGGGACGGCGATCCGGGCCTCGAGGGACTGCGATCGCCACTCGATCGCGAACGTGATGATGGCGACGACGGCGACGAAGCCGAGCATGTTGCGGCTGCCGAAGATCCCCTGGATCGGTCCGCCGAGGGCGAGGTCGCCCTCGATGCCGAGGAAGGCGAAGGGCACGTCCAGCAGCACCCCCGACATGATCTCCAGCCCCAGCGAGATCAGCAGCAGCACCCGCAGGGTGTCTCCGAGCGCGCGCACCGTCTGCAGGGTGTCGCGCAGATGCCCGACGGCGACGGCGAGGAAGGCGTAGCCGAACAGGAGGAGCCAGCCCGAGAGCGTGTCGCCCTTGTCGGTGGTCCAGACCAGGCTGATCAGCGCCCACACCATGAAGAAGAGCAGCGACGTCGGCGCGATCCGCAGCAGCGACAGCTCTGCGCGACGAACCCACAGGATCGCGGCGCCCAGCACGCACAGCACGGTGACGATGGTGCCGAGGGTGACCGGCGACGTCATGCGCGCGATCGCCAGCGAGGAGAACACCGACGCCAGCACCGCGATCGTGAAGGCGCGCGCCATTTCCGCGGAGTTCAGCAGCTCGTCGATGCGGCTCATCGCCGTCACGGCACCCGCCGACGGGGCTCGCCGTGCTCGATCACCCGTTCCACCTCGCCGACGCCCATCAGCGGCGTCGTCTTCAGCTTGAAGGAGAGCAGGATCAGCAGCATCCACCCCCACAGCATGATCGGGGTCGACTCCGACAGGCCCTGCACCAGCAGGACGACGGTGAGCAGGGCCGGCACGAGGGTGAGCGGCGAGTAGGCGCGGTCGGCGGCGAGATCCCATCGCGGCCGGTCGACGGCGAAGAACCACGCCCGCCACAGCAGGCTGAGGTAGGCGATCGCCACCAGTGCGGCACCGAGCACGCCGAGCTGCATGAGCGCGTCGAGCCACATGTTGTGCGCGTGGAAGACGGTGATGCCGTGATCCTCGATCCAGCCGGCGAAGGCCGGGTCATCGGGCAGCCAGGGGGAGGAGAAGCCGTTGCCGACGAGCGGATGCTGCTGCCAGCGCGCGATGACCTCCGACCAGATCGTGCCGGTGCGGCCGGTCAGGTCGCTGCTGCGCCCGAGCAGGCCCAGCAGCGGCTCGCGCAGCATCCACACGACGAGCACGGCGGCGGCGGTCCCGACGAGGGCCACGGCATACACCCGCGTGCGTCCCCCTGGCGTGCGCTGGCGGCGCATGACCAGGGCGACGACGACGACGATCACGGCCGCGCCGGCGCAGGCGAGCGCGGTCATCGAGCCCGCGCGCACGAAGAGGTACGCGGCCAGCACGGTCCACATCACGAGCATCGGGCGCCGTCGGGAGCGCGCGGCGAACAGCGCGACGAAGACGATCACCGCGAAGAGGCTGAGGAGTCCGAGGAGATTCGCGTTGCCGACGATGCCCTGGAGGCGCCCGCCGTCGAAGAGGTTGTCGCGCACCCAGTACCACTGCGGGTCGATCCGCCCCGGCGGCAGGTCGACGAAGTTGGGCAGCAGCGGGCCGTGCAGCACGAGCGACACCCACAGCTCGAGCGCGAGGGAGAGGCCGATGACCCATTTGAACGCCGACGACAGCGCGCGGATGATCTCCCGCCACGTGAGCACGTGGGCGATGAAGAGGCCCGTGGCGGTGACGGTGGCCAGCAGCAGCCAGGTCAGCAGGGTCGCACCGCGCCACTGCGACCAGGCGACCGAGACGAGCGCGAGCGCGGCATAGCCGAGTGCCGCCCACGGCAGACGCCGCCAGGCGAAGCGCTGCGGATGCTGCCGGGCGATCATCGGGACGGCGATGGCGGCCGTGGCCAGCAGGAACGCCACGATGACGACGGCCGCGCCGATCTCGCCGATCAGGTTGAACACCGCGGCGTGCGCGAAGGTCACCACGAGCACGAGGATGACGTAACCGCGCAGCAGCAGATGCCCCGTCGACTCGCGCTCTGGCGCGGTGGGCGGGGCGGAGACCGGATGCTTGGTGTACTGCGCCATCGGGTTCAGGCTACCGCGCCGGGCTGTGCTCGCGCCCGCGGTCATAGGCTGTGAGGCATGCTGCTGCGCCTGTCGAACGTGCCCCGTGACTACGCCTGGGGATCGCACCGCCTCCTCGCCGATCTGGAGGGGCGCGCCGCATCGAGCGCGCCCGAGGCCGAGGTCTGGTTCGGGGACCATCCGGGCGACCCCGCTGACGTCGCCGGAGGCGGCACGCTCGACGCGGTCACCGGGGGAGGGCTGCCCTATCTGCTCAAGCTCCTCGCCGCCGCCTCGCCGCTGTCGATCCAGGTGCATCCGACGATCGCGCAGGCGCGCGCGGGGTGGGAGCGCGAGGCGGCACTGGCGATGGACGACCCGGAGCGCAACTATCGCGACGACAACCACAAGCCCGAGCTCATCGTCGCACTCAGCGACCGGTTCGAGGCGCTGAGCGGACTGCGTCCGGTCGCCGACACGCTGCGGCTGCTGGAGGAGCTGGGGCCGGCGGGCGCGCCGCTGCGCGCACGGCTGACGGCCGAGGGCGACGTCCTCGGCGACACGATCGGCTGGCTCCTCACCGGCGGGGCGCAGGACGACGTGGACGCGCTGATCGCCGCGGTGCGTGCCGCTGCGGCATCCGTCGAGGGGGAATGGGCCCAGACGCTGCGCGCGGTCTCCGGTATCGCCGAGGCGTACCCCGCGGACCCTGGCGTCGCGGTGGCGCTGCTCATGAACCACGTCGTGCTGCGGCGCGGCGAGGGCGTGTTCCTGCGCGCCGGCCTCCTGCATGCCTATCTGTCGGGTCTCGGCGTCGAGATCATGGCCGCCAGCGACAACGTCCTGCGCGGCGGGCTCACGTCCAAGCGCATCGACGTCGCCGAGCTGCTGTCGGTGCTCGACACGACGCCCACCCCGGTGCGGGTTCTGCACGCCGACGCCGCTGGCGCGTATCCCGTCGACGTGCCCGATTTCGCACTGCGGCGCATCGAGCTCTCCGGGGCTCCGGTCGAGGTCGCCGTCACCGGTCCCGCGATGGTGCTGGCGACCGTCGGCGAGGTCGCTGTGAGCGCGGCGCATGCCGCCGCCATCCCCGTCGCCGTCGGCACCGCGGTCTTCGCCTCGGAGGACGAATCGTCGCTCACGCTCACGCTCACGGGATCCGGAGAGGTCTTCATCGCCGAACCCGGACGGTGAGGGCCGGCATCCGCTCCGGTCGGGCTGCTCCGGTGTGCCGTCTGCATGCCCGGATCCGTCCCGCATGCCGAGCCGGCCGATCCCGGCATGCGGACGGGATCTCGACATGCGGACGGGTCGTCAGGTCGGAGGAAGGACCGACGGAGGATCGCGCGACACGCCGGGGGATCGTCAAGAACCTTCAAGACCATATTGAGGGTTTACTATCCGCGACTTGACCGCAGCGAATCACACGGGTGTAATTAGTGGTGCATCCACCCGCCGGGGGGCGGAGAAGCAGGTTGGAGGATTGAGATGACGGGTTACCGCTCCGATGTGCCCGAGAACTGGTTCGTCGATCCAATCAACCTCGGTGTGCCGGGAGTGCGCAGAGCCGACTCCGACGACGACAACGCTCTCGCCTGGCAGAGCGATGCGCTGTGCGCGCAGACCGATCCCGAGGCGTTCTTCCCCGAGAAGGGCGGATCGACCCGTGACGCCAAGCGCATCTGCACCTCGTGCGACGTGCGCGGCGAGTGCCTGGAGTACGCGCTGCAGAACGACGAGCGCTTCGGCATCTGGGGCGGCCTGTCCGAGCGCGAGCGACGCAAACTCAAGCGCCGCGCGAGCTGAGCCTTTCGGGCGCGCCGAGCCCGATGCCCCCGCCGACTCTCTCGCGCGCTTAGGCTGACCACGCCATGCCAGCCCGAGTTCATGCCATCATCGTCGCGCGCCCCGGATCCGACGCGCGCTCGCAGCTGCTGCGCACGCTCGACGCCGTGCGGTCTCAGACCATCCCGCCCAACGCCGTCACGCTCGTGATGTGCGGCGACGCCACGACGGTGCGCGAGAGCGAAGCGGTCGCCGGCGTCGTGGAGGGGATCATCGAGGCCCGTCCTGGGACGTCGTTCGCCGATGCGGTGGAGCTCGCCCGGCCCCGCGTGGCCGCTGGCAGCGCCCTCTGGCTGCTCGCCCACGACTCGGTGGCGCACCCCAGGGCTCTGGAGCGGCTCGTCGGCAGTCTCGAGCGTGCGCCGTCGGCGGCGATCATCGCGCCCAAACTGGTGCGCCTCGACAACGATCGCGAGATCGTCTCGCTGGGCGTGAGCATGACTTCGCTCGGACGCTCGGTCGAGCTGGCCGCCGGCGAGCTCGACCAGGGGCAGCACGACGGCCAGGACGAGGCGTTGGGCGCCGATGTCCGCGGCCTGCTGATCCGCGGCGAGGTGCGCGACCACCTTCGGCCCGACCCCGCGCTCGCCGGCGCCGATGAGGGCCTGGATCTCGGGGTGCGCGCGCGTCTCGGCGGCGGACGCGTCGTGCTGACGCCCTCCGCACGGGTCGCCGCCTCCGACGACGGCCCGGCGGCTCTGCCGGCTGGCCGCTCGCGGCGGGCATACGTGACCCGCGTGGCGCAACTGCACCGGCGCCTGTCGTATGCGCCGGCGGTCGCGGTGCCGCTGCACTGGCTGACGCTGCTCCCGCTGGCGCTCTGGCGCTCGATCACCCACCTCATCGCCAAGAGGCCGGAGGCGGTCGCCCCGGAGTGGGGGGCGGCGCTGACCGCCATGTTCCGCCTCGGCGCGATCGGGCGCTCTCGTCGCCGCATCCGCGCCTTCCGCACGCAGAGCTGGTCGAGCGTGGCCGCGCTCCGGGTCAGGCGGGCAGAGCTGCGCCGCCGCCTCGACGACGGGCACGGCAGCGAAGGAGGACGCCACAACGAGCTGCACTTCTTCTCCGGCGGCGGCGCCTGGGCGGTTCTCGCAGCGCTCGTCGCGAGCATCGCGCTGTTCACCGCACTGCTCGCCTGGCCGGCACTCGGCGGGGGCGGCCTGCTGCCGTTGCGCGAGACGGTCGTCGCGCTCTGGTCGGATGCCGCGTGGGGCGTGCGCGGGCTCGGGGTCGACGTGGTCGGCCCCGCCGACCCCTTCGCCGCCGTGGTCGCGGTGCTCGGCTCGCTGTGGCCGGCCGGGCCATCGTTCTCGATGGTGCTGCTATGGATCCTCGCCCTGCCGCTGGCCGTGCTGGGCGGCTGGTTCGCCGCGACGCGGATCACGGACCGTTCCGGCCTGCGCATCGCCGCCGGCGTCATCTGGGCCTGCGCTCCGCCGTTCGCGACCGCTCTCGTCGACGGACGTCCCACCGGCGTGCTCGTGCACCTGCTGCTGCCCTGGCTCTTCCACACCGCCGTGGTCGCGCACCGCTCATGGGGCGCCGCGGGAGCGGCATCCGTCGTCTTCGCCGCGGTCGCGGCCTGCGCGCCCTCGCTGCTTCCCGCCCTGCTGCTGCTCTGGCTGATCGCCCTGGCTATCGCGCTGGGAGGACGGCGCGTGCGGGGTTCTGTGCGTCTGCTGTGGCTCCCGGTGCCGGCTGCCGCATTGTTCGCGCCGCTGATCGTGTGGCAGCAGGTCCACGGCAGTCTGCTCGCCGTGCTCGCCGACCCCGGTCTCATCTGGGCGGGGCCGCAGGCAGGAGCGGACGCTGCCGGCCGGCTGGCGCTCGCGACGGGGTTCCCGACCGAGGACTTCGGCGGCTGGGTCGGCATCGCAGGCTCTCCGACCGGGAGCTGGGCGGGGGTGCTGTTCGCCCCGCTCGCACTGCTCGCGCTGCTGTCGGCACTCGCGCCGCGCTGGCGTGCGGGCGTGACGATGCTCGTCGTCGCGGTGACCGGATTCGCCACCGCCTTCGCCGCCGTCGGCATCAGCGTCTCGTCGGCCCAGGGGTCTCCCGTCGCCATCTGGCCCGGAGCGGGGCTGAGTCTCGCGTGGATCGGCGTGACGGCGGCGGCGCTCGTGGCCCTCGAGACCATGCTCACCCACGAGCGCGTCCGCGCGCTGAGCGCGACGGTCGCGACCCTCGCGGTCGTCGTCGCTGCCGCCCCGGCGCTGGGAGCCTTCCAGTTCGCCGGCGAGCGCGTGCTCACCGACGGGCCGACGTCCACGCTGCCGGCGTTCGTGGCGGCTCAAGCAGGCGATGACCGGTCGGTTGGCACGCTGGTGCTCACCGCGCAGGACGACGGCGGTCTCGCCGCCGACGTCGTGTGGGGCGCCAGCGACACCCTCGGCGCGCAGACGACCATGCTGTCCACAGCGACCGAGGTGCAGGGCGTCGACATCGCCCCGCTCGCCGTCGATCTCCTCTCCACGCGCGAGTTCGACGCCGCAGGCGCCCTCGCCGCCCACGGCATCAGCTTCGTCCTGGTCGCCAGCACCCCCGGAGCCGGCGACCGCGCGGTCGCGTTGAGCACCGAGGCGGTGGCCGCGATGAACCAGCGCGACGGTTTCGCCGCGGCCGGGACGACCGGCCGGGGGGAGCTGTGGAGCGTGCGCGCCGACGCCGATGAGCGCCCAGGACTCAGCGCGGGCGAGCAGGCGACGGCCCGCACGGTGACGACGGTGCAGCTCGTGCTCGTGCTCGCCGCGCTCCTGCTCGCCGTCCCCACCAGGGCATCGCGCCGCGCCGCCCGCTCCAGGTCCCGGGTCGTTGGACGGGCTCCGGAGGAGCCGATCGTGCTGCCGAAGCACGTGGAGGACGACGATGCGCTCGCGCAGCACGCCGAGGCCGCGCAGGATGCGCTGGATGCGGAAGACGCCCGGTCCGCGCAGCACGCCGAGGCTCTGGGAGCCGGCGCGCTCCCCCGAACCGGAGCACCGCAGGAGGAGCAGCGATGAGCGCGAACCGTGCCGTCAGGGTCGCGGCGACCGGAGCCAGGCTCGTCACCGGAGCCGTCGTCGCCGTGGCGTGTGCGGCGGGCGTCGTGGTGGGCGTGAGCGCGCCCTGGCCCGCGGTCGTCGCCGCGCCCGCTCGCACCGAGGTCGCCCCGCAGGCCGGCGACACGGTCGTGGTGTGCACCGGCGATCTGCGGGCGCTGGGGCGCGACGCATCCGATCCGCTCGCCATGCAGTCCGCCGCCGACGCCGCGTTGACCGCCGGGTCATCCGACGGGGACTACGAGACGAGCGCTTTGGAGGTGGAGGATCTCCCGGGCGCCGGTGAGGTGCGCAGGCTCACCGCCACCGCCGACGAATCCGGTACGGCGCTGATCGGAGCAGCGGAATCCGTCACCGCCCACGAGGACGACCTCGCCGGTTTCGCGGCCGCCCCGTGCCGTGCCCCAGCGAGCAGCTCGTGGATCCTCGGGGGCACCGTGGCGACGGGTGCGGAGGACCTGATCGTGCTGTCGAACCCCGGTGCCGTCCCCTCGACCGTCACGCTGACCGTCTACGGCACCGTGCGGGCCGCGAGCACCACGATCGTGGCCGCGGGCACGCAGCTCGCCGTGCCGCTGTCGTCGATCGCCAGCGGGTCCGACGTCCCCGTGGTCGAGGTCTCCGCCGAGGGATCGCCCGTGCGCGCCGTGCTGCAGTCCTCGCTGACGCAGACGCTGGATCCGGTGGGCATCGACCTGCAGGACGCCATCGCGGCACCGCAGCGCAACCCGGTCGTCGCCGGCGTGAGCGTCTACCCGGACGAGAGCGACGACGCGGCCGCGGCGATCCTGAGGCTGATGTCGCCCGGTCACGACACCACGGCCCGCGTGAGCGTCCGCGCCGTCGGGTCATCGACTGTGGAGAGCTCGTTCGACGTCGAGCTCGCAGCCGACATGCCGGCGCAGGTCGGGTTGTCGAGCCTCGATCCCGGGGATTACACGGTCTCCGTCGAGGCGGATGCCGCGCTGCTGGCCGGCGTCCGGATGCAGGACGGCGTCGCCCCGGGAAGCGACTTCGCCTGGGCGATGCCAGCGCCCGAGGTGGCCGACGACCTGCTCTTCGCCGTTCCCGCAGGCCCCGCGGCGCGGCTGTTCCTCGTCAACGACGGCGACGTCGACGCGCAGGTCGAGCTGACGCCGCAGCGGGGCGGGGGAGCATCGTCGATCGTCGTGGAGGCGGGGTCGTCGACCTCCGTCGATGTGGATGCGCGCACGGTGTACGCCCTGACCACGTCGGCGGCGGTGCGGGCCTCCGTCGCGATGACGGCGAAGGGCGCCCTCGCCTTCTGGCCGCTCTGGCCCGCCGCCGGTGCGCAGGGCGCCATCACCGTCTACCCCTAGTGGTCGTGGCCGAGGTCCCAGGGCTCGCGGCCGACGTACTCGGCCGCGGCGCGGAAGACCGCGCCCTCGATCGCCATGCGCCGATGAGCGGCGTCGTCGTGCCCAGGTGGCAGCAGCCGCTCGATCGGCAGCCGGAACAGCACGATGCGCCGATGCTCGCGGTCGATGTACCACCGCGGCACCTCGCCGTCGACCTCGCGCAGCGGCATCGCCCCGATCTCGAAGCGCACCTCCTCGAGCTCGCTCCAGCTGCCGCGGAGGAACTCCACCGCTGTGCCGACGACGAGGTCGAACCGGTCGATGCGTCCGTCCAGCGGGGCGAGCGGCGGGCGCACGACCTCGCTGCGGCCGAGCCGGCCGTGCCTGCCATGCCGGGCGCCACGGCGTACGGGAGCAGGGCGTGCGGCGCGGCGACGGGGCATGTGCAGAAGTCTACGGCGCGGCATCCGCTCTTCCTGCAGGCGTCGGCCATAGCCTGGCCTGGATGGAATCCAGACTCTGCTCGAAGGTCGGCTGCGCGCGCGAAGCGGTGGCGACGCTCACCTACGACTACGGCGATCAGATGGCGGCGCTCGGCCCACTCGGCCTCGCCGGCGACCCGACGGCGCACGACCTGTGCGGGCCGCATGCCGACCGTCTCTCGGTCCCGTCGGGGTGGCTGGTGGTTCGCCACGAGGCACTGCGGGCCTGACGGCGACACGCCTGAGGCGCGCTCTATACCCAGAAAGCATTTTCTGGATAAGCTGTCCTCGGATGCGCCAGGGCGGCGCCCCCGGAAAGGCAGCCGTGATCGTCTGGCGTCGCTGGATCTTCCCTATCCTTCTCGTCATCGTGCTCGGCGCGGCCGCCGCCGCACTGGTCAAGATCGCGTTCTTCCCCGATGAGAGCACGGCCCAGATCGCGCCGGAGGCGACGATCACCGACCCCGTGATCGCGGTCGAGCGCGGCTCGATCGTCAACGAGCTCTCGCTCAACGGCAATATCGCCCGCGACGAGTCCTATGCGGTGCGCAGCGAGATCAACGGAACGGTCTCCGCCGTGCACGTCGCCGATGGTGCGACGGTGGCCGCGGGCCAGGTGCTGTTCACCGTCAAGCAGGACGATCCGAAGAAGGACATCGACGTGCTCGCCCCCGAGGCCGGCGAGGTGTCCGAGATTGCACTCGTGAAGGGGCAGGCGACGAGCATCGGCACGGAGATCTACAAGATCACCCCCGCCCGCTACCACCTGCTCGCCACCGTCGAGCCCGTGCAGCTCTACCGCCTCGTGAACGCGCCCACCGAGGCCTCGGTGACCATCACCGGCGGCCCCGCTCCCTTCACCTGCACCGGTGTGCGGGTCGAGGTCAGCGCGGAGGGGACGGCCAGCGTGCGCTGCGCGATCCCCGCCGACCAGGTGGTGTTCGCGGGGCTCCCGGCCACTCTCGACCTCGCCCTCGGCCAGGTCGAGGACGCGCTGGTGGTTCCGGTCACGGCCGTGCAGGGCGGAGCGGGCACCGGCAACGTGTGGGTGGATGCCGGCGATGGGGCCGAGCCCGAGGAACGGGCGGTCACGCTCGGCGTCAACGACGGCACGATGGTCGAGGTGATCTCGGGTCTGTCGGAGGGGGAGTCGATCCGGCAGTTCGTCCCCGGATTCGTGGCGCCGGTCGAGGAGTTCTGCTACGAGATCGCCCCGGGGGTCGAGCAGTGCGACAGCGGGATGAGCTGGTGAGTCTCGTCCGGCTCGACGAGGTCACCAAGAGCGTCCGGCTGCCCGACGACTCGATGCTGGAGATCCTCCGCGGCGTGAGTCTTGAGGTCGGTGCCGGCGATCACGTCTCGATCGTGGGGCGCTCGGGCTCGGGCAAGTCGACCCTCCTCAACATCCTCGGGATGCTGGACGCCCCGACCACGGGCTCCGTCTCCTTCGAGGGCGCCGAGGTCAGGCGGATGCGCTCCGGCCGACTGGACAGACTGCGCGGCGACAACGTCGGCTTCGTGTTCCAGCAGTTCAACCTGCTGCCGGGGCGGACCGCTCTCGACAACGTCATGATGCCCCTCGGGCACGCCAAGGGCCGTCTGTTCTGGAACCGCCGTCAGATCGCGGCCGACATGCTCGAGCGCGTGGGCCTCGGGCACCGCATCGAGCAGATCGCCGACCGCCTCTCCGGCGGCGAGCAGCAGCGCGTCGCGATCGCCAGGGCGCTCGTGCGCCGACCGGTGCTCATCCTCGCCGACGAGCCGACCGGGGCGCTCGACATCGACACGGGAGCCGCGGTGATGGCGCTGCTCGACGAGGTGGCCACCGAAACGGATGCCGCACTCGTGACGATCACGCACGACCTGCACGTCGCAGCGCGCGCCCGCCGCCACTACCGCCTCGACGCCGGAGTGCTCGGGACCGCGGATCTCAGCCGCGCCTTCGAGGCGTCGACGCTCGCGACATCGGTGCCATCGGATCTCGCCGCATCGGGCAGCGCTCCCGCGCCGGCATCCCTGCCCGCTCCCGAGGCGGCATCCGACTCCGCACCCGCGAGCGCACCCGAGCCTGCCGTTCCTTCCGACCGAGCGCCGGCGACGCGACGGAGCGAGAGGACGGCGTCATGACCTCGCTTCTGGGAGCCCTCGCCGACGCCTGGGGCGAGATCCGCGTGCACAAGCTCCGGGTGCTGCTCAGCCTCGTCGGCATCGCGGTGTCGGTCGGAGCCCTCACCGCGGTCTTCGCGTTCTCCGACTACCAGCGCCAGTTCCAGGTCGAGCAGTCCGACAAGTGGGGCGGACGGGCGGCGACCCTCGTCGTCAGCCAGTCGAACGATGACGGCACCACGGTCGACATCGACGCGTTCGACGCCCGCTTCCAGGCGGCCGCGGAGCGCTTCGGGTTCAGCCACACCAGCCGCATCGCGATGAACCTCATGGTGCCGGTGGCGCTTCCCGACGGCATCGTCGACATCAACACGCGCCTGGTCGATCCGGTGTACCCGAAGATCCACCGCGAGAGCCTGCTCGAGGGGCGCTGGTTCACGGATACCGACGCCGAGGCGCTCGCGCCGCCCGCCGTCATCACCGAGGCCCTGTGGGATCGGCTCGGACGCACGCCGCTGTTCCAGCATCCGCTTCTCGAGCTCTCCGGCCCGGCCGGCGGCACCTATCAGGTCGTCGGGGTCGTGCCGCGCTCCTACATGGGCGACGAGGAACTGCGCGTCGACCTGCTCTTCGACGCCTATCGCGCTCGCGTCGACGCCCTCCCCGAGGGCGTGCAGGTCCAGTACGAGGTGTGGGTCGACGCCGCGGCGGTCGATGAGATCGCGCCGGTGCTGGCGATGGATCTGCGCGCTGGCCTGCCCAAAGGGCAGAGCATCTACGTCAACCGGTCCGACTGGGCGGCGCAGCCGGGAGCGGTGGACGCGATGGCGACATTCGAGATGGTGACCGGCGGCATCGGCGTGCTCGTGCTGGCGCTGGGCGCGTTGAGCCTGATCAACATCCAGCTCGTCGCGATGCGCCAGCGGGTGCGCGAGATCGGCGTGCGCCGCGCGTTCGGGGCGAGCGCTGGACGGGTGTTCGTCTCGGTGCTGCTGGAGAGCCTGGTCGCGACCACGGTCGCCGGCGTCGTCGGCATCGCCATCACGGTGGCGGTGCTGCGGTCGGGATGGGTGCTGACGACGATGTTCCAGGGGATGCAGGATGTGCCGCCGTTCCCGGTGCGCGCGGCGATCATCGGCCTGATCGCCTCGGTCGTGGTGGGAGCGGTGGCCGGGTTCATCCCCGCGCTCGTGGCGCTGCGTGTGAAGGTCATCGACGCCATCCGCTTCTGAAAGGGATGGGAGAATGGGTGGATGCCTGAGCTCGAGTACCGCGTCGCCGATCTGTCCCTCGCCGAATCCGGCCGTCATCAGCTGCGGCTGGCCGAGAACGAGATGCCAGGGCTCATGGCGCTGCGCGCCGAGTTCGGCCCCTCACAGCCGCTGAAGGGCGCGCGCATCGCGGGCTCACTGCACATGACGGTGCAGACCGCCGTGCTCATCGAGACGCTCACGGCGCTGGGCGCCGAGGTGCGCTGGGCGAGCTGCAACATCTTCTCCACGCAGGACGAGGCGGCCGCTGCCGTCGTC
Organism: Microbacterium sp.; assembly: GCF_047607465.1. Classification (GTDB taxonomy): domain Bacteria; phylum Actinomycetota; class Actinomycetes; order Actinomycetales; family Microbacteriaceae; genus Microbacterium. Next base: position 86,381 of record NZ_JASGCY010000092.1, on the reverse strand, counting down.
GTCGGGCCGACGGGCAGCGTCGAGGCGCCGGCTGGCGTGCCGGTGTTCGCGTGGAAGGGCGAGACCCTCGAGGAGTACTGGGCCTGCACCGAGCGCATCTTCGACTGGTCGGGAACCGGCTTCGACGGCCCCAACCTCATCCTCGATGACGGCGGCGACGCCACGCTCCTCGTGCACAAGGGAGCCGAGTTCGAGAAGGCGGGCGCCGTTCCCGAGGCGACGGATGCCGATTCGCAGGAGCACGCGATCATCCTCGACGTGCTGCGCCGCTCGCTGGACTCCTCCGCCGACCGCTGGACCAAGGTCGCAGCCGGACTCATCGGCGTCACCGAGGAGACCACCACCGGCGTCCACCGCCTGTACGAGCTCGCCGCATCCGGTGAGCTGCTGTTCCCGGCGATCAACGTCAACGACTCGGTCACCAAGAGCAAGTTCGACAACAAGTACGGCATCCGCCACTCCCTGCCGGACGGGCTCAACCGCGCCACCGATGTCCTGATCGGCGGCAAGGTCGCTTTCGTCTGCGGCTACGGAGACGTGGGCAAGGGGGCGGCCGAGGCGCTGCGCGGTCAGGGTGCCCGCGTGATCGTCAGCGAGGTCGACCCGATCTGCGCGCTGCAGGCCGCGATGGACGGCTTCCAGGTCGCGCGCCTCATCGACGTGGCGGGGGAGGTCGACATCGTCGTCACGGGCACGGGCAACCGCGACGTCGTGACCACCGAGCATGTGCTCGCGCTCAAGCACCTCGCGATCGTCGCGAACGTCGGCCACTTCGACAATGAGATCGACATGGCGGGGCTGGAGGCGCTCGAGGGCGCCGAGAAGATCGAGATCAAGCCGCAGGTGCACGAGTGGCGTCTGCCGAACGGACGCAGCGTGCTCGTGCTCAGCGAGGGACGCCTGATGAACCTCGGCAACGCGACCGGGCACCCCTCGTTCGTGATGAGCGCGTCGTTCACGAACCAGGTGCTCGCGCAGCTCGAGCTCTTCACGAACATCGAGGCGTACCCGACCGGTGTGCACGTGCTGCCGAAGGCGCTCGACGAGAAGGTCGCGCGCCTGCACCTCGACGCTCTCGGCGTGCAACTGACGACGCTCACCGACGACCAGGCCGCCTACATCGGCGTTCCCGTGGATGGACCGTACAAGCTCGACCACTACCGGTACTGAGCGCGGGGAGCCCGCGCCTCAGAGCGCGACGCGACGGCCGGTGAGCTTCTCCGTGCGGGCGTTCGCGTTCTCGAGGGCGCGGCGCTCGCGTTCGCGGCGCAGCACCGTGATGCCGACGAGCACCAGTTCAGCCGGCGCTGCCGGCACCGGGGAGACGAACGGGGTCGCCTCGGCCAGCAGGTTCTGGGCGACGCGCACGCGGGCGGCGGGGACCATGTTGGGTGCGGTCTGCAGGAACTGCGAGATGCGCCGGGCGAGCCGATCCGGCATCCGCACCACGTCCGCGACCTGCGCCCATCCGGCGAGCACCGGCGGCAGCACGGGCTGGAGAGGAACCAATCGCGGGGTGCGCACGCGCTGGCTGTAGGCGCCGGCGACGAGATCGCCGAGCCGCTGCGAGCGAGGGGTGAACGCGCCGACGAGCACCGCGAGCCCGCCGAAGGTCATGTAGATCTCCAGCACGCCGAGGATGCCGCGGATGAACGCGTGCCGGAACCCGATCGCCCCGCCGTCGATGCGCACGATGCGACCGCCGACGGCGAGCTTGCCGAGGCTCCGCCCTCGCGTCACGACCTCGACGGTCACCGGGAGGACGAGGAAGGCGAAGACAGTCGCGAGCACGGAGGCGATGCGATCCGTCGACTCGTCGAGGATGCCGATGCTGAGCAGCCAGAGCCGGAGGAAGATCCACGCGATCAGCACGGCGAAGCCGAGGAGCATGTCGATGAAGGCGCCCAGCGCCCGCAGCAGGAACCCGATCGGCTGCACGTCGATCGCGACGGCTTCGCCGGAGAGCACCTCATCGGACGAATCGAGCGGCGCGGACATGAGTACAGTAAATCAGGTGGATGCCGATGCGCTGACCGATGCACGCCGCGCCGAGTGGGAACGACTCGACCAGCTCAGCCGTGCCTCGCTCGACGGCGCAGGGGTCGATGAGCTCATCGTCCGCTATCGGGCGGCATCCGCTGATCTCGCGGATCTGAAGACGTCGGTGGGGGAGTCGCCGCAGGGCGCCTACCTGTCGACGATCCTGGTGCGCGCCCGGCTGCGGCTCACCGGTGCATCCGACAACATCCTCACGCTCGCGGGGCGCTACTTCTCCCGCCAGTTGCCCGCAGCGCTGTACCGCCTGCGATGGACGACGCTCGTCATTGCCGTGGCCTTCGTTGCGATCGCCGTCGGTTTCGCGGCCTGGATATCCGGCGACCCGGCGCTGCTCGCGCAGCTGGGAACGCCCGCGTTCCTCGAGCAGATGGCCGAGGAGGACATCACCGGCTACTACACCGAGAACCCGGCGGCTGTGTTCGCGGGCATGGTGTGGACGAACAACGCGTGGATCGCGATGCAGTGCGTGCTGTTCGGCATCACCGGTATCTGGCCGATCTACCAGATCGTCATCAACGCGCAGAACGTCGGCTTCATCGGCGCGATCATGGCTGCGCACGACCGGACCGACATCCTCGTGCTCTACTTGCTGCCGCACGGGATGCTGGAGCTGACCTGTATCTTCGTCGCAGCGGCTGGAGGGCTGCACCTGTTCTGGTCGTGGGTGGCGCCTGGGGCCCGGTCGCGGGGTGAGGCGCTCGCCGCCGAGGGCCGGTCGCTGGCGACGGTGTCGATCGGACTGGTGTTCGCGCTCTTCGTCGCCGGGCTCATCGAGGGCTTCGTCACCGGCTGGTCGCTGCCCTGGCCGGTGAAGATCGGCATCGGCGCGGCGGCGCTCGCCGCATTCCTCGTCTACATGGTGGTCATCGGCGGACGTGCCGCGCGCCGCGGCGAGACCGGAGACCTCGTCGAGTACGAAGCGGGCACCCCGCGTCTCGTCGCCGGCTGACCCCGGCCTCCTCCTCCCCGCTTCTCCCTCCGCCGACGCCCCATCTGCGCCGCTACGCCCCCTCTGAGCGACGTGTCTCAGGTGGGGCGTGGCGGCGCAGATGGGGCGTCGGCGGAAGTGCGCGAGGGGCGCGGGGGGAGCGGGGGCGGGGAGAGGGGAGAGGGGGGAGCGGGGGCGGGGAGAGGGGGGAGAGGGGGTTAGAGGCGGCCGGCGGACTTGAGCTCGAGGTAGCGGTCGGCGATGCGCGGGGGCAGCGTCTCCGGGTCGGCCGAGAGGGCCTCACCGCCGGCCCGGCGCACAGCATCCGCCACGTTCTCCGCATCGCGGAGCGTCCGCTCGGCGGCCGCGGCGAGGTAGATCTCCTCACGGGATCCGCGGCGGGTGGCGAGATCGGCGATGCGCTCGTCGGTGACGGAGCCGACGAGGATCGTCGTCGCCCTGGAGGCGTCGGGGAAGGCGCCGAGGAAGCCGCGAGCGGATTCGGCGGCATCCTGCGCGGTGAGGACGACGATCAGCGATGGGCGCGTGGTCAAGGTGCGCACGGCGCCGAAGGCGCCCGTCCAGTCGGTGTCGACGAGTCGCGCGTGCACCGGGGCCATCGCGTCGGTGAGCGCGGGCAGGAGGGCGGCGCCGTCGACTCCGGTGACCCGCGCCCGCACCACGCGGTCGTACATGAGCAGGTGCACGTGGTCGCCGGCGCGCGTGGCGAGGGCAGCGAGCAGCAGCGTCGCCTCGAGCGCGGCGTCCACCCGGGTGCCGTCGCCCACGCGCGCTGCGGCGGTGCGTCCCGTATCGATGATGATCACGACGTGCCGGTCGCGCTCTGGTCGCCAGGTGCGCAGCATCGTCGTGCCGGCGCGCGCCGTCGCCCGCCAGTCGATCGAGCGCACGTCGTCGCCGCGCACGTATTCGCGCAGCGAATCGAACTCGGTGCCCTGTCCGCGCACCTGGATGCTCGTGTTGCCGTCGAGCTCGCGCAGCCGGGCGAGCCGCGAGGGCAGGTGCTTGCGCGAACGGAACGCGGGCAGCACCCGGATCGCGCCCCGCACGCGGTGCCGCGCCTGACGTCCGGCGAGGCCGAGCGGCCCGCAGGAGCGGATCATCACGAACTCGCTGACGAGCTCGCCGCGGCGCCGGGGGAGCAGCGGGATGTCGACGCGCCGGCGTTCGCCGGGAGGGATGCTGAGCCGCTGGCGCTCCGCGGGCGCCCCCGCCGTCGGCTGCCAGGCGTCGCGGATGACGGCGCGGAGCATCCGCTCGCCGAGGTTCTGCACCGCGACGCTCACCGGCACCGGCTCGCCGAGGCGCGTGCGTGCGGGAACCCGCCGGGTCACGACGACACGGGCAGGACTCGCCGCCAGCAGCACGTCGATGGCGACGAGCACAGCGCACAGGAGCACCCAGATCCCCAGCGCCGCATAGCCCGAGAAGCCTGCGAGCCCGGCCAGGACCAGCGGGACGATGCCGACGCCGAGCGCGATCGGCAGGCGACCGGTGACGAACACCTTAGATCGGGACCCGGGTCTGCTGGACGACCGAGGTGAGGACGGCGTCGGCCGAGACCCCTTCCATCTGCGCGTCCGGGCGCAGTTGCAGCCGGTGCCGCCACACGGGCACGAGCATGGTCTGGATGTGATCCGGGGTCACCGCCGTCGACGCGTTCAGCCACGCCCACGCCTTCGCCGCGGCGAGCAGCCCCGTCGAGGCACGCGGGCTCGCGCCGAGCTCGACGGAAGGCGACTGCCTCGTGGCTCTGGCGAGGTCGACGACGTAGCCGAGGACGTCGTCGGTCACTTCGACCCGGGCGGCGGCGTTCTGCGCCGCCCTGATCTCCTCGGCGCTCACTGCGGCCTCGACGCCGGTGAGTTCCCGCGGCGAGAAGCCAGACGCGTGCTTGCGCAGCACCGAGACCTCGGCGGCGCGCTCTGGCATGCCGACGACGAGCTTCATCAGGAAGCGGTCGAGCTGCGCCTCGGGGAGCGAGTACGTGCCCTCGTGCTCGATCGGGTTCTGGGTGGCGGCGACGAGGAAGGGGTCGGGCAGCGCGCGGCTCACGCCGTCGGCGGAGACCTGACGCTCCTCCATCGCCTCCAGCAGGGCGGCCTGCGTCTTGGGCGGGGTGCGGTTGATCTCGTCGGCGAGAAGGATGTTGGTGAAGACGGGCCCCGCCCGGAAGTCGAACTCGCCGGTGCGGGCATCGTAGACGAGAGAGCCGGTGACGTCGCCGGGCATGAGGTCGGGTGTGAACTGCACGCGCTTGGTGTCCAGACCCAGCGCCCGCGCGAACGAGCGGACGATGAGGGTTTTCGCGACGCCGGGCACGCCCTCCAGCAGCACGTGGCCGCGCGCGAGCAGCGACACCAGCAGCCCCGTCACGGTGCCGGCCTGACCGACCACGGCCTTGTCGACCTCGATCCGCACGCGGTGCATCGCCTCGCGCACGACGGCGTCGTCGAAATTCTCAGCGGTCACGGTGTTCCTCCGATGGGTTCTCGAGCAGCGCGTGCGAGGAGTCGACCGAGGTCTCCAGCTCCGCGAGCTGCCGGGCGAAAAGGACGAGAGCGGCGTCGTGCGATGGCACAGGGCCGCCGAGGAGATCCTGCAGGGAGCCGCGCGGGATGCGCAGCCGGTCGGCGGCGGCATCTGCGATCTCGTCGGCGGACGCCGTGAGAGCGAGGCCGAGGCGCTTCGCGAGCCGGCGCCGGCTGCCCTCCTGCAGCGCGGCCGCGGCGTGCGCGGCATCCGCAGCCTTCGCCGTGAGCCTGGCGCGTCCGTGCATGGTCTCGGAGGCGCGCACCGTCACCGGCAGCGTCTCGGCCACGAGAGGACCGAACCGGCGCCCGCGCCAGAGCGCGGCGGCGATGCCGGTGAGCAGCAGGAGCATGATCGCGGGGGTCAGCCAGTCGGGTGTGAGCGAGCCGAGGGTCTCCGGCGATTCCTCTTCGAAGTCGCTGTCGGCGAAGGAGGGGACGTACCACGCCACCTTGTCGGTCTGACCGAGCAGCGCCAGGGCGAGGGCGGCGTTGCCGTCTTCCGCGAGCCGGGCGTTGCTGAACAGGCGCGCGCCTTCGACGACGGTGTGCACGGCGCCGTCGCGCTCGGCGGTGAGCACGGCGAACGCGCCGTCGTCGCCGAAGCATCCGCGCACCCTGTCGCCCGGGGCGAAGAACCGGTCGGGGCGGATGGTGCCAACCAGGGCGAACTCGGGGGCGTCGCAGTGCGCCTCGACCGGCGCCGAAGGCGCGACGGCGTTCTCGCCGAGCTCGAGAAGCTCGACGAGATGCGTTCCCGTCGAGAGGAAGACGACCCGGTCGGCGGGCTCGATGAGGGCGGCGACCCCCTCGTCGCTGAGCGAGACGGGGTTGGCCATCACGAGCGTCGTGTCGGCGTCGAGCGCCGCCGCCGTCTCGAGGCGCGAGCGGTACACGTGCACCTCGACGCCTTGGTCGCGCAGGATCTCGGCGAGCGCCATGGCGCCCGTCTCCCCGACGCCTTCCGGGTCGAGCGTCTCGCGCCAGCTCGGGGTGCTCACGGCGACGCGCAGCATGAGCGCCGCTCCGCCGATGACGAGGGCTGTGACCAGCAGCCATCCGATGAGCGAGCGCACTCGCCGGGCACGCGGCGGCTGATCGACCGTGGAGAGGCCGACGGCGGAGAGGTCCTCGGCGGTCGCGACGCTCACGCGGGCACCGCCTCGGGGCGGAGGGCGCTCAACCGCTCGTCGGTTGCGGCGAGCCGCGCGTAGCCCTCGGCGGTGGCGGGATGGCGCAGGTACCGCACGTCGTCGAACGACACGGCCGCAGCGCGCACCGCGGCCGCTTCAAGGGCGAAGACCGTGGCGACCTCGCGGGCGATCGCCTGCGCCGTGGCACCGGGGGCGGGGGAGATGAGGTCCCGCTCTAGCAGGCCGCGGGCGAGGGCGCGATAGCGCAGCACCGTCGCCTCGTCCCAGTCCTGCGCCCTGGCCGCGCGCTCGGCGTCTGCGCGCAGCTGCGCGGCCGTGCGATCGTCGTCGACGCCGAGCAGCGACACGGGACGGCGGATGACGGCTGCGCGCCGAGGACGGCCCCAGATGATGAGCACGGTCACCAGCGCGGCGAAGACGAGCACGCTGACGATGATGAGGGCGGCGGGTCCTGCGGCGGCCGTGTTGCCACCGGAGAACAGGTTCACGATGAAATCCCAGATGCCGCGCGCGAGCAGGTCGAACCACGTGGGCTTCGCCTGGGCGTACCGGGGGTTCGCGAGCTCGTCCTCCGCCCAGCGGCGGGCCTCGTCCCCGTCGGGGACGAGCACGTCGTCGAGCCGGACGATCATGCCGATGGCTCGCCCGCCCTGGGTTCAGCCCAGTTCGATCCGGATGCCGGTGGCGCGGGCGCCTGCGGCGGTACGGGCGCCGGCGGCGGGTATGCGCCGGGTGCGGCGGGAGGAGCCGGAGCGGACGGCGCCGGGTATCCCTGCGGTACGGGCTGGTACCCCTGCGGCACGGGCGGGTACCCCTGCTGCACGGGCTGGTATGCCTGCTGTGTCGGGTAGCCCTGCGGCGCGGGCGGGTATGCCTGCTGCGCCGGGTACCCCTGCTGCGCGGGCTGGTACCCAGGCTGCGCCGCCCCGTACCCCTGCGGTACAGGCTGGTACCCCTGCTGCGCCGGGTACCCCTGCTGCGCGAGCACCCAATCGGGCACCGGCTTCGGCGGGGGAGCGCTCGTGACCGCCCTGGCCGGGTCGAGGGCGTAGGGGTCGCCGAGCTGCTCCTCGGACCAGCCGAGCTCACGACGCTCGAGATGGCCGATCAGCGTCTGGTCGAGGCCCTCGTAACGCATGCGCGCATCGAGGTAGACGAGTGTGCCGGCGGTGCTCTGCACGACCAGCGCGATCGCCTCGATCACCAGGAGGAGGATCTGCGGCAGCACGATGGCGAGCGCCAGCCCGATGAACGCCGATGGCTCGGGGTCGCCGGTGGGGGCGAGGATCCCGCCGAGGATCCCGCTGAGCATCGAGACAGGCAGGCTCACGACCTGCATTGCCGTCCCCATGATCACGCCGATGACGAAGGTCACGCCGAAGGCGATCCAGAATCGGCCGCGCGTGAGCCGCCAGGAGCGGACGAAGGCGTCCTTGAGGCGCGCGCGCTCGAGCACGAGCACAGAGGGCACCAGCAGGAGCTTGGTGCCCAGCCACACCGTGAGCGGGATGCTGGCGAGCACGACGAGCACGGCGAGGACCACGACGAGGGCGATCGTCCCGCCGTCGGTCGTACCGGTGGCCACGAACGACATCACGATGGCGAAGACGACGAGGATCACGGAGAACACCGCGACCACCGAGATCGACGAGAACGCGGCCAGACGCCAGAACGCCGGGGCCATTCGGCGCCACAGACCCCGCAGCGACGACTTCACGCCGAGCGCGGCGAAGCCGACCTCGGCGGCCACGAGACCCTGCACGACGGAGGAGAAGGCGACGGCGGCGAGGCCGACGAAGATCCCCGCGACGATGTTCGTCGCGATCGTTCCGGCGAGGACGGGTGCGAAGTCCGGCGACGACGTCGGCACCGTCTCCAGGCGTGAGAACGTCGAGAAGAACACCAGCCCCATCACGGTGGCGCTGACGAGCACCGCGACGAGCTGCACGACCACGGCGAAGCCGAACAGCACCTTGGGGTTGTGCCGGAGCGCGGCGAAGGACTTGCCCAGCAGCATCCCGAAGGTCATCGGATGCAGGGGGATCACGCCCCGCTTCGGCGCCGGGGTCCACATCTGGCCGCTCACAGCACTCCCTCCGTCGTGCGCTCCTATCGTGTCACAACACGGCGAAGATGCGCAGACACGGGAAGGGTGGTACCCGGTGCCATAAGGTAACTCTTATGACCTCACGCATTCTTGTGGTCGATGATGACACTGCGCTCGCAGAGATGATCGGCATCGTCCTGCGCACCGAGGGCTTCGAGCCGGTCTTCTGCGCCGACGGAGCGCGTGCCGTCGACGAGTGGCGGGCGCAGCGCCCTGACCTCGTCCTGCTCGATCTGATGCTGCCCGGTATGGACGGCATCGAGATCTGCACGCGCATCCGGGCGGAATCCGGGGTGCCGGTGATCATGCTCACCGCGCGCAGCGACACCGCCGACATCGTGCGCGGCCTCGAGGTCGGCGCCGACGACTACATCGTCAAGCCGTTCAATCCCAAGGAGCTCGTCGCCCGCATCCGCACGCGCCTGCGCCCCGCCCCGCAGACCGGCAGCGAGCAGTTGCGTGTCGGCGACCTCACCGTCGACGTCGACGCGCATGAGGTCCGTCGCGGCACCGAGCCGATCGCCCTGACGCCGCTGGAGTTCCAGCTGCTCGTCGCTCTCGCCTCGAAGCCGCAGCAGGTGTTCTCGCGCGAGATGCTGCTCGAGCAGGTGTGGGGCTACCACTACAAGGCCGACACCCGGCTCGTGAACGTGCACGTGCAGCGGTTGCGCGCCAAGGTCGAACTCGACCCCGACAACCCCAAGATCGTGATGACCGTGCGCGGCGTCGGCTACCGCGCCGGCAGCGTCGTCTAGGCCGCGGACATGGCTGCGACGCCCACGACCACCACGGCCGTCGCTGTCCTCAGCGACTGGCGCGGCTGGCCGACGGCGCTCGCGCAGCTGTGGCGGCGATCGCTGCGCTTCCGCACGCTCAGCGTCACACTGCTGCTGACCGCGCTCGCCATCCTCGTCACCTGCGTGACCATGGCGCTGGTGATCCAGAACGACCTCTTCGAGTCGCGCAAGAGCATCGCCCTCGAAGACGCGCTGCGCGCGATCGACGACGCTCAGGCGACGCTGAACTCCGCCGAGGTCGGAGACGATCCAGGGGCCCTCGCCGAGCTCTGGGACAGCATCCAGCGGGACCTCGCCCGCAACTCCACCGCCGAAGGGCTCGCCGGCGGCCCGATCGCGCTGGACGACGACGAGGGCGACGCGTCGGCGGCACGCCTCAACGGCTTCACTGCCGGGCTCAGCATGAACCTCGTCTCGCCGTTCCTGCGCAACCGCGTCATCGAGCTCGACGATCAGCAGTCGTGGCAGTCCGTCGCCCTGGAGATCTCCGGGCAGACGGTGCCAGGCATCATCGTCGGTCAGCAGCTGAAGGTCCCCCAGGACGGGCCGTTCCAGATCTACTTCTCCTACGACCTCGCCGACGCGGACCAGACGCTCGCTTTCGTGCAGCGCACGCTCTGGATCGCAGGCATCGGGTTGATCGCCATCGTCGGGGCGATCTCGTACGTCGTGCTGCGGACCGTCTCGACGCCGATCATCGAGGCCGCGGAGACCAGCGCCAGACTGGCATCCGGCGACCTCGGTGTGCGCATCGAGGTCACAGGCGAGGACGAGCTCGCCACCCTCGGGCGCTCGTTCAACGCGATGGCCGACAGCATCCAGGCGCAGATCAAGGAGCTCGGCGAGCTGTCGCTCGTGCAGCAGCGGTTCGTCTCCGACGTCTCGCACGAGCTGCGAACGCCCCTGACGACGATCCGGCTCGCCGCCGATATGCTCAACGATCAGCGCGAGGACTTCGACCCGGTCACTGCGCGCACCACCGAGCTGCTGCACGCCCAGGTGCAGCGGTTCGAGACGCTGCTGTCGGATCTGCTCGAGATCAGCCGCTACGACGCCGGGTCCGTGCAGCTCGAGCTCGAGGCGACGAGCCTCGCGCATCTCGCCGAGGACATGATCGAGCAGATGCGCCCGCTCGCTGAAGGGCACTCCACCGAGCTGCGCCTCGTTGCCCCCGGCGGCTACTCGCCGGTTGACATGGACCCGCGCCGGGTGCGCCGCGTGCTGCGCAACCTCATCGGCAATGCCATCGAGCACGGCGAGGGGCGCCCGGTCGTCATCACCGTCGACAGCAACCAGAACGCCGTGGCGGTCGGCGTGCGCGACTCGGGGCTCGGCATGGAGCCGGCAGACGCCGAACGCGTCTTCGACCGGTTCTGGCGCGCCGACCCGTCGCGGCAGCGCACGATCGGCGGCACCGGGCTCGGGCTCTCCATCGCGCTCGGCGACGCGGCGCTGCACGGCGGCACCCTGGCGGTGTGGTCGCAGCTCGGCGTCGGCACGAACTTCGTGCTGACCCTGCCGCGCCAGGGCGGATCGCTCGAGGGGCCATCGCCGGTGGCGCTCGAGCCCGTGCAGCCCCTGCTCGAGGTCGATACCGCCACGCAGCCCATCGAGCTCGCCGACATTCCGCCGCACCTCATCGACGAGGGGAGCCTGTGATGGCCCGTACGCTCGTCCGCGCGCTCGCCGGGTTCTTCGCCGCAGCGATGCTCGTCGTGCTCGCCGCCTGCAGCGGCCTGCCGACATCGGGGGATGTGCGCTCCGGGCTGGCGCTGGGCACCTCGCCCGACGACCCGGACATCCTGCCGCAGGCATCCGGCCCGATCGACGGGGCAGGCCCTCAGCGCATCGTCGAGGACTTCATCGAGGCGGCGATCACCCCGACCGACAACTGGCAGGTGGCGCAGAGCTTCCTCACGCCGGCGTTCCGCTCGCTCTGGCGCCCTGCGGCCGGCGTGCTGATCGACGAGGGCAAGGAGTCGCGCATCTACACCGCGCCGGGTGACGACGTCGTGACGGACGCCGCTGACGGCGACACCGTCGAGATCGACATCGCCTTCGACCAGGTCGCGGTCATCGACGAGACCGGCGCCTATTCGGAGGCGATCGGCGGCGTCACCCTGCCCTTCGTCGTGGAGAAGACGGACGGACAGTGGCGCATCGCGCAGGCGCCCCACGGCATCGTGCTCGACCAGGCGCGCTTCCCCCGCGTCTACGACGACTATCCGCTGCAGTACTTCGATCAGAGCTGGACCCGCCTCATCCCCGACGTCCGCTGGCTCCCGCGCCGCGCGACGATCGCGACGACGATCACCCAGTCGCTCATCGAGGGGGCCCCGAGCCCGTGGCTGGATCCCGCGGTGCAGAGCGCCTTCCCCTCGGATGTGACGCTCGCCCGCGATGCTGTGCCGATCGATTCAGACCAGGTCGCCGAGGTCGCGCTCAGCAGATCCGCGCAGCAGCTGGACCCCGTGACGCTCGCCCGGATGCGCACCCAGCTGCAGGAGACCCTGGATGCTGCCGGCGTGCAGGTCAGCCAGGTGCGCTTCCTCGTCGACGGACGTGCGCTCGACGCCGGCGTCGTGAAGGTCGAGGCCGACGAGGCCGACTCGGCGACGATCGCCATGAAGGAGGGCGCGTTCGGCACGCTGGCCGGCAGCACCGTCACCGCGATCGGCGATATCAGCGGGGAGATCGAGGGCATCGCCGAGCCGATAGCGGCGGTGGATGTCGCGGTCGACGATTCCTTCGCCGCCGTGCATCTCGCCGACGGCCGGGTCTACCGGGCGGCCAGCGGACAGGTCGACGAGCTGGACGCCGCCGTCGGCCTCATCAGCCCGTCGGTCGATGTCCACGGATTCATCTGGACGGTCCCCTCGAATGCGCCGGCGCAGACCACCGCCTGGCAGGATGCCTCCACTGCGCACCAGGTCGCCGATGCGTGGAAGGGGATGAGCGCGATCACGGCGATGAGGGTCTCCGCCGACGGCGTCCGCGTCGCCGCGGTGGTGGATGACGGCGGGCAGATCTGGGTGGCCGTCGCCGCGGTGATCCGCGACGACTCCGGAGCCCCCACGGCGCTCGGGGAGCCGCGGCTGCTCGCCGAGATCTCCACGCGCGCCACGGACCTCGTCTGGCTGGGGCCTGACCGGCTGGGAGTGCTCGTGGAGGAGGACGGCCCGAAGTTCCTGACGCAGATCGTCGGCGGCCCTGGGAGCACCGAGGTCGCCCCGGTGGACGCCGTGAGCCTCGCCGGGGCGAGCAACGCGTCGTCGGTGCGGGTGCTGTCGTCCAACGGCTCGCTGTTCTCGCGCAGCGGTTCGGCCTGGCGCGAGATCGCCACCGGTGTGACGCTGCTGGCCACGCGCAGCGGACACTGACCACCCGTACTCCACAACGGGGAGCGGAGACGGGTTGTGCACAGCATCCGAAGGTTTGTGCCGAAGCGGACGCAGGCGGGTGAGCCGCCTGCGCGATGATCGACGGATGCCGGCATCCGCAGCTCTCCGGGCGCTGGTCGCCGAGACGGGTGCGTTCCTGCTCGCCGCGACCTGCGCGGGCTGCGACCTGCCAGGAACGCTGCTGTGCGACGCCTGCCGCGGCGAGCTCGTCGCGGCGCCCGTCGCGCTGCGCACCCCGGCAGGGCTCTCCGTCACGGCTGCGCTGCCGTTCGACGGCGTCGCCGCGCGCTGCCTCCGCCGGCTCAAGGGCGAGGGCGACACCCTGCTGGCGCGGCCGCTCGGGGCGGCACTGGCCTCGGTCCTGCTCCCGGCGCTCGGCGACCGGGTGCATCCCGTGCCGATCCCGACGTCGCGCTCGGCCTTCCGCCGCCGCGGCTACCGCGTGCCCGACCTGCTGGTCTCGCGCGCCGGAGCCGAGCCGTGGCGGCTGCTGCGCCACCACGGCAGACACACCGATCAGCGGGGCCTCGGTGTGCGAGAGCGGGTCGAGAACGCCCGAGGGAGCATGCGCGTCCGCGCGCGCGGACGAGGCGCCAGGGTGCTCCTCGTCGACGATGTGGTGACGACGGGGGCGACTTTCGACGAGGCCGCGCGTGCGTTGTCGGCGAACGGATTCGAGGTCGTCGGTGCTGTCGCCCTCGCAGCGACGGCGCGGCATAGCGAACCGAGGGACGATACATCGACGACACGAAGAAAATGAGTGGTGACAACCGCGGGCGAGCCGACTACGGTGGGGCAGAACAAGGCGACAACGGTCCGCCCTTGGCCGGGAGGACCGGGACAAGGAGACAGCAATGGAAACGAGCATCGTCGGCGTCGGAGTGGGTATCACCGATCGCTTCCGAACCGTTGTCGAGGAGAAGATCGCCCGGATCCAGGCGCTCGCAGCACGTGCGCAGCGGCTGGATGTCAAGGTCACCCATCGCGTCTACCGCAACGGGCACGTGCCAGACGAGACGGTCGAGCTGACGCTGGTCGGCAAGGGGCCCGTCGTCCGCGCCGAGGCCACGGACGGCGACAAGTTCGTCGCCCTCGACCTCGCCATCGACAAGATGTCCGAGCAGCTGCGCCGGGCGAAGGAGAAGAGGGTCGACGGCCGTCATCACCCGCGCGGCGCTCACTTCGAGAAGGGCAGCGGAGCCCTCGAAGGCATCGATGTGCAGCCGGCGTCCGTCGACGTGCTGCACGCCGTCGCGACGGGCAGCGTGCCCGTGCAGAATGACGAGGAAGAGGTCTACTCTCCCGTCGTCATCCGCACCAAGAGCTTCGACGCCGAGTGGATGACGGTGGAGGAGGCCGTCGACCGGATGGAGCTGGTCGGACACGACTTCTTCCTCTTCGTCGACGTGCGCACCGACCACCCCAGCGTCGTCTACCGCCGCAAGGGCTGGGACTACGGCGTGATCGCGCTGGAGACCCAGGCGCCGCCGTCGGAGGCTCTCGCCTCCTGACCGCGTGACCGCAACGGCCCGTCCCCTCGCGGGGCGGGCCGTTGCGCATGCCGGGCCGTCAGTCGAAGATGCCGTCGAGGATGCTGCCGATGACGAGCCCGCCGAGGATGCCGGAGGCGATGTCGCCGCCTCCGCCGCCGCGGCGGGGTCCTGGGGAGCCCCAGCCGCCGCCCCAGTCCGGATCCTGAGGGCGCGACGAGTCGATGTCGCGCTGCGCGAGCTGTAGGGCCTCCGCGGCGAGCTGGGCGACACGGCGGGCTCCGGCGAGGGCCTGTTCGCGGGTGTCCTCCGCGGGGAGCAGCGTCGGCAGGTCGATGCGCAGACGCTCGGCCTCCGCGAGGCGCGTGCGGGCGTCGGCGCCGATCCAGCCCCGATGTCCGGCGATGAGGCCGCGCGCGACGCCGAGCTGGCGATCGGCGTCGTCGATGGCGTGCTGCACCTGAGCGACGCTCGGCAGCGGGTTCTCTGCGCGGTGCCGCGCTTTCGCGATCGCGTCGTCGAGGGCGGAGTTCGCGGTGCGCAGCACCGACAGCTCCGCGAACGGGTCGCTGGGGGAGCCGCTGGGGGTGAGGGCGGCCAGCGCACGCTGGAGCTCCGCGACGGCCGCGGTGACCGCCGGCACCTGCGGAGCGGTGCGTGCGGCGATGAGGTCGGAGCGGGAGTCGGCGACGACCTCGGCGAGGGTGGACTCGGCACGCAGCGCCTCGATCTCGAAGTCCTCCACGGCATCGAGGAGGGCGGCCGCGCGGCGGGTGGCCTCGGTCGCCGTCTCGAGGGCGAGGTTCGCCTCCTCGTTCTGCTTGGCCGCACGGCGCCGCTCCGAGACGTCGGCGCCGTGGATGGCGAACGCGATGAGCTGCTCGGCCTCGGCGGCGGAGGCCTCGATCTGGTGCATCGCCGAGGGGGCGTAGCGCGCGGAGAGGCGGGCGATGGTGTCGGTGGTCTGCGGAATCCGGGCGCTGAGCGCCGCGGCATCCGCGCGCACCTGCGCGACGACCTCGGGGGCGCGACGGACCTTCGCGACCGACGCGGCGAGCACCGACGTCTTCTCGTCGAGCAGGTCCTGCGCCCAGTCGCAGAGCTGGGCGATGCGCGCGTTGCGCGTGCGCAGCTCTTCGGGGGTGTCCGGGATCTCGTCGTGGTTGAGCTGGTGGAGCTGGAAGGCCTCGCGCATGTGCGTGCGCACCGAGGCGAGGGCGGTGCGCAGGTCGGCGGTCAGCGAGGCGCCGAGCTCGGCCTCGGCGAACTCGAGCTCGTCGGCGGTGGTGCGGATGCGCTCATCGGTCTGCACCAGTGCCTGCTCCGCGCGGCGCGCGAGATCCGCGTCCTGTGCCGCCAACTGCTCCTGCTCGCGCTTGCGCTTGCCCCAAAAACCAGCCATGAGTCGATCCTACTTATCCCCGTTCATGCGTTTGCCGAGCATCGGCGAGCTCACAGGCGCTGTTCGCTGAGGGCTTGCGGGGAGGGTGTCGTCGTGGTCACGCGATCACGGTGCGGCGGGTGAGGCCGGGCCGGCGCGGAGGCACCAGCCAGCTCGCCGCCGCGATCGCGAGCGGGAGGCCGAGGGCGAGCAGCGCGAGCCATGGCCAGGGCGTGTCGGCCATGCTCGGCGCCCAGTGGGGGTCCCCCTGGGACTGCATCACGATGCCCCACATCGGGATGACGCCCGCGACGGTCCCGGTGACCGATCCGATCCCGACGATCACGATCGCCTGCCAGAACGCGATCCCGCGACGCAGCACGGGGCTCGCTCCGACCGCGGTCAGCGTCGCGTCGTCGGGTCGCCGCTCGACGCGGGCGAGGCCGAGCGCCACCCCGCTCGCGCCGAGCACGAGAACCCCGGCCGCGCCGAGGATGAGCCACAGCCAGGGTTCCGGTGAGGGGGCTCCCGTCTCGTGGTAATAGCTGAAGCCGCCCTTCGCAGACCAGGGCTGCCCCGCGACCTGGGCCAGCCGGTCCAGCGCCTGCTGCGTCGGCGGCACGGCGAACGAGCCGATCAACTGGCTGGGCGCTGTGCGGTAGCCGATGTCGGCCGCGGCGGCGGGGGAGAGGATCACGGGCCACGGCAGCTGGTGAGCCACGCGTACCGAGATGGCGGGAACCCGCGACGTCTCCAGCGGGGACGGCTCGTCATGGGGCTGGCTAGTGACCCAGTACGCGTTGAGCTGCTCCCGATCCCAGCGATTGAGGATCACCGTGCCGTCGTCGAGGTAGGAGCCGCCCCCGGATGCCGTGTCGTACGGCGTCGTCACGATCGCGCCCCCGTCGGCGAACGCCGCGCGGACGGCGGCGTCGATACTGACCCCGAGCACCGCATCGAGGTCAGCGGGCTCGACGACGGCCGGAGTGAATCCGCCGAAGCGCGCCATCTCGCGGGTGCTGCAGGGTCCGGTGACAAGGTCGTCGCAGTCCGTGTATCCCCGCAGCTCGGGGTACACCATGTCCTGCAGCGGATCGCCCTGCTCGTCGCCGCCGAGGTGCATGTCGACGTCGAGCGAGACGATGCCGATCGCATCCGGCTCGGTCTGCTCCAGGGCCGCCATCGCGATGTCGAAGACGGGCGACCCCTCGGCGTCTTCCGCCCAGAGCCCGACCACGATCGAGCCCACCGGAGCCTGGTAGTACCAGTTCCTCGCCGACAGCGCGTTGTACACGCCGGTGGCGGTGAGTCCGAAGGAGGCGATGAAGACGCACGCGGCGATCGCCGCGAAGGCCGGGACGATGCGCGCCGGATTCGCGGCGGCATCGCGCGCGGCGATGCGCGGCGCAAGGCCGAGATGCGTCGCAGCACGAGCGATCCTGGTCAGGATCCAGTGTCCCGCGACGATGGCGCCGATCTGGAACAGGATGGGACCGGCGACGATCCCGATGACGCAGAGGGTGCGGAACGGGTTGGCATAGTCGACGGGCTCCGCCGCGTTCAGGGCGGCGAGGCCGACGCCGCCCGCGATCGTCAGCCCGATGCCCGCGGCTCCGATCAGCGTGCCCCAGAACGGCCGGTCGGCGCGCACCCGTGCCGGCTTGTGCGACCCGCGCAGCGAGGAGAGGACGTCGCCCTTCGTCGCGGCGCGTGCCGGGGCGAGGGCGGATGCCGTGCCGACCGCGGTCGCGAAGGCGATGACGCCGATGATGCCCCACCACGGGACGTGGAAGCCCCAGAAGCTCGAGACCGCGCCGTCGTCGGCGATGCGGAGAGCGGGATACGCGAGCGCGATGCCGAGGCCGCCGCCGAGCGCGCCGCCGATCAACCCGAGCACGGTGCCCTGCAGCAGCACGACGCGCAACAGCGCGCCGCGATCGGCGCCGACGCTCGCGGCGACGGCCAGCGAGCGCTGCTGGCGTCGTGCGCTCACGGCGAAGCCGGCGCCGGCGAGCAGGATCACGAGATAGGCGGAGAATCCGCCCGCGATCAGGCAGACCGTGGCGATCGCCCACGCGGTGGACGCGTCGACGTAGTCGGCGGAGCTCGAAGCGGCGACGGCGTCCTTGGCGTAGACGACGACCCCTGCGCGGTTGAGCGTTTCGAGCTCCTGACCGGTCGGCTGCCACCCGGGGGCGAACCAGAGCGTCTGCAGCGGATCGATCGCGTCGTCGGCCACGATCGATCCCGGCAGGAACACCGTCTGATCGGCGTCGCGTTGCGTCGCCTCCTTCATGATGCCGACGATCTTCAGGGTCGCGGACGGCTCGGCGAGGGTCAGCGTATCGCCGATCTTCGCGTCGAGCCGGGAGAGCGTGCCGGGAGAGACAGCGGTCTCTTCCTCGGAGGTGGGACGGCGGCCGTCGAGGAGCTCGTACCGCCCGTCCAGGATCGGATCGGCGGCGTCTCCCGCTATCCCGTCGAGGATGCCTGAGCCGCCGGGTGTCTTCGCCGTCACAGAGATGCGCGCCACCTGCAGCAGCTCGACACCGGGCAGGAGAGCGGCCGGATCGCGGGGCGGCGGGAGCTCCGGGTTCACAGGGGTGCCGTCCTCGTCGCGGTCGACGTCGTGCCAGAAGGGATCGTCCGGCGCTTGGACCCGCGAGGGGTCCGCTCCGCCGACGATCATGAGCCAGGCTTGTGCGCCGCCGAGCTCCGAGGCGATCCTCTGCGCGGTCGTGGATGTCCGGCTGGCCATGAACGTGCCCGTTCCGGCGATCAGCGTCATAGGGAGAGCGATGAGGGCGATCACGAGCAGGCTGGTGGGCCAGGCGCGGCGCGCCTGGCGTGCGGCGAGGAGCAGTTCGATCCGGCGCCGTGCCCAGCCTCCGCGACGCGAGTGCGCGGCGCCCTCAGCACGGGTGCGCTCTGCCGGCGCGACGTCGCCCCTGCGTTCCAGTGTCGAGGTCATGATCGGGTCAGCAGGCTATCGGCGGTGTCGCGGCGCGACTCGTCGACGATGCGCCCGTCCCGCAGGAACACGATGCGGTCTGCCCACGCGGCATGACGCGCCTCGTGGGTGACCAGGATGGCGGCGGTGCCGGCATCCACGCGGGCGCGCAGCATCCGCAGCACGTGCTCGCCCGTCGTCGAGTCGAGAGCGCCGGTGGGTTCGTCTGCGAGGATGAGCGAGCGTCCGCCCACGACCGCGCGGGCGATCGCCACGCGCTGCTGCTGGCCTCCTGACAGGTCATCCGGGTAGGAGTCGAGTCGGTCGCCGAGCTCGACGGACTCCAGTGCCTCGCGCCCGGCCCGGCGCGCCACCCGCTGGCGGAAGCCGTCGAGCTCGAGGGGAAGAGTCACGTTCTCGAGCGCGGTGAGGGTCGGAATGAGGTTGAAGTCCTGGAAGACATATCCGAGTGAGCGCCGGCGCAGCCGCGCCAGCTCTCCGGCGCTCATTCCGCCCAGCCGTCGCCCCTCGATGTAGACGCCGCCCGCGGCGGGCGTCTGGAGCCCGCCGGCGATCGACAGCAGCGTCGACTTGCCGGACCCCGATGGGCCCATGATCGCGACGAGCTCACGTCGATGCACGGTCAACGCGACGTCCTGCAGGGCGCGCACCAGCAGATCCCCCTCGCCGTACTCCTGGGTCACGCCGTCCAGTCGCAGGATCGGCTCGGCGTCGACGATGCTCATGCTCGCAGTGCCGCTTCCTGACCTTCGGTCTTCGCCGGGCGCCCGCGCTTGGGGCGCTCGGTCCGCAGATCGAGACCCATCGCCGGGTGCGGATGCAGCCGCAGGCGCTGCTCGGTGTGATCGAGCCAGCGCACCTCGGCCTCGGCGGCGAAGATCATCGAATCGACGACGAGCGCCCAGGCGAGCTCCTCCGGCCCCTCGGGGTCGGCGCCGGCGTACTTGGCGCGTTGGAGAGACTGCAACTGGCGCAGAGACGCGGTGCGCTGGGTCTGGATCACCGCGGCGACGTCGACGCCAGGGAGGGTCGCGGCGACGGCGAGCTTGATGGCGACCTCGTCCCGTGTCGCGGGCGTGCGCTCGACGGGAGAGGAGAGCCATTGCGCGACCTCGGCGGAACCGGCATCCGTGATCTCCCAGTACACGTGCCCCTGCTCGTCGGCCTCTCCGCGGGCGACGAGCCCGTCGCGTTCGAGGCGCTCGAGCGTGTTGTAGATCTGGCCGACGTTCAGCGGCCAGGTCGACCCGGTGCGGCGGTCGAACTCATGGCGTAGCTGGTAGCCGTAGCACGGGCCCTGATCGAGGATGGCGAGCAGACTCTGACGAACCGACATGATGACCTCCCGAAGTCATTTCCGAGTATATAGATACTCGGAAACAATCGGGGAACCCGTATCCAGACGCTCTGCAGGTCACAGGCCGGTAACATGGGCGAGTATGCCCGCCGTCGCACGGCGACCGGGCGGTTCGCATCCAACAGGGAGACATCTGTGGCCAATCCTCTTGAGAAGCTGCTGCGCGCCGGCGAAGGGCGGGTCATCCGTCGCCTGAATCAGGTGGTCAAGGCGGTGAACGCGCTCGAGGACGACATCTCGAAGCTCACCGATGAGGAGCTGCGCAACGAGACCACCGAGCTGCGCTCGCGCTTCGACAAGGGCGAGACGCTCGACCAGCTCATGCCGGAGGCCTTCGCTGCTGTCCGCGAAGCGGCCAAGCGCACCCTCGGCATGCGAGCCTACGACGTGCAGATCATGGGCGGCGCCGCCCTCCACCTCGGCAACATCGCCGAGATGAAGACCGGTGAGGGCAAGACGCTCGTCGCCACCTTCCCCGCCTACCTCAACGCGATCGCCGGCAAGGGCGTCCACGTCATCACCGTCAATGACTTCCTCGCCTCCTACCAGGCCGAGCTCATGGGCCGCGTCTACCGCGCCCTCGGCATGACGACCGGCATCATCGTCTCCGGCCAGACCCCGGCGGTGCGCCGCGAGCAGTACGCCGCAGACATCACCTACGGCACGAACAACGAGTTCGGCTTCGACTACCTGCGCGACAACATGGCCTGGCGCAAGGAGGACCTCGTCCAGCGCGAGCACTTCTTCGCCATCGTCGACGAGGTCGACTCGATCCTCATCGACGAGGCCCGCACCCCGCTCATCATCTCCGGACCCTCCTCCGGCGAGGCCAACCGCTGGTTCGGCGAGTTCGCGAAGATCGCCCGCACGCTCGAGGCGGGCGTCGACTACGAGGTCGACGAGAAGAAGCGCACCGTCGGCGTGCTCGAGCCCGGCATCGAGAAGGTCGAGGACTACCTCGGCATCGACAACCTCTACGAGTCGGCGAACACGCCGCTGATCTCGTTCCTCAACAACTCCATCAAGGCGCTCGCCCTCTTCAAGCGCGACACCGACTACGTCGTCATGAACGACGAAGTCATGATCGTCGACGAGCACACCGGCCGCATCCTCGTCGGCCGCCGCTACAACGAGGGCATCCACCAGGCCATCGAGGCCAAGGAGGGCGTGCCGGTCAAGGCCGAGAACCAGACGCTCGCGACCGTCACGCTGCAGAACTACTTCCGCCTCTACGACAAGCTCGCCGGCATGACCGGAACCGCCGAGACCGAGGCGGCCGAGTTCATGTCGACCTACAAGCTCGGCGTCATCCCGATCCCGACGAACCGGCCGATGATCCGCAAGGATCAGGCCGACCTCGTCTACAAGAACGAGACCGCCAAGTTCGCCCAGGTCGTCGAGGACATCGCCGAGCGCCACGCCGCGGGCCAGCCGGTGCTGGTGGGCACGGTGAGCGTCGAGAAGAGCGAGTACCTCTCGCGCCTGCTCGCCAAGAGAGGCGTCAAGCACGAGGTCCTCAACGCGAAGAACCACGCGCGCGAGGCCGAGATCGTCGCTCGCGCCGGGCGCCTGGGCGCCGTCACCGTTGCCACCAACATGGCCGGGCGAGGCACCGACATCATGCTCGGCGGGAACGCGGAGTTCCTCGCCGTCCAGGAGCTCAAGGGCAGGGGGCTCGACCCCGTGGAGACCCCGGAGGAGTACGAGGCCGCCTGGGAAGACACGTACGAGGCCATGAAGGCGACGGTCGCCGAGGAGGGCGCGAAGGTCGCCGAGGCCGGTGGCCTCTACGTGCTCGGCACCGAGCGGCATGAATCGCGCCGCATCGACAACCAGCTCCGCGGACGCTCCGGCCGCCAGGGAGACCCTGGCGAGAGCCGCTTCTATCTCAGTCTCACCGACGACCTCATGCGCCTGTTCCAGGCGGGTGCCGCCGAGGCGATCCTCAACCGCACCAACTTCCCCGACGACGTGCCGATCGAGTCGGGTCTCGTCTCGCGCGCGATCCGCAGCGCCCAGTCGCAGGTCGAGGCGCGCAACGCCGAGATGCGCAAGAACGTGCTCAAGTACGACGACGTCCTCAACCGCCAGCGCGAGGCGATCTACGCCGACCGCCGCCACATCCTGCAGGGCGACGACATCGCCGACCGCGTGCAGCATTTCATCGAGGACGCGATCACCGGGGTCGTGAACGACCACATCGGCGAGGGGCACAACGAGAGCTGGGACTTCGACGCGCTGTGGACGGAGCTGAAGACGCTCTACCCCGTCGGCGTCACGATCGACGAGGTCGTGGCCGAGGCGCAGGGCCGCAAGGGCGGCATCACCGCGGACGGCCTCACCCGGGAGCTGCTCTCCGACGCGAAGATCGCCTACGAGAAGCGCGAGCAGTCGCTCGGCGAGGCGGCGACGCGCGAGCTCGAGCGCCGCGTCGTGCTGCAGGTGCTCGACCGCCGCTGGCGCGACCACCTCTACGAGATGGACTACCTCAAGGACGGCATCGGCCTTCGGGCGATGGCCCAGCGCGACCCGCTCATCGAGTACCAGCGCGAGGGCTACGCGATGTTCCAGTCCATGATGGGGCAGATCAAGGAGGAGTCCGTCGGCTACCTCTACAACCTCGAGGTCGAGGTGCGCCGTGCCGGCGACACCGACCAGGCCCAGGTCGAGGCGAAGGGCCTCGCCGACGGCGCCGGAGACCAGAAGCTGGAGTACTCCGCGGCGAACGACGCCGGAGAGGTCGAGGTGCGCAACGACCGCGGCCAGGTGCAGCAGGCGACCACCGACCGCATCCGCCGGGCCGCCGCCCAGCAGGGAGCGCCTGCACAGCCGGAGGCCGAGGCGCCGCGCGGCGCCTTCGGGCAGAGGACGGATGCCGCCCCTGCGGGCAACCGCGAGGAGCGCCGGGCGCAGGCCAAGAAGAAGCGCTGAAAGCCGAAGAGAGGGCCAATCCGCAAGGACTGGCCCTCTCTTCGTCGCTGTAGGCTGGCGAGATGACTCCTTTGCGCCACTTCGACCAGTCGTCGAAGCTCAAGAACGTCCTGTACGAGATCCGCGGAAACGCGCTCGTCGAGGCGGCGCGGCTCGAGGCGGAGGGGCACCGCATCCTCAAGCTCAACATCGGCAATCCTGCGTCCTTCGACTTCGAGGCGCCGCACCAGATCGTCCGCGACATGCTCGCGGCGCTCCCCACCGCGCACGGCTACAGCGACAGCAAGGGCATCATCTCGGCCCGCCGAGCGGTCGTCAGCCGGTACGAGGAGATCGAGGATTTCCCCCGGTTCGACCCGGACGATGTGTACCTGGGCAACGGCGTCTCCGAGCTCATCACGATGACGATGCAGGCCTTGTTGGACGAGGGTGACGAGGTGCTGATCCCGGCGCCGGACTACCCGTTGTGGACGGCCATGACGAGCCTTGCCGGCGGTACGCCGGTGCACTACCTCTGCGACGAGGACGACCAGTGGCAGCCGTCCCTCGAGGACATCCGCTCGAAGATCACCCCGCGCACCAAGGCCATGGTCATCATCAACCCGAACAATCCGACGGGAGTCGTGTACTCGAGGGAGATCCTCGAAGGCATGGTGCAGATCGCTCGTGAGCACGAGCTGCTGCTGCTGTCGGACGAGATCTACGACCGCATCCTCTTCGACGACGCCGTGCACATCCCCACGGCGACGCTCGCTCCCGACCTGCTGTGCTTGACTTTCAACGGGCTGTCCAAGACCTACCGCGTGGCCGGGTACCGCTCTGGTTGGATGGTCGTCACAGGCCCGAAGTCGCACGCCAAGGGCTTCATCGAGGGCATCACTCTCCTCGCCTCCACACGCCTGTGCCCGAACGTCCCCGCGCAGCACGCGCTGCAGGCGGCGCTGTCCGGCGTGCAGTCGATCGATGCGCTGATCGCCCCCACCGGTCGGCTGCACGAGCAGCGGGACATCGCTTGGGCCGGGCTGGAGTCGATTCCCGGTGTCTCGTGCGTGAAGCCTCAGGGCGCCCTGTACGCCTTCCCCCGGCTCGACCCGGATGTGCACGAGATCCGCGACGACGCGAAGTTCGTCTATGACCTGCTCGTCGCCGAGCACATTCTGCTCGTGCAGGGGACCGGCTTCAATTGGCCGACGCCCGATCATTTCCGGGTGGTCACGCTTGCCGAGCCGCGGGTGCTCGCCGAAGCCGTCGAGAGGCTCGGGAACTTCCTCTCGAGCTATCGGCAGTAGCCTCCGGGGCGAGCGCCGTCGCGAGGCCCCGGATGCCGGCGACGAGAGCCGACCGGGGGACGACGTCGGACATCGGACGGGCATGCAGCAGTGCCGCGTCGGCCGTGCGCGGCTCGTCGGGCAGGAAGACCGGATCGGCGATGCCCGCGAAGCGCTCGAGCGTGCGCCGCACCTGCCCTCGCGCATCGAGACCGAGCGGACCCGGGCGCAGCCGGTTGACCACCACGCTGATCGGCGTGGGTGCGGCGAGCCGGCGCAGCTCGGCGTGATCGCGGAGGAACCGGCTGATGCTCAACGGGTCGCACGCGGTGACCGCGATGATGCGGTCGGCCTCGGCGAGGGCCGTCGTCGTGGCGGCGTGCCGCCGGGGGCCCGACAGATCGTAGGTCGCCTCGTCGTCGGCGTCGAAGGCGGCCGCGACGTCGACGACCGTGTCCTGGGCCCAGTGGCGGCAGGCCTGCAGCGCCGTGGCCAGCCGTGCGGCGGACAGCTCCGGCCAGCGCGAGGGCCGATTGATGCCGCCGAGCACCTCGAGGGGCCCCGCACTGGTGTCGACGACCGAGGCGAGCCGTGTCAGCTCCGCGTCGTCGAGCGCGCCCAGTTCGCCGCGGCGGCAGGCCGCGGCGATGCCCGGGGCGTCGTCGCTGAGACCGAGCAGGAGCGCGAGGGCGGGGGCGACGGTGTCGGCGTCGACGAGCGCCGTGCGTCGTCCTGTGCGGGCCAGCTCCACCGCGAGCTGCACGGCGAGCGTCGAGCGCCCCGGTGCGCCCTGCGGCCCCCAGACCGCGATCACGCGGTGCGGGGTGGCCGGCGTCTCCCTGGGCGCCGAGCGGTCGTCTGCCAGGCACGCGGCCACCTCCCAGCCGCTGGCATCGGCGCGCAGCGCCGGGCGCAGCCCGTAGCGCTCGGTGAGGCGGACGTCGGCCTCGCCGAGGGCGATGATGCGCGCCCCGACGCGGTCGCAGGCGGCGACGAGGTCGGGGGAGAGCGCGACCCGCGTCGCCGGCACGATCACGGCGTCGGCGAGGGCCGGCACGGGGATGAGCTCGGCGAGGGGTACCACCGCGACGGCGTCGACGCCCTCGAGGGCGAGCTCCTCGGCGAGGGCGGTGGCCCGGGGCTCTGGTATCGCGATGACGACGTGCGTCACGACGACGCCCCCATCGGCACCACCGAGAGCAGCGCCCCCGAGGTGATCGCGGCGAGCACGTCGGCGACGTCGTCGCGCGGGATCACGATCTCGACCGTGGTCGCCGCCGCCGCCAGCATCCCCTCCGGCTCGACGACGGCACTGACGGAGACGTCGGCGACGAGGATCCTCGGCGCGCCGGCCGTGCGGCCGTCTTCGAGCAGCGGCGCCTGCCAGAGCTCGACGACGGTCCCCGCCTCGACGCCCGCCGGGATCCCCGTGCTGCTCTCGATCACGATCGTCGTGGTGCGGCTGTCGTCGGCGTCGGCGAGGGCGGCGACGGGCACGAGCTCCCCGTCGGCGAGGGTCCTCGCGGCGATCTGACCGGTGCGCAGATCTTGCGGCGCGAGGTAGTCGTCGCTCAGCGCGCCGAGGGCGACCTCGACGACCTGGAAGTCCGCCGCCGCCACGGCCTCGCCCTGCACGATCGTGCGGGTCGCCTGGAGCATCGGGGTGGTCCGGCCGGCGGAGGAGACGATCAGCCATACGCCGGCGATGGAGGCGGCGACCAGGATGAGTCCGATGACGAACCGGATGTCGCTCCAGAAGGCCCTGCCGGACCGCGAGTGGAATGTCATGGCCTCATCGTCACAGAAATCACGAATCGGCCTCGAAAGTTATCCACAGGTCGCGTCCGACGCGGTTATACCCGCGCGCGCGGTGCACAATGGTGGCATGGCCCTGCCTTCTGCAACCCCGCGTTTCCTCGCGCCCGCCCAGGTGGCGGAGTTGCTGAGCATCGAAGTCGACGAGGTGATCGAGCTCGTCTTCGAGGGTCGGCTGCGAGGATCGCAGCTCGGGACGCCGCCGCGCTGGCGCATCGAGGAGTCGAGTCTGAGCGAATACCTCGCGGCGCAGTCTGAAGAGGCGCGGCGCATGGCCCTGTGGCGGCAGTCGAACGAGGCGAGCTTCCCCGAGGTCTGGGGGTCCACGCGGCGTCAGGGCAGCTGATCCCCGAGCGTCTGCACGGCGGCGATCGCCCCGAACGGCACGATGCGGAACGCGGACACGGCCCGGGCGAGCCGCGGCACGCCCTGGTCGTGCTGGGCGAGGTCGAGGTGATCGGCGCCGGCGCGGTCGATCGTTCCGTGCAGATCCTCCCCGTCGACCGTGTGCAGCCGCACCGCCAGGCGCCGCCGGGCGAGGTCGCGCAGCACGAACCCCAGCGTCATCCGCTCGCGAAGGCTCCCTGCGTCGTCGTCTTGCGCCGCCAGGGCGTCCAGCAGCAGACCGTGATCGAGATCGATGCCGCGGATCGCGGCCAGCGGGACGATCCGCATCGATCGCGCCGCGCGGGCGCCCTCCGGGGGCAGATCGGATGCCGCGGTCCAGTCGGCGCCGAGGGCGAGCATGCGCACCGGCAGTCGCCCGACGCCGGCGATCGTGAGCACAGCGCGGGCCTCTGCCGCGCACAGCATCCGCAACCGTCCCCGCAGCTCAACGCGTGAGATGCGCAGCCGCTCCGACTCCGCGTCGAGAGCCGCGCGCTCGGCCTCCCACTCCGAGGCGAGCTGACCCTCGAGGTCTTCGAACAGTCGATCCCATCGCATTCGATAGAGCGTAGGGGAAGCGCGGGGTGCATGTACGAGTTATCCACAATGCTCGTTCCGGATCCGCATCGACGGCGCGGAGCGTGCTGTACTTGGCGGCAGTCGTCCGATGGAGGGTGCCCCCGATGACCATTCACGAGTACTTCGCCCCGCAGCCCACGCCCCGCGCTGAACTGCCGGATCCGGTGCCGCTGCTGCGCAGCCTCACCCAGGGTGTGCTCGAAGTGCTCGCGGGGGTGAGAGAAGTCGATCAGCTCGCCCGCTGGTTCAGCGAGGAGGCGTTTCGCACCTTGGTGACGCGGGCGAACCTGTCGGCGAGGGCGCGCAGTGCGAGGGGGGTCTCGCCTGCGCGTCCGATCTTCGAGATCCGCTCGATCCGCACTGCGGAGCCTGCGGACGGCGCCGTGGAGGCCGTGGTCGTGGTGGCGGGTCCCGGACGCACCCGTGCCGTGGCGATCCGCCTGGAGGGCATCGACCACCGCTGGCGGGCGGCTTCGCTCGCCGTGCTCTGACACGTGCCGCCAGTAGGCTGGAGCGGTGTCAACACTCAGCGATATCGCCCATGCCCAGGGGTGCCTGACCGACGGCGACGTCGAATGGCTGCACCGGCTCGCGAGCGACGGCCAGCTGCTGGCCGACCTCTCCTCCGCAGACATCGTCATTTGGATCCGGACCGAGGATTCCTCCTTCGTCGCCGTCGCCCACGCCCGACCGAGCGGCGCGGCGACGCTCTTCTACCGCGACATCGTCGGCGAGCGCGTGCGCCCGCAGTGGCGCACGCAGGTGCAGGGCGCCTTCGAGTCGGGCGCGATCGTCGACTCCTCCTCGCCGGACTGGTTCGAGGAGACCCCGACCCGCGTGCGCGCCGTCCCCATCGTCACCGAGCGCAGGGGCTCCGAGCCGGCCACCTTCGTGATCGGCGTCGTCACCCGGCACACCAACCTCGGCGAGACCCGCACGCCGTCGCGGCAGCAGATCACCTTCGACGAATGCGCGAACGACCTCTTCCGCATGATCGCCGACGGCAGCTTCCCCGACCCCGCAGCGCCCACGTCGCCGCGCCGGGGCGCTCCGCGCGCCTCGGACGGACTGATCCGCATCGACGTCGACGGCATCACGACGTTCGCGAGTCCCAACGCGCTCTCCGCGTTCAACCGGATGGGTTTCGATGACGAGCTCGAGGGCGAATCGCTCGCCGAGGTGACGACGCGTCTGGTGCCGCCGTCGCGTCAGGTCGACGAGTCGCTGCCGGTGGTCGTCACCGGCCGCGCTCCGTGGCGCACCGACATCGAGGCGCGCGGCGTGACGGTGTCGTTGCGGGCGATCCCGCTGAAGGAGCGGGGGACCCGGATCGGGGCGATCGTGCTCTGCCGCGACGTGTCGGAGCTGCGCCACCAGGAGCAGGAGCTCATCACCAAGGACGCGACGATCCGCGAGATCCATCACCGGGTCAAGAACAATCTGCAGACCGTCGCTTCGCTCCTTCGCATCCAGGCGCGGCGCACGCACTCCGACGAGGCGCGCGATGCGCTGACCCAGGCGATGCGGCGTGTGGACGCCATCGCCGTGGTGCACGACACGCTCGCGCAGGGGCTCACGCAGAAGGTAGACTTCGACGAGGTCTTCCACCGAGTGCTCAAGCTCGTGGCCGAGGTCGCATCCGCGCCGAGCACCCGCGCCCGCACGCAGTACACGGGCCGCTTCGGGGTGCTGCCCAGCGAGTACGCGACGCCGCTCGCGCTCGCCCTCACCGAGGTCGTCACGAACGCCGTCGAGCACGGGCTCGCTGGACAGGAGGGGCTGGTCACCATCGATGCCAGCCGCACCGAGGAGAACCTGCGGGTGAGCGTGCGCGACACGGGTCACGGGCTGCCGGAGGGGCGGGTCGGGCAGGGGCTGGGCACGCAGATCATCCGCACCCTGATCCAGGGTGAGCTCGGCGGCACGATCGAGTGGCGCGGGAACGAGGGCGAGGGGACAGAGGTCGTCATCGACATTCCCCTGCGCTGGCTGACGAAGTAGCGGCGCCGACCCGCACCGGCAACCAGAAGCGGCCCGGGATCCGAGGATCCAGGGCCGCTTCGGTGTCGTGTCAGGAGGCGCGGCGTGCGCGGGCGGCGCGGCGCTTGAGCGCGCGGCGCTCGTCCTCGGAGAGGCCGCCCCAGACGCCCGAGTCCTGGCTGGTCTCGAGGGCGTACTGCAGGCAGATCTCGGTCACCGTGCAGGTGGCGCAGACCGTCTTCGCCTTCTCGATCTGGTCGACGGCGGGTCCCGTGTTCCCGACGGGGAAGAAGAGTTCGGGGTCGACAGTCAGGCAGGCGGCTTTGTCGCGCCAGTCCATGGGGGCTCCTCGTGTGGATTTTCGATCGGCGCCGCGATGCGGCGCCGTGCGTGCGGGCGGCAGGTCGGGTTCAGCTACCCTGGTGGTTGCGGGCGGTTGCCCGAAGATCGTGATGCGAGCAGGATGCTCACCCCACGCCGCTGTGGGAGCACATGACTCTGTCTATTCTGTTACATGAAACCTTCGAGATCAAGGGTTTTCCTCCTTCTTATACGATTCTCAGGAGTTGACGTGCGCGCACCACGAATCGCTCTCGCCGCGGCGGCCGTCCTCGCTCTGGAAGGCGTCGCACTGCTCGTGTTCGCGCTGATCGAGCTGTTCGGGCTGGGGGCGGGGCAGGCGATCGTCGTGCCGACGGCGATCGCCCTCATCGTGCTGACCCTCATCGGCGCGGCGGCGATGATCGCGTTCGCCGTCGGCACGCGCTCAGGGCGCTCCTGGGCGCGCTCAGGGGGCGTGATGCTCCAGGTGATCGCCGTCGCGCTCGCCTTCGCCGCGCTGACGGTGCAGCCGGTCCTCTGGCCGTTCGTCTTCGGCGTCGGCATCCCGGGGATCGTCGGCTTCGCGCTGCTCGTCTCGAGCGCCCGCGCCGAGGGGCAGCCCCGCGTCGAGGAGTGACCCGGCGCTCAGGCGTCGATGCTGAGCAGCTTGCGCAGGCGGGGCACATGCCCCGTCGCCTTGACGTTGTACAGGGCGTGGGTGATCGTGCCCTGCTCGTCGAGCACGAAGGTCGAGCGGATGACGCCCTCGATGACCTTGCCGTAGTTCATCTTCTCGCCCCACGTGCCATAGGCGCTGTGCACGGCGTGGTCGGGGTCGCTGAGTAGGGTGAAGGTCAGGCCGTCGCGCTCGCGGAACTCCGCCAGCTTGGCCGGCTCGTCGCGGGAGACCCCGATGACGCGGTAGCCGGCGCCCTGGAGCGAGGCGATGCTGTCGCGGAAGTCGCACGCCTGGGTCGTGCAGCCGGGGGTCATCGCCGCCGGGTAGAAGTAGAGCACCGTCTTCTCGCCGTGCAGGTCCGACAGGCTCACTGGCGTGCCGTCCTGGTCGAGGAGGGTGAAATCAGGGGCGGCGGTTCCGGGTTCGAGGCGCGCAGTCACCTCTCCACCCTAACGGCCGGGAGCCTGTTCGGCCTTGTCGGCGAAGGTCTGCAGCAGTCGCTGCAGCGAGTCGAGGCGGGCGCGCCCCGTCTCGCCCAGCTCGCCGTCGGCGGCCGCCTCGATGAGGGCGCAGTCCGGGGCGTCGGCGAGGTGCGTGCAGCCGCGCGGGCAGTGCTCGGCGATCGCGGCGAGCTCGGTGAACGCGGCGAGGATGTTCGCAGGGTCCACGTGCCCGAGTCCGAACGAGCGCACCCCGGGGGTGTCGATCACCCAGCCGCTGCCGTCGTGGGTGCGATAGCGCAGCGAGACGGTCGACGACGAGGTGTGCCGGCCGCGGCCGGTGACCTGATTGACGTGACCGGTCGCGCGCCCGGCCGACGGCACGAGGGCGTTCACGAGGGTCGACTTGCCGACCCCGGAGTGACCGACGAACACGGTGGAGTGCCCGACGAGGGCGGCGCCGATCTCGTCCACCGGCATGCCCTCCCGGCCGCTCGTGAAGATGCGCAGGTCGTCGAGGCCGTCGAAGTGGGTGAGGAAGTCGGCGGGGTCGGCGAGGTCGGTCTTGGTCACGACGAGGAGGGGGCGGATGCCGGCGTCGAGGGCGGCGACGAGGTAACGGTCCACGAGGCGCTCGCGGGGCTCGGGGTCGGCCGCGGCGACGACGACGAGCATCTGGTCGGCGTTGGCGACGATGACGCGCTCGACCTGGTCGGTGTCGTCGGCGCTGCGGCGCAGCAGCGAGGTGCGCTCGAGGATGCCGACGATCCGCCCCAGCGTGCCCTCGTCTCCCGTGGTGTCGCCGACGATGCGCGCCCGGTCGCCGGTCACGATGGGCGTGCGCCGCAGCTCGCGTGCGCGTGTCGCCGTGATCGTCCGCTCCTCGGGGGCGTCCTCGTCGATGAGCACGGAGTAGCGCCCGCGGTCGACGCCGAGGACGCGGCCGATTCGGGCGTCGTCGTGGGCGGGACGGCGCTTCGTCCTGGGCCGGTTCGCCTTCGGGTTCGGGCGCGCGCGGATGCTCGACTCGTCGTAGTCGTCGAACTCGTCGTCGAGGTCGTCCCCTGCGAGCCAGCTCACGCGGAGTCGCCTCGCAGCATCCGCTCCCACAGCAGGGTGAACTCGGGGAGGGTCTTGGCGGTGGTGCCGATGTCGTCGATCTCAACGCCGGGCACTCGGAGGCCGATGAGTGCGCCGGTGGTCGCCATGCGGTGATCGTGGAACGCCACCCAGGCTCCGCCGTGCAGCTCACGGGGGAGGATGCGCAGACCGTCGCCGAGGTCTTCGGCCTCGCCCCCGAGGGCGCGGATGTTCGCGACGAGCGCGGCGATGCGGTCGGTCTCGTGCAGGCGGATGTGACCGATCCCGCGGATCGTGGTCGGGCGATCGGCGAAGGCCGCGAGCCCCGCGATCGTCGGGGTGAGCTCGCTCGCCGCCGACAGGTCGATGTCGAGTCCGCGGATGCCGTTGCCCGCCCTGACGGTGAGGGTGCCGCTGTGCCGAGCGACGTGAGCGCCCATCGCCTGCAGGATCTCCGGCAGCAGATGCCCTGGCTGGGTGGAGTGCACCGGCCACCCGGTGACCGACACCGACCCCCCGGTGACCAGCGCCGCGCCCAGGAACGGGGCGGCGTTGGAGAGATCGGGCTCGATCACGATCTCCTTGGCGCGGGGCACTCCGGCCTCGACGAGCCACTCGCCGACGGCGGGTCGCTCGATGCGGATGCCGCGGCGGCTCAGCGACTCGATGGTCATATCGATGTGGGGCAGGCTCGGCAGGTGCTCGCCGGTGTGCACGAGGTGGAGCCCGACGTCGAACCGGGGCGCCGCCAGCAGCAGCCCAGAGACGAACTGGCTCGAGGCCGAGGCGTCGATCTCGATGCGGCCGCCGCGGATGTGGCCGTGACCGCGGATGGCGAAGGGGAGCGCCCAGGTGCCCTCGTCGTCGACGTCGACGCCGAGGTCGCGCAGCGCGCTGATGAGGGCGCCCATCGG
Organism: Microbacterium sp.; assembly: GCF_047607465.1. Lineage (GTDB taxonomy): Bacteria > Actinomycetota > Actinomycetes > Actinomycetales > Microbacteriaceae > Microbacterium. Next base: position 53,791 of record NZ_JASGCY010000092.1, on the reverse strand, counting down.
GCGATGAAGCGCGCTCTCGTGCGCGGTGAGGTGCACGTCCGCCGCGGCGAGGCCGGCGAGCGGGGCGATGAAGCGCATCACGGTACCGGCCTGACCGCAGTCGATCGTCGTGCCGCCGACGAGCGAGGCGGGCGTCACGATGAGGTCGGGCCCGAACGCGCCACCGGTGTCGTCCTCCTCGATGACCGTGCCCAGCGCGCGCAGCGCCTCGATCATCCGCCGGGAGTCGTCGGAGTGCAGCGGGGCGATGAGCCGGCCGGGGCCGTCGGCGATCGCGGCGATGACGAGCTCCCGGTTGGTCAGCGACTTCGAGCCGGGGATCGTGACGGTGGCGTGCACGGCGCCCTCGACGGCGGGTGCGGCGTACGCGCCCTGGACGAGGGGAGGGGAATACCTGTTGGCGCTCATCGGTTCCCACTTTAGTGAACGCGTCCGACGCTCTCATCAAAGCAGACGCGCACGAGGACCGAAGGAGTGGGTGCATGCTCGCAACCGCCGAGCGCGGGGGGATGGATCTCAGCGGCCTAGACTGGCCGATGATGGATGACACCGCATTCGCACACGCGCCAGGCGACCCCCGCCGGGAGTTCGAGGAGCAGGCGATCCCGTTCATGGATCAGCTCTATGCCGCAGCCATGCGCATGACGCGCAACCCGGCGGACGCCGCCGATCTCGTGCAGGAGACGTTCGTGAAGGCCTACGGCTCGTGGGCGTCGTACACCCAGGGCACGAACCTCAAGGCGTGGCTCTACCGCATCCTCACCAACACGTACATCAACATCTACCGCAAGAAGCAGCGCGAGCCGTTCCAGGGGACGATCGACGAGCTGGAGGACTGGCAGCTGGGCGGGGCGGAGTCGACGACGGCATCGCACAGCCGCTCGGCGGAGGCCGAGGCGATCGACCGGATGCCGGCGTCGGTCGTGAAGGACGCGCTCCAGGCCGTCCCGGAGGACTTCCGCCTGGCGGTGTACCTCGCCGATGTCGAGGGATTCGCCTACCAGGAGATCGCCGACATCATGAAGACACCCATCGGCACCGTGATGAGCCGTCTGCATCGTGGCAGGCGGATGCTGCGGGAGCTGCTGGCCGACTACGCCGTCGAGCGGGGCATCGCCGCGGCTGACCCGAGGAGCAGGAGATGACCGACTGCGGCTGCGACAAGGCCCGTCAGGATCTGGAGGAGTACCTCCGCAACGAGGTGTGCAAGACCGAGCACACCGAGATCCGCGAGCACCTGGAGAACTGCCCGTCCTGCCGTGACGAGGCGCTCGTGGCGAAGACCCTCACCGAGGTCGTCGCCCGCGCATGCAGGGAGACCGCGCCAGAGGAGCTGCGCGATCAGGTGTTCGCGCGGCTGCGCGAAGTGCAGGCGAGCGCCCACTGACCGCTGCCAGTGGATAGGCTGGCGCGGGTGAGCAATATTGACGCGACCGCCGTTCCCGCCGACCCCCGATCCGCCGAGCGCCTGCGCGCATCCGGCTTCGACTACCGCGTCCTCGATGCGGCCGACGTCGCTGCGATCGACGCGTTCTCCCGTGCGGACGCGCGCGGCTTCCTCGACCCGGAGCCCAGCCGCGAGCACCTCGACGGCGTGCGGCCCAGCCTGGCCGCGCGCCGCAACATCGGCGTCTTCGAGACCGGCGCCGCCGAGGGCGCCCTCCCGATCGCGACCGTGAACTCGTGGGTGACGCCGTTGACGGTCTCCGGCGGAGAGCTGCCGATGTGGGCGATCAGCTCGGTCACCGTCGCCGCAACGCACCGTCGCCGCGGCATCGCACGCAACCTGCTCGAGGGCGAGCTGCGCGCCGCCGCCGACGCCGGCGTGCCGGTTGCCGGGCTCACGGCATCCGAGGCGACGATCTACGGGCGCTACGGCTTCGCGCCCGCCGTGCCGGTTGCGCGCGTCGCGATCGACACGCGTCGTGCCGGGTGGCAGGCGGCCGCCGCCCCCGGCCGTCTCGAGTACGTCGACCGCGAGCAGCTCGCCGTCGACCTCAGCGAGCTGCATGAGGGCGCGCGCAGGGCGCGCGCTGGACAGATCTCCGGATGGCCGTACCGCTGGCGGCGGACGGCCGGCCTTGCCGACGAGGGCGGAAAGGGCGCCGCCGTGCGCGGTGTGCGCTACCTCGACGCCGCTGGCGTCGTGCGCGGCATCCTCGCCTACCGGCTTGCGGAGCAGGCGGACGGCTTCCGCTTCACTCTCACGATCGCCCAGCTGACGACGCAGACGGATGAGGCGCTGCGCGCGCTCTGGGGCTTCGCCGTCACTCACGACCTCGTCACCCGCGTCGAGGCGGATCTGCGCCCTCTCGACGACCCCATCGTGCACCTCGTCGCCGATCAGCGCGCGGTCGAGTTCACCGTGCACGACCACGGCTGGCTGCGCGTTCTCGATGTGCCGGCCGTCCTCACCGCGCGCACCTACCGCGCGCCGCTGGACGTCGTGCTCCGGGTCACGGACCCGCTCGGGTTCGCCGAGGGGACGTGGCGGCTCGTCGTCGGCGCGGACGGACGCGCCGAGGTCGCAACGACGGATGCCGCCGCCGACCTCTCCCTGAGCGTCGTGGAGCTCTCCGCCATCCTCGTCGGCGGCGTGTCAGCGACGCACCTCGCCGCCGCTGGCCGCATCCAGGCGGATGAGGCGGTGTCGGCATCCGTCGATGACGCCTTCCGCGCGCAGCGCGCCCCGCTGCTGGGCATCTGGTACTGAGCGCACGCGAAGGGCGCCCCGGCCGAGTGGCCGGGGCGCCCTTCGCGCCTCGTTGCTCAGTCGAGGGTGAGCGCCTCGCGCAGCAGCGTGGCCTGCTGCACGGCGTGCACCTTCGAGGAGCCCGTCGCCGGCGACGCCGACGCAGGACGCGCGACCGGGCGGAACCGGCGCTCGCCGGGCACATCGGCGAAGGCGAGGGCGAGGAACGGCCAGGCGCCCTGATTCTCCGGCTCCTCCTGCACCCAGACGAGCTCGGCGTTCGGGTAGGTATCGGTGGTGGCCTTGAGCTCGTCGATCGGCGTCGGGTAGAGCTGCTCGAGACGCACGAGGGCGACCTCGGGGTTCGGGCTCTTGTCGAGCTCGGCGCGCAGATCCCAGTGCACCTTGCCCGAGTGCACGAGCACGCGCTTGACGGCGGCGCGGTCGAGGGCCCGGTCGTCGTCGATCACCGGCTCGAAGCGGCCGGAGGTGAACGCCTCGACGGGGCTCGTCGCCCCGCGCAGGCGCAGCATGGCCTTCGGGGTGAAGACGATCAGGGGCTTGCGGGGGCGGGCGTAGGCCTGGCGGCGGAGCAGATGGAAGTGCGATGCGGGCGTCGAAGGGCGCGCGACGATCATGTTCTCCTGCGCGCACAGCTGCAGGAAGCGCTCGATGCGGGCCGACGAGTGATCGGGCCCCTGACCCTCGTAGCCGTGGGGGAGCAGCAGGGTCACGCTCGACTGCTGACCCCACTTCTGCTCGGCCGCCGAGATGTACTCGTCGATGACCGACTGGGCGCCGTTGACGAAGTCGCCGAACTGCGCCTCCCACAGCACCAGGGCCTCGGGGGATTCGACCGAGTAGCCGTACTCGAAGGCGAGGGCGGCGTACTCGCTGAGCAGGGAGTCGTAGACGAAGAAGCGTCCCTGCGTCTCGGAGAGGTTCGACAGAGGCAGCCATTCCTGACCGTTCGCGCGGTCGTGGAGGGTGGCGTGACGCTGCACGAAGGTGCCGCGGCGCGCGTCCTGACCTGCCAGGCGCACCGGCGTGCCCTCGACGAGCAGCGAGCCGAACGCGAGCAACTCGCCGAAGCCCCAGTCGATGCCCCCGTTGCGGCTCATGTCGAGGCGCTTGTCGAGCAGCTGCTGGATCTTCGGATGCACCGTGAAGCCCTCTGGCTTGTTGACGAAGGCGTCGCCGATGAGCTGGATGACCTCCTTCGGCACGCCGGTGACCTCGGGGGCGCCGTGCTGCTCGTCGGCCGGCTGGGCCTCGGCGGCGATCGGCGTCGCGCCGGTCTCGGCCGCGTGGGTCTCGGCGAAAGCGAGCTCCAGCCGGTTCTGGAAGTCGGCCTTCGCCTGGTCGTACTCCTCCTCGGTGATGTCGCCGCGTCCGACGAGGGATTCGGTGTAGAGCTTGCGCACCGAGCGCTTCGCCTGGATGAGGTCGGTCATCAGCGGCTGGGTCATCGAGGGGTCGTCGCCCTCGTTGTGGCCGCGACGGCGGTAGCAGACGAGGTCGATGACGACGTCGCGGTGGAAGCGCTCACGGTACTCGAAGGCGAGCTGTCCGACGTGGATGACCGCTTCGGGATCGTCGCCGTTGACGTGGAACACCGGCGCCTGGATGGTCTTGGCGACGTCGGTGGCGTACACCGAGGTGCGACCGTCGTTCGGGGTGGTGGTGAACCCGACCTGGTTGTTGACGACGACGTGGATCGTGCCGCCGGTGCGGTAGCCGCGCAGCTGCGACATCTGCAGCGTCTCCACGACGACGCCCTGGCCTGCGAAGGCGGCGTCGCCGTGCACGAGGATCGGCAGCCACGTGAAGGTGCCGATGGGCTTGCGATCCTGCTTCGCGCGCACGATGCCCTCGAGCACGCCGTCGACGGTCTCGAGGTGCGAGGGGTTGGCGGCGAGGTAGACGGGCAGCTCAGCGCCGTCCTCGGCGACGAAGGTGCCCTCGGTGCCGAGGTGGTACTTCACATCTCCCGAGCCGCGCTGGTTGCCCGGCGTCTGGTGGCCCTCGAACTCCTGGAACACCTGGCCGTAGGTCTTGCCGGCGATGTTCGTCAGCACGTTCAGGCGGCCGCGGTGGGCCATGCCGATCGCGGCGCCCTCGAGTCCGGCGTTCGCCGCACCCTGGAGGATCTCGTCGAGGAGCGGTACGAGCGACTCTCCGCCCTCGAGCGAGAAGCGCTTCTGGCCGACGAACTTCGTCTGCAGGAAGGTCTCGAACGCCTCGGCCTCGTTGAGCTTGCGCAGGACCCGCAGCTGCTCGTCGTGTCCGGGCTTCTGGTACTTGACCTCGACCTTCTCCTGGAACCAGAGGCGCTGCTCCGGGTCCTGGATGTGCATGTACTCGATGCCGACAGTGCGGCAGTACGAGTCGCGCAGCACCCCGAGGATCTCACGCAGCTTCGCGGTGCGCCTGCCGCCGAATCCGCCGGTGACGAACTCGCGGTCGAGATCCCAGAAGGTGAGGCCGTGGTTCTCGATCTCGAGGTCGGGGTGCGAGCGCTGCACGTACTCGAGCGGGTCGGTATCGGCCATGAGGTGACCGCGCACGCGGAAGGAGTTGATGAGCTCCTGCACCCTGGCCTGCTTGTCGACGCGCTCGGCGAGGTCGATCGCGACGTCGGGGTTCCAGTGGATCGGCGCGTAGGGGATGCGCAGGGCCGCGAAGATGTCCTCGTAGAAGCCCCGCTGGCCGATGAGCAGCTCATGGACCTTCTTCAGGAACTCGCCGGATCCGGCGCCCTGGATGACACGGTGGTCGTAGGTGCTGGTGAGGGTGATCGTCTTGCCGATCGCCAGCTCGTTCAGCGTCCGCTCGCTCGCGCCCTGGAACTCGGCCGGGTACTCGAGGGCGCCGGCGCCGATGATGCAGCCCTGGCCCTTCATGAGGCGAGGCACCGAGTGCACGGTGCCGATGCCGCCGGGGTTGGTCAGCGAGACGGTGGTGCCCTGGAAGTCGGCCGCGGTGAGCTTGTTGTTGCGGGCGCGGGTGACGAGGTCCTCGTAGGCGACGAGGTACTCGTTGAAGGTCATCGTGTCGGCGCGCTTGATGCTGGGGACCATGAGGGCGCGGGTGCCGTCGGGCTTGGGCAGGTCGATCGCGATGCCGAGGTTGACGTGCGCCGGCGCGACGACGGAGGGCTTGCCGTCGATCTCGGCGTAGAACACGTTCTGGCTGCGGAACTCGTCGAGGGTGCGGATCAGCGCCCAGCCGATGAGGTGGGTGAAGCTGATCTTGCCGCCGCGGGTGCGGGCCATGTGGTTGTTGATGACGATGCGGTTGTCGATCATCAGCTTGGCGGGCACCGTGCGCACGCTCGTCGCTGTGGGGACGGTGAGCGACTCGTCCATGTTCGCGGCGAGGGTCTTCGGCAGGCCCCGCAGCGGGGTGACCTTGTCCTCGTCGACCGCGTCCTCGGCCTTCGCCTCCGGCGTGGGGGCCTGGGCGGGGATGGGGGCGGCGGCGGCCGGCTTGGCGGTGGTGCGGGCGACGGGCTGCTGCCCGATCACGGGGATCGGCGCGGTGACCGGGTGCGCGGTCTCGACCGGCGGGTGGGAGGCGGATGCCGCGGTGTCGGCGGCGTACTTCTCGAGGACGGGCCACCACTCCTTGTCGACGGAGTCGTGGTTGACCTTGTACTGCTCGAAGAGCTCTTCGACGAGCCAGGAATTGGCTCCGAACCCCCCGTCGCCCCCGACGCCAGTCACCTGGTTCGACACGCTCGATCGCCCTCTTTCATCGCTGAAGTCCCTGTGTGCTCGCACGGAAGCGGGATGCGCTCGGGCCCGCACACTCTCAACCCCCAAGCCTATCGTGTTTCGCTCCGATCTTCGTCGCGCGGATGGCTCCATGCGTCCGCATATCTCGGTACCTTTGGATCATGGAGTTCGCCGGGGAGATGCCCACTGTCGACTTGACCTACTCGGACGTGTTCCTGGTGCCGCGGAGGTCGGGGGTGACCAGCCGTCTGCAGGTCGATCTGGCGCCGCACGACGGCACGTCGGCGACACTGCCGATCGTGGCGTCGAACATGAACTCGGTGACCGGCCCGCGGCTGGCCGCGGTGATGGCCCGCCGGGGCGGTCTCGGTGTGCTCCCGCAGGACATGCCGCTGCAGGATCTCGACGCCGCGATCCGCGACGTCAAGGGGCAGCCGGTGCTCTGGGACACCCCGATCGTGCTGCCGCCGTCGGCGTCGGTCGCCGACGCGCTGCGGCTGCTGCCGGCGAGCGAGGGCCACGGCATCGTCGTCGCCGCGGGAGAGGCGCCTCACGCGGTGGCCGATGTCGTCGGCATCCTTCCGGCGACCCGCCTCGCCACCGCGCTGCCCGACGCGCAGCTCGGCGATCTCGTGCATGCGGGCACGCCGTCACTGGATGCCGAGGACATCGGCTCGGAGCGGCACGCCTTCGACGTGATCTCCGAGGCGGGCGTCGAGATGGTCACCATCACGCGGCACGGTCGCCTCGTGGGCACCTTGAGCGCGCGCAGCGCGCTGCGCTCGACCCTGTACCGGCCCGCGCTCGATGCGGACGGACGACTGGCCGTCGCCGCGGCGGTCGGCATCAACGGCGACGTCGCGGCCAAGGCCAGGGCGCTCGCGGCGGCGGGAGTGGACGTGCTCGTCGTCGACACAGCGCACGGGCACCAGGAGGGGATGCTGCGCGCGCTCGCCGAGGTGTCGGCTCTGGGCCTTGGCCTGCCGATCGTCGCGGGCAACATCGTCACCGCCGACGGCGTGCGCGACCTCGTCGACGCCGGGGCGACGATCCTCAAGGTCGGCGTGGGGCCCGGGGCGATGTGCACGACCCGCATGATGACCGCAGTGGGGCGTCCGCAGTTCTCCGCCGTGCTCGATACCGCAGAGGCCGCGCGTGCGCTCGGCGCCCACGTGTGGGCGGACGGGGGAGTGCGCTATCCGCGTGATGTCGCCCTCGCGCTGGCCGCTGGCGCGGCATCCGTCATGGTCGGCTCCTGGTTCGCAGGCACGATCGAGGCTCCGGGGGAGCTCCAGCGCGACGCCGACGGCCGGCTGTACAAGGAGTCGTGGGGCATGGCGTCGACGAAGGCCGTCCAGGCCCGGTTCGGCCGTCTCGACGCGTACGAGCGCGCGCGCAAGGAGCTCTTCGCCGAGGGCATCTCCTCCTCGAAGATCTACCTCGACCCGCTGCGTCCAGGCATCGAGGATCTGCTCGACATGATCACCTCCGGAGTGCGCTCGTCGTTCACCTACGCCGGTGCGGCCTCGGTGCCGGAGTTCCACGAGCGCGCTCTCGTCGGCCTGCAGTCCGCCGCCGGCTACGAGGAGGGCAAGGCGCTGCCGGTCAGCTGGTAGCGCTCCGCGCTCGTCGCGCTGCTCTTCTGGGTGTCGCGCTGCTCTTCTTCCTGTGTCGCGCTGCTCTTCCGGGCGTCGCGCTGCTGTTCTCCGTGTCGCGCTGCTCTTTTCCGTGTCGCGCTGCTGTTCTCATCGTCGCGCTGTCTATTGCTGCAGACGCTGTTGAAGTTCCAGCCGCGTCTGCGCAGAAGAGCAGCGCGACGAGGAGATCGACAGCGCGAGAGGCGGTGCGGATCCGCCGACCGGGAGCCGACCGGGAGCCGACCGGGAGCCGACCGGGAGCCGACCGGGAGCCGACGGGGAGCCGACGGGGAGCCGACGGGAAGCCGACGGGGAGGGGACGAGCGGATGCCGTTCCCACTCGTTCTGCACCGATGCGGTTTCCGGCGAATCCGGCGATCACCCCTGTGGAGAGCGAGCGGACGCGGGGGTGCGGATGCCATCGTTCAGGCATGAACCCGCGCACCGAGCATCCGATCGCCGTCCATCGTCGCCGCGAGCGGCCGCACGCCGATGAGCGCGCGCTCTCGGCAGCGGTCCGAAGAGGCGGCGCGAAGCGCGTCGTCGCCGGAAGCTATGTGCGCACGAGGGAATGGAACGCGCTGCGACCGATCGATCGGCATCTCGTCCGCGTCCTGGAAGTGGCCGACCGGGCGCGTGGCCCCCTCGTCCTGATGCTCCATGCGGCCGCAGCCGTGCACGGCATGGACCGCATCGGATCCTGGCCGGACACGGTCGACGTGCGTGTCGCGCGCACCACAGGGGGACGCTCGTCAGGGGCCGTCCGCCGATACGCGCTGGGGTTCGACTTCGTCGAGCTCATGCAGTGGCGCGGTCATCTGGTGACCACCCCGGCGCAGACCGCCCTCGATCTGGCTGCCGTATCGGTGTTCCGCGACGGGGTCGTCGCGGCCGACCAGGCGCTGTGGGCCCGACGAGACGGCGGGGCATTGACGGACAAGGCGCACCTGCTCGAACTGATGGATAAGAACTGGCGGCGAGGGTACAAACGCGTCCCGGCGGTCGTCTCCTTCTCGACTCACCTGTCCGACTCGGTGCGCGAGTCCGAAGGCCGGGTGCTGATCGATCGGCTCGGCTTCCCGCGTCCGATCCTGCAGAAGGAATTCGTGCTGCCTAACGGACGCAAGGCGCGACCGGACTACTACTTCGAGGATTTTGATCACGGCGCTGAGTTCGACGGCCTCGGAAAGTACTTCGATCCGGACATCCTCGCCGGGCGTAGCCCCGAACAGGCGCTCCTGGAGGAGAAGGACCGCGCGGACGCGCTGCGGCGGATGCTCGCTGCCCTCTCGCGGTGGCGGACGCCGGCGCATGAGAATCCTGCGCTGCTGTACGACATCCTCATCGCCGACGGCCTTCCCTCGAGGTACCCGAGACCGCGTCCTGGAGCCCGGTGATCGGGTTCGCGCTGCTGAACGCCGCAACCGCTGCAGAGAATCGCGCAGCGCGAGCAGGAAACGACAGCGCGACGCAGGGAACGACAGCGCGACGGAGAGAACGACAGCGCGACGCGGAAAACGGCAGCGCGACGCAGGAAACGACAGCGCGACGCAGGGAACGACAGCGCGAGCAGGAAACGGCAGCGCGACGGATGCCGGGCCGGGGGCACAGCGGAGTTCTGTACAATCGTGTCCACCATGGATGACCCTCCCAGTTGCAGTCCGTCGCCCCACCGCCCGCCTCTCTCCTGTGAGAGGAACCTGTGATGGATTACATCCTGTTGGGCGTGGGGCTCCTGCTCACGGTCGGAACCGGCCTCTTCGTCGCCAGCGAGTTCGCGCTGGTGAATCTCGACCGCGCTGATCTCGAGGCCCGTCAGGCCCGCGGCGAGTCGCGGCTCTCCCTGACGATCAGCGCACTCAGGCGCACCTCCACGCATCTGTCCTCGGCGCAGCTCGGCATCACGCTGACGACGCTGCTGACCGGGTACACGATCGAGCCGGCCCTGTCGAACCTGCTGCGGCCGACGCTGGTCGCGTGGGGCTTCCCCGAGGCGCTCGTGTCGCCGCTGGCGACCTTCGTGGCGATGGTCGTCGCCACCGCGCTGTCGATGATCCTCGGCGAGCTCGTGCCGAAGAACTTCGCCCTGGCGCTGCCTCTGGCGACGGCGAAGCTGGTCATCCCCTTCCAGGTCGCCTTCACCGCGGTCTTCAAGCCCGCGGTCGTCGTGCTCAACGGCAGCGCGAACGGCGTGCTGCGCACCATGGGCATCGAGCCCAAGGAGGAGCTCTCCGGGGCGCGCACCGCGGAGGAGCTCTCCTCTCTCGTGCGCCGCTCGGCCATCGCCGGGGTGCTCGAGAAGGACACCGCGACATTGCTCGATCGCACCCTGACCTTCGCCCGGCTGACCGCAGCCGACGTGATGACCCCTCGGCCGAGCATGCATGCGATCGCCGCCGGCGACAGCGCCGACGACGTGATCCAGCTCGCCCGCCGCACGGGGCACAGCCGCTTCCCGGTGTACGACGACGACCTCGACGACATCACCGGCGTCGTGCACCTGAAGGCGGCCATCTCGGTGCCGCGCGATCGCCGCGCCGACGTGCCCGTGGGCGCGCTCGCGACCGAGCCGCTGCGGGTGCCGGAGACCGTGCACATCGACGGTCTCATTTCCGAGCTGCGCGCCCGCGGTTACCAGCTGGCGGTCGTCGTCGACGAGTACGGCGGCACCGCGGGGCTGGTCACTCTGGAGGATCTCGTCGAGGAGATCGTCGGCGAGGTCTCGGACGAGCACGACCGGACCCGTGCCGGCGTGATCGTCGGCCGCGACGGCGTCACCTTCCCCGGGGAGCTGCGTCCAGACGAACTGCGCAGCCGCGCGGGCGTCGATGTGCCGGAGGGCGATGTCTACGACACCGTCGCCGGCTACGTGATGAGCGTCCTCGAGCGCGTTCCGAAGGTGGGCGACGAGGTCCCCACCGACACCGGCACGCTGCAGGTCGTGCGGATGGATGGCCGGCGCATCGACCGGCTCCGCTACATCTCGGGGCCGCACACCGATGAGGAGGCGGACCGATGAGCGACTGGGCAGGAATCGTCTGGCTCGTCGTGCTGCTGCTCGGCAACGCCTTCTTCGTCGGCGCCGAGTTCGCCGTCATCTCCGCGCGCCGGTCGCAGATCGAGCCGCGTGCCGAACAGGGCTCCCGCGCAGCGAAGACCGCGCTGTATGCGATGGAGCACGCGACCCTGATGCTCGCGACCTCGCAGTTGGGCATCACGATCTGCTCGCTGCTGATCCTCAACGTCTCGGAGCCGGCGATCCATCACCTGCTCGCGGCGCCCCTGCACGCCGTCGGATGGGCGGATGCCGTCGTGGACGCGGTGTCGTTCGCGATCACGCTGCTGCTGGTGTCGTTCCTGCACGTGGTGTTTGGCGAGATGGTGCCGAAGAACCTCGCCTTCTCGATACCGGACCGCGCGGTGCTCATGCTGGCGGCGCCCCTGGTGTGGGTGTCGAAGGTGTTCATGCCGGTGATCTGGGTGCTCAACGCCACGGCGAACAGCGTGCTGCGCCTGTTCCGCGTCGAGCCGAAGAACGAGGCCGCGTCGACCTTCACGCTCGAGGAGGTCGCCACGATCGTGGAGCAGTCGCGTCGGGAGGGCATCCTCGATGACGCCGTGGGAGCGGTGGCCGCTGCGGTGGAGTTCACCGACAAGAAGGCCCGTGACATCGCGGTGCCGCTGAGCGATCTCGTGACGCTGCCGCAGACGACGACGCCCGACGACATCGAGAAGGCCGTGGCCCGCTACGGCTTCTCGCGCTACGTGATCGTCGACGACGAGGGCGCTGCGGTGGGGTACGTGCACCTCAAGGACATCCTGCGCGCCTCGGAGGGGCCGGATGCCGAGGCGAAGCTGGCCAGACCGCTGCCGCCCAAGCGCATCCACCACATGGTGCCCGTGCAGGAGGAGACTGATCTCGAGGATGCGCTCACCATGATGCGACGCGCTGGGCGGCATCTCGCGAAGGTGCGCGACGGCGCGGGCGAGACGGTCGCCGTGCTGTTCCTCGAGGACATCCTCGAGGAGCTCGTCGGCGAGGTGCGCGACGCGACGCGACGCGTGCGCGGGGTCTGAGCCGCCGCCTTCAGTGCCAGCGGGCGCGCAGGTACTGCTCGGGCCATCGCACCTGCGCGCCGAGCACGTGCGCGGCCCGCAGGCCGAAATGCGGGTCGCGCAGCCACTCCCGACCGACGAAGATCGCGTCGGCGGCGCCGTCCACGAGCACCTGCTCGGCCTGCTCGGCGGCCGTGATCAGCCCGACGGCGCTGGTCGGGATGCGTCCGCCGCGGCGCACGTCGGCGGCGAGGCCCACCTGGTACCCGGGGAAGACATCGATGCTCTGGTGGGCGACGAGACCGCCGCTGGACACGTCGATGAGGTCGGCGCCGTGCTCGCTCGCCCAGGCGCTCACGATCGACGCTTCGGCGGCGTCGAACCCGCCTTCGGCGTGATCGGTCGCGGAGATGCGCACGAAGACCGGCACGGCGTCGCCGACCTCGGCGCGCACGGCGTCGAGCACGCGCAGCAGCAGTCGCGCTCGTCCTTCGAGAGATCCGCCGTATTCGTCGGTGCGTTCGTTCGACAGCGGGGAGAGGAACTGATGCAGCAGGTAGCCGTGCGCGGCGTGGATCTCGACGACGTCGAAGCCGGCGTCGATCGCGCGCCGCGCGGCCGCGGCGAAGGCCGCCACGACGGCGTCGATGCCGGAGGCGTCGAGCGCGACCGGCGCCGCGAAGCCCTCGAAGGCGATCGCCGAGGGGGCGCTGGTCGTCCAGCCGCCGTCCTCCGCAGGGATCGATCCATGCCGCTCCGCCCACGGCCACCACGTCGACGCCTTGCGGCCGGCGTGGGCGAGCTGGATGCCGGCGTGCGCGCCGCGCTCGTGGATCGCCTGCACGATGGGCGCCCAGGCGTCGCGCTGCTCGTCGTTCCAGAGCCCCGTGTCGCGCGGTGAGATGCGCCCCTCCGGCACCACGGCCGTCGCCTCGGCGACGACGAGACCGGCCCCGCCGGAGGCGAACTGGGCGAGATGGGTGTGGTGCCACTCCTGCACGACGCCGTCGACGGCGCTGTACATGCACATCGGCGACACCCACAGGCGATTGCGGACGGTGAGGGAACGGAAGGTGGCTTCGGAGAAGAGGATGCTCACACCTCGACCGTAGTGTCTGCCGCAGGGGGCGGGGGCCGCGCGGCTAACGTGGTGTCATGATCGAGGCACGGACGTGGTCGCAGGCGGACACCGCGCGCTTCGTGCGTGTGCCCTCCGCCGAGGACGACAAGTACTCCCGGGGCGTCGTCGCGCTGCGCACCGGATCCGGCGCCTACCCTGGCGCCGCCGTCCTCGGCGTCGAGGCGGCCTGGCGGGCCGGGGCAGGTTTCGTGCGCTTCTTCGGGGACGGACGGGCGGCGGACGCCGTGCTCGCCCGGCGCCCGGAGACCGTCGTGGGCGCAATAGCAGGCGCAGGAGCGGGCGCGCGCGTGGACGCGTGGGTGATCGGATCGGGGACGGATGCCGCTGCGCGCAGCAGCACGGACGCGCAGGAGCTGGCGCGCATCGTGGCCGGCCGCACGGCCGTCGTCATCGACGCGGGAGCGCTCGACCTCGCCGCCGCCGCGACGGCGCCGTTCGTGATCACCCCGCACGCCGGCGAGCTCGCCCGGATGCAGTCCGCTCTCGGGCTGCCCGCGCGCGAGCGCCGCGAGGACGCCGTCGTCGAGATGGCCCGCACCGTCGGCGGAGCGGTGCTCCTCAAGGGATCACGCACGCTCATCGCCGATCCGGACGGTGCGCTGATCGCCGTCGAGGAGAGCACGTCGTGGCTGGCCACCGCCGGCACAGGGGATGTGCTGGCCGGGGCCATCGGCGCCGTCATCGCGGCCGACCCGCAGGCCGACCCCGCTGCCGCCGCGGCGGCGGGAGCCTGGCTGCACGGGCGGGCCGGGCGCATCGCCGCAGGCGTCGGGGCGGGCCCGGCGGGTCGCCCCATCGTCGCCCTCGACGTCGCCGATGCTCTGCCACTGGCGATCGCGGATGTGCTGGGATGAGCCGCTCCGGCTCGGCGCATCTCATGGTGCTGTGGGCGGCCTTCCTCCTCGTGCACGCCTACGTCGCCCTCGCGGGGTGGGTGTATCCGAGCCAGCCGATGGGCGATGTCGTCCTCGTGTACGAACCATGGGCCACGGCGGCGCTCGCCGGAGGGCCCATCGTCGGCGTCGACGAGTCCTGGGTGTATCCGCAGCTCGCCCTCGTGCCCATGATCGTCGCCAAGGCGATCTCCCTGCCGCTCATCCCGGCCCTCGGCGCCTCGCACGCCTATCTCATCGCGTGGGCGCTCCTGACGGTCGGCGGCAATGCGATCGGGTTCGCCGTGCTCATCGGGCGCACCTCGGCGCATCCGCGTCGCCTCGCCGCCTGGTTCTGGTGCATCGCCGTGCTGCTGCTCGGGCCGATCGCGATCTACCGCATTGATGCCGTCACGGTGCCGCTCGCGGTCGCAGCCGGCCTCTGGGTGCTCCAGCGCCCGGCCGTCGCGGCGGCGCTGCTCGCCGTGGGCGCGTGGATCAAGATCTGGCCGGGCGCGCTGCTGCTTGCTGCCCTGGTCGCTGCCAGGAGGCGGTGGCGGATGCTGTTCGCCGCGGCATCCGTCACCGCCGGGGTCGTCGCGGTGCTGTGGCTGCTCGGCGCTCGTGAGGAGATCATCGGCTTCCTCACGGCCCAGACCGGCCGAGGGGTGCAGATCGAGGCCGTGGCCGCCACACCCTTCCTCTGGCTCGCGCTCGCCGGCACCGCGCGCATCGAGTACAGCTTCGACATCCTCACCTTCCAGATCGCAGCCGACGGGGTGGATGCCGTCAGTGCGCTGCTCACCCCGGCGATGGCGCTCGCGGTGGTGCTCGTGGCCGCGATCGGCGCGACCAAGGCCGCGCGCGGCGCCAGCGCCGTACGGTTGCTTCCCCCGCTGGCGCTCGCGCTGGTGACGGCGCTGATCGTCTGCAACAAGGTGGGATCGCCCCAGTTCCAGACGTGGCTGCTGGCGCCGGTCGTCCTGTGGATCGTGCTCGACCGGGCCCGCGCCGCTGTGCCGGCGTTCCTCGTGCTCGCGCTGGCGGGACTGACCTGTCTCGTCTACCCGCTCTCCTATGACGCGCTGCTGCGGGCCGAGCTCGTGCCCGTCGTGCTCCTCACCGCGCGCAACGTCGTGCTCGTCGTGCTCCTGGCCACCGGCATCCGCTCGCTGCTGCGGGTGCCGATCCCCTCCGTCCGCCCGCTCACCCGCACACACGAGGAGTGAACATGATCGCCGCCTTCTCCGTCGCCCCCTCCGGAATCGGAAGCCACCCCGACGGCTCCGTCCACGACGCCGTCGCCGCCGCCGTCCGGGTCGTGCGCGACTCGGGGCTGCCGAATCGGACCAGCTCCATGTTCACCGAGATCGAAGGGGAGTGGGACGAGGTGTTCGACGTCATCAAGCGTGCGACCGAGGCGGTCGCCCCGTTCGGCTCGCGCATCTCCCTCGTCATCAAGGCCGACATCCGTCCCGGGTTCTCGGGGGAGATCGACGCCAAGATCGATCGGCTCGAGGCGGCGCTGGAGGAGCGGGCCGACCGCTAGGCTTTACGGGTGAATCCCTCGATAGAAAAGAGGGGTGCGGCGAAGAGGGCGCTCCTCTCCCTCGCCATCGGCAGCTTCGGCATCGGGATGACCGAGTTCGTCATCATGGGGCTGCTGCCCGACATCGCCGCCGATCTGCTACCAGCCGTGTGGGCGCGCAGCCAGGAGGAGGCGCTAGGTCAGGCCGGCTGGCTGATCTCCCTCTACGCCCTCGGCGTGGTCATCGGCGCGCCCACCATCGCCGGGTTCATCGCGCGCTTTCCGCGGCATCGCGTGATGATCGGCCTTGCGCTCGCCCTCACCGTCTTCAACGCCCTCGCCGTCGTCCTGCCCGCCTTCGAGCTCGTCGGCGTCGCACGGTTCCTCTCCGGCCTTCCGCACGGAGCCTACTTCGGCATCGGCGCGCTCGTCGCCGCCGACATGATGGGACAGGGGAACCGGGCCAAGGGCGTGGCGTTCATCCTCACCGGCCTCACCATCGCGAACGTCGTCGGGGTGCCGCTTGGCACCTTCCTCGGCCAGCAGTGGGGGTGGCGCGCCGCCTTCGCCGTGGTCGCCGGGGTGTTTGCCCTGGCCACCGTGTGCATCGGCTTCTTCGTGCCGGAGCACGCCGCCGAGCCCGGACGCACGATGCGTCAGCAGCTGCGGGTGTTCCGCCTCGGCCAGGTGTGGCTCACGCTCGCGATCGGCGCGATCGGCTTCGGCGGCTTCTTCGCCGTCTACAGCTACATCGCCCCCGTCGTCACCGAGGTCGCCGGGTCCCCGACGTGGGCGGTGCCGATCGTGCTCGTGCTGATGGGCGTCGGCATGACGATCGGCAATCTCGTCGGAGGGCGGCTCGCCGACATCAGCGTGCGGCGCACCCTGTGCTGGGCGCTCGCCGCGCTCGCTCTCGCGCTCGCGGTCCTCGCGCTGGTGTCGGCGTGGATCGTGCCGCTGGCGGTCATGGTGGTCGCCGTCGGCGCGGTGTCCTCGGTGCTCGCGCCGACGATCCAGACGCGCCTCATGGACGTCGCGCAGGATCAGCAGTCGATCGCGGCGGCGCTGAACCATTCGGCCCTGAACATCGGCAACAGCCTCGGGGCGTTCCTCGGGGGCGCCGTCATCGCGCTCGGATGGGGCTTCACCGCCCCGGCGTTGACGGGCGCCGCGCTCGCGGTGTCGGGTCTGCTCATCGCCGCGCTCGCGTTCCGGGTCGATCCGGCTGTCGTGGCGCGGGCATAGATCGTGAGCTCAGCTCCGGCGCTGCCGTGGAGCCTCCTCGGCGAGGAGCCGCGCGAGGTGGTGGCCGACGGCATCCGTCTCGATGAGGAAGCCGTCGTGGCCGAAATCGCTGGTGAGGACGACCGCCTCGTTGCCGTCGAGCGTGTTCGGGATGCTCCGGGCGATGCGGTGCTGTCCGTCGACGGGGAAGAGCCGGTCGGTGTCGATGCCGAGCACGAGGGTCTTCGCGGTCACGGTGCGCAGCGCCTCCTCGACGCCGCCCCGATCGCGCCCCACGTCGTGCGAGTTCATCGCCTCGACGAGGGTGATGTAGCTGTTCGCGTCGAAGCGCCGGGTGAACTTGTTGCCGTGGAAGTCGAGGTACGACTCCACGGCGAAGCGGCCGCCGTGACCGAGCGGGGACACGTCGGACTGCCAGGAGCGCTGGAAGCGCTGGTTGAGCTCGATGGGGCTGCGGTAGTTGAGCAGGGCCATGCGGCGGGCGAGCGCGAGTCCCCTGTGGGGCCCGTCGCCGGCGGCGAGGTCGTAGTACTCGCCGCCCTGGAAACGCGGGTCCATGCGGATCGTCTCCAGCTGCACCGTGTTCAGGGCGATCTGGTCGGCGGTCGTCGCCGGGGGAGAGGAGAGCACGGCGAGCCGCGCCACGCGGTCGGGGTGGGTGACAGCCCACTCCAGCGCGTGCATCCCACCCATGGAGCCGCCGATGACGGCCGCCCAGCGGTCGATGCCGAGCGCGTCGGCGAGCAGGGCCTGGGCCGCCACCTGATCGCGGATCGTCAGATACGGGAACCGCGAGGCCCACTCGTAGCCGCTCGGGGCGATGCTCGCAGGTCCGGTGGAGCCCTGGCATCCGCCGAGCATGTTCGGGGCGATCACGAACCAGCGATCCGTGTCGAGGGCGGCGCCGGGGCCGACGACCTCCTCCCACCACCCGGCGGTGGCGTGACCGGCGCCGGCCTCGCCGCGCACGTGACTGTCGCCGGTGAGGGCGTGCAGGACGAGGACCGCGTTGTCGCGCTCCGGGCTCAGCGTGCCCCAGCTCTCGTAGGCGAGACGGATGCCGGGCAGTTCCGCGCCGCTCTCGGTGCGGAACGGGCCGAAGGCCGCGAAGCGGCGGCCTCCTGCGGGATCGCCGTCGCGCCAGGCGCCGGTGGCCGGCGGACGCGCGCGCAGCAGACGCACGTCGTCCTCCGTCACCGGTGCCGATGGCACCGTGTCCTCAGAGGTCGTCTGCCAGTCCATGCTCCCCATTCTCCCGTCAACGGATGCCCTCGCCCCGCACGTTACGGCGCCGACGCCCCACCTGTGCGCCGACGCCCCACCTGGCAGACGTCGCGCAGGTGGGGCGCGGCGGGGCAGATGGGGCGTCGGCGGAAAGAGGGATGCTGCAAGAGGGATGCTGGGCGCGGAGCGCGTCAGGCGCGGGCGGCCTCGGCGACGCGGCGCGCGGCGGCGAGGGCGACATCGAGGTCGGCCTTGAGGTCGTCGATGTTCTCGATGCCGACCGACAGCCGCACCAGGCCAGGCGTGACACCCGCGGTGAGCTGCTGCTCCGGGGTGAGCTGGGCGTGGGTGGTCGATGCCGGATGGATGACCAGCGAGCGCACGTCGCCGATGTTGGCGAGGTGGCTGAACAGCGTGAGGTTGTTCACGAAGGTGCGACCGGCTTCCACGCCGCCCTTCAGCTCGAAGGAGAGCACGGCGCCGACGCCCTTGGGGGCGTACTTGTTCGCCGTCGCGTACCACGGCGACGACGGCAGGCCCGAGTAGTTGACGCTCGCGACGTCGTCACGGTTGTCGAGCCACTCGGCGATCTCCTGCGCATTCTGCACGTGGCGTTCGATGCGCAGCGAGAGCGTCTCGATGCCCTGGATGAGGTTCCACGCGCTCTGCGGGGCGATGGCGGAGCCGAGATCGCGCAACAGCTGCACGCGGGCCTTGATGATGTAGGCGAGGGCGTCGCCGACCGCCGTGGTGTAGCTGGCGCCGTGGTACGAGGGGTCGGGCTCGGTGAGGCTCGGGAACTTCTCGACGTGCTTCGACCACTCGAACCGGCCGCCGTCGACGATGGCGCCGCCGATGGTGGTGCCGTGTCCGCCGAGGAACTTCGTCACGGAGTGCACGACGATGTCGGCGCCGTGCTCGAAGGGACGGATCAGGTACGGCGTCGCGATCGTGTTGTCGACGATCAGCGGCACGCCGTTCTCGTGCGCGAGGTCGGCGACCGTCTGGATGTCGAGCACGTTGATCTGCGGGTTGCCGATCGTCTCGGCGAAGAAGAGCTTCGTGTTCGGGCGTACTGCGCGGCGCCACTGCTCCGGGTCGTCCTGGTTCTCGACGAAGGTGACCTCGATGCCGAGCTTGGCGAGGGTGTACTTGAACAGGTTGTAGGTGCCGCCGTAGATCGAGCTGGAGGCGACGAAGTGGTCGCCGGCCTGCGCGATGTTCAGGATCGCGAACGTCGACGCCGCCTGTCCGCTGGAGAGCACGAGGGCTCCGGTGCCCCCCTCGAGAGCCGCGAGGCGCTGCTCGAGCACATCCTGGGTGGGGTTCTGGATGCGCGTGTAGATGTTGCCGAACTCGGCGAGCGCGAAGAGGTTCGCCGCGTGGTCCGCGTTGTCGAAGACGTACGAGGTGGTCTGGTAGATCGGCGTCGCACGCGCCTTGGTGACCGGGTCGGGAGCGGCGCCGGAGTGGATCTGCTTGGTCTCGAAACGCCAGGTCTCGGCTGCGGACATTGTGGTTCCCCCTGGAACTCGGAAACGGGTGGGTGGCGGATGCCGTTGCTGCGACAGTACGGAATCGGCACCGCTGTCAACAACGATCCGGAAATGTGACGTAACACCCTCTTCGGCAGGAACGGGGCTCTCCCCGATACGGTGGAGCCATGGCAACGAGGCGAGCAGTGGTGACCGGGGCGAGCACGGGGATCGGGGCGGCGACGGTGCGCGCGTTGCGCGCCCGCGGATGGGAGGTCGTCGGCGTCGCCAGGCGCGCCGGCCGGCTGGCCGCGCTGTCCGCCGAGACCGGGGCCGAGGCGGTGACCTGCGATCTCACCGACCCGGATGCCGTCGCCGCCCTCGTGGCCGAGGTCGAGGCGGCCGGTCCCGTGCACGCGCTCGTGCAGGTCGCCGGTGGCGCCCGCGGCACGGAGCGCATCGAGGACGCGACGGCCGAGGACTGGCAGTGGATGTACGAGGCGAATGTCCTCTCCACCCAGCGCCTGGTCAAGGGCTTCCTGCCGGCGCTGCGGCGCGCGGCATCCGCCGATGGACATGCCGACACGCTGTTCGTCACCTCGACCGCGGCTCAGTTCGCCTACCCCGGCGGCGGCGGGTACAACGCGGCGAAGGCCGCCGAGACGATGCTCGTGCGCGCCCTGCGGCTCGAGCTCAACGGCGAGCCGATCCGCGTGTGCGAGGTCGCGCCGGGCATGGTGCACACCGAGGAGTTCACCCTCAACCGGCTGCGCGGCGACGCGGTCGCCGCGCAGGCCGTGTACTCCGGTGTCGAGGCGCCGCTGCGGGCCTCCGACGTCGCCGACGTCATCGCCTACGCGCTGGGGGCGCCAGCGCACGTCAACCTCGACTCGATCACGATGCGGCCGGTGGCGCAGTCGGCGAACCACCTCCTCGCCCGAGGCCCGCTGCGCGCCCGTTCGGCGCTCTGATGCCGGCGCGCACTCTCGAGCAGCTCGCCGCCGACGGCGAGATCGACCAGGGGTGGGCGCAAGCGCTTGCGCCGGCGCAGCCGATCATCACCGAGCTCGGCAATCGGCTGCGGGCGGAGCAAGCGGCGGGCCGCGGCTACCTGCCCGCCGGCGCCCACGTGCTCCGGGCCTTCCGCCGGCCGCTGTCCGAGGTGAAGGTGCTCATCACCGGGCAGGATCCGTATCCGACACCAGGGCATCCGATCGGCCTCTCCTTCGCCGTGGATCGCGAGGTGCGGCCGCTCCCGCGGAGCCTGTCGAACATCTACAAGGAGCGCGAGAGCGACCTCGGCATCCCGCCCGCCCCGCACGGCGACCTCACCGCCTGGAGCGATCAGGGGGTGCTGCTGCTGAACAGGGTGCTGACCGTCCGCCCCGGGGCCGCCGCCTCCCACCGGGGATGGGGGTGGGAGCAGGTCACCGAGCTCGCCATCCGCGCCCTCGTCGCCCGGGAGCGCCCCCTCGTCGCGGTGCTCTGGGGGCGCGACGCCGCCAACCTCCAGCCGATGCTGGGGGCGACCCCGGTGATCGCCTCCGCGCATCCGTCTCCGCTGTCGGCCAGCCGCGGCTTCTTCGGGTCCCGGCCGTTCTCGCGCGCGAACGCGCTGCTGGAGCGGCAGGGCGCCGAGGCCGTCGACTGGTGCGTCGCGGGGGAGCAGCGCCTAGGCTGAGCTCATGCAGTTCGAACCGGGTGAGCGACGTCGGGTGCTGCCGCGGCATCTGCGTCCGGTGCAGGAGCCGCCGGTGTTCTCCTACAGCATCCGCCCGGCGCGCGCCGCGGACCTGCCCCACATCCGCGAGATCTACAACCACTTCGTCAGTAACTCGGTCGTGACCCTCGACGACAGCCGCAGCAGCATCCCCTACTGGCGCGACAAGTTCGCCGTGCTCACCCGGCTGGAGCTGCCGTTCCTCGTGGCGGTCTCGCCCGGCGGCGTCGTGCTCGGCTACGCCGTCGCGCAGCCGTGGGCGGGCAAGAACGCGTACCGCTACACCGTCGAGGACTCGATCTATCTCGGTCCAGGGGCCGGGGGCAAGGGGCTGGGGGCTGCGCTGCTGCAGGCGCTCATCGAGGCGTGCGAGCAGCGCGGCATCCGTGAGATGGTCGCCGTCATCAGCGACAGCAAGGCGGAGGCATCGATCCGGCTGCACGAGAAGCTCGGCTTCGTCGAGGCGGGACGCATGGGCAGGGTCGGGCACAAGTTCGGCCGCGATCTCGGCACCGTCTACATGAAGAAGGCGCTGAGGCCGGTGGGCAGACGGCGCCTTTTCGGACGCTGACCCGCTCAGCCGATGACGGGGATCGCCGCGAGCAGCGTCTTCGTGTAGTCGTGCTGCGGGTGCCGCAGCACGGCGTCGGTGGTGCCTCGTTCGACGATGCGCCCGTCCTTCATGACGACGACGGTGTCGCAGAGGTTCTGCACGACGCCGATGTCGTGCGAGACGATGAGGAGGGTGAGGCCGTCGTCGCGGCGGAGCCCGCGGAGCTGTTCGAGGATCTGCGCCCTGACGGTCACGTCCAGCGCTGACAGCGGCTCGTCGCCGACGAGGATGCGCGGGCGGTGCACGACGGCGCGGGCGAGGGCGATGCGCTGGCGCTGCCCGCCGGAGAACTCGTGCGGGTAGCGGTCGGCCATGTCGGGTTCGAGGCCGAAGCGCACCAGCACCTCGCGGACGCGGGCCCGGTGGTCGCCGGGGATGCGCAGCGCCCACAGGGGCTCGCCGATGATCTGCCCCGCGGTCATCCGCGGATCCAGCGAGGCGTAGGGGTCTTGGAGCACGAGACCGCTCGCGCGCCGCAGCCAGTGCAGCGAGCGGGAGGAGGCCGCGGCGTCGACGGGCCTCCCGTCGATCGCGACGGTTCCCGCGGTGGGCCGGTCGAGCCCGAGGAGCAGCTTGATGAGGGTCGATTTGCCCGATCCGGACTCGCCGATGATGCCCACCGACGATCCTGCGACGACGTCGAGGTCTGTGGCTTCGAGCGCGGTCTGCGTACGGGGGCGCCCGAGGGCGGCTCTCCCGCGGAGCACGAAGTCGCGCCGGAGTCCGCGCGCCTCGATGAGCGTCATCGGCCTTCTCCTTCCGGTCGCCACAGCGTTGCCGTCGCATCGCGCAGCAGGCCTTGGGTGATCGGCGACGCGGGGGCCGAGAGCAGCGTCGACACCGGTGCCTGCTCCACCACCCTGCCGTGCTCGAGTACGGCGCCGGTGGTCGCGACCTGGGCGAGGACGGCGAGGTCGTGCGTGATGAACAGCAGCGACATGCCCTCGTCGCGGACGAGGTCGAGCAGCAGCCGGAGGATCTCGGCCTGCACGGTGACGTCGAGCGCGGTGGTCGGCTCGTCGGCGATGAGCAGCTTCGGACGGCAGGCGAGTGCCATCGCGAGCGCGACGCGCTGGCGCTGGCCCCCGGAGAGCTGGTGCGGATAGCGGTCGACGATGCGCTCCGGATCAGGAAGGCGCACGCGCGCGGCCTCGGCGACGGCCCGATCGCGGGCGTCGCGGCGGCTGATGCGCTCGTGGATGCGCACGGACTCGGCGATCTGGCGCCCCACGGTGCGGATCGGGTTGAGCGCGGTGCGCGGCTCCTGGAAGACGATGCCGATGTCGTCGCCGCGCAGGCGTGCGAGGTCGCGGTCGCGCATGCCGAGCAGCTCGGTGCCGTCCCAGCGGATGCTGCCGCTCGCCGTCGCCCCTTCGGGGAGCAGCCCGAGCACCGCGAGGGCGGTGAGGGACTTGCCGGATCCGGACTCGCCGATGAGGCCGATCCGCGCGCCGTCCGGCACCGCGAACGACACCCCGTCGACGACGCGGCGCCCGTCGAACGCGATCGAGAGCTGCTCGACGACCAGGCTCACGCGATCACCCCCGGTGTGTGCGTCTCGGCGCGACGGTGGCGCAGCGTCGGGTCGGTCGCCTCGCGCAGGCCGTCGCCGAGGAGGTTCAGGGCGAGCACGGTGAGGGTGATCGCGAGCCCCGGCCAGAGGACCGAGAGCGGATGCACGCCGATGTAGCGCTGCAGGTCGGCCAGCAGCACGCCCCAGCTGGGTTCGGTGACCGCGGCGCCGAAGCCGAGGTACGACAGTCCGGCCTCGGCGAGCACGGCCACGGCCATCGACCACGACAGCTGCACGATGAACACCGGCGCCACGTTCGGCAGCAGGTGGCGGAACAGGCTCTGTCCGGAGGTGAGGCCGCTCGCGCGCGCGGCGAGCACGAAGTCGCTCTGCTGCACACGGCGCAGCTCCGGACGGGTGACGCGGGCGATGTTCACGCCGAACCCGATGCCCACCGACCAGATCACCACCCAGAGCGATCCGCCCCACACCGCTGAGATCATCATCGCGATCAGCAGCACGGGGAAGGCGATGAGGATGTCGACGAACACCGCGACGGCCTCGCGCAGCCAGCGCGCGGTGAGCGCGCCGAGGGCCGCAAGGACGGCGCCGACGACGGTGGCCACGAGGCCGGCGCCGACGGCGACGAGCACCGTGGTGCGGGAGCCTGCCATGACGAGGCTGAGGATGTCGCGACCGGTGTCGTCGGTGCCCAGCAGATGCGGCCATCCCGGCGGCATCCAGCGGTCTCTGATCGTGGACTCCTGCGGATCGAAGGGCGTCCACAGCATCGACACGAGCGCGGTGAGGGCGATCACGCAGGCGACGACGATCCCGAAGCGTCCCGTCGAGACAGCCCACAGGCGGCGCAGCCACGACGAGCTCATGCCGCCTCCCTCTGCCGGGGGTCGATGACGTGGTGCTGGAGATCGACGAGGAAGCCGACGACGAGGACGAACCCGGTGAGCACCAGCAGTTCGCTCTGGACCTTGATGAGATCGCGCGTGCCCACGTCGGCGACGAGCATCCGCCCGATCCCGGGAAGGGTGAACAGCTGCTCGATCGCGACGGCGCCGACGATGATGCTGGCGATCTGCAGGCCCAGCACCGTGATGATCGAGAGGCCGACGGCGGGGATGCCGTGCTGGATGAGGGCGCGGGTGCGGCTGAGCCCCTTGGCCGCGGCCGTGCGCACGAAGTCCTCGCGTGCCGCCTGGAGGGTGGCGCTGCGGACGAAGCGCATGAGCATGGCCCCCTCGACCACCCCGATCGTCAGTGCAGGCAGCACGAGCGACTCAAGCGCAGCGCCGGGGGTCGCCCAGCCGGTGCGGGGGAAGCCCTGCGGCGGCAGCCAACCGAGCCAGACGGAGAAGACGACGATGAGCATGAGCCCCGCCCAGACGACGGGCACGGCGGCCAGCGCCTGCGCGGCCACGCTGAGCGCGGTGCCGGCTGGACGCCCGCGGCGCAGGGCCGCGAGGATGCCGAACGGCACGGCGATGAGCGCGGCGATCAGCAGCGAGAGGATGCCCAGCGGCACCGTCACCTGAGCCTTCTCGACGATCTCCTCTCCCACCGAGGCGCCGGAGAGCAGCGAGGTGCCCAGATCGCCGCGGAAGATGCCGCCGATCCAGTCGAGGTACTGGGTCGCCAGCGGTGCGTTCAGGCCGAGCGACTCGCGCAGCGCCTCGACCTCCTCACGGGAGGCCTGCGTGCCGGCGATGAGCTGCGCCACGTCGCCGGGGAGCACGCGCAGGGTGACGAAGATCAGCGCGCTCGACACGAGGAGCCCCGCGATCAGCAGGGCTCCTCGGGTGAGCGCGTAGCGGAGCACCGCCTGCTTACTTCTCGGCGCTGACGGTGACTCCGGCGAGGTCGAGCCGCGAGTTGATCGAGTCCTTCGGGAAGCCGGAGACCTCGGGGCCGACCGCAGTGATGGTGGCGCCGTTGTACAGCCAGTCGGCCGCGTGGTCCTCGGAGACGATCCGCGCGGCCTCCGCTAGCAGCTCGGCGGAATCGTCGGGATCGACGGTGGCGAGGGCGCGTGCGTAGAGCTCCTGGACCTCGGCGTTGTCATATCCGAAGTAGTAGTCCGGGTTCGCGAAGTTGCTGAAGTCGCGCGGCTCGACATGCAGCACGAAGCTGAGATCGTAGTCGTGGTCGGTGTAGACGTCCTGGAGCCAGGCGGCGAACTCCACCGGCTCGACCTCGAGCGTGACGCCGATCTTCTCGTAGTCGGAGATGAGCACCTTGGGCACCGTGGTTCCGTAGAAGCTGGGGATCGTCAGGGTGAGCTCGAGGTCCTCCTGGCCCGCCTCCGCGAGCAGCTCGCGTGCCTTCTCGGGGTCGTAGGAGACGACGTCGGAGAGATCCTCGTAGCCGGGGTCGAGCTCGGGGATCGGACCGTACAGCGCCTGCCCTGCGCCCACGGCCTCGATGAGCGCTTCGCGGTCGATGGCCAGTCGCAGCGCCTCGCGGACGCGCGGGTCGTCGAGGGGCGCCTTGGCGTTGTTGAAGGCGAGGGTCGCCTTGTCGGTGGTGCGCCCGGTCGTCAGGGTGAAGTCGGTGCCATCGAACTGCGACACGAGGTTCGGGTCGACCGCGGTGAGCACCTGCACATTGCCGGCGATCGCCGCGTTCACGCCGGCGCTGAAGTCGTCGATGTACTGCACGTCGACCTCGGCGACTCCGGCCTCGTCTCCCCAGTAGGCGTCGTAGCGGGAGAGGGTGAGCGCGTTGCCCTTGTTCCAGCGGGTGATGGTGAAGGGGCCGGTGCCGTTCTCGGCCGTCTGCAGGTCGGTGGTGTCGCCGCTCTGGAACACGAGGCCGGCGGGGCCGGTGAGACTGAACAGGAAGTTCTGGTTCGGCGTGTTCAGGACGATGACGACCGTCGCAGGGTCGACCGCCGTGATCGAGGCGATGTCGGCGAACTCAGCGTTGCCCTGCACGGTGGGATCCGTGCGCACCGTCTCGTACGAGGCCACGACGTCCGCCGAGGTGAGAGGGGTGCCGTTGTGGAATGTGATGCCCTCGTTGAGGGTGAAGGTGTAGGTGAGGCCGTCGTCGGAGATGTCGTAGTCGGATGCCAGCTTCGTGACGATCTCGTTCTCCGGGGTGCGGGTGACGAGGCCCTCGTAGATGTTGTCGATGAGCACCTGCTCGAGTGCCGCGCCCGAGGTGTGGCGGATGTCGAAGTTCGTCGGGGCGAGCACGAGGCCGACGTGCAGGGTGGCGTCGGGGTCGGGCTCTCCCGCCGACGTGGGGCTCGGCTCGGGGGCGCCGCCGCCGGAGCACGCGGTGAGGAGCATGGCGGCGGTCGCGATCGCGGAGACCAGTGCGAGTCGTCGGGTACCACGGAACATGGATTTTCCTCTCGGTTCGGCAGATGCTGTGTGCCGGTGGGACGAGCCTAGGGAACGGATGAGCGGATGCGGGTGAAGAGCGGAACGAAGCGTCACAGTGCGCCGCCGATGAGTCGGGCGAGCTGGACCGGCGCGGTCTCCTGCACGTTGTGGGTGGCGTCGATCTCGACGATGGCGGCGTCCGGCACGCGGCGGGCGAACGCGGCGGCGTCTGCCGCGGTGACGAAGCCCTTCGTGGCGCGCACCAGAGTGATCGGTGCGACGGTCGCCGCGAGGTCCTCCCAGCCGTCGTCGCGCAGCAGGGGAGCGGATGCCGGCGGCGCGGCACCGGGGGCGGATGCCGGCGCGGCACCGGGATCAGGCGCCGGCGCGGCGAGGGCCTGCGCCGCCAGATGGGCGAAGTGGTGCTTCCACTCGATGCGGCCGTCAGGGCGCTCGCGGGTGTTGAGGAACACGCCGCGCTCGGTCTCCGCGCGCGAGCCGCCCAGACCCGCGGCGATCGCACGATCGACGAGTTCTTCGCGCGTGGCGAAGTCGGTCGGCCCCTCGTAGAAGGCGCGCAGCGCCGCGGGCCCCGCGCTCACATCGACGCCGGGGGTGATGTCGACGATGACGACCCCTGCGACGAGGTCGGGGCGCGCGGCGGCGAGAGCGGCGGCGGTGAGCCCGCCGAGCGACTGGCCGACGACGAGCTGAGGGCGTGCGGTCCACGCTTCCAGCGCGGGGATCAGATCCGCCGCGAGGGTCCTCGCGCCGTAGTCGGCGTCATCGCGCCAGGACGAATCGCCGTGGCCGGCGAGGTCGACGGCCAGCAGCGGATGCTGCAGCGCGAGCGCCGTCGTGTCCCAGGTGTGGGCGTTGAGGCCCGCGCCGTGCAGCAGCGTGATCTCGGGCGCGCCATCGCCGAAGCGCAGCGCGCTGAGGATGCGGCCGTCGGGGAGCTCGATGGCGAGTCGTTCGACGGGAGGCAGGGGGACGCCGATGGCATCGGCCTGCGCGGGAAGATACCGGAACTCGGTGTTGTCGGACAGCACCTGCATATTCTCCTCTCGGAGTCGCTCTTCGTGAAAACCGTAGAGCGGAATGCTCGACGAGGGAGGAAACAGCACGGGTCGGAAATAGCATGGGTCCATGAGCGAGACACGGGTGCACCTGTCGAAGACCCAGCCTGCGGCCTATCGCGCGCTGGACGAGTTCGCGCGCACGGTCGGCGAGATCTGCCGATCGAACGGGATCGAGGAGCGCCTGAAGGAGCTGGTGATGATCCACTGCTCCCAGCTCAACGGGTGCAGCTACTGCACGCGCTTGCACGTCGACCGCGCCCTCGCCGCCGGCATCGACGCCGACACGCTGATGCAGGTCGCCTGCTGGCGCGAGAGCGGCGTCTTCTCCGAACGCGAGCGCGCCGCCCTGGAACTGGCCGAGGCGTTCACATTCATCTCGGAGGAGGGCGTCTCCGACGAGGTCTACGACAGAGCATTGGGCGTGTTCACCGAGGCGGAGTACGCGGCCCTGAGCTGGGCGGCGGTCTCCATTAATGCCTTCAACCGCGTCGTGATCGCCGGCCGTTACCCCGTTTCGCCCAGAAAAGGTTAGGCATGCCTTCACTCGGTGCTAGAATGGGGGCATCATGCAGACCTCCATCGACACTCGCATCACGCGCTCCGAGCGCCGTGCTGCTCGTCGTCGTTCGCACCACCTGGTCACGGCCGACGAGCACTCGCTGCTCGAGCTCGAGACGTTCCTCGCGACGCTTCCGCTGTGCGCCTCCGGCCGTGTGTTCATCGAGGTCGCCGATGCCGCCCAGATCTCCCGGATCGACGCGCCCGCACGCATGACGGTGACGTGGCTGGCCCGCGGCGACCGCTCGGGTGCTCCCGGCACGGGCCGCGCCTGTGCTGCGGGGCAGGCGCTCGCGCGCGCCGCCTGCGCGTGGGCCGACGAGATGCTCTGCGACGACGAGATCGAGACGCACATCACGTTGCTCGGCGGCTTCCTCGGCACCGCCGACATCATCGATCACCTCACCGACGCACTCGGCATCGATGCCTCGCGCATCCAGGCGCCCGAGCGGTTCGGGCTCCTCAGCCGCTGATCCGCGGGGTCTCTGACGCTGTCTGAGGGCGCGAGCTCGTTGAAGGGCGCGAGCCTGTCGCACGGCGCACGTAGTTGCCGTCTTCGAGACCCGCTTCGATCTCGAAGCGGTTGCGCAGCGGATCACGCCCGGCGAAGAGGTAGAGCACCGGCATGAGGAAGCCGTAGCGCAGCCACTGCGCCTTGTGCACGGCCTCGTGCTGCAGCACGGCGGCGCTCGGGTCGGTATCACCGGTGAGGAAGCATCCGCCGACGCAGACGCCACCGCGGTTGTAGGTCCATGCCGGCATGCCGCGGAAGACCCATAGCCCCTCGCGACGCTGCACCGGACCGGTGCTCCAGATCGACCCCCAGATCCAGCCGATGAGCGTTGCCCACCAGTAGCCGACGCGGCTGATCGGCGATCGCAGCAGAAAAGAGGGGATGCGCCGGTCGAAGCGCCGACCCCGCGCGAGGGCGGCGTCGGCGGCGGGGCGCCAGTCGGCGCTCACGCGACGGCGCCGACGAGTCTCAGGAGAGCGCCGAGGTCGTCGACGGCGTCGGCGGGGGAGCGCGGCGCGAAGCCGGCGATCGTCGCGCCCGCGAGCGGGACGCGCTCGCGCAGTCGCCGGATCGCCGCGCTGAGCGCTGCCGTGCTCAGACCGAAGGGCACCGCCTCGGGCACGCCGCTGATCTCCGACGGGTCGAGCACATCGACGTCGATGTGCACCCAGACCCGGGCGGCCCCGGTCGCGGCGACGGCATCGGCGAGAGCATCCGCCTGCTCCAGGTCGGCCGCCCCCAGGCGTCGCAACGCCTCGAAGGACTGCTCCTCCGGTTCGTCGAGCTCCCGCATCCCCACGGTCACCACCCGTTCGCGGGCGATGCCCGGGTGCAGCGCGAGCTGCGGCTCGCCCTCGCCGAGGACGGCGCGCAGGGCCATGCCGGCGAAGGCGCCCGATCGGGAGCTGTCCGGCGCGTGCAGATCGCCGTGGGCGTCGCACCAGACCACGGCGACGTCGTCGGTGCCGCCGGGGAGCGCGGCGAGGGCGGCGACGGTCACGCTGCAGTCCCCGCCGATGATCACCGTGCCGGTCGTCATCGCCTCGGCGACGATCTCGCGGGTGCGCAGCAGCGCGCTCAGCCGTCGCACGCCCGTGCCCAGCGACTCGCCGGCTTCGACGGGCACGTCGAGGATGGTCGTCGCCGCGCGGGGCAGATCACCGGCGATGGCCGCTGCACCGTCGACGAGGAGCATGGCGCGGGTCGACGGCGAGCCCTGCCACTGCGGAACCACGACGAAACGAGCCATGGGGCCTCCGAGGAAGAGCGGATGCCTCGAACCGGACGGCCCGAGGCATCCGCGGGACGGATCAGGAACCTTCGATGGCCTGACGCGCAGCGCCGCCCGACTTCAGCTCCGCGAGGCGCGCCTCGACCTCGGTGAGCTCGCCGATGTCCTCGAGGCTTTCGAACTGCGCGTCCAGGCTGGACGCGGCCAGCTCCGCCTTGCCCTGGGCGAGGGCCTCCTGGCGGCGGACCTTGTCCTCGAACCGGCCGAGCTCGCTGGTGGGGTCGAGCACGTTGATCGACTTGACCGCATCGTGCACCTTGCTCTGCGCCTCGGCGACCTTCGCGCGCGCGAGGAGCTCGCTGCGCTTGCTCTTCAGCTCGCCGAGCTTCTCCTTCATGCCGTTGAGGCCGTCCTTGAGCTTGTCGACGATCTCGGTCTGCGCCGCGATCTGCGGCTCGGCCGCGGAGGCCTCGCGCTCGGAGCTGATCTGGCGCTGCAGGGCGATCTTGGCGAGGCTGTCGAACTTGTCGGCATCGGCGGCGTTGCCCGCTGCACGCAGTTCGTCGGCCTTGCGGCTGGCGGCGAGGGCCTTGTTGCCCCACTCTGTGGCCGCCTGGACGTCTTCTTCGTGGTCGCGCTCGAGCAGGCGCAGGTTGCCGATGGTCTCGGCGATCGCCGACTCGGCGTCGGCGATGTTGTTCGTGTAATCGCGCACGAGCTGGTCGATCATCTTCTGCGGATCCTCGGCGGCGTCGAGGAGTGCGTTGATGTTCGCGCGGACGAGGGTCGAGATTCGTCCGAAGATGGATTGCTTGGTCATTCGGTTTCCTTTCAGAGGGTCCTGATCGAGATCTTTACTTGTGCGCCTATGGAAATCAGAAGCGTCCGCCGCCGGACCGGCCGGATCGGCCGGAGCGCCCGCCGCCGCTGAACCTGCTGCCGCCGCCACCGCCGCCGAATCCGGAGCTGCGGAATCCGCCACCTCCGCTGGAGCGCCAGCTGCTGCTGCGGTGCGACGAGCCGCCGCCTCCTCCTCCGGAGAGGAGCCCGCCGATGATGCCGCCGAGGATGTCGCCGCCGAGTCTGCTGTCGCGGGAGCCGCCGTAGGGGCCGCTGCTCCAGCTGCTGCTCCAGCCGGTGTCGTAGGAGGACACGTCGGACTGGGCGGAGGAGGAGGCGGAGCGGGCGAGATCGAGTGCGCTGCGCGCGGCGGACAGCGCCTGCTCGGTGCTCGTCGTACGCAGGCTCTGGGCCTGGCTCAACGCCGCCTCGGCCTGAGCCAGTCTCGTCCGCGCCGTGCTGCCGATGCCGCCTCGCCGGGTCTGGATGAAGTCCCTGGCCGAGCGGATCTCGGAGTCGGCCTGCGCGAGGGTCTGCTCGAGGAGCTGCTGGGCGCGCCGTGTGCTCTCCACGCTCTCCCTGCCCTGCGCGATGGCGGCGTCGATCTGGGCATTCGCAGCGGTGAGCGCATCGAGCACCCGCTGGGGGTTGCGCGATGCGCCGTCGAGACCCGCCTGGGCGATCTGCAGCTGCTGCTGGGTGGCGGCGATGGCCTGGGCGATCGTGCCGCCCGGGTCCGGAAGCTGCTGCGCGGCGCCGATGTCGCCCTGGAGCTCGGCCACGAGAGCCCGCGCCTGCGTCTCGATGGCTGTGAGCTCGGAGCCGAGCGTCGTGATCGCCGTGACCAGCTGGGTGGCCTGCGCGATCGACTGCTCCGCCGTGCGGATCGCGAAGGCGGCTGGGCCGCTCTGCGACCCCGCGATCGCCTGGGCCGCGGCCTCGATCGACCGGTCGGCGAGGTCGGCGCGGTTCTGCGCCTGCGCCGGGTTGTCGGCGACCGACGCCAGCACCGTCTGGTCGTATGCGGCCGCGAGGCCGGCGAGAGCAGGGGCCGCTCCGGCGAGCACGGGCTGCAGCGCTGCGCGCTCGGCGCGGACGCGCTCGAGCTCCTGCGGTGCGTTCTGCTCGAGCTTGCGCAGCGCGTCGAAGGCTTCGGTGTTGTCGTCGAGGATGTCGTCGATCTCGTCGCAGAGCTGGATGATGCGGATGTGCCAGGCGCGGCGGTCGTGGACGGTGTCCTCGATCTCGTCATCGAGCTTCTGCTTGAGCTCGAAGGCCTCGGCTATCTTCGCCTTGGCGCGGTCGATCACGGCGGTGAACTCGGCCGTGGCTTCGTCGCCGAACTGGGCGACGGCGAAGCCGAGCTCCTCCGTGCTCGAGGTGAGGGCGTCGTCCGCCTGGACGAGGGCGGCACCAGCCTGCTTCTGCACCTGCTCGTCGGTCATACTCGAGAACGGGTCGGCGGGATCTGGCGTCTCGGGCATTGCGCCCCGCTTGCGAACAGCGGCCTTGCGCCTTGCTCGCATGATGAGCACGATGACGAGCAAGACCACAAGGGCGATAGCAACGATCGCGGCGATCGTGAAGAGTATGCGCATCGTCCCTGCTCCGCCGTCGCCCTGGATCTCGTCGGCCGCGAGCGTGATCGCCCCGGCCCAGTCGTCCTGCGCCAGCAGCGGCTGGATCTTCTCCTCGATGTCGTCGAGCCTGCTGTCGCTGAGCGGTCCGCCCTGGGCGGCAGAGATGTAGTAGCTGCGCCCCTCTGTGGCGATCGCGAGCAGGTACTGCTCAGGGCCGAGGTTGTTGTTCTCAGCGACCGTGTCGGCCCATACGACATAGTCGGAGGGCGAGGTGAAGTCGTCGACGAGAACGACGAACAGATCGGCTGTGGAGTTCTCGGTGAGGGTCTGCAGGCGTGCCTCGGCGCTGCTCTCCTCGGCGGCGCTGAGCACGCCGGCGTCGTCGGTGACATAGCCGGGGTCGAGGTCGACGGGATCGGTGGCGGAGGCGGCGCTCGCGCTGAACACGCCGAACAGAACCGCGGCCGCCAGCGCCCACGGTGCGAGCCAGCGAGTCCTCATGCGCGTCCCTCCGAGAGGCAGTCGTGCCACATGGGTCGAGTCTATGCACTGGCGCCGACACGCGACAGATCTCCGCGGGGGAAGAGCGTTCGCCATCAGCGCAGACGCATACCCTGGAAGGCATGGACGACAGATACGGATCGGACGTGCTCGCCGCCGGGTGGCGCGAGCGCGGGGTGCGGCCGGTGCCCGAGGTGGTGGCCGACGCTGACCTCGTCGTCGAGGTTGCGGCCGACGGGTTCTGCGGTGCGGTGACGAAGGTGCAGGCCGGCGCTGTGGAGCTCGAGGACTGGAAGGGGCGTCGTCGTCTGTTCCCGCTCGGCGGCGGATTCCTCGTCGAGGGCAGGCCCGTCAGGCTCGTCCCGCCGAAGGCGGCGGTGCAGGGCCCGCGCCGCACGGCATCCGGATCTTTCGCGGTGGCTGACCAGCGCGCGCGGGTCGCGCTGCCGAGCCGCATCTTCGTCGAGGGCAAGCACGACGCCGAACTCGTCGAGAAGGTATGGGGGGCGGATCTGCGTGTCGAGGGCGTGGCCGTGGAGTTCCTGCAGGGGATCGACCTGCTCGACGAACTCCTCGCTGCCGAGCCGCCGAGCGCCACCCGGCGCTACGGGGTGCTCGTCGACCACCTCGTCCCAGAGTCCAAGGAGTCGCGGATCGCGGA
The DNA here is from genome assembly GCF_047607465.1 of Microbacterium sp. GTDB lineage: Bacteria > Actinomycetota > Actinomycetes > Actinomycetales > Microbacteriaceae > Microbacterium. The sequence goes on along the minus strand of NZ_JASGCY010000092.1, from coordinate 20,027 downwards.
TGCCGTCGCGCGCGGCCCGCACGGCAGGCATGTGCGCATCGTCGGGCATCCCTTCGTCGACGTCTGGCAGTGCGTGACGCCGCGAGCGCTCGGCATCGCGAAATGGCCGGAGATCCCGCGCGGAACCGACTGGAAGACGGGGATCTGCCGGGCGTTCGGCTGGCCGTACGAGACCCCGGCCGACACCGGGCTCGCGTGGCAGCGCATCCTGTCGAAGGTGACCACCTTCCGCGACCTGGAGCCCGCGCTGATCGGCCGCGTCGAGGAGCTCATCGACTTCGTGACGGAGCCCGCGGGGCGCTGAGCGCCTCGGGCCGCCCCGGTACCCTGGAAGAATGCCCGAACCCCGTACCTTCCGTGATGAGCCGGTGTCGTTCGTGCGCCGCAGCGGACGGATGTCCGATGCGCAGGAGCGGGCCTTCGAGGAGCTCGCGCCGCTCTACCTGCTGGACGTGCCCCGCGACGTCGCCTGGACCTCCGTGCATCCCCAGGCCCGCCTCGATCCGGCATCCGAATACGGTCGAGACGCCGACCTGTACGTCGAGATCGGCTCCGGGCAGGGGCACGCCATCGTCGCGGCGGCCTCATCGCGTCCAGGAGACGACTTCCTCGCGGTGGAGGTCTTCCGCGCCGGCCTCGCTCGCACGATGCTCGACGCCGATCGTGCCGGGGCCCGCAACCTGCGCGTCGTCGAGGCGAACGCACCCGAGGTGCTCTCCTCGTATCTGCCCGAGGGTGCGGCGTCCGAGGTGTGGATCTTCTTCCCCGATCCGTGGCACAAGAAGAAGCACACCAAGCGCCGGCTCGTCCGCGACGGCTTCGGCGCCACCGCAGCCCGCGCGCTGCGGGACGGGGGTCTGCTGCGCCTGGCCACCGACTGGGAGGAGTACGCGCTGCAGATGCGCGACGTGCTCGACGCGGACCCGCTGTTCGAGCGCACGTTCGAGGGGGAGTGGGCGGCACGGTTCGACGGCCGGGTGATGACGGCGTTCGAGCGCAAGGGGATCGTCAAGGGGCGGGAGATCCGCGACCTCGTGTACCGGCGCGTCGCACGGGCATGACGACGGGGGACGGCGTCGCGGACGTCCGGCCCGCGATCGCGCCCGCGCTGCTCGTCTGCGCCGCCGCGCCCGCCTTCTTCGTGCTGCGGACCGCCTGGCTCGGATGGGTGCTCCTCGCGGCGGGTCTCGGCCTCGCCTGGCTCATCGAGCGCCGCCGCAGGGCCGTCCCCGACCGGGTCGTGAGCATGGGAGCACGCCGCGAGACCGCGCAGGAGATCGGCATCCGCCGAGCGCCCTCTCTCACCCGCGACCTCTCGCTGATCGCGCTGGGTCTGCTCATCGTCAGCGTCATTCCGCTCGCCGCCGAGCTCGACGACCTGGCGATGCTGCGGTTCACGCTGGCGCTGGGCAGCGCCGTGGCCGTGCCCTATCTCGTGTCGCGGTACGTCTTCCGCGACAGGGCGATCGGCTTTCCGTGGCGCGCCCGCCGCCCTTGGAGTCGCCTGCAGTGGGGATGGCTGATCGCCGTGATCGCGCTGGGATGGCTGATCCTGCCGTTCTACTTCATCACCAGCGGGGTCTACCAGAACTGGCCGGTCGTGGACACGCCGTCGCTGATCGCGCGGCTGTTCGTCGGCGTGGGGGCCGTCGGCATCTGGGACGAGCTGTTCTTCATCTGCACGGTGTTCGCGCTGCTGCGCCGGCATTTTTCGGATGCCGCGGCGAACGTCCTCCAGGCGATCGTCTTCGTGTCGTTCCTCTGGGAGCTGGGCTATCAGGCATGGGGGCCCGTGCTGACGATCCCGTTCGCCCTGCTGCAGGGGTTCATCTTCGTTCGCACGCATTCGCTCGCATACGTCGTCACCGTGCATCTGCTCTTCGACGCGGTCGTGTTCGGCGTGCTCGTGCATGCGCACAACCCTGGTCTGCTGCCGGTGTTCCTCCTCTGAACCCCGACTCTGAACCCCGATGGCAGAATCGAGTCATGCTCATCATCGGACTCGTCCTGGCCGCTGCTGCCGCCGCCTTCCACGTCTTCATCTTCGCGCTCGAGTCGCTGAAGTGGACCGAACCGGAGACGCGGAAGATCTTCGGCGTGCGCAGCGAAGCGGATGCCGTCACGATGAAGCAGCTCGCCTTCAACCAGGGGTTCTACAACCTGTTCCTGGCGCTGACGGCCCTCCTCGGTATCGGGCTCGTGATCGTCGGCGCGCAGACCGTCGGGCTCACGCTCGTGTTCGCCGGGACCGGCATGATGCTCGCGGCCGCTCTCGTGCTCGTGCTCTCCGATCGCTCGAAGGCGCGCGCCGCGGCGATGCAGGGCACGCTGCCGCTGCTCGCCGTCGGCGTCACCGCGATCGGCCTCGCGCTCGCGTGAGCGCGGCGGTGCGCCGTCGCGGGTACCTCGATCAGCGCGCCGGGCGCTCCGAGGGCGCTGTCGGAGGCGCGGCGTACACTGGAGAGGTAGATGCAAGGGGATCTCATGGCTAAGACGGCAGTCGCCCCCGAGATCGTGGATTTCGACCCGATGATCTACGACATCATGCGCGAGACGGCAACAGAGTTGCGCGGGGCGTACATCTGGCTCGCGCGGAATGCTGACACGGATGCTGCCCGCGAGGCAGCCACGGCTGCGCATATCGCCCTGTGGCAGGACGTGAACAGCGTGCGTGGTTCGGACTTCGCGACGATCACGGCGAAGACCGAAGAGTACCGGTCGCGTCTGCGCCAACTGCGCGCGACGGCGTGAGTTGGAGGGATGATCTCAGCGCGGACGAGCTGCGCGAGATCTTCGATCGGGACATCGCGCCCACACTGACTACCGGTGGCGCCGCCGAGCTGCACCCTTCCGTCGTCTTCGTCGGCGCCCAGCCGGGAGCCGGCAAGTCGCGTGCGATCGCGGACGTACACAGCGACCGGCCCGGTGCGGTGCCCGTCATCGGTGACGATCTACGTGCCTTCCATCCGGACTACGATGCCCTGATGCGCAGCGACCCGCTCGCCATGCCGCACGTTACCGCGCAGGCCTCCGGCGCGTGGGTCGGCATGGCCGCCGACTACCTCCGCGCAGAGCGCCGCAGCGTCATCCTGGAGACGACGATGCGGCAACTCCCCGTGGTCGAGGCCACGGCGGCCGCGTTCCGCGCGGAAGGCTACCGGGTCGAAGCGCGCGTGCTCGCCGTTCCGGGCGCCGTCTCCGCTCTCGGGACCGTCACGCGCTACCTCGGGGACGGTTCTGGTACGGATCTGAACCGGTGGACGCCCTCTGCTGCGCACGAGAGCGCCTATGAAGCTGCGCCGAGGACGGTGGAGCAGCTGGTCGACCGCGGCCTCGTCGACCACGTCACCGTTGTCATGCGCGGCGGGGGCATTCTCCATGACCGCGCCGTGACGGCCGAGACCGCTCACCGAACGGGCGCCGAAGTGCCTGCGGCGATCGAGGCCGGCCGAAGCACGGCGGCGATGACCGGGCGGGCAGGCCACGAATGTGTCCCTATGGTTTTGTCAAGCTGCGGCGGGGAGTTCCTCGTGGTTGCGGGGCTGGTAGAGCGTGCCGGTCTTGAGCATGGCGTGGATGACGTCGCAACGACGTCGGGCCAGGCAGATGACTGCGGCGTTGTGCTTCTTCCCCTGGGCGCGTTTGCGTTGGTAGTAGGCGGCCGATTCGGGGTCGCAGGTGGAGGCGACCCAGGCGGAGCGGAACAGGGCGTTCTTGAGTTGCTTGTTGCCGGATCTGGCGGGATGTTCGCCGCGGATCGATTTCCCGGAGCGGCGTGTCACGGGGGCGATGCCGGCGTAGGCGGCGAGGTGTCCTGCGGTCGGGAATGCGGAGGCGTCTCCGATGGCCAGGAGGATGGTGGCTGCCGTCTTGGTCCCGACTCCTGGCATCGAGATCAAGACGTCGCGAAGAGGGAAGTCATCAAGCAGCCTCTCGACCTCGGCGGCGAGCTCGGCGCGCTGGGTTTTGAGTGTCTTGATCTGTTCCGCGACGCGGGGCACGATCGTCTCGACTGCGGCGGTGCCGATCACTGTCACGGTCTGCTGTCCGAGCGCGGCGAACACGTCGTCGACGAGCTTGTCGACTCCGCGGTGCTTGGTCTTCCGCGCCCACGCCTTCACTCTTGCCGGTCCCGCCTTCGCGAGCCCAGTCGGGCCGCCGTAGTGGGCCAGCAGGTCGAGGGAGAGCTTGTTGGTCAGCCTCGTGCCCGCGAACATGCGCTCCAGCGCGGGGTGGATCTGCAGCAGCAGGGACCGGAGCCGGTTGATCGATCGGGTGGACTCGCGGGCGAGGTCGTCGTCATATCCGGCGAGTACCTTCAAGGACGCGAGCACCTCGCTGTCGCGGTCGACGGCTCGCAGCGTGTCAGGCATCTTCAGTGCCGTCGTCGCGATGACGAACGCGTCTCTCGCGTCGGTCTTCGCGTCGCCGGGCAGCAGCTGGGCGGCCTTGCGCATCGCCAGACCGGGCAGGTAGGCGACCTCGCAGCCCGAGTCCCGTGCGACGGCGACAGCCAGAGCGCCGATTGTGTTGGGCTGGTCCACGACCACCAGCACCCTGCCGTGTCGTTGCAGGCCGGTGAACACCTCACGGAGCTTTGTCTCGTCCTGCGGCAGCGGCTTGTCGAACAACCGGTTCCCGGCGTGGTCGAGCGCGCACGCGTGGTGCTCTTCCTTGCCGACATCCAAGCCGCACCACACCTGGATGTCCGTCGTATCGATCAGCTGCTCGACCATCCGCGCCGGGCCTCCTCGTCTTGTCGTTCCCGGCCGCTGTCACGACGTCCGGTCCTGGCACCCACATTACGAAGAGACCTGAACCGCGAGCGGTTCGGCCGTGTCCCTATCAGCAGTCACCCGACGCCTCTGCGACCGGCGACAACACCCCCGGATCATACGAACGACAGGGCAAGACAGTCATACCGGTCCCAGCGACCAACCCCGGCCATCGGGGTCACTCAGAAAGGTAATGGGGTGTCGCCGTCCACGCATTTCGTACTCGCACCGTGCGGAGCATGCTCAATGCCCGGCTCAACGTCGGCGAATGCCTGAGCCTGGCCGCCGTTCTCGTCGTCGGCTTCGTCCTCATCGACCACGGTGTCTCGACCGTCGGCGCCGCGACCACCGCGATGCTGCTCGTGCTGCGTCTGCTCGGGCCGATCAACCAACTGCTGTTCGTTCTCGACACCCTCCAGTCCGCCCTCGCATCGCTGAACCGCATGATCGGTGTCGTCGCCCTTCCCGACGATACGACCCTGCCGGCGGCGGAAAGCGACACCAGCGCACGGCTCCGCAACGTCACGTTCCGGTACGGCGATCACCCGTGTGTGCTCGACGACATCACGCTGGAGATCCCGGCCGGCCAGCGTATGGCCGTCGTCGGCGCATCCGGCGCGGGCAAGACCACCCTCGTTGCGGTGATCGCCGGCAGCCACCAGCCCGAATCCGGGAGCGTCGTCCGGCCGCACCGCACGGCGGTCATCACACAGGAGACGCATGTGTTCGCCGGGACTCTGCGCGACAACCTCATCCTCGCCGCCCCCGATGCCACCGACTCCGACATCCGCACCGCGCTTGATGCGACCAGGTCAACGGGGCTGTTCGACGCGTTGCCCGAAGGTCTCGACACCATCGTCGGCAACGGCGGACATGCCCTCACCGATGCGCAGGCCCAGCAGGTCGCGCTCGTCCGGCTGCTGCTCGCCGACCCTGATCTGGCGATCCTCGACGAGGCCACCGCCGAGGCCGGCTCCGCCCACGCCGACCTGCTCGACAGGGCGGCCGACGCGGTGCTGGCCGGTCGCACGGGACTCGTGATCGCTCACCGGCTCTCGCAGGCCGGGACCTGTGACCGGATCGTCGTGATGGAGCACGGCCGCATCACCGAGCAAGGCACCCACGACGAGCTCGTCGCCAGCGGCGGCACCTACGCCGAACTGTGGCAGACCTGGAGCGCCGCTCGTGGTGAGGACCTGGTGCACGGAGTTCAATGAAAGCCCCCGGCCGCTGGCCGGAGGCTTCCACAACATGAGCTCTGTCACGACTCATCAGCGACCTCTGTCGCGACTCATCACAAAGTGCCCCCGGAGGGATTCGAACCCCCGACCTACGGTACCGGAAACCGGCGCTCTATCCCCTGAGCTACGGAGGCGCACGGAAAGACACTATCACTGGTTCGGCGCGGTCTCAGACCCGTCGGCGACGGTCAGCGGCGCCGCCTCGAGATCGGCGAGATCGGCGGCGAGGCGCTCGGCGAGGTAGCGGTGCCCCGCGGTGGACGGATGCTTGCGCCCCGCCTCCACATCGATCACGTCGAGGTAGTTCGCCGCGGTGATCCATTCCTCGCTGATGGGGGAGATGTACCACCAGCCGCGTTCGTCGGCGACGGCCGCGAGGTCGCGATCGATGCGGGCCGTCCCCGCACCCACTGGCAGCTCGTGCGGAGCCGGCCCCAGGATCACGACCTGCGCCTCCGGGTACACGGCGGCCATCGCGTCCCATGCGGACCGCACGGCTTCGCGATAGCCGTCCTCGCCGAGGTCGCGGTCGTTGATCGATCCCTGGATGATCACCAGATCAGGGTCGAGGGCGGGATCGAGCGCGGCGATGCGCTCGCCGAAGGCGGGCCCGTCGACCCCCGGCGTCAGATATCCGCTGCCGCGGACGCCGTTCACGACGGTCGTGCCGTCGATCAGGTCGGCGAGCACGTAGGCGTACCCTTCCGTTGGCACGGTGGCGGCGGATCCGTACGTCCAGGAGTCCCCGAAGACGAGGACGGACGGATGCGCGGGAAGCGCGAGCGGGGCGGGACCCATCGTCACCGTCTCGTCCGATCCGGCACCGGCGACCGCAGTGACGGGCGCGGCGGCCGTCCACGGCCGCCACATCCCCAGCGCCACCGCGGCGATCGCCAGCACAGCGGCCCCCGCCAGCAACGCGGGCAGCGACCGGCGGCGGGATGCGGCGTTCATGGCACGACTGTAGATCACGGCATCCGCTCTGCAAACTCCACTGTCCAGGCGCGCCTAAACTGGAGGGTCTATGAACCCTGACACGCTCGCCGCAGCCCTCCTTGCCGTCCTCGCACCGATTGCCGACGAGCGACGTCCCGGCGAGCCGCTCGGACTCACCGCCGCCGACATCGTCTTCGAGCGCCCGCGCAACCGCGACCACGGCGACTGGTCATCGAACATCGCGATGCGCCTGGCCAAGCCGCTTGGCGCGAACCCGCGCGAGCTCGCCCAGCAGATCGCCGACGGCCTCGCCGCCGTCGACGGCGTCGCCAGCGCCGAGGTCGCAGGTCCAGGGTTCATCAACATCCGTCTCGACGCCGCCGCCGCCGGAGCGCTCGCCCGGACGATCGTCGAGGCGGGCGACGCATACGGTCACAACGACTCGCAGCAGGGCGTGTCCGTCAACGTGGAGTTCGTCTCCGCGAACCCGACCGGCCCGCTGCACATCGGCCACACCCGCTGGGCGGCCCTCGGCGACGCGATCGTGCGCCTGCTGCTGGCCAGCGGCGCGAACGCCGTGCGGGAGTACTACATCAACGACGCCGGTGCGCAGATGGAGCGCTTCGCGCACTCCGTGCTGGCGGCGGCGAAGGGCGAGCCGACCCCGGAGGGAGGCTACCCGGGCGCGTACATCGCCGCCCTCGCCGCGCGCGTGCTCGAGGCACGCCCCGATCTGCTCGGACTCCCAGAGGGCGAGCAGGTCGTCGTCGCGCGCGACCTCGCCTACGAGTACCAGCTCGCCGAGATCAAGGGCTCGCTCGAGCGCTTCAACGTGCCCTTCGACGTCTGGTTCTCCGAGCGCACGCTCCACGCCCCCGGTCCCGACGGTGCGAGCCTCATCGATCAGGCCGTCGATCGGCTGCGCGAGCAGGGGCACGTCTTCGACGAGGACGGCGCCGTCTGGGTGCGCACCACCGACTTCGGCGACGACAAGGATCGCGTCATCCGCCGCTCGAACGGCGAGTACACCTACTTCGCCGCCGACGCCGCCTACTACCTGAACAAGGGCGACCGCGGCTTCGAGAACAAGATCTACCTGCTGGGCGCCGATCACCACGGCTACGTGCATCGACTCAAGGCGGTCGCCGGCGCTGCGGGCGACGATCCGGAGAAGAACATCGAGGTGCTGATCGGCCAGCTCGTGTCGATCCGCGGGGCGCGCCTCAGCAAGCGTGCAGGCAACATCATCGAGATGGACGATCTGCAGGCCTGGATCGGCACCGACGCGCTGCGCTATGCCCTCGAGCGCTCTCCGGCCGACTCCCCGCTCGACCTCGACCCGGAGCTGCTGCAGAAGCGCACGAACGACAACCCGGTCTTCTACGTGCAGTACGCCCACGCGCGCACCCACAACGTGGCGCGCAATGCGGCCGACTCCGGCGTCGACCGCTCGGAGTTCGCCCCGGAGACGCTCACGCACGAGACCGAGGGCGCGCTGCTGGGGGCGTTGCAGGAGTTCCCGCGCATCGTCGGCTTCGCCGCCGAGGTCCGCGAGCCGCATCGCGTCGCCCGCTACCTCGAGGAGCTCGCCGGCCTCTACCACCGCTGGTACGACAACTGCCGCGTGATCCCGCAGGGAGACGACGAGATCGAGAGCGTGCACCGCACGCGTCTGTGGCTGAACGACGCCACAGGCCAGGTGCTGCGCAACGGCCTGGAGCTGCTCGGGGTCTCGGCCCCCGAGCGCATGTGATGCCATGACCTCAGCGGATGCCGTCGCCGCGCCGCGTCGCAGCCGGTGGCCCCGGGTACTGCTGATCGCGGTGCTCGTGCTCGCGGTGCTCGCCGTCGCGGCCGAGCTGATCGCGCGCAGCGTGCTCCCAGGGATCGTGCGCGGCATCGTGATCGAGCAGTTGGACCTGCCCGCCGATCAGCAGCTCGACGTGGCTGCCGACGGCGTGCTGCTGCCCCAGCTGATCGCGGGGAGCCTGAACGCGTTGCACCTGTCCTCGGAGCAGGTCACCATCGGAACCCTCACCGGGGCGGCCGAGGTTACAGCGCACGGCGTGCCGCTGCGCGGCGGTGATCTCGGATCGGCGAGCGGCACGGTGCGCATCGACGAGTCTCAGTTCGCGCCGTTCGTGCAGGCATCCGGGCTCCCGATCGAGAGCATCTCCCTCGCGGAGCCCGACGTGACCGCCGAGGGCAGTGTGTCGGTTCTCGGCATATCGCTGCCGCTGTCGCTGACCGTGACGCCCGAAGCGGATGCCGGAGAGCTCGTGCTGGTGCCGAAGGCGGCCACCATCGGCGGTTTCGAGCTCACCGCGGAGGAGCTGGAGATGCGCCTGGGCGAGCTCGGGGAGCAGCTCACGCAGCCGCAGTGGATCTGCATCGCCGACCGGCTGCCCGCTGGCATCCGGCTCACGGCGATCTCGGTGCAGGGCGCCGAGGTCGTGGCCGACTTCGACGTCGACGGCGCGGCCCTCTACGCCACAGGCAGCTGCCCCACGTCGTAATCCCCGCCACTCGTTCGCTCGGCACCGCGCGGCATGTTAGCCTTACCTTAGTTATAGGGGCTAACTCAGGAGGCGCGGGTGAGCGGTACGGCGACGAGCGCGCGTGTCGGCGGGCGACCGCGGCGCATCGAGCACGAGGACATCGTGCGCGCCGGCCGGCGGATCGGCATGCGCGAGCTCAGCCTGAACGCCGTCGCGGCCGCCCTGGGCGTGAGCTCGACCGCCCTCTACCGGCATGTCGACGGCCGCTGGGGGCTGGAGTCCCTCGTCGGGGAGAGCCTGCTCGCCGATCTGCGGCTCATCGACGACCCGCGGCACGACGTCGCCAGGCACCTGCTGTCCTTCGGCATCCAGCTGCGCGACTTCGTGCTGAGCCATCCGGGCCTTGCCGCCTACCTGCAGACCCTGTTCCCGCGCGGCGACGCCGGACGCGCGCTGATCGCACACGAGGTCGAGGCGCTGGGGCGGCGCGGGTACGCGCCCGATGCGGCGGTGGTGCTCAGCTCGTCAGTGGCCTCCGTGGCCATCGGATACGCCGCAGCGGAGGATCTGCAGCGCGAACGGGCGGACGGACTCGACCGCGCCCGCCTGAGCGCCGCCGCCGAGCTCGCCGCCGACGCCGAGCTCGGCGCGGCGCACGAGAGGCTCCCCGCCGTGGACTGGGACGACTACGTGCGCCTGCTGCTGTCAGCGGCGATCCGGGGACTCGTCGACGTCGCGCCACCAGGGCGCGCCGTCGCGGACGTCATCGCGGAGCTGCGCTCCGCGGGAGAGGGAATCTAATGGCCAGGAGAGGTTTCCAGGGCGCCGTGATGCGCAGCTTCGGGGCGCGCGATCACCGCATCACCGTCACCGGGAAGGAGCATCTCGCGCCGCATTTCCTGCGGGTGCGGATGCACTCGGACACCGTGTTCGAGGATGCCGTCCCCGATCCCACCGCCTGGCTGCGGTTCTGGTTCCCCGACCCCGAGGGGAGCGACGTCGAGTTCCAGCGCGGCTACACCTTCAGCGAGGCCGACGAGGCGAGCGGGGACTTCTCCATCGACTTCGTGCTGCACGAGCCGGCCGGACCCGCATCGGCCTGGGCACTGTCAGCGCAGCCCGGCGACGAGGTCGCTGCGATGTCGATGGGGTCGACGCGCTTCGTGCTACCAGAGGAGCTGCCAGCCGGCTACCTGCTGATCGGCGACTCCGCGGCCGTGCCCGCGATCAACACCATCCTGCCGGTGATCCCCGCGCAGGTGCCCATCGAGCTGTATCTCGAGGAGCATCACCCCGACGATCATCGGATTCCGCTCGCCTCGCACCCGATGCTGGCCGTGCACTGGGTTCCCCGCGGCGACGGGTCGGCGCTGGCGGCGGGGATCGAGACGCGCGACTGGTCGAACTGGAGCGCCTGGCTGGCGGGGGAGAGCACGACCCTGAAGCACGTCCGCGCCCGGCTGCGCGACGACTTCGGGTTCCCGAAGGGCGAGATCACCGCGCAGGCGTACTGGATCCACGGGCGGGCGATGGGCAAGCGCCGCGACGGCGAGAAGGAGCAGGCGGCGGGGGCCGCCGAGACCCTGACGTCGGCGCAGGCGGAGGAAACAGCCGCGTCCGTTCCCGTCGCCGCTGAGTCCGTGACGGCGCCGGCCGCGTCCGAACCGGCCGCCTCCGAGCCCACCGCGTCCGAACCGGCCACGGCGCCGAGCGCCCCCGCCGGGCGGTGGCGCTCCCAGGCGGCGGGCAGGCTGCTGGCCCCGCTGAAGGGCACCCTGATCGCGGCCGGTGTGGTGCAGGGTGTCGTCACGGTGCTGCAGCTGGCGCCCTTCGTGCTGCTCGTCGAGCTCGCCCGGCTGCTGCTGGCCGGGGCCGAGGCTCAGGCGCTGTGGACCGTCGGCATCCTGGCCGCCGCACTGCTGGCCCTCGGCGCCCTGCTGGAGTCGGCGCTGCTGCTGTGGATGCACGCGGTCGACGCCCGCTTCGAGCGCGACCTGCGCCGCCGCCTGCTGGACAAGCTGTCCCGGCTGCGGCTGGGCTGGTTCGCCGAGCGCGGCTCCGGCGGGGTGAAGGGCATCGTCCAGGACGACACCCTGGGGCTGCACTATCTGGTCACGCACGCGATCCCCGATGCGGTGTCAGCCGTGATCGCCCCGATCGCAGTGCTGGTGTACATGTTCGTGGTCGACTGGCGGCTGGGGCTGGTGCTGTTCCTGCCGGTGCTGGTCTACATCGTCAGCATGTGGGTGATGGTGATCCAGTCTGGGGCGAAGATCGGCCAGGCGCAGCGCTGGGCCGAGCGGATGAACGACGAGGCCGGGGCGTATCTGGCCGGCCAGCAGATCGTGCGCGTGTTCGGCGGCGCGGCCGGCTCCTCCTTCCGGCGCCGGCTGGACGGGTACATCGCCTTCCTCGGCGAGTGGCAGCGTCCCTTCATCGGCGCGAAGACCGTGATGGATCTCGCCAACCGGCCAGGCACCTACCTGTGGCTGATCGCGCTGTTCGGCACGCTGCTGGTCGCCACCGGCGGCATGGACCCGGTCTCCCTGCTGCCGTTCCTGCTGCTCGGCACGACCTTCGGCGCGCGGCTGCTGGGCATCGGCTACGGGCTGTCCGGCATCCGCGACGGCATCCTCGCCGCCCGCCGCATCGGTGTCGTGCTCGACGAAACTGAGCTCGACGTGCGTCCAGGAACCCCCGCAGAAGGTGTCTCGGCCGGGCGGGTGGAGTTCGACGGCGTGCGCTTCGAGTACCGTCCCGGCGTGCCGGTGCTGAAGGACGTCACCGCCGTGCTGGAACCCGGCACCGTGACGGCTCTGGTCGGCCCGTCCGGGTCGGGGAAGTCGACGCTGGCCGGGCTGCTCGCCCGCTTCCACGACGTCACGGGTGGCGCGGTCCGCATCGGCGGAGACGACGTCCGCTCGCTCGATGCCGACGAGCTGTACCGGCGGGTCGGGTTCGTCTTCCAGGACGCCCAGATCGTGCACGCCACGGTTCACGAGAACATCGCCCTCGCCGTGCCGGATGCCGACCGGGCGGCGGTGGAGGCCGCCGCCCGCGCCGCGCGGTTGCACGAGCGCATCCAGCGGATGCCGGAGGGCTACGACACCGTCCTCGGCCCCGACGCCGCGCTCTCCGGCGGCGAGCGGCAGCGGCTCACGATCGCCAGGGCGCTGCTCGCCGACGCGCCCGTCCTGGTGCTCGACGAGGCCACGGCCTTCGCCGACCCCGAGTCGGAGTACCAGGTGCAGCGCGCGATCGACGAGCTCACCCGCGGCCGCACCGTGCTCGTCATCGCGCACCGGCTGCACACCATCACGGGCGTCGACCGCATCCTCGTGCTCGAGCAGGGCGAGCTGGTGGAGAGCGGCACGCACGCCGAGCTCCTCGAGGCCGGCGGCGCCTACCGCCGGCTGTGGGATGCCAGGGTCTCCGGCGGCGTCGCCGGAGACGAAGAACGAACCTCGGAGGTTACCCGATGATCCGCACCTTCCTCGGCCTCATCCCGGCCGCCGACCGCGGCCGGCTCGGGGCCTACCTCGTGCTCTCGGTGCTGTCCGTGATCCTGCGCGCGATCGGAGCCGTGCTCTTCGTCCCGCTGCTGACCGCGCTGTTCGGCCCGGCGCCCGCCGACGCCTTCGTCTGGGTCGGGGTGCTCACCGCCGTCACCGTCGCAGGCTGGGCGGTGGACGCCGGCGCCGCCCGCCTGGGCTTCGCCCTCGGCTTCGCACTGCTCGACGAGGCGCAGCACGCGATCGCCGAGCACGTCGTGCGCATCCGCCTGGCCTGGTTCGACGCAGCGAACACCGCTACGGCTCGACAGGCGATCGCCGCGACCGGTCCCGACCTGGTCGGGCTCGTCGTGTACCTGTTCACTCCGCTGCTCGGCGCTCTGCTGCTGCCGGTCGCGATCGGGCTGGCGCTGCTGCCGATCGCCTGGCCGCTGGGACTCGCGGCGCTCGCCGGGGTCCCCGTGCTGCTGGGCGCGCTGTGGGCGTCCGGCCGGATCGTCCGCCGGGCCGACGCGGAGGCCGCAGAGGCGAACAGCGACGTGACCGAGCGGATCGTGGAGTTCGCGCGCACCCAGGCCGCCCTGCGCGCGGCGCGCAGGGCGGACTCCGCCCGCAGCCTCGCCGGCCACGCGCTGGACGCCCAGCACGGCTCGCTGCTGCGCCTGGTGCTCATGCAGATCCCGGGGCAGATCCTGTTCAGCCTTGCCAGCCAGCTCTGCCTCGTGCTGCTCGCCGGCGTCACGACCGTGCTGACCGTGGGCGGCGACATCGGCGTGCCGGCGGCGATCGCCCTGATCGTGGTGATCGTCCGTTATCTCGAGCCGATCACGATGCTCGGCGCCCTCGCGCCGGCGCTGGAGAGCACCCTCGGCACCGTACGCCGCATGCGGGCGGTGCTCGCCGCACCGACGGATGTCGAAGGAGATGCCGTCCTCGACGTCGATGCCGCTGTGAGCATCGAGTTCCAGGATGTCGTCTTCCGCTACACGGATGACGGGCCCGCGGTGCTGGACGGCGTGAGCTTCACGCTCGACGCCGGCGGATCGACGGCACTGGTCGGGCCGTCCGGCTCGGGCAAGAGCACGGTGCTGGCGCTGATCGCGGGCCTGCGGATGCCGACGGCGGGACGTGTGCTGGTGGGCGGCGTCGATGTCGCCGAGCTGAGCGCGGAGGCCAGGCGGGCGCTGGTGACGGCGGTGTTCCAGCATCCGTCCCTGTTCGACGCGACCATCGCGGAGAACGTGCGGGTCGGCCGCGCCGACGCCTCGGACGACGAAGTGGCCGCCGCGCTGGAGGTGGCCAGGGCCCGAGAGGTCGCGGAGCGGCTCGGCGACGGGACGGTCGGGGAGGGCGGCGGAAGTCTCTCCGGTGGCGAGCGCCAACGGGTGAGCATCGCCCGCGCCCTGGTCAAGCCCGCGCCGATCCTGCTGATCGACGAGGCCACCAGCGCGCTGGACACCGAGAACGAGGCCGCCGTCGTGCGCGCACTGGCGGACGAGCGACGACCGCGCACCCGGGTGATCGTCGCGCACCGCCTGGACAGCATCGCCGGCTGCGAACGCGCCGTGTTCCTCGAGGACGGACGGGTCATCGAGCAGGGGAGCGTCGAGGAGCTGCGCGCCGCAGGCGGACGCTTCGCATCGTTCTGGCGCGAGCAGGTCGCCAGCTCCGGCTGGCGGATCCGCGACCTCTGAGCCGGGTCGCCCACCGGGAGGCGGAGCAGAGGTCAGGAGCCGGATGCCGCGCGCTGAGCGGCGCGGAGCGCACGGCTCGCGGCCTGTGCATCCTGCTCCGCCAGCCGCAGGGTTTTCTGCGCGAGCGTGTCGGCGCCGTAGCGGGCGTGCACGCGGTCCTGCCGCTCGTCCTCGGCGGTGACGATCCAGGCGCTCGCGACGAGGATCACCTGCGCCGACAGGTTCAGCCAGAGCAGCAGGGCCAGCAGCGAGGCGAAGGAGGCCAGCAGCGGGTTCGACTTCGCGCCGCCCACGAACAGCCCGCTGAGCTCCTGCAGCACCAGCAGCGCCGCGCCGCCGATCAGTGCCCCTGACCACAGCGAGCGGGCCGCGGGCCGTAGCCCGGACAGCATCCGGAACGCGGCGGCGACCAGCACGGCATCCAGCGCCAGCACGACGAGGAGCGACAGCAGCCGCACCGTCCAGGAGACCCCGGCGGAGTCCTCAGGGAGCCCGAGCATCCCTGCCACCCAGCGCAGGACCGCTTCGCCCGCGAAGGTGAGTGCGGCCGAGACGAGGAAGGAGCCGCCGATGATCAGCGCGAGCGCGACGTTACGCACGATGACGCGGTACGCGGGCTCTTCCGCCACCGTCGTGCCGGCGATCGCGCCGATCGCGACCCGCAGCGAGCCGATGGCGCCCAGGGCCGAGCCGATCAGACCGACGAGCGAGACGATCCCGGTGATCGACAGCCCGGTCGGCACCAGAATCGCTTTGGGGTCGACGATGCCGGAGCCGTCCGAGGTCTTCAGCAGCCCGGGGACGGCGGTCTCAACGGCCGAGACGACCGCGTTCCAGGCGGTCTCGTTCCCAGCCAGCCACAGCGCGGCGATCGAGAATCCGAGCAGCACCCCGGCGAACACGCTGAAGAGCGCCCGGTAGGTCACGGCGTCGGCGAGCACCGGCCCACGCCGCTGGGAGTACAGCAGCCAGGCGCGCACCGCCCGCAGTCGCAGGGCGCGGCGGATCACCGCCGCGGACGCCCGTGCGAGGGGTCCCGGCCGCTTCGATCCGGATCCGGCGTTCACACCCTCACCCTAACCAGCGCGGCGGGAGGATGCCCGATCGGGCATGCCCGGTGCCCTAGAATCGGGTCAGCCTCGCTGTGCGCGATCCCGCCCGAGAATCATCCACGATTGGTGCTCCTTGCTCTCCCCTGTCGACTCGCTCGCCCCGGAATGGCTCGTCGTGCCCGACGACCCCAACGATCTCGCAGCCGCCGTGTGGCCGGCATCCGCCTCCCGCGGCGCCGACGGGGCCCTCGAGATCGCGGGCGTGAGCGCCACCGCCCTGGCGCAGACGTTCGGCACCCCCGTGCTGGTCCTCGACGAGGAGGAGGTCCGCGTCCGCGCCCGCGCGTTCCGCGCCGCCTTCGACGCCGCCGCTGCCGATCACGGCACCACGGCGCAGGTCTACTACGCCGGCAAGGCGTTCCTGTGCACCGCGGTCGCCCGCTGGGTGATCGAGGAGGGGCTCCGCATCGACGTGTGCACCGGCGGCGAGCTCGAGGTGGCCCTCGCCGCCGGCGTCGCCGCGGACCGCATCGGCTTCCACGGCAACAACAAGTCGGTGCCGGAGCTCGAACGCGCCGTCGAGGTCGGCGTCGGCACCATCGTCGTCGACAGCGAGATCGAGATCGAGCGGCTCGCCGCCATCGTCGCCCGGACGGGCGCGCGCCAGTGCGTGCTCGTGCGCGTCATCAGCGGTGTCCACGCCGAGACGCACGACTTTCTCGCGACCGCGCACGAGGATCAGAAGTTCGGTTTCCCGCTGGTGGATGCCGCGGCGGCCGTCGCCCGCATCCGCGAGATCGACGGGCTCGAGTTCGCGGGTCTGCACTGCCACATCGGCTCGCAGATCTTCGGCGTCGCGGGCTTCCGCGAGTCGGCATCGCGCGTGCTCGAACTGCTCGAGGCGCTGCGCGAGACGGGCCCGGTCCCGCAGCTGAACCTCGGCGGGGGCTTCGGCATCGCCTACACGCGCGTCGATGACCCGACGCCGATCGAGACGCTCGCCGGCGAGATCGTCGCGGCGGTGGCCGAGGGCTGCGCCGCGCGCGGCATCGAGATGCCAGCGCTGTCGTTCGAGCCGGGGCGCGCGATCGTCGGCACCGCCGGTGTGACGCTCTACGAGGTCGGCACGATCAAGGACGTGCAGCTCGGCTCCGGCGCCGTGCGCCGCTACCTCAGCGTCGACGGCGGCATGAGCGACAACGCCCGTCCCGCGCTGTACGGCGCGCAGTTCTCGGCGCGGCTCGCCTCGCGCCTCGGCATCGGCGAGGCGCGGCTGAGCCGTGTGGTCGGCAAGCACTGCGAAACGGGCGACATCGTCGTCGAACACGAGTACCTGCCCGCAGACGCAGCCCCCGGCGACCTGCTCGCGGTGCCGGCGACGGGCGCGTACTGCGCATCGCTCGCCAGCAACTACAACCACGTCCCCCGTCCACCGATCGTCGCCGTCCGCGACGGTCGCGCTCAGGTCATCGTCCGCGGCGAGACCATCGCCGACGTCCTCGGTCGCGACGTCGGGATCGTCCCGGCATCCGATCCGGTCGTACGCTGACCCGTCGCCGGCGCGAGCAGCCGGCGCTGACACTCTTCGAAGGAGCAACCCAATGACTGCCGAGTACCGACGACTGCGCGTGGCTCTGCTGGGAGCCGGTGCCGTCGGCTCCCAGGTGGCCGCACTCCTGCTGCGTCACGGCGACGAGCTCGCCGACCGCGCGGGCGCCGCGCTCGAGCTCGCCGGGATCGCCGTGCGCAACATCGACGCGCCCCGCGATGTCGACCTGCCCGCCGAGCTGTTCACCACGGATGCCGAATCGCTGATCCTCGGCGCCGACATCGTCATCGAGCTCATCGGCGGCATCGAGCCCGCCCGCACGAACATCCTGCTGGCGCTGGGCTCCGGCGCCGACGTCGTCACGGCGAACAAGGCGCTGCTGGCAACGCACGGCCCCGAGCTCTTCGAGGCGGCCGACCGCGTCGGCGCATCCGTGTACTACGAGGCGGCCGCCGCCGGTGCGATCCCGATCATCCGGCCGCTGCGCGACTCGCTCGCCGGCGACCGTGTCGTGCGGATCATGGGCATCGTCAACGGCACGACGAACTACATCCTCGACCGCATGGAGACCGAGGGCGCCGACTTCGCCGACGTCCTCGCCGACGCGCAGCGCCTCGGCTACGCCGAGGCAGACCCGACGGCCGACGTCGAAGGCTATGACGCGGCCCAGAAGGCGGCGATCCTCGCCAGCCTCGCCTTCCACACCGCTGTGCCGCTGGAGGCCGTGCACCGCGAGGGCATCACCTCGATCACCGCCTCGATGATCGACGAGGCGCGCGCGGCCGGGTTCGTGATCAAGCTGCTCGCGGTCTGCGAGCGCATCGAGGCGAACGGCGCCGAGTCCATCTCGGTGCGCGTCTACCCGGCGCTCGTGCCGCACTCGCACCCGCTCGCGAACGTGCACGGGGCGAACAACGCCGTGTTCGTCGAGGCCGAGGCCGCCGGCTCCCTCATGTTCTACGGTGCAGGCGCCGGCGGCGTGCAGACGGCCTCCGCCGTGCTCGGCGACGTCGTCTCCGCCGCCCGCCGCCACATCGCCGGCGGCGTCGGAGTCGGCGAGTCGACGAGGGCGAACCTGCCCGTCGTGCCGATCGGCCACGTCACGACGCGGTACCAGATCACGCTGCAGGTGTCGGATGCCGCCGGCGTGCTCGCCACGGTCGCAGGCATCCTCAGCGACGGCGGCGTCTCGGTCGCCACCGTCGTGCAGACCGTCGAGGGCGAGTCGGAGCCGACCGCCCGCCTCATCATCGGAACCCACCGCGCGACCGAAGGGGCTCTCAGCGCCACGGTCGACGCGCTCGCGCAGAGCACGGTCGTGGAGCGCGTGGTCTCGGTGCTGCGCGTGGAAGGCGAGTGACGATGCCGGTGGGGCGCACAGTACGGGTCACGGTCCCCGCGACCAGCGCGAACCTCGGTCCTGGCTTCGACACGCTCGGTCTGGCTCTCAGCGTCTACGACACCCTGGAGGTCACCGAGCTACCGGCCGGCGAGCTGGAGATCGAGGTCACGGGGTCCGGAGCCGCGGAGATCCCGCGCGACGGGTCCAACCTCATCGTCCGCACGGTCGCGCACGTGTACGCCGATCTCGGGCGCGAGATGCCCGGGCTGCGCATCGTCGCCGAGAACGGCGTGCCGCACGGCCGCGGGCTCGGCTCCTCTGGTGCAGCGGTGACCGCCGGCATCCTCGCCGCGAAGGGCCTGCTGGAGGGCGAGGTCGAGATCGGCGACGACGACCTGCTGCGGCTCGCCACCGAGATCGAGGGGCACCCCGACAACGTCGCACCGGCCCTGTTCGGCGGGCTGACGATCGCCTGGATGGGCGAGCGCGGCCCGCAGCACAAGAAGCTGCTGGTGCACCGCGGCGTCTCGCCGCTCGTGCTCGTGCCCTCGTACACGATGTCGACGTCGAAGGCCCGCTCGCTGCAGCCGCCGCAGGTGTCGACAGCGGATGCGGTCTTCAACGTCTCGCGCTCGGCGCTGCTCATCGCCGCGCTCATGCAGAGCCCTGAGCTGCTGCTGGACGCCACGGCCGACCGCCTGCACCAGGACTACCGCGCCGAGGCCATGCCCGAGACGCAACGGCTCGTCCAGGCGCTGCGCGCGGCCGGTTTCGCGGCCGTGGTCTCCGGCGCCGGCCCCAGCGTGCTGGTGCTCGCCGACGGCCCCGGAAGCCGCCAGGACGCCGTGGAGCTCGCCTCCTCTGTGACCGACACCCCGTGGGAGGCGTTGTTGCTCGCCATCGACGTGCGTGGTGGTACAGTGGGGGAACGAGCGGAGGGCTCCACGTAACAGCGTGAATCTGGCCCCAATGCAACTCTGCAGGACCCGCACGCAAACCCTTCAGGCCCAGCTCCATTGAGAGTTCTGTGCCAAGGCAGGCTGTCGCCGAGCGTCAGCCCGTGCGATCGTGCGCAGCACCCGTTGCGCGCGAAACGCTCATGTCTCCGAGACCAAAGAGGGAGTACTCGTGGAGAATTTCTCCGAGACCCAGAACGACTCGTCCGCCGCGAACGAGAACGCGGCACCGGCCGTCGACGTCGTGACCGAAGCACCCGCCCGCAAGCGCGCACCGCGCCGGGCGACCACCGCGACGGCGGCAGCCAGGGCCGAGAAGGCGGCAGCGGCCGCCGAGTCCGCGCCGACCGAGGCGGTTCCGGTCGCTGAGTCGGGAGAGAGCGCGCCCACGGCGAAGGCTCCGCGCCGCAGCCGCGCGAAGAAGGCGGATGCCGAGACCGCCGATGCCCCCGCCGCCGACGCGCCCGCAGCT
>NZ_JASGCY010000091.1:0-29948 GCF_047607465.1 Microbacterium sp. | reverse complement strand
GATCATGCCCCCAGAGTAGCGAGCGAGCAGTGCGGCGTCTCCCTACTCCGTCGGCGCCCCACCTGCGCCGCGGCGCCCCACATGACGGACGTTGCGCAGATGGGGCGTCGCGGCGCAGGTGGGGCGCCGACGGAGTAGGGAGACGCCGCACTGCTCGCTCGCTACTCTGGGGGCATGATCCGCATCGCGCTTCTGATCGTCTGGTTGCTGCTGTCGGCGTGGCTGCTCGTCTGGACCGGCGAGGGACTGTTCGGCGTGAACCAGCGGCGGTCGATCCTCCCTTTCAGCGGCGAGGACACCCTCATCGCACCGATCATGATCGGCGTCGCGTGGGGGGTCCTGCTCACCTTCGGCGGCGCGATGTCCGGCTTCGGACGGCGCAAGAAGGTGCGGGGGGAGGCGCAGATCGGCGTCGGGCGGATCGTTGAGGTCTCGCGCACCGGCCTCATCGTCAACGACGTGCCGCAATACGACCTCTTCATCCGGGTCTCCCCGGCCGGCGGCGAAGAGTACATCTCCCAGTTGCGGATGCTCGTCGACGCGAGCGATCTCGCGATGCTGCAGGTCGGCCAGCCCCTGCCCGTGCGCTACAGCCTCACCGGCCAGGACACCGTGGAGCTCGCCGACCTCGAAGACCCCGCGGTGCGCGACGCGATGATGCAGTGGCGCATCGCCCGTGGCCTGATCGACCCGCGCCAGGTGCGGGCGCGCACGACCGGCATCCAGGTCCCGGCCTCCGTGCTCGAGATCCGGCCCACCGGACGCCGGCTCGAAGGGCAGAGCGAGGTCGCCCTGAAGGTGCTGATGGCTCCGGAGGGCGCCGCCACCTGGGAGGCCGACACCACGGTGTTCGTCTACCCGCAGGCGCTCGCCCATCTCCAAGTCGGCGCTCCGATCTGGGCGTTCTACCGGCGCGAGGATCCGCAGACGGTCGCGATCACGATCGAGAAGGAGGCGGGGCGATGAGCATCCTCGACACGCTGATCTGGCTGGTGAACTTCCCGGCGTCGCACGGTTACGCGATGGTGTTCATCGGCGGCTTCTCGATCCTGGGGCTGTTCGCGATGTCGGTCCGAGGAGACGTGCCGGGCGGGGCGCTGCGCCGCATCCGCGAACGGGAGGGACTGCTGCGCGAGCAGCACCCGAGGCGCGGGGAGGGCGCGGCCCGGGTGATGCGCCTCGGGTTCCGCGTGCTGGCGTTCCTGATGATCGCCAACGTCGTGATCGGCGTCCTCAGCCTCACCGGGGTGCCCGTCACCCGCGCGTACATCTACGAGCACGGGGAGCGCGCGTCGGCGACGCTCGACGGCGACTGGGTGACCTTCACGACGCACGAGGGCGTCGAATACACGCTGGAGAGCAACTTCTTCACTCCGGCGGTCTATCCCGATCGAGACGCCTACTTCCCGTCCGACGGGCAGATCTCGGTGCGCTATCTGAAGGATCATCCGCAGGCGTTCGTCATCGACAGCACGCAGGGCCGGCGCTGAGCTCGGCGGGCAGTTCCTCACCACGCCCCACCTGCGCCGCGACGCCCCACCTGACAGACGCCGCGCAGGTGGGGCGCCGCCGCGCAGATGGGGCGTCGGCGGAGAAGGGGGCGCGGAGCGGGACGCGGGGCGGGGCGGGCCTACGCCGCGGGGCCCGCCGCCAGCCCGAGCCACGCCTTCAGCAGCGCGTGGCGGAGCGCCGTCCCGCGCTCGGCGAAGCCGCGCTGGCGCCGGACGTACTCGGCTTTGCCCTCGGCCGTCTCGATCGGCACCGGCACGACGCCCCAGGCCGAGAGGTCGTAGGGCGCGGCCTCCATGTCGAGCCGGCGGATGTCGCGGGCGAGTTCGAACGCGTCGAGCAGCAGCCCGCCGGGGACGAGCGGACCGAGCTTCATCGCCCACTTGTAGATGTCCATGCCGGCATGCAGGCAACCTGGCTGCTCGAGGGAGGGCTGGTCGTCGCGCGTGAGCGCCCGGCGGTTGCGCGGCGCCGCATCCGGGGTGAAGAAGCGGAACGCGTCGAAGTGCGTGCAGCGCAGGTCGTGGCTCTCGACGACGGCGTCGGTGCCGGCCCGGCCGAGGCGCAGGGGGATCGGATGCCGGTGCTCGTCCTGCCGGTACACCATCGCCCACTCGTGCAGCCCGAAGCAGCCGAACTGACCTGGGCGCGCGGCGGTGCGCCGCAGCATCCGCTCGATGAGGGAGGCGAGTTCGGGCTTCTCTGTGGCGAAGCGCGCGGCGTCGGCAGTGACGTCGTCGCCGTCGGTCCGGTACCAGCGCCAGCCGGCGCGCTCCGGAGCGTCCTCGAGAGTGACGCCGGCACCGGGGTGCCAGCGTCGCAGCCGCGCTGGTTTGTAGTTGTAGTAGGTGAAGAGGAAGTCCTCGACGGGGTGCTTCTCACGGCGCGCGGAGCGTTCGCGATGCGCGGCGGTGAGAGCATCCGCCCGGTCGCGGTGTGCCTGCTCGCGCGCCGTCCATTCGGGCCGGGTGAGGGCCATGTCAGCGCAGGATGCCGGCTTCGCCGAGCAGGTCGCGAAGACCGGCGCCGTCCTCGGCGCTCACCCACGGGGCGGCGTGCGCGGAGTGCGGCTCCGTGCCGGCCCGCCCTCCCGCGAGCACCGCCTCGGCAGGCAGGAGCCGCCGGATGGCGACGCCGGCGACGGAGTCCGGATGCTCGTCCATGAACTCCGAGTAGATGGACTCGTCGTGCTGGCCGTCGTCACCGACCAGCAGCCACCGCACCTGCGGGAACTCCTCGGCGAGACGGCGGAGGTTGGTGAGCTTGTGCTCGCGACCGCTGCGGAACCAGCGGTCGTGCGTGGGGCCCCAGTCGGTGAGCAGCATCGACCCGTTCGGGAACAGGTGCCTGCTGAGGAAGCGGCGCAGCGTCGGCGCCACGTTCCACGCACCGGTGGAGAGGTACACCATGGGCGCGCCCGGATGCTGGTGCAGCAACTGGTCGAGCAGCACTGCCATGCCGGGGACCGGCAGACGCGCGTGCTCGTCGACGACGAAGGAGTTCCACGCCGCGACGAACGGACGGGGCAGAGCCGTCACCATCACGGTGTCGTCGACGTCGCAGACGACGCCGAAGTCGGTCGTCTCGGCCACGACGAAGCAGGTGGCCGTGACGGGCTCCTGCCCTTCGGCCTCGACGGTGAACGACTGCCAGCCGGGTTCGAGGCGCACGTCGATGACGGCGTCGACGACTCCGCCGCGGTCGGCGATCAGGTCGTGGGTGGTGTCGCCGATCCGCACGGTGACCTTCGCGAAGCTCACCGGGATGCCGACGAAACTGCGCCATCCGCGCACGCTCGCCAGCTCCCCGCTCTTCGTGCGGCGCTGCGGGGGGACGATGAGCACGCGTCCGACGACCCGCACCCAGCCAGGACCCCCGTAGCCGGGGAAGGGCACGACGGTCGCGGTGCGCCCGCGACGGCGGGCACGACCTTCCCGCCACACGTGCAGGCGGTGTTCGAGTCGGGCGAACCAGTGGATCCTGGGGGCCGGAGGGTGCGAGGCCATTGCCTCAGTCTTTCACGTCGGGGCCGATGTTCGTATCGTCGTGATCGAGATGGCGTCGCTCCAACCGGGCGATGATCTTCTTGCTGAGCAGCACGATCACGAGGAATGCGACGATGATGCCCACGAAGATGTAGCCGGCGAAGTGCACCTGCTCTTTGAGGCGGTCGAAGCTGCCCGCCGCGAGCGAGGTGATGCTGACATAGGCCGTCGCCCACAGCAGACAGGCCGGAGCCGTCCATGCGAGGAAGCGCTTGTAGGAGTAGTGGCTCATGCCCACCGTGAGCGGCACCAGCGAGTGCAGCACGGGGAGGAACCGGGACAGGAAGATGGCGATGCCGCCGCGGCGTGCCAGATAGCGCTCAGCCCTGACCCAGTTGTCCTCGCCGACGCGGCGCCCCACCCAGGACGCGCGGATGTGCGGGCCGATCCAGCGCCCGAGGCCGAAGCCGATGCTTTCGCCGATCAGGGCGCCGATGACGACCGCGATGACCATCGCGACCGCCTGCGGCGGGCTGGTGATGCCGATCGAGGCGACGAGGACGACCGTGTCGCCGGGGAAGACGAGACCGATGAGGATGCTCGTCTCCAGCATGACTGCGAGGCCGGCGATGAGCGTGCGTGCGATGGGATCGACGGATCGCAGGAACTCGATCAGCCACGGCACGAAGTCATCCACACGATGAGAATATGCCGGGCGGCGCGATCTAGGCTGGAATGGTGCCCGAACGACTGACCGCCCGTGCTGTGACCGCGCAGGTCGACCCGGTCGCGTTCTTCGCCGCGCTGGCTGCGGCGACGTCCGATGTCTTCTGGTTGGACTCCGGATCCGGATCGCTCGATGGGTGGAGCTTCATCGGCACAGGCAACGCCGACGCGCGCCCGGACCAGGTGCGCATCGACGCGAGTCAGAGCACCGGGATCCCGTTCTCCGGCGGCTGGGTGGGCTGGTGCGATTACGAGAGCGGTGCTCGCGCTGCCGGAGCACCCATCGAGCCCAGCGTCGGCGAGGCCTGGTTGCGTGTGACCCGGCTCGCCGCCTTCGACAACACGACCGGAGAGACGTGGGCGCTCGCCGCAGATGATGACATCGACGAATGGGCGTCGTTCGTGTGCGAGCCGCGTGGTGCGGCATCCGCTCTTCCTGCCGAACCCGGCGGACCAGCGGCCGTCGCCCGCCACACTCCCGCCGAGTACGCCGCACTCATCGAGCAGTGCCGCGCGCTCATCCGTGCCGGCATCGCCTATCAGGTCTGCCTCACCACCCGCTTCACGGTGCGCGGCGCGCACGACGATGTGTCGACCTATCTGCGCCTGCGCGGCGCCACCCCGGCCCACCACGGCGGCTTCGTGCGCATCGGCGGGCGCAGCCTGCTCAGTGCGAGCCCCGAGCAGTTCCTGCATGCCGAGGGGGGAGTGATCCGCACGCGCCCGATCAAGGGGACGCGTCCGCGCGGAGCGGACCCGGAGACGGATGCCGCGCTCGCCGCGGAGCTGCGGGCCGACCCGAAGGAACGCGCCGAGAACGTCATGATCGTCGACCTCATGCGCAACGACCTGTCCCGCGTGTGCGTGCCTGGCTCGATCCGCGTCGACGGCCTCTGGCAGGTGGAGACCTACCCCGCTGTGCATCAGCTCGTGAGCACCGTCAGCGGCACGGCCGCCGAGGGCACGACGTTCGCGGCGCTCCTCGACGCGGCGTTCCCCGCTGGCAGCATGACGGGGGCGCCGAAGCTCTCGGCGATGACCCGTCTGCACGAGCTCGAAGGCGGCCCTCGTGGCGTCTACGCCGGCTGCTTCGGCTACGTCTCCGACGGCGGCGCCGTCGACCTCGCGATGGTGATCCGCAGCATCGTGATCGACACCGACGAGGCGGTGGTGGGTGCGGGCGGGGGCATCACCTGGCGTTCCGCCGCAGCATCCGAGGTCGCCGAGGTCGCGACCAAGGCGAGGGCGCCGCTCGCCGCCCTCGGCGCGCGCCTGCCGGCCTCGTGGCGTTCGGATATCCTGGACTGATCCCGTCTTTCCCTCCCGATTGGTTGTGTGTTCGTTGTCTGAGACCTCCTCCACTGCTCCCGCTGAAGACGAGGCGCTGTCCGCGCACGCGATCCAGGCCAAGTGGCAGAAGTACTGGGCCGACAACGGCACGTTCGTCACCGGAGGCGATGACGACACGCGTCCGCGCCGCTATGTGCTCGCGATGTTCCCGTACCCATCGGGCGATCTGCACATGGGCCACGCCGAGAACTACCTGTACTCCGACATCGTGGCCCGGTTCTGGCGTCACCGCGGGCACAACGTCCTCAACCCGATCGGCTGGGACTCGTTCGGCCTGCCCGCCGAGAACGCGGCGATCCGCCAGGGTGCGGACCCCCGCGAGTGGACCTACCAGAACATCGCGCAGCAGAAGGCGGGCTTCGAGGCGTACGGCGTCTCGTTCGACTGGACGCGGGTGCTGCACACCTCCGACCCGGAGTACTACCGCTGGAACCAGTGGCTGTTCCTGAAGCTCTACGAGCGGGGTCTGGCCTATCGCAAGAAGAGCCCGGTGAACTGGTGCCCGAACGACCAGACCGTGCTCGCGAACGAGCAGGTCGTCGACGGCCGCTGCGACCGTTGCGGGGCCGAGGTCATCAAGAAGAAGCTCACCCAGTGGTACTTCCGCATCACCGACTACGCCGACCGTCTGCTCGACGACCTGAACCAGCTCGAGGGCTTCTGGCCGTCGAAGGTGCTGCAGATGCAGCGCAACTGGATCGGCCGCTCGGTCGGCGCCGACGTCGACTTCCGCATCGAGGGACGCGATGAGCCGGTGACGGTGTTCTCGACCCGCCCCGACACCCTGCACGGCGCGACCTTCTTCGTCGTCGCGCCTGACGGCGACCTCGCCGCGGAGCTCGCGGCCGAGGCGACGGACGAGGTGCGCGAGCGGTTCCAGTCGTACCTGGCCGAGGTGCAGAAGACGACGGACATCGACCGTCAGGCCACCGACCGGCCGAAGACCGGCGTGTTCCTCGAGCGCTACGCGATCAACCCCGTCAACGGCGAGAGGCTGCCGATCTGGGCCGCCGACTACGTGCTCGCCGACTACGGTCACGGCGCGGTCATGGCGGTGCCCGCGCACGATCAGCGCGACCTCGACTTCGCCCGCGCGTTCGACCTGCCGGTCAAAGTCGTCGTCGACACGACCGCCCCGATCACCGGTGCGATGCCGATCGTCGAGGTCGACGAGGACGGCGTGCCCATCGACACGCTGCCTGCCATCGACGACCAGCATCCGTCCGTCACCGGCATCGCGCTCACCGGCGAGGGCCGCATGATCAACTCCGGTGAGCTCAACGGGCTGTCCAAGCGCAACGCGATCGCCCGCGCGATCGAGCAGCTCGAAGCATCCGGCACCGGACGCGCGGCGAAGAACTACCGCCTGCGTGACTGGCTGATCTCGCGCCAGCGCTTCTGGGGCACACCGATCCCGATGCTGCATGCCGAGGACGGGCGGATCATCCCCGTCCCCGAGGAGCAGTTGCCGGTGAGGCTCCCCGACGTGCAGGGCCTCGACCTCGCGCCGAAGGGCACCTCGCCCCTCGGCGGGGCCGAGAGCTGGGTGCGCACGGTCGATCCGGCCACGGGCGACCCGGTGCTGCGCGACCCCGACACCATGGACACGTTCGTGGACAGCTCGTGGTACTTCCTGCGGTTCCTGTCGCCGAACAGCGACGTCGTGGCGTTCGACCCGAAGCAGGCCTCGCGCTGGGCTCCGGTCGACTCGTACATCGGCGGCGTCGAGCACGCGATCCTGCACCTGCTGTACGCACGGTTCATCACCAAGGTGCTGTTCGACCTGGGGCTGATCGATTTCACCGAGCCGTTCTCGAACCTCATCAACCAGGGCATGGTGCTGCTCGACGGCCAGAAGATGTCGAAGAGCAAGGGCAACCTCGTGCTGTTCCAGGAGGAGCTCGACGCGCACGGCGCCGACGCGCTGCGGGTGGGCCTGGCCTTCGCCGGCCCCGTCGAGGACGACAAGGACTGGGCGGATGTCTCCACGACCGGCGCCCAGAAGTTCCTCTCCCGCGCGCTGCGCATCGCCGACGAGGTCGCGAGTCCCGTCGACGTCGTTTTCAACGGCGGCGACGCGGCGCTGCGTCGGGCGACGCACAAGCTCCTCGCCGAGGCCCCGGGGCTCGTCGAGCAGACGAAGTTCAACGTGCTCGTCGCCCGTCTCATGGAGCTGGTGAACCTCACCCGCAAGACGATCGACGGTGCCGCCGGTGCCGGCGACCCCGCCGTGCGGGAGGCCGCAGAGACGATCGCCGTGATGCTCGACCTCATCGCCCCGCACACCGCAGAGGAGATGTGGGAGGCGCTCGGCCACGAGCCTTCGGTGGGCCTGGTCACCTGGCGCTCCGCCGACC
The DNA here is from genome assembly GCF_047607465.1 of Microbacterium sp. Classification (GTDB taxonomy): domain Bacteria; phylum Actinomycetota; class Actinomycetes; order Actinomycetales; family Microbacteriaceae; genus Microbacterium. The sequence goes on along the minus strand of NZ_JASGCY010000091.1, from coordinate 22,021 downwards.
CGGCGCTGCTCGTCGAGGACACGGTCACCGCGGTCGTGCAGGTGAACGGCAAGGTGCGCGCGCAGCTCGAGGTGCCGGCGCGCATCGGCGAGGCCGACCTCGAGACCCTGGCGCGCGCCGACGAGCGCGTGATCCGCTCGATCGGCGACCAGCAGATCGTCAAGGTCATCGTGCGCGCCCCGAAGATCGTCAGCATCGTCGTCAAGGGCTGAGGGGTTCCGCAGGGCCGTCGGCGCGCGGCGCGACCGATCGAGCCCCGCTTCCTTCGGCCGGATGCTCTGCACATCTCGCGTCCTGCGTGAGTTGTCCACGGGCCCTGGGATTGCGCCTCTCGCGCCCGCGGCGCCGGATTAGTGTGGGCGGATGCCCGACACGCCCACGCCGCTCGCGCCCCCGGGAAAGCTCCGGCTGAGCATCGGCGCGGCCGTGGTGCTGGGGCTCGTCGTGCTCTCCGCCGCGGTCGGTCTCGGCATCATGCGCGGGCAGGCGGCGCCCGTGGACGCGGTCCCACTGCCCGCATCCAGCGGCACGGCCGCGGGCGAACTGTACGTGCACGTGCTCGGTGCGGTGCATCGACCAGGGTTGTACATTCTCGATCTCGATGCGCGGCTCGTCGATGCGATCGCCGCCGCGGGCGGCACGACCGACGATGCGGATCTCGCCGCGATCAACCTCGCCCGCATCCTCTCCGACGGCGAGCAGGTCTTCGTACCGGTCGTCGGCGCCGCGCCGCCGGGACAAGCTGCCGCGGTGCCGGGCGATGATCGCATCGACCTGAACACCGCCGATCAGACCGCGCTCGAGACGCTGCCGCGCATCGGCCCGGCTCTGGCGCAGCGCATCATCGACTGGCGCGAGGAGAACGGGCGCTTCGCCTCGGTCGACGATCTGCTCGCCGTGCCGGGGATCGGCGAGAAGCTGCTGGCCGGCATCCGCGACGGGGTGCGGGTGTGAACAGGCGCGATCTGCGACTGCTGCCCGTCATCGGCGCGGTGTGGGCGCTCGCCCTGCTGTGCGTCTTCGTGCCGTCGAGCGCGCCCTGGGCGATCGTGGCCTGCGCGGTCGGCTGCGGCGCCGCGCTCGTCGTGCGCCGACCCGGCAGCGGCCTCGTCATCGTGGCCTCCAGCGCGTGCGCCGCTGTCGCGGTCTCGGTGCTCCTTGCGTCTGCGGGGCGCGAGGCGGCCGCCGACTGGGACGGCCGGATCGTCGAGGCGCACGGGGAGATCACCTCGTCGGCATCCGTCGGAACGGACGGCCGCCTGTGGTTCGGAGTGCAGCTCACCGGCGTCGGTCCTCCGGGCTCCGTCGCCGCGCTGTCGGCCCCGGCCAGGGTCGGGGTCGACCCCGGCGACGGTTTCGACATGGGGGCGTCGATCACCGTCACCGGTCAGGCGGGCGTCACCGACCCAGGTGAACGGTCGGCGATCGTCGTCTTCGCCTCGCTGGCGGAGATCGAACGCCCCGCATCCGGCGTGTTCGCGCTGGCCGCCGACGTCAAGCGCGATTTCGTGGCCCGCTCGACCCGACTGCCCGAACCCGGCGGGGGCCTGCTGCCGGGCCTCGCCGTCGGCGACACCCGCGTCGTGCCGGCGCAGCTCGACGACGACATGCGCGCGAGCGGTCTCAGCCACCTGACCGCGGTCAGCGGAGCGAACTGCGCCATCGTCGTCGGCGCCGTCTTCTGGCTGACGGCGCTGTGCGGCGGCGGACGCCGGATGCGGGTGCTCGCCGCCCTGACAGCTCTCGCCGCGTTCGTCGTGCTCGTCACCCCGGAGCCCAGCGTCATCCGCGCCGCCGTGATGGCCGCCGTGGCGATGCTGTCGGTGCTGCTCGGTCGGCCCAGCGCGGGCGCCGGGATGCTCGGGCTGTGCGCCACCGGCATCCTCATCGTCGATCCGTGGCTGGCGGCCACGCCGGGATTCGCGCTGTCGGTCGTCGCGTCGGGCGCGCTCATCCTTCTCGCCCCTCCGCTCGCGCGTGGGATGAGACGGTGGATGCCGCAGGGCGTCGCGCTGGCGATCGCCGTGCCCCTGGCCGCCCAGCTCGCCTGCGGGCCGATCATCGCGCTCTTCGCCGAGCAGCAGTCACTGATCGGCGTGGCCGCCAACCTGGTCGCGGGTCCCGCGGCCCCGATCGCCACGGTGATCGGCCTGCTCGCCTGTCTCGCCGCTCCAGTGCCGGTGCTGGCCGATCTGCTCACGGCGTCGGCGTGGCTGCCCGCCGCGTGGATCGCGACGACGGCGGCGGTGAGCGCGCAACTGCCGCTCGCGCAGTTACCGCTGATGCCGGGGGTCGGCAGCGCCCTGCTCGTCGCCGTCGTGAGCGCGGCGGTGGCGGTCGTGCTCATCGGTGCCCGCGGGTCGCCGGCGGACAAGCGGATGCTGCGCTGGGTGCGCAGCGCATCGGGGGCGATCGTGGTCGTTGTCTTCGCCGCGGGCGCCGGGCAGCTGCTCCTCGCCGGTCCGCTGGCGACAGCCACGAGTCCCGACGGCTGGGCGATCGCGGCCTGCGACGTCGGCCAGGGCGATGCGATCGTCGTCCGCTCGGGGGAGGAGGTCGCCCTGATCGACACTGGTCCGGAGCCCGAGCCGCTCGCCGCGTGCCTGCGCGGGCTCGGCGTCGAGCGCATCGACCTGCTCGTGCTCACGCACTTCGATCTCGATCACGTCGGCGGCGCCGCGGCCGTCGAGGGGCGGGTCGGGCAGGTGCTGCACGGGCCGACCGCGACGATCCAGGACGAGCGGATGCTGGCGCGCCTCGCCGCCGCTGGCGCCCGGCCGGTCGCTGCCAGTGCGGGCCTCGCCGGTGTTCTCGGCGGCGCGTCATGGCAGGTTCTCTGGCCGCTGCGCGGGTCGGCGGCGTTCCCCAGCGGCAATGACGCGAGCGTCGTGACGGTGTTCGAGGGCGGGGGAGTGCCGAGGTCGATCTTCCTCGGAGACCTCGGCGCCGAGTCGCAGCGGATGCTGCAGCGCACCGCCCGGCTCGACGGCGGCTTCGCGGTCGTGAAGGTCGCCCACCACGGCAGCGCCGATCAGGATCCGGGGCTGTACGAGGCGCTGCGCCCGACCGTCGCCCTCATCACCGTCGGCGAGGACAACGACTACGGGCATCCGCGCGACGAGATCATCGCGGTGCTCGATGCCGTCGGCGCGCACGTCTTCCGCACCGATATGCAGGGCCGTGTGCTGCTCGCGATCCGCGAGGGCGAGCTCGTCGTCTGGACCGACGACGGGTGAGAGACGGAAGGCCCGTGATACATCCAGCCCGAGAAGGCGGAGCCTCGACGTCGGCGGCCGCCGGTAGGCTGGAGACATGGCAGCTGCGCGGACCGGATCACGAGCTCCGGCGAAGGCTGCCAAGATCCCTCAGGTGTCGTGGCGCGATCCGCGCCCGGCATCCGTCGTGCTCGTCTTCGGCCCCGAAGAGGTCTGCGCCGAGCGCGCGATCGCCGGGGTGCGCGACTACCTGCGCGCCGAGGACCCGGCGCTCGAGGTGAGCGATGTGCGCGCCGACGACTACGCGCCGGGCACGCTGCTCTCGCTGACCTCGCCCTCCCTGTTCGGTGAGCCGCGGCTCGTCCGCGTCGCCGGCGTCGAGAAGTGCTCCGACGCCTTCCTGCAGGAGGCCGTCTCCTACCTCGATCATCCGCAGGAGGGCGCGACCGTCGTGCTGCGCCACTCGGGGGCGAGTGTCCGTGGCAAGAAGCTGCTCGACGCGCTGCGCGCGGGCGCCGGCGGCGGCATCGAGATCGCCGTCCCCGCGATCAAGCGCGACGGCGAGCGCGCCGACTTCGCGGCGGGGGAGTTCAAGGCCGCGGGCAAGCGGATCGCGCCGGCGGCGCTGCGCGCCCTCGTCTCCGCCTTCGCCGACGACCTCACCGAGCTCGCTGCCGCCTGCCAGCAGCTCATCGGCGACGTCGAGGGCGACATCACCGACGACGTCGTGACGAAGTACTACGGGGGGCGTGTCGAGGTCTCCGCGTTCGTCGTCGCCGACACCGCGATCGCCGGGCGCTATGGTGAGGCCCTCATCGCTCTGAGGCACGCCCTCGCCTCCGGCGCCGACCCGGTGCCGATGGTCGCCGCCTTCGCGATGAAGCTGCGCACGATGGCCCGCGTCGCCGGGAACCGCGAGCCGAGCCGCCAGCTCGCCCAGCGCCTCGGCATGAAGGACTGGCAGGTCGACCGGGCGCGGCGCGACCTCTCGGGCTGGAACGAGCGCTCCCTCGGCATGGCGATCCAGGCGACGGCCAGAGCGGATGCCGAGGTGAAGGGCGCCGCGCGCGACCCGATCTTCGCCCTGGAGCGCATGGTCACCGTCATCGCCACCCGTCGACCGTTCGGAGAATGAGAATGCGGCTACTGCTGATCCGCCACGCAGAGACACCCAGCAACGTGCTCGGCGCGCTCGACACGGGCTTTCCGGGCGCTGGGCTCACCGACCTCGGTCAGGAGCAGGCCGCTGCTATTCCGGGCGCTCTGAACGGCGTGCCGATCGACGCGATCCACGCCTCGCCGCTCGTGCGCACGCAGCTCACCGCGGCCCCGCTCGCCACGGATCGCGGACTCGACGTCGAGGTGGTCGAGGGGTTCGAGGAGATCTCCGCGGGCCGCTGGGAGATGCGCAACGACCTCGATGCGGTCCACGCGTACATGAAGACTCTGGGCAGTTGGGGGACCGGCGACCTCGACGCGATGACCGACGGCGGAGAATCGGGCCACGAGTTCTTCGCGCGTTACGACGATGCGATCACCAAGGTCGCCGCTGGGGGAGGCACCGCCGTCGTCGTCAGCCACGGCGCGGCGATCAGAGTCTGGGCCGCTGCCCGCGTCACCGGCGTCGACCTCCGCGAGGCGGCGGCGTGGCGCATCGACAACACCGGCATGTGCGCCATCGAGGGCGACCCGGACACCGGGTGGAACCTCGTGCGCTGGGTGCGCGAGCCTCTCGGCGGTGCCGACCTCGAGGGCGTGCAGGCCTTCGACATCCGCTGAGGGCTTGCCACAGGCATCCGCCACCCTCCTCGGCGTACCGTCCGCATGCCCGATTCCCGTCTGCAGGTCGAGACACGGATTCTCGGCATGCAGACGGATTCTGAGCCGACGGACGGCACGGCCGGGGCGACCGCCGGACGGACGGCACGGCCCGCCGGACGGCACGGCACGGCCGGCCGGACCGGAGGGATGAGAAAAGGCCCGCCTCCGCAAGGGGAGACGGGCCTTTCGATCAGGATGCTCAGAGAGCGGCGACCTGCTTGGCGATGGCCGACTTGCGGTTCGCCGCCTGGTTCTTGTGCACGACGCCCTTGCTGACGGCCTTGTCGAGCTTGACGGATGCCTTCTTCAGCGCGGCCTCAGCCTTGGTCTTGTCGCCGGCGGCGACGGCCTCGCGGGTCTGACGAACGAGGGTCTTCAGCTCGCTCTTCACGGCCTTGTTGCGCTCGTGAGCCTTCTCGTTGGTCTTGTTGCGCTTGATCTGCGACTTGATGTTTGCCACGTGTGGACGCTTTCTGTACAGGAGTTGTTTCGGAGTGCCGGCTGGAGAAGAGGGCTCCTGCGCGGCGGTCGTGAGGGAAAAACCCACACGCAAGCCAAGAACCAATCCTATCAGCATCCGGGGCGATCTCCCTAAATGGCAGAATCATCACTATTCCGGTGCCGACATCAGGGTACCGGTATCTACCTCAAGGAACGTGCATGACTCTCGCACCTCGATCCGGATCCCTCACCGCCCGCCATCGCGAGGGGAGCGGGCGATGACCGCGAACACGAAGGTCGGATCGGGGTGGATGACGCTGTTCACCCTGGCGTGGCTGGCGATCTGGACGGTGCAGCTCACTCCGGTGCAGCTGCTGCTGCCCCTGCAGCTCGACACCCCAGAGGACGACTGGATCAAGGGAGTCGTGTCCTCGGGGCTCGTGCTCGGCATCGGCGGCCTGGCGGGCATCGTCGCAGGACCCGTCGCCGGAGCGCTCTCCGACCGAGCGGGCGCCGGGCGTCGTCGCCGGCGTCCCTGGGTGCTGGGCGGCGTCGGACTGACGGCCGTGTGCCTGGCGGTCACGGGATACACCGCGGGTCCCTGGGCGGTGGGCGCGGCGTGGGTCGGAGTCTCGATCGGCGTCGCGGTCTCATCGGCGGCGTTCACGGCGATGATCGCCGATCAGCTCCCGCCACGGCAGCGGGGTGCGGCATCCGCGGCCGTCGGATCGAGTCAGGCCGTCGGCATCGTGCTCGGCGTCGGGCTGGTCGTGCTCCTCGGCCTCGACATCGCCACCGGATACTGGATGCTGGCCGCCATCATCGCCGTCGTCGGCACGGCCGCGGCCCTGCTGCTGCCCGACCCCGCGGCGACCCGCGAGCTGCGCCCTGACCGCAGCGAGCGGTCGCTGTTCGCGTCGTTGCGTGATCGCGACTTCGCTTGGATGCTCGCCGGACGCCTCGTCGCGAACATCGGCAACGCGCTCGGCACGGCGCTGTTCCTGTTCTTCCTGCTGCACGGGCTCGGCCAGCCCAGCGCCGAAGCGCAGGACAACCTGCTGCTGCTCATCGTCGTCTACACGGTGTTCGTCGTCATCGCCTCGGTGCTCACCGGCATCCTCTCCGACCGCACCGGCAACCGTCGAGGGCTCACCGTCGCCGCGGCGTTCGTGCAGGCCGCCTCCGGCCTCGTCATCGCACTGGTGCCCACCTTCGAGGTGACGATGATCGCCGCAGCCCTCATGGGACTCGGCTACGGCGCCTTCTCGACCGTCGGGCTCGCCTTCGCGGCCGATCTGCTGCCGGACGAGAAGGACCACGCCCGCGACCTCGGCATCGTCAACGTGACCGCCGCGCTCGGCCAGCTGATCGGCCCCGTGCTGGGGGCCGGGTTCGTCGCCCTGGTCGGCGGGTTCTGGCTCGTCTTCGCGGCGGCGGCCGTGCTCTCGGTCGTCGGCGGCGTGCTCACCGGGGTGGCGAAGCCGTGGACCCGCTAGCCTCGATCGTCGCGATCGCCAACCGCAGCACGGCGTTGAAGACGCGCGGTCGCATCGCGGTGACCAGGTGCGTGGTCTGCGGGACCACGATGAGCTCGGCGTGCGGAGCCAGTCGGCGAAAGAGCGTCTCGTTGACGCGCAGCTGGTCGTACTGGCCGTTCACGAACCACAGCGGGATGCCGATGCGCTGCACGGCCGTCGCGATATCGAGAGCGGCCAGGCTGCGCAGAGCCTGATCCTGGGTGTCGAGGGCGTAGCCGCCGGCGGCGAAGTCGTCTCTCGTCTCGGGCGGGATGGTGGCGTCGAGGATCCGCTCTGTGAGCCACAGCCCGCGATCGGGCAGCGAGTTCACCGCTCCGGCGATCAGACGGTAGGCGGCGAGACCTGCGCCGTGGGGGAGTGCGGTGCAGGATGCCGCGATCAGCGCCGTCACGGGCGGCTTGTGCTCACCGCCCGTGTAGGCGAGCGTCAGCAGCCCGCCCATCGAGTGCCCGACCAGGAGCACCGGCCCGTTCTGGGCCGCCTGACGCACGGCCTCATCGATCGTGTGCAGGGCCTCGTGCAGGGTGAAGTCCTCATGCATCCTGGACCCGTGGCCCGGCAGGTCGACGGCCGTGGCGGGGACGCCGTGCTCGTCGAGCCACGCCAGTTGCGAGCGCCACATCGTCGCGGACGTGCGGATGCCGTGCACGAGGACCACTTGGAGAGTCACCCCTCCAGCATAGGAACAGAAAAGCGGGGCCGGTGGATGACCACCGGCCCCCGTGTGCACTCAGACGAGTCCCACTTTTCCCAGCCGAGGTCCTCGACCGGCGTGACGCCCCAGATCTCCTCGACGATCTTCGGCTCGAGCTTTTGCGCGACGGCAGTCCAGCTAGTGCCGCCGGCTCCGGCGGATCGGGGATTAGGCTCCCCTGACCGTAGAATCGACAGGACATGTCACCACGCGCCCTCACACCGCTTCAGCCCGCGGCCACGCCCGCTGAGCAGATCCGCAACTTCTGCATCATCGCCCACATCGATCACGGCAAGTCGACGCTCGCCGACCGCATGCTCCAGATCACGGGCGTGGTCTCGGACCGCGACATGCGCGCCCAGTACCTGGACCGCATGGACATCGAGCGCGAGCGCGGCATCACAATCAAGAGCCAGGCGGTGCGGATGCCGTGGCAGGTCGACGGTCAGGCCGTGGCGCTGAACATGATCGACACCCCCGGCCACGTCGACTTCACCTATGAGGTGTCCCGGTCGCTTGCGGCGTGCGAAGGCGCGATCCTGCTCGTCGACGCCGCGCAGGGCATCGAGGCGCAGACGCTCGCGAACCTCTATCTCGCGCTCGAGAACGACCTCACGATCATCCCGGTGCTGAACAAGATCGACCTGCCGGCCGCCGAACCGGAGAAGTACGCGAAGGAGCTCGCCGACCTCATCGGCGGCAGTCCCGACGACGTGCTGCGCGTGTCCGGAAAGACCGGCGTGGGCGTCGAAGCCCTGCTCGACCGCCTCGTGCAGGAGATCCCGGCTCCCGTCGGTGATGCGGATGCCCCTGCCCGCGCCATGATCTTCGACTCCGTGTACGACTCGTACCGCGGCGTCGTCACCTACGTGCGGATGGTCGACGGCAGCCTGTCGCCCCGCGAGCGCATCCAGATGATGTCCACCGGCGCGAACCATGAACTGCTGGAGATCGGGGTCTCCAGCCCCGAGCCGGTGCCGACGAAGGGTCTCGGCGTCGGCGAGGTGGGCTACCTCATCACCGGCGTGAAGGATGTGCGCCAGTCGAAGGTCGGCGACACCGTCACGAACGCCCGCAAGCCGGCATCCGAAGCCCTGGCGGGGTACACCGATCCCAAGCCGATGGTCTTCAGCGGCATCTACCCGATCGATGGCAGCGACTACGCGGAGCTGCGCGAAGCGCTCGACAAGCTCAAGCTCTCCGACGCCTCGCTGCAGTACGAGCCGGAGACCTCCGTGGCGCTCGGCTTCGGCTTCCGCTGCGGGTTCCTTGGGCTCCTCCACCTCGAGATCATCACCGAGCGCCTCTCCCGCGAGTTCGGCCTCGACCTCATCACCACGGCCCCCAGCGTCATCTACGAGGTCGTCACCAGCGACACCGGCGAGACCGTCACTGTGACCAACCCGAGCGAGTATCCGGACGGCCGCATCGGATCGGTGTCCGAGCCGATGGTGAAGACCGCGATCTTGCTGCCCAAGGACTACGTCGGCACCGTGATGGAGCTGTGCCAGTCGCGGCGAGGCACGCTGCTTGGTATGGAGTACTTCTCCGAGGAGCGCGTCGAGCTGCGCTACGACATGCCTCTCGGCGAGATCGTCTTCGACTTCTTCGACCAGCTGAAGTCGAAGACGCAGGGGTACGCCTCGCTCGACTACGAGCCATCGGGGTCGCAGGAGGCGGACCTCGTGAAGGTCGACATCCTGCTGCAGGGCGAGAAGGTCGACGCGTTCAGCTCGATCGTGCACCGCGACAAGGCCTACGCCTACGGCACGATGATGGCCGAGCGGCTGCGCAAGCTCATCCCTCGCCAGCAGTTCGAGGTGCCCATCCAGGCGGCGATCGGCGCGCGCATCATCGCGCGCGAGACCATCCGCGCGATCCGCAAGGACGTGCTCGCCAAGTGCTACGGCGGTGACATCACCCGCAAGCGCAAGCTCCTCGAGAAGCAGAAAGAGGGGAAGAAGCGCATGAAGATGGTCGGTCGCGTCGAGGTCCCTCAGGAGGCGTTCATCGCAGCGCTCTCCGGCGACGTCGAGGCGAAGAAGAAGTAGGACTCACCACCGTTTCAGCAAGCCGAAGTAGGGTGGAGATCATGCGGCGCGGGACTTTCCGAGACGACACGGTGGACTATGCGGCCGTGGGTGCGACCCACGCGTCCGATCTGATGCAGTACCCGCCGGAACGCAGCATCCCGGCCGAGCAGTCCTGGCGGATCGGCAGCGGTGCGGAGCGCTTCCAGACGGCCAGCGAGTCGCTGCTGTCGTGGACGGCGCAGCGCGCGGCGGGCCTGCGCATCGAAGACGTGCGCCCGGCATCCGGTCCCGCGTACGCCGGCGTGAGCTTCGACGCCGAGGGCACCCCGATCGCCCCCAGCCGCAGCGAGGTCGAGCAGCGCTTCGACGCCGAGGGCACCCCGTTCGTCGGACCGGGCATGACCCTCAAGCTCCACGGTCACGTCGCCGGCATGCGCGCCGACGCCGAGCTGCGCGTCATCTCGGTCACAGAGGAGAAGCGCCGCGTCGGCTTCGTGCTGGGCACTGTCGGCGGGTCCGTCGTGAGCGGCGAGGAGTCGTTCGACATCGACTGGCGCGAGGACAACGACGAGGTGTGGTTCACCGTGCGCGCCTTCGACGCACCGAACGCGCTGCTGTACCGGCTGCTCCCGGTGCTCGTGAAGCGGCGTCGCAAGGAGCTGTTCGCACGCTATCTGCGGGCGATCTCGCCGCTGTACGCGACGCCCGTCTGATGGCGCGAACTTCGTGATGGCCGGACCCCTGCCGATCGGCGACCCGGCCCCGGTCGACGGCCGCCTCCCGGCGGACCTGCCGATCGACCGCTCGACGCCGTTCTCGGCATACCTGCACATCCCGTTCTGCCGCGTCCGCTGCGGCTACTGCGACTTCAACACCTACACCGCGGGCGAGCTGCGCGGCGCGAAGCAGGAGGACTACGCGACGACGCTGGCCGACGAGATCTCGCTGGCCGAACGGGTGCTCGCCGAGGCGGGCGCGCTGCGACCGATGGACACGGTCTTCTTCGGCGGCGGCACCCCGACGCTCCTGCCCGCGGGAGACCTCGCGCGCATGCTCGACACGGCCGTCTCCGCCTTCGGCATCGCCGAGGGCGCCGAGGTGACGGTCGAGGCGAACCCCGACACGGTGACCCCGGCGGTCGTGCGCACTCTGGCGGATGCCGGCGTCACCCGGGTGTCGATCGGCATGCAGTCGGCGGTGCCGCACGTGCTCGCCGCCCTCGATCGCACCCACGACCCCGAGAACGTGCGCACGGCCGTGGCCGCGGCGAAGGACGCCGGGCTCGCCGTGAGCGTCGATCTCATCTACGGGGCCCCTGGCGAGTTGCTCGGCGACTGGGAGCGTTCGCTGGACGCGGCGCTGGAACTGGAATCCGACCACATCTCCGCGTACGCGCTGATCATCGAGGACGGCACCAAGCTCGCCAGGCAGATCCGTCGCGGCGAGGTGCCGACTCCGGACGACGATCTGCAGGCCGACATGTACGAGCTCGCAGACGCGCGTCTCGCCGCGGCCGGGTTCGAGTGGTACGAGGCCAGCAACTGGGCGCGCTCTTCATCGCAGGGGAGCGACAACCGCTCTCGCCACAACCTCGCCTACTGGCGGGGGAGCGACTGGTGGGGGTTCGGCCCCGGTGCGCACAGTCACGTCGCGGGGCTGCGCTGGTGGAATGTCAAGCATCCGGCCGCCTACGCGCAGCGCCTCGCTGCATCCGAGTCCCCGGCGGCTGGCACGGAGAGACCGGATGCCGAAGCGCGGATGCTGGAGCGGGTGCTCCTGCAGAGCCGGCTCGCCGAGGGCATCGCCGTCTCGGACCTGCCCGAGGGCAACCGGTCGCGGGTGGCGGGTCTCATGGCCGACGGGCTCGTCGACGCGGCCGCCGCGATCCGCGGGCGCGTGCGGCTGACGCTGCGAGGCAGGCTCCTCGCCGACGCCGTCGTGCGCGAGCTCACCGACTAGGCAGCAGGTTCATCCCCGCCGTCCGGCGCTGCGGAACCGTCGAGATCCTCGTGTCGAACAATCTCGTCAGCCGATCCGCCCCATACGCCGGCCACCCGGGGTCGCCGGTCTTCACGAACGAGACCCACGCGGCGTGCATCTCGGCGGCGAGCTCGCGCGGGGCGTCGGGGCCAGCGAGCCGCTGCGCCTCCTCGTCGTCGAGACGGTCGAAGACGAAGCCGAGCTCGAGGGCGTGCGCGGCGCGCAGATCGCGCACGGGGCTCGGCCAGGCGAACTCGTACACGAATGTCTCAGCGCTACGCGCCAGAGCGAGGCGCGTGAGGGGGCCGCGCAGCATGATGTCGGTGGCGAGCTGACCGAAGATCTCTCCGGTGGAGGCGCCGGGGAACTCGGTGCGATACGCCGCGACGGCGCGCCGAGGGATGCGCAGCGCGAGCCGTGCGAGCAGCAGCTTCAGCGGGGTGACGGCATCGAGCGCCTCGGGCGTGAACCACAGCCGGTACTCGTCGGTGTTGCTGCCGATCAAGAGCGGCGTGTCGATCCCGCGCAGGGTCTCGTGCGGGGACTGCGGCAGCACGTCCGGATCGATCGCGAACTGGAAGCCGGGGGCTCCGCCCAGAGGCGACGACCCTGCGGACTGCTCTCGCCTGGCCTGCAGCAGCTTCTCGGGGGAGACCTCGGCGAACGCTGTGCGATCGGCGCGGATGCCGAGGAGCTTCGCGAGCTGCGCGGTGACGCGCCCGGCCTTTCGCGGCGTCTGGGCCTCGAGCGGGCCGGACTCGATGATGGCCCGTGCCACCAGAGCGCGCGAGGCCGGCCGGGTGAGGAGTCCTGCAACGATCCCACCGCCGGCGGACTCGCCCATGACCGTGATCTGCGCCGGGTCGCCGCCGAAGGCCGCGATCTGCCCATGCACCCAGTCCAGGGCTGCGGCGGCGTCGAGCAGGCCGAGATTGCGCGGAGCTCCGTCGAGCACCGAGAAGCCTTCCGAGCCCAGCCGATAGTTGATCGACACGAAGACGATGCCGGCCCGCGCGAACGCTGTGCCGTCGTATAGCGGGATCGCCGCCGTGCCGCGCTCCAGCGCGCCGCCGTGGATCCACAGCAGCACCGGCGCTGCGTCGGCATCCGTCGGTGCCCATACGTTCGCCGTCAGAATGTCGTCTCCGGCGATGCGCACCGAGCCCAGCAGCTCGCCGATCGGGCCCGCGTAGGGCAGCTGCGGCGCGGTCGGCCCGAACTCGGTGGCCTCGCGCACACCGTCCCAGGGCTTCACCGCCTGCGGCTCGCGGAACCGGTTCGCGCCGAAAGGAGGCGCGGCGTAGGGGATGCCGAGGAAACGGCGTACGCCGTCATCGATGGAGCCTCGCACGACACCGCAAGGGAGGGAGAGGGTCGACGTCGTCGTCATGATCGTCATCCTAGGGTGCGCGCGATAGGATTGGCACTCTAGGTGGCAGAGTGCCAGACGGGAGGTCGAGATGGTCACAGAGCGAGGCCTTCAGGTTCTCCGCGCGATCGTGCAGGACTACGTCGAGACCCACGAGCCCGTGGGCAGCCGGTCGATCGTCGACCGCTACTCCTTCGGCGTCTCCGCCGCGACGATCCGCAACGACATGGCGCTCCTCGAGGACGAGGAGCTCATCACCGCGCCGCACACCTCCTCCGGCCGGGTGCCCACCGACAAGGGATACCGCGTCTTCGTCGACCACCTCGCCCAGCTGCGCCCGCTGTCGATGGCGCAGCGCACGGCGATCGAGTCGTTCCTCGCCGACCCTGTCGATCTCGACGACCTCATGGCGCGCACGGTGCGGGTGCTCACCCAACTCACCGGTCAGGTCGCGCTCGCCCAGTACCCGTCGTTCGCCCGTGCGCATCTCACGCACCTCGAGCTCGTCGCCCTCGCCCCGAATCGCATGCTCATCGTGCTCGTCACCGACGCCGGCGGCGTCTCCCAGCGGGTGACGCCGCTGCCCGTCGCCCTCGACGAGGGCGACATCGCGGTGCTCCGTGCCCGGCTGTCGGCGCTCATCACCGGACGTGCGGTGAGCGATGCGGCCGAACGGCTCCAGACGCTGCTCGACGATCAGGCGACGACGGATGCCGCGTTGCGGGTCCTCGCGGGTGTGATCATCGACGAGCTCGGCGAGTTCCGGCAGGAGAGGCTGGTCATGGCGGGGGCTGCGACGCTCGCGCGCCGCGGCGAGGACTTCCGCGGCAGCATCCATCCCCTCCTCGAGGCCATCGAGGAGCAGGTGACGCTCCTGCGTCTGATGAGCGAGATGGAGGCCGATGCGCACGGCCTCGCGACGAGCATCGGCACCGAGAACGCCCCGTTCGGACTCGGCGAGGCCTCGATCGTCGCCAGCGACTACGCCGCGCCGGGCGGCACGGCGCGCGTCGGCGTGATGGGGCCGGTGCGCATGGACTACCCGAGCAACCTCGCGGCGGCGCGGGCTGTGGCCCGCTACCTGTCGCGCATGCTCGACGAAGACGAGGCGGGCCGCTGACGCGGCGCGCTCGAAGACATACGCAGAAAGGCGATTGTGGCGGATCACTATGAGGTCCTTGGGGTCTCCCGGGACGCGTCCCTCGACGAGATCAAGAAGGCGTACCGCAAGCTCGCGCGCCAGTTGCATCCAGACGTGAACCCGGGAGAAGAGGCGGCCGAGCAGTTCAAGCTCGTGACGCATGCGTACGACGTGCTCAGCGACGAGAACTCCCGCCGCCGGTACGACATGGGCGGCGGCGACGGGCCGGGCGGAGGCGACTTCGGAGGCTTCGGCGGGTTCGGCGACATCTTCGAGACGTTCTTCGGGGCGGCGCAGGGCGGTGGACGCGGGGCTCGCCCGCGGTCGCGTCGCGAACGCGGGCAGGACGCGCTCGTGCGGGTGACCCTCGACCTGGGCGACGTCGTCTTCGGTGCGCACCGCGACATCGAGGTCGACACCGCGGTGGTCTGCGACACCTGCAACGGCTCGTGCTGCCAGGCGGGCACCTCTCCCGTCACCTGCGACATCTGCCGCGGCTCGGGGCACGTGCAGCGCCAGGTGCGCAGCCTCCTCGGCAACGTCGTCACCTCGCAGCCCTGCGGCTCCTGCGAGGGCTACGGCACGACGATCCCGAACCCGTGCCCGACCTGCGCGGGCCAGGGCAGGGTGCGCTCGCGCCGGACGGTGTCGCTGGACATACCCGCCGGCGTCGAGAGCGGCCTGCGCCTGCAGCTTCCCGGTTCGGGCGAGGTGGGCAGGGCCGGCGGCCCGAACGGCGATCTCTACGTCGAGGTGACCGTCAACCCGCACCCCGCGTTCAGCCGCGACGGCGACGATCTGCTGGCCACGCTCGAAGTGGCGATGACCGACGCCATCCTCGGCACGCAGACCACGATCGAGGGACTCGACGGCGACGTCGACCTCGAGATCCGTGCGGGCGTGCAGTCGGGTGACGTGCTCACCATCGAGGGCCGGGGCATCACCCCTCTGCGCGGCACCCAGCGCGGCGACCTGCGGGTCGGCGTCCAGGTCGTGACGCCGACGAAGCTCGACCCCGCGCAGCGCAAGCTCATCGAGGACTTCGCGAAGAAGAGCAAGGCGCCGGGCCCCCAGCTCGCGCAGTTCCAGCAGGGGCTCTTCTCGAAGCTCCGCGACCGGTTCCGCTCGCACTGATCATGGCGCTGCACTTCCTCGTGGAGTCGGCGACCGGAGCCGTCGTCGGGGGGCTGGTCACGCTCACCGGCGCCGAGGCCAAGCATGCGGCGGTCGTGCGCCGGCTCCGCGTCGGCGAGGCGGTGTCCCTCGGCGACGGACGGGGCGTCTGGCTCACCGGTGTCGCCGAGGAGATCACTCCGTCGCGGGTCGGCGTGCGCGTCACCGCGCGGGAGAATCGCCCTGCGCCGTCGCCGCGGATCGTGCTCGTGCAGGCGCTCGCGAAGGGCGACCGCGACGAGCTCGCCGTGCAGGCGGCCTGCGAGCTCGGCGTCGACGAGATCGTGCCGTGGCAGGCCAGTCGCAGCGTGTCGCGGTGGGAGGGGCCGAAGGCCGTCAAGGGGCGCGAGCGCTGGGCGACGATCGTGCGCGAGGCCGCCAAGCAGGCGCATCGCGCCTGGGTGCCCGAGGTGACGGCCCCTGTGACCACCGCTCAGCTCGCCGAGCGCGCCGCGGGGGAGCGGATGCTGATGCTCGACCCCACCGCCACCGTGCGGCTCTCGGCACTCGAACCCGACGGGAGCGACCTCGTGCTCGTCGTCGGCCCCGAGGGCGGCATCGCTCCCGACGAGATCGACCGGCTCGTGGCCGCCGGCGCCGAGCGCGTGCTGCTGGGCGACACGGTGCTGCGCACCTCGACAGCGGGCCCTGCGGCGATCGCGGTGCTGTCGGCTGCGCTCGGGCGCTGGTGACCCAGGACGAAACGAACTGGCCGTACACCGCGTCGGTAGACTGGAAGCATGAGCGAGCCCTCGATCTTTACCCGCATCCTCACCGGGGACATCCCCGGCGAGATCCTGCTCGAGACCGAACGAGTCTTCGCGCTCCGTGACATCAACCCGCAGGCGCCGATGCACCTGCTCGTGATCCCGAAGACCGAGCAGTACCGCGACGTCACCGAGCTCGCCGTCGGCGACCCAGGGCTGCTCGCCGAGATGGTGGCGGCGGCCAAGCGGCTGGCCGACGAGCACGCGAACGGCGAGTACCGGCTCATCTTCAACAACGGCGCCGGCGCCGGCCAGTCCGTGTTCCACGTGCACGCACACGTGCTCGGCGACATCGAGGAGAACAAGCTCGTTGGCTTCTGACGAAACCACAGACCGCATCTACGCCGACGGCGTGGCGATGGTGCAGCTGCTCGGCCCGCAGGACCGTCTGCTGCGCGTGCTCGAAAAGGAGCACCCGGAGGTCCAGGTGCTCGTGCGCGGCAACGAGATCACCCTCACCGGCGAGGTAGCGGCCGTCGCCGCCGCCCGGGCGCTCGTGGACGAACTGCTCACGATGACCCGGCAGGGCCACGACCTCGCCCCCAGCGACGTGTCGAGCTCGGCGCAGATGCTGCGGCGCGACGAAGGCCCACGGCCCAGCGAGGTGCTCGGCGAGGCGATTCTCTCCACGCGCGGCAAGGTCATCCGTCCGAAGACCCTCGGGCAGAAGGAGTACGTCGACGCGATCGAGGAGAACACGATCGTCTTCGGCATCGGCCCGGCCGGCACCGGCAAGACCTACCTCGCGATGGCGAAGGCCGTGCAGGCCCTCCAGCGCAAGGAGGTCGACCGCATCATCCTCACCCGGCCGGCCGTCGAGGCCGGTGAGCGGCTGGGATTCCTCCCCGGCACCCTCACCGACAAGATCGACCCGTACCTGCGGCCGCTCTACGACGCGCTGAACGAGATGATGGACCCCGAGATCGTGCCGCGTCTGATGGCCACCGGCACGATCGAGGTCGCGCCCCTCGCGTACATGCGCGGGCGCACCCTCAATAACTCCTTCGTCGTGCTCGACGAGGCGCAGAACACGACGCCCGAGCAGATGAAGATGTTCCTCACCCGCCTCGGGTTCGGCACGAAGATGGTCGTCACCGGCGACATCACGCAGGTCGACCTTCCGCAGGGCTCCTCCGGCCTGCGCCTGGTCACCCGGGTGCTGGCGGACATCGACGACATCCATTTCACGCGCCTCACCAGCGCGGACGTGGTGCGGCATTCGCTGGTCGGGCGCATCGTCGACGCGTACAGCGAGTACGACGAGCAGCGCACCGCGCAGCGGCATGAGCGCGAGCAGGCGGCGCAGTTCGCCAGTCGTGCGGAGCGCCGGGGCGCCCAGCGGCCAGGGCTGCGGGATCGGATGCCGAAACGAGGCCTCTCCTGATGACACGAGCCACGAAGGAACGAGCACAGTCATGATCGAGATCAACAACGAATCGGCGATCGACATCGACGAGACCGTGCTGCAGCGACTGACCGACCACAACCTCGCCCAGATGCACGTCAGTCCCGACGCCGAGGTCGCGATCGTCCTCGTCGACGAGGGCGCGATGGAGGCGCTGCACGTTCAGTGGATGGACGAGCCCGGTCCGACTGATGTGCTCAGCTTCCCGATGGACGAGCTGCGACCCGGCACCGAGGACCGTCCGACCCCTCCCGGACTCCTCGGCGACATCGTGCTGTGCCCGCAGGTCGCCGAGGCTCAGGCGCAGACGGCGGGTCACACCCTCATGGACGAGCTCATCCTGCTCACCACGCACGGCCTGCTGCACCTGCTGGGCTTCGACCACGCCGAACCCGACGAGGAGCGTGAGATGTTCGGGCTGCAGAAGGAGCTGATCCAGGGCTTCGCCGCCGCCGAGCGCCGCCGATGACCGCTGCGTTACTGCTCGCCGCCGCCCTGCTGCTCGTCGCTTTCGGCGGCCTCATGGCGGCGATCGACGCCGCCTTCGGCGTGACGTCGCGAACCGACCTCGAGGAGATGGGGGCGCAGGGGCGCAATGCGACCTCCCTGTCTCGGGTCGCCGCCGATCCCGAGGCGCACGTGAACGCCGTGGTGTTCATCCGCGTGCTCGCGGAGACCACCGCCGCGGTGCTCGTCACGGTCGCCTTCTCGGCCCTGTTCGGGAACATCTGGTGGGCGATGCTCGCCGCCGCCGTGCTCATGACCGGCATCTCCTTCGTGCTCGTCGGCGCGAGCCCGCGCACGTTCGGGCGCCAGCACGCCGACCGGATCCTGCGCGGCTTCGCGCCCGTGGTGCGCTTCGTTCGGCTCAGCCTCGGGCCGCTCGCGCACGGCCTCGTCGTCGTCGGCAACCGGGTCACCCCTGGTGCAGGGCGCAGCACGTTCAGCTCCGAGGAGCAGCTGCTGAGCATGGTCGATGAGGCAGCATCTAACGACCTGATCGAAGAAGACGATCGCGATCTCATCCACTCTGTCTTCGACTTCACCGATCAGTTCGTCCGCGCCGTCATGGTGCCTCGCACCGAGATGGTCACCGTCGATGCGACGGCGACGACGAGCGAGGCGATGGCACTGTTCCTCAACCGCGGCGTCTCGCGGATGCCCGTGGTCGACGACGAGGCCGATGACGTGGTCGGCGTGCTCTACCTCAAGGACCTCGTGCAATTCGCGTACCGCGATGAGAGCGCGTGGCGGGCGGCGTCCATCCGCCCGATCTCGCGCCCCGCGGCCTTCGTGCCGGAGTCGATGCGTGCCGAGACCCTGCTGCAGCAGATGAAGCGCGACGCCGTGCACGTGTGCCTGGTGATCGACGAGCACGGCGGGATCTCGGGGCTCGTGACCCTGGAGGATCTCATCGAGGAGCTCGTCGGTGAGATCGCGGATGAGTACGATCAGGTGTCGGCTGAGATCGCCGACCTCGGCGACGGACGCTACCGCGTGAGTGCGCGGTTCCCGCTGGAGGACGTCGGCGACCTGTTCGGGCTCGAACTCGAGGACGACGACGTCGACTCCATCGGCGGACTGCTCGGCAAGGAGCTCGGCCAGGTGCCGCAGCCCGGCGCGACGGCGCTCGTGCACGGGCTGCTGCTCACCGGCGGGGTCTCGCGCGGCCGTGGGCGCGGCATCGCCACGGTGTTCGTGGAGCGGGCGCCGCAGGCGCCGGACGAAGGAGAGGCAGAGGATGACTGAGCAGGGCCGCAGCGGCTTCGTGACGTTCGTCGGGCGACCGAACGTGGGTAAATCCACGCTGACGAACGCTCTCGTCGGCGAGAAGATCGCGATCATCAGCGACAAACCGCAGACCACTCGCCGTGCGATCCGCGGCATCGTGAATCGCCCAGACGGACAGCTCGTGATCGTCGACACACCCGGCATCCACAAGCCGCGCACTCTGCTCGGTGAGCGTCTGAACGACCTCGTTGAGCAGGTGCTCGGAGACGTCGATGTCATTGGGTTCTGCGTGCCGGCGACAGAGCAGGTGGGGCCCGGGGACCGAAGGATCGCTGCTTCGCTCGACGGTTATCCTCGGGCGAAGAAGATTGCGATCGTGACGAAGACGGATGCCGCCGACAAGGATGCGATCGTCGAGAGGCTGATGGAGGTCGATTCTCTCCGCGAGGATTGGGCGGCCGTCATCCCGCTGTCTGCGCTCACGCGTGATCAACTCGACGTGCTCTCCGACGAGATCCTGGTGCTGATGCCGGAGGGGCCAGCGCTCTACCCCGAGGGCATAACGACCGACGAGTCGCAGGAGGATCGCATCGCCGAGATCATCCGCGAGGCCGCTCTCGACGGAGTGCGCGATGAGCTGCCGCACTCGATCGCGGTGGTGGTCGACGACATCGCCCCGCGTGAGGGCAGCAACCTCACCGATGTGCATGCTTCGATCGTGGTCGAGCGAGACAGCCAGAAGGCGATCATCATCGGCCGCAAGGGCGCGCGTCTGCGCGACGTCGGAGTGCGGGCTCGTGGAGAGATCGAGACGCTGCTCGGCGCGCGCGTGTTTCTCGGTCTGCACGTCAAGGTCGCCAAGGAGTGGCAGCGCGATCCGAAGCAGCTCGGCCGACTCGGGTTCTGACCGGGTGCGTCTGCAGGGCGTCGCACGGATGACCTGTGAGCGTGTTGTCCGATAGGGTTTCACTGGATATCCCTACGAGTTTTGGAGCGGTTGTGGGTGTGCTAAAGAATCTCCGGGCGCGATTTCACCGCGTGACAGCGCTGGTGACCGTCGGCGTGCTCGCCGGCGCGGTGCTGACCGTCAGCGCCGCGACGCCGTTTCTGCCGCTGACCCAGCCGACCCCCGCTCAGGCCGCCCCCGCCCTCATCACCTGCTCCGCGGAGGACAGCCTGGCCACGCAGCGTTGGTGGACGTTCGGCACGTACGGGGCGCTCGACTTTGGCATCGACGGCAGCGCACCGGTCTTCGTCGCAGGCAAGAACGTCTCGGTGGCGGATGAGGGTACAACGACTGTTACCGATGTCGACGGCAACCTGCTCTTCTACTCGAATGGTGACAACGTCTGGAACGCCGCGGGTCAGGTGATCGAGGGTGGCACGGGGCTGGGTGGATGGTCGAGTGCCGTCGAGACCGTGGCCGCGTTCCCCGTTCTCGGTGTGCTCGACACCTTCTATCTCGTCACCGTCGGCTCGACACAGCAGGTCCGGTACTCGGTGCTTGACATGAGTGCGAACGGGGGCGCCGGCAAGGTCACGACGGCAGCGCAGCTGTTGCAGGGTACTGCCTCTGAAGCGCTGACCTCGGTGCCCAATGCCGACGGTACCGGCTTCTGGGTGCTCTCCTTTCAGAAGAGCAGCACCAATTTGCTTGCCTGGGAGTTCGACGGCAGCGGCCCGAAGAACGGCGGCACGCCGGTGGTCAGCACCGGCCCCCGCAACCACAGCTCCAGCTTGGGAGCGCTGAGCGTCTACACGACCGCGACGCAGACTCTCGTGGCGCAGGCCGACGGAGGGTACGTGCGGGTCTTCGACTTCGATGCGGCGACAGGGAAATTCACACTCTTGTACGAGCTGACAGCGACAGGTGGGAGTGCCTACTTCGCGGACTTCTCTCCGAATGGCCGCTACCTCTACACGACGCAACTCGTCACAACCCCCTTCCTGCGACGGTTCGATTTGGCCGCGGGCACGAACGCGCAGATCCAAGCGAGCGTTGTGGACATCGCATCGCAACTCGGGACGTACAGCTTCGGTCAGGTGAGGCGTGGCCCCAATGGCAAGATGTACGTCGCGCACCGCAAGGCCAGCGCGCTCAGCGTCATCAACAATCCGGATGCGACCGACCCGGCGAGCGTCGGATATGTCGCTGGCGGGCTCGCATTGCCGAGCCCTGCGCGGAGTGAATACGGTCTACCCCAGCTCGTTACCGGTTGCCCGTCGCCGCCTGAGTTGCAGGTCACGAAGTCGGCTCTGCCTGCCTCGCCGATCGCCGACGCGAAGGCAGGTGACACCATCACGTACTCGTATGAGATCAAGAACACCGGCACCTCGACGGTGACCGATGTCGGCGTGAGCGAAGTGGCCGCGAACTTCACAGGAAGCGGTGCACTGCCGCAGCCGACGTGCCCCGCCGAAGCGACATCGCTCGGCGTCAATCAGACCGTGACCTGTACCGCGGAGTACACGGTGACGCAGGCGGATATTGATGCGGGCGAGGTGTCGAACACGGCGACCGCGACAGGTACGGATGCGAACGGCGATGCCTATGAGAGCGATCCGTCGAATACGGTGGTGACGGAGTTCACGGCTGACCCGGGTTTGCAGGTGACGAAGTCGACGGAGGGCGATGTTCCCACGGCGGCGGGTGGTGTTATTCAGTACGTGTTTGTGGTGGAGAACACGGGGAATGTGACGTTGTCGTCGGTGG
>NZ_JASGCY010000090.1:0-33599 GCF_047607465.1 Microbacterium sp. | reverse complement strand
CCGCTGCCGCCCGGCTCGCTGCCGGCTTCGCCGGAGGCGCGCACCGACGGCCGGGTGGCGCGCTGGACGGCCGGGATCACCCTGGGCGGGCTCGTGGCGATCCTCGCCTTCGGCCTGCCGCGCGACCCGTACGCGATCGCGCATCCGAGGCTGGCTCCGCCCGGCTTCGCCCTGCCGTTCGGCGCGGATGCCAGCGGGCGCGACCTGCTGGCGCGTGTGGCGCACGGCACGATCGGCACGCTCACGCCCGCCGTGCTCATCGTGCTGTGCGCGATCCTCGTCGGCATCCTCCTCGCCGTCCTCGGCGAGGTCTCCCGCGGCCCTGCCGAGATCGCCAATGCGACACCGCCGATCCTCGCGGGCGTCATCATCGCCGCCCTGCTCGGGCCGTCGGTCGGCGGCGCGGCGCTGGCCGTGCTCTGGGTGACCTGGCCGCCGCTGACGACCCACGCCGCGGCGCTGATCGACGAGGCGCAGGCGTTGTCGTACGTGCGCTGGCTGCCGCTCGCGGGGGTGTCGCGGTTCGAGATCTGGGTGCGGCACATCCTGCCGGGAACCCTGCCCGCCCTGCTGCGGCACGGCATGCTGCGCCTCCCCGGCGTGGCCCTCGCGCTCGCCGGGCTCGGGTTCCTTGGCCTCGGCGCGCAGCCGCCGCTGCCGGAGTGGGGGCTGCTGCTCTCGGAGGGCATCGATTACGTCGAGCGCGCACCCTGGGCGACGATCGCTCCCGCCCTCGCGCTGGTGCTCACCTCCGTGTTCGCGGTCGCCCTCGCGGGACTCCGGCGACGGCGACGCGGCCGTCGCGGGGCCGGCGGTCTGACCGAGCGCGAGGACGCCGAGGTGAGCATCCCGGCGTCGGCGGTCTGAGGCGGATGCCGGACCGCGCGGGTCGGGCCGGCGGGTCTCCCGGCGCGGCGTCGGCGTCCCCGCCGAGGAGGGCGGCCCTCACGGCAGGATCCGCACCCCGGTTCCCTGGGGCAGCTGCGCCAGCGTCGCGATGGTGCCGGCGTCGAGGCGGATGCATCCGTTCGAGATCGCCCCGCTGCGTGCGTCGTGGTAGTGGAAGGCGGTGACGGCGGCCGCGTCGCCCCCGAAGCCGTCGAGCGTCGGGGACTGCACCGACAGGTAGATCAGCGGGTTGCCGCGGGTGTAGCCGAACTCGGGAATCGCCCTCGTCATCATGATGAACGACCGGCCGAGCGGCGTGGGCGTCTCCGGTGTCCCCCAGGCGAAATCCGTGGCGATGCGCTCGCGGGCGTCGCCGCGGACGATGTCGATCGTGCGCGCCGACAGGCTCACCTCGACGACCGCGTCGACGGGGGTCAGCTCCACGTCGGCGGTGCGCACCCAGCCCGACAGCTGCGCGGGATCCCCGGTGGAGGGCAGCGCCTGCCGCCCGGTGAGCAGCACCCGCAGCCAGTGCTCCTGCTTCTCGACGACCGCGACGGTGGTGCCGTCGAACGTGAAGTCGCGGGGGAGCACGGCGACCGGGGCTCCCGTGGGATCCGCCCACACCGGCGCCGACTCGGCCGTCGCGCGAGCCGCCCATCCGGTGAACGGCGCGGAGGGATCGGCGTCGACGGGGAGGGCCGGGATCACGGCGAACACGTCGACCTGAGGGAGCCCCGAGGTGTCGTGGACGGCCTCGTCGGCGGGGAACCCGGTCGGCGTGGGTGTGGGCGAGGGGAGCGGCGGCGTCTGCGTCGCGGTCGGCGTCGGTGCGGGCGCGGTCTCCTCGGGCGCCGCCCGCGGCCAGAGGAGGAAGACGGATGCGGCGAGGAGCAGCACGCCCGCCGCTGCCGCCGGCCACCACCGCAGACGGCCGCGCCGGCGCGCGGAGGGAAGGTGTGGGTCGGCGGCGTGCACCCCTCCATCTTGCGGCAGGTCGAACCCGCGCGCCACGCCGTGCGTCGGCGCCGCCTTCGCCGAGACGCCGGCTGTGACGCAGTATGACACTCGATTCCCGTCTGCGGGTGGGGCCTGCCTAGCGTTGAAGGGTCCCTGAGAGAGGAAACCTGGAACACATGTCTCGTCGCACCACGTCCATCATCGCCGCGCTCGCCGCGGCCCCGCTCTTCATCGCGCTCGCGGGCTGCGCCACGGCATCCGATTCGCCGTCCTCCGACGGCTCGAGCGCCGAAGAGACCGGCACGACGGTCACGATCGGCGTCGTCGGCAAGGGCGACGCGCAGTGGGAGCCCTTCGTCGAGGCGGCCGCCGAGGAGGGCATCACGGTCGAGCTCGTCGACTTCGGCTCCTACGAGCAGCCGAACCCCGCGCTGACCGAGGGCGAGATCGACCTCAACCAGTTCCAGCACATCGTCTACCTCGCCAACTACAACGTGAGCTCTGGCGAGGACCTGGTGCCGATCGGCTCCACGGCGATCTACCCGCTCGGCCTCTACTCGACGAAGTACGACGACGTCGACAGCATCGGCGAGGGCGAGACCGTCGCCGTCCCCGACGACGCGTCCAACCAGGCGCGCGCCCTGCTCGTGCTGCAGTCGGCCGGCCTCGTCGAGCTCAAGAGCGGCGGCACGATCTTCTCCGACCTCGCCGACGTCGACACCGAGAAGTCCAAGGTCACCGTCACCGCTCTGGAGGCCGCGCTGCTGCCGACCTCGCTGCCCGACGTGGCTGCGGCCATCATCAACAACGACTTCGTCGAGGACGCCGGCCTGACCTTCACCGACGCGATCGCGCAGGACGACCCCGAGGACCCCAACGCGCTGCCGTACGTGAACATCTTCGCGGCTCGCGCCGAGGACGCCGACAACGAGACCTACAAGAAGCTCGTCGAGATCTTCCAGACCAACGCCGACGTCCAGGCCGGTCTGCTGGAGTCGTCGGGTGACACCGCCGTCGCGCTGCAGACGCCGGTCGAAGACCTCGTCGCGTCGCTGGAGAAGGTCGAGAAGGACACCGCAGCGCAGAAGTAGCCTGCGACTGACAGAATCGGGTGGCGCGCTGCGTCACCCGATTCTCGGTTTCCCGAGCAGCAACACCGGAGCACACATGTCGATCGTCACCCTCAGCAATGTCTCAAAGGCATATCCGTCTCGTTCGCCCGGTTCCGCAGACCTGGTCGCCGTCGATGACGTGACCCTCTCGATCGAGAAGGGCGACGTCTTCGGCATCATCGGATACTCCGGGGCGGGAAAGTCCACCCTCGTGCGGCTGATCAATGCCCTGGAGCCCGCCACCAGCGGCACGATCACCGTCGACGGCGTCGACATCACCGCGCTCAAGGAGCGCGAGCTGCGCGCCGTGCGCGGCGGCATCGGCATGATCTTCCAGCAGTTCAACCTGTTCGCGGCGAAGACCGTGAAGGCGAACATCGCCTATCCGCTCCGCCTCGCCGGCTGGTCGAAGACCGATATCGACGCTCGCGTCAGCGAGCTGCTCGGCTTCGTCGGCCTGGCCGACAAGGCCAGGGCATACCCCGATCAGCTCTCCGGCGGACAGAAGCAGCGGGTCGGCATCGCTCGCGCGCTGGCCACCCGCCCCGCGATCCTCCTCGCCGACGAGGCGACGAGCGCCCTGGACCCGCAGACCACGCACGAGGTGCTCGACCTGCTCAAGCGGGTGAACGAGGAGCAGGGCGTCACGATCGTCGTGATCACGCACGAGATGGACGTCATCCAGACCATTGCCACCAAGGTCGCCGTGATGGAGCACGGGCGGGTGATCGAACAGGGCGATGTGTTCGACGTCTTCTCGGCCCCGCAGAACCCGGCTTCGCAGCGTTTCGTCGGCACCGTCGTCAAGGGGGTGCCGACGCCTGCGGAGCTCGCGGTGCTGCGGGAGAGGCACGAGGGCAGGCTCGTCACCCTGTCGTTCCGCGACGGCGACTCGGCACAGGCGCAGGTCTTCCTCGACCTCGCCGCGGCCGGTCTGGACTTCGAGCTCGTCTACGGGGGCATCAACGACATCCGCGGCCGTGCCTTCGGGCACCTCACCCTGGCGATCCGGGGCGCCGCGGAGGCGATCGACAGCACGCTCGCGCGCATCGCCGAACGCGTCGAAGTGACCGTCATCGCCGAGGAAGGGATCCGCTGATGGATCGTCTGAACGAACTGTGGCCCGAGCTGTGGAAGGCCGCGCTCGAGACCCTGTACATGACCTCCTTCGCCCTCGTGCTCGGCGGGGTCCTCGGGCTCGCGATCGGCGTCATCCTCTACGTCACGCGCCCCGGCGGGCTCGCCGAGAACCGTGCCGTGTCGATCGTCGCGAACCTGGCCGTGAACTTCTTCCGCCCGATCCCGTTCGTGCTCTTCGTCGCGGTCGCCCAGCCGCTCGCGCGCGTCGTCGTCGGGGTCGGCATCGGCACCACCGCAGGCGCGTTCATGATCGCCCTCGCGGCGTCCTTCGCGATCGGTCGCATCGTCGAGCAGCACCTCGTCTCGGTCTCACCGGGCGTGATCGAGGCGGCGCGCTCGATGGGTGCGGGCCCATGGCGCATCCTCTTCACCGTCGCGATCCCCGAATCGCTCGGCCCGCTCATCCTCGGCTACACGTTCATCGTCGTCGCGCTCATCGACATGACGGCGATGGCCGGTCTCATCGGCGGCGGCGGTCTCGGTGCATTCGCGCAGATCTACGGCTTCCGCCAGTTCGAGCCGGTCGTCATGTGGACGGCCATCGTGCTCATCGTCGTCTTCGTGCATCTCGTGCAGATGCTGGGCACACGGCTGGCGCGCAAGGTCATGCGGCGCTGACGTCGGACGTGACGGAGGGGGCGGTGCGCACCGCCCCCTCCGCCATGACGGATCAGCGTTCGGCCAGTGCTGCGACCTCCTGGGCGCTCAGCGCGGAGGACCACACGGTGAGCTCGTCGACGTCGCCCTGGAACGGGGCATCCCACCAGTTCACCCCGATCGCGCTGATGACCGAGGGCGAGCCGACCGCATCGGGGAATCCGGTGCCGGTGAACCTCAGCGCGCCGTTGACGTAGACGTCGGCCCTGCCGTTGTCGACGACGAAGGCGACATGCGACCACTCGTTCACGGGCAGCGACACCCCGGTGCCGGCGTCGTACCAGTTCGCGCCGGACCACAGCATCGTCGAGCCGCCGACACCGGCGTGCCCCTGCGGCACCAGGCTCACCCAGGAATCGGGGGAGGCGGCGGCGAAGAATGCCGTGGTGTACGCGGTGAGCTGCTCCGGTCGCAGCCACAGGGCGACGGAGTACGTGCGCGAGGAGATCAGCCCATCGGGCAGACGGACCCCCGCCGTGCCGTCGAGGTGCAGGGCGCTGCCGGCGACGCCGTCGGCGACGAAGGCGGCGTCGGTGCCGGGCAGGTCGATGCGAGCGCCGGTCGTGGCGGATGCCGGGAAGCGCCCTTCGCGCTCGGCGAGGTCGTTCTCGAACGACCACGACCCGACCTCCGCCGCCGGGGTCCTGGCGATCACTGTTACAGGGTACGTGCGGCGCTGCGTGAAGATGCCCAGCCGCACGGTGGCCGTCAGCGTCGCCGTGGCATCCGGCTCGCCGATACCTGGCCTGGTCACCGCGCCCGTCGCCGTCACGACCGACGGGGCGGAGGAGGTCCAGGAGATCTTCGTGCCTTTCGTGCCGGTGGTCGGCAGGGCGAGGTCGGCGGTGACGGCGCTCGTGTCGCCGAGGTCGATGTCGTCGGCCACCGCGCGCACGATCCGGTTCGGCAGGCGCAGCGGGTCCTTCTTCGCCCACACGCTCTTGCCGCTCTGAGACACGGCGGTGAACCCCGTCGACCAGGCGTTCAGCATCGGATCCCAGATCGGGACGAAGCGGCCGCGGTAGACCTCGCCGTCCAGCTTCAGGGTGGCGGTGTTCGCCCCGGTGAGCCGCCAGGTTCCGCTGGCGGCACCGCGCACCGTGCCGAGCAGTGTGAGCTGCACCTCGCCGGAAACCGCCGGCGTCGCGGTGATGTCCTTCGAGGGCCGCACGAGGTCCCACTCGCCGATCACATCCAGCGCGCTGACGCGCCTCGCTGTCTCGCCGGCGTAGCGCATCGGCGAGACGACCGGCCAGCCGTCGGTGTTCATCCACATCTGATGCACGCGCACCTGGTGCAGCTCCCCGGTGCCGGGGAAGCGGGCGTGGAAGATCAGGAACATCCGCCCTGCGGCATCCTTGTACCAGGACGTGTGACCGGGGGAGACGTAGCCGACGCCGGCTCCGGAGCCGGGGTCGCCGAGCTCGCGGGCGAACAGATGCCCGCCCATCAGCTTCGTGCCGTACGGCTGGATGGATGCGTCGTCGAACAGGGGCTGCGAAGCATCCGCCTTCACCGCGGCCATGTCGTTTCCCGCAGCGTCGAGATAGGGGCCGTCCGGCTTCTTCGAGCGGGCGACGCGCACGTCGTAGCCGCCGCTGACGTCCAGCCCGCCGAAGGACAGATAGAGGTAGTAGTAGCCGGTTGCGGCGTCGTACTGGATCGTGGGGGCCTCGATGCGGCTGTGGTTCCCGCCGACGAGGTGCTTCCCGTAGCCCTGGCCTGGCAGCGGGAGCCCAGTGGTCTTGTCCATCTTGAGAATGCGGATGCCGCCGGAGTACGAGCCGTACACCATCCACATGTTTCCCTTGGCATCGAAGAAGGCATCGGGGTCGACGGCGTTGGGATGCACGCGCGCATCGTAGGTCTCGCCGGGGTTCTCGCTCTCGCCGGCCATCCCGGACTTCAGCAGGATGCCTTGGTTCTCGTAGGGCCCGTCGACGGCGGCGGAGGTCGCGAGCCCCAGGGCCGACCGCGGGGACGAGCCCTCGCAGGCGTTGTAGTACATCGCGAAGCGGCCATCGGGCAGCTGGATGACATCGGACGCCCACAGCGTCGACGTGCGCGCCCACTCGAAGGTCTCGGCGAGCTCGGTGTAGATGTCGTCGAACAGTGCGTTGTCGGCGTTCTGTGACAGGTCGACGGTGTGCTGCTCCCACGACATCAGATCGGTGGTGTGCGCAGAGGCGCCGTGCGATCCGAAGATCCAGATGTCCTCGCCCGAGGTCACGATCGATGGATCGTGCACGGTGACGTCGTCGAAGGAGGGAGGGGAGGGGCTGGTGCTGCCGGGATGGGCGGATGCCGGTGCGGCGACGAGCATGCTCGCCAGGAGGATTCCGGCGAGGGGAGCTGCGAGCGCGAGGCGGGGAAGACGTGGGGGCATGCGGTCCGGTTCCTGTTCTTCGTTGGACAGTGCGGGGTGCGCCCGGGGCGCTGTCAGAATCTATATCGTTGTAAATGAGATGCGCAAGAGTGACGAGGTGGTGTTGACAGACCGGCGGTTATGCGCCATGATCGCTTTTACAACGTTGTAAGCAGCGTTGTAAACCCGACACTCAACGGCATTGAGTGGGACGACACCGCAGTCAGCTCCCGAGAGGACACAGCACAATGAAGTCACGGACCCTAGCCGCCGCAGGCGCCATCGCCCTTGCCGCAGCGACCATCACCGGATGCTCCGCAGGCACCGGCGGAGATGGAGGCGGCGACACGCTCACCTTCATGTTCCGCGGCAGCGATGCCGAGAAGGCGGCGTACACGGCGGCCATCGAGGAGTTCGAGAAGGCCAACGACGTCGACGTCAAGATCATCATGACGACGGCCGAGGAGTACTCCACCAAGCTCAAGGCGGCCATCACCGGCCGGCAGATCCCCGACGTCTTCTACGTCGACCCGGGTAGCGTCCAGGCCTACGTCGGCAGCGGCATCATCAAGGACATCACCAAGGAGGTCGAGGCCTCAGCCGACCTCGACAACGTCTGGGCCTACGGCGTGGACAGCTACCGCTTCGACGGCAAGCTCATGGGTCAGGGCCCGATCTACGCGATGCCCAAGGACGTCGGCCCGTTCTCCTTCGGCTACAACAAGACGATGTTCGAGGCGGCCGGGATTCCCCTGCCCGACAAGGACAAGCCCTACACCTGGGACGAGTTCATCGACGTCGCCAAGCAGCTCACCAAGGACACCAACGGCGACGGCACACTCGACCAGTGGGGCACCGGCCTGAACGTGGTCTGGAATCTGCAGTCGTTCGTGTGGTCCAACGGCGGCGACTGGGTCAACGATGACCGCACCGAGGTCACGGTCAACAGCCCCGAGTTCGTCGAGGCGCTGCAGTTCTTCGCCGACATGGGCCCGAAGCACGGCGTCACCCCCTCGGTCTCCGACGCGCAGACGCTGGACACCTACCAGCGCTGGATGCAGGGGCAGATCGGCTTCTTCCCTGTGGGCCCGTGGGACGTGCCCACCTACGAGAAGCTCGACTTCGAGTGGGATCTGATCCCCTACCCGGTCGGCAAGACCGGCAAGCCGGCCACCTGGACCGGAACGCTGGGCATCGCCGTCTCGGAGACCACCAAGAACCCCGAGCTCGCCGCCGATCTGGCGATCTACCTCTCCACCAACGTCGACGCGCAGCAGTCTCTGGTCGACGCGGGCGTGCAGGTGCCGAACCTGATCGACATGGCAGAGAAGTGGAAGACCGAGTCGACCCTGCCGCCGGAGAACCGTGAGGAGTTCCTGCAGATCGTCCAGGACTACGGTCGTGCGCTGCCGGCGAACAACACGTACAGCGCCGAGTGGTACGACGAGCTGTGGAAGGGCATCCAGCCCGTGCTGGACGGCGAGCAGACCGCGAAGGAGTACCTCGACGAGGTGCAGCCGCGCATGCAGGAGCTGCTCGACAAGGCGAACAAGGACGCCGGAATCGGTTGATCGATCGCCGGGGCGGCCTGTCCGCCGCCCCGGCGACCCCCGAAGGGATACCAGCATGAGCTCCGTACTCGCGCGGCGCCGGTCACGTCTGCACCGGCGCGAACACCTCACCGCCCTCGCGTTCGTCGCCCTCCCGGTGATCGGGTTCCTGATCTTCACCGGCTACCCGCTGCTGTTCGCCGTGTACACCTCGTTCACGAAGTGGAACGGCCTGAGCGATCCGGTCTTCAACGGACTCGAGAACTACTTCGAGATGGCGGATGACCCCAACTTCTGGCAGGCGATGGGGAACACCGTCTTCATGATGATCGGCATCCCGATCGGCCTGGTGCTCTCGTTGCTGCTCGCGCTCGCGCTGAACCGGAGGATGCGCGGCACGCACTTCTTCCGCACCGTGTACTACGTGCCGGTGATCTCCTCGCTCGCCGCGGTGGCGATCCTCTGGCAGTGGGCGTACAACGGCGACTTCGGGCTCATCAACCAGGCACTCGCGATGGTCGGCATCGACGGGCCCAACTGGCTGCAGAACGCGGACACCGCCAAGCCCGCCATCATCATCATGGCGGTCTGGAAGGGCCTGGGCTTCTCGATGCTGCTGTACCTGGCCGCGCTGCAGTCCGTGCCACGGCATCTGTACGAGGCGGCCGCCATCGACGGCGCGGGCCCCGTGAACCAGTTCTGGCACATCACGGTGCCGATGCTGAAGCCGGTGACCTTCTTCATCGTCGTGACCAGCATCATCGGCGGCGCGCAGATCTTCATCGAGATCAACATCATGACCCCGTCCGGCGGACCCGAGTTCTCCACGGCATCCATCGTCTGGTACATCTGGCAGAAGGCCTTCAACTATCTGGACATGGGCTACGCCACGGCGATGAGCGTCGTGCTCGGTCTGCTGGTGTTCGTCATCACCGCGATCCAGTTCCAGATCAACCGCCGATCCGACTTCTCGATCGAGTGAGGCCGCAATGACAACCCAGACTCAGCTTCTGACGGCGCCTGGCGTCGACCTCGCAGGCTCCTCCCAGGTCGGAATGCGCTCTCGGCGCTACCGACTGACGAACGTGATCGTGACGATCCTGCTTTCCATCGGCGGCATCGTGATGATCGCTCCGCTGCTGTGGACCTTCAGTACCTCGCTGAAGACCCGCGAAGCCGTGTTCGCCCTGCCGCCGCAGTGGATCCCCGACCCGATGGAGTGGGGGAACTACCTGCGGGTGTGGGAAGCGGGGCCCCTGGCCACCGGCATCCTGAACAGCGTCATCGTCTCTGCGAGCGTCACGGTGATCGGCACGATCACCAGTTCGATCGCGGCCTTCGCCTTCGCGAAGATGCGCCTGCCCTTCAAGGACGTGCTGTTCCTCGTGCTGCTGGCGGCGATCATGATCCCGTTCCCGACGATCATGATCCCGCAGTTCAAGATGTTCGGCGACGCAGGGCTCGTCGACACGCTGTGGCCGCTGATCCTGCCAGGGCTGTTCGGCAACATCGTGATGATCTTCTTCCTCAAGCAGTACCTCGACTCGGTGCCCGATTCGATCATCGAGGCCGCCAAGCTCGACGGCGCCGGGTACCTGCGGATCTTCTTCTCGCTGATCTTCCCTGCCATCCGCCCGGCGATCGCCGCCCAGTTCATCCTCTGGTTCATGGCGGTGTGGAACGACTACCTCGCCCCGATCATCTACTTGAACTCGCCGGAGAAGCAGACATTGCAGCTGGTCATCGCCAGCTTCAACGCCACCTATGCGAGCCAGACCGACTACCCGCTCATCATGGCGGCGTCGTTCATCGCGCTGATTCCCGTGCTGGTCGTGTTCGTCGTCTTCCAGCGGCAGATCATCGAGTCAGTGGCCCTTACGGGGGCGAAGGGATGACATCGCTGACCGACATCGCGCAGGACTGGGGTCTGCGCAATGCGCACGACCCGACAGTCGTGCGCGGAGAGGACGGCACCTGGTACATGTTCTCGACGGATGCCGCTGACGGCGTCGACGAGATTCCTACCGGCGTGCACGTGCGCACCTCCGCAGACCTCGTGGAGTGGACCTTCGCCGGCACCGCTCTGGACGGGGTGCCCGCTCCGGCCGGACAATGGAGCGGGGCGTCGGGCCTCTGGGCGCCTGAGGTGCTGCGCTGGCCGGTCGGCGCCGACGCGGAGCGCTGGCGGATGTACTACTCGGCCTCGACGTTCGGCTCGCGGACCTCCGCGATCGGCCTCGCCGTCGCACCGTCGCCGTCGGGCCCCTGGACCGACCGCGGCATCGTCGTCGCCACGCACGATGAGCGCGACGGGCACAACGCGATCGACGCCGCCATCGTGCGCGATCGCGATGAGCTGCCATGGCTGATCTACGGCTCGTTCTGGGGCGGCATCCAGGCCGTCCGCCTCGATCCGGATACCGGTCTGGTGCCGGCGGGCGAACCGGTGCGCACCATCGCCCGGCGCCCGCAGAGCGTCGACGGGGCCATCGAGGGCGCGTACGTGCTGCGCCGAGACGGCGAGTACGTGCTGTTCTGCTCCTACGATTCCCTCGTCGACACCTACAGCGTGCGCGTGGGCATCGCCGACGAGGTCACCGGACCCTATCGCGACCGCCTCGGCCGCGACCTCGCAGCGCCCGGCGCTGAGGAGGCGCACCTCGTCGGCACGAAGGTGCTCGGCGGATACCGCTTCACGGGGGGAGAGGGCTTCATCGCCCCAGGGCACAACTCGATCTTCAGCGACGGCGATGACACCTTCATGGTGCATCACGTGCGTTTCGCCGAGGCGCCGACCAGCCACGCCGCGCAGATCCGGCGGGTGCTGTGGACCGCGTCGGGGTGGCCCGTGGTGAGCCCGCTCCCGTTCGCGGGGCGCGAGCGCGAGCGGTTCGGCTCCGCTGCATCCGCGACCGGCCGATGGCACATCGTCCGCTTCGATCCGGACACGGCAGGTGTGGTCGAGTCCGTCGAGGTCGATGTCGTCGCCGATATCGAGACGGCAGGCGACCCGGTGGCCGCGACCGTCACCCTGCGCACCGCGGAGGGCGGGCTCTGCCTTGATGCCGTCGTGTTCGGCGCCTGGGACCCCGCCCGGCAGCGCACCGTGCTCGCGATCTCCGGGATCGCACCCGACGGTGTCGTGTGGTCAGGATTCCGCGAGGTGAAGCCATGAGCTGGTCCGGCCGCGTCATGCGGATGCTGCAGATCGTCACCGATCTCGTGCTGATCAACCTGCTGATCATCGCAGGCATCGCCTGCGGGCTCGGCGTCTTCGGCTTGATGCCGGCGCTCGTCGCCGGCGCGACGGTGCTGCGCGCCGACCGCGATGCGGGCATCGTCCGGCCGTTCCTCGCGGCGTACCGCGGCCGGTTCCGCGACGCGAACCTGGCCGGATCGCCCTTCGGCTTCGCCGCCGTCCTCATCGTGGCCGACGCCGTCGTCATCCCCGCGCTGCCGGGGCCCGCCGGTGCCGTGCTGCTGGTGCTCACCGGGGCGGTCGCCGCCGTCACGGTGGTCTCGGCATCCCTCACCGTCATCCTGCTGACCCGCTACGACGACCGACCCCTCGCCGTCGCCCGCTTCGGACTCGTGCTGACCCTCGTCTCGCCCGGCCTCGCCGCCGCGGTGCTGGCGACTCTCGTCGCGACCGTCGCCGTCATGCTCGTCGCCCCCGTCCTGGCACCGCTCGTCGGCGCATCCCTGCCTCTTGTCCTCTGCTGCCGCCTCATCGACCGCAGCCTCGAACGCCTCGGCGCCGCCCGGCTGCCGTCTCTCACCCACCAAGGAGTCCTCTCGTGACCAACGCCCGCATCACCATCTCCCGCGACGCGGTCGTCGCGCCGATCGACCGCCGCATCTTCGGATCGTTCGTCGAGCACCTCGGCCGATGCGTCTACGACGGCATCTACGAGCCCGGCCATCCGACCGCGAACGAAGACGGCTTCCGGTTGGACGTCGTCGACCTGGTCCGCGAGCTCGGTGCGACCACGATCCGCTATCCCGGTGGCAACTTCGTCTCCGGCTTCCGCTGGGAGGACTCGGTCGGCCCGCGTGAGGAGCGTCCGGTGCGCCGGGATCTCGCCTGGCACTCGCTGGAGACGAACCAGGTCGGCGTTGACGAGTTCGCCCGCTGGCTGAAGCTCACCGGATCCGAGCTCATGATGGCTGTGAACCTCGGCACCCGCGGCATCGAGGCGGCGCTCGACCTTCTCGAGTACTGCAACCACCCCTCCGGCACGGCTCTGAGCGACCAGCGGATCGCCAACGGCACGGTGGAGCCGCACAACATCAAGATGTGGTGCCTTGGCAACGAGATGGACGGCCCCTGGCAGACCGGGTACATGACCGCCGACGACTACGGCAAGCTGGCCGCCCGCACCGCACAGGCGATGAAGGCAGCCGACCGCTCGCTGGAGCTCGTGGTCTGCGGCTCCAGCGGTTCGTCGATGCCGACCTTCGGCGAGTGGGAGCGCACGGTGCTCGAGCATGCCTACGAGCACGTCGACTTCGTCTCCTGCCACGCGTACTACCAGGAGCGCGGCGGAGACCTCGCCTCGTACCTGGCGTCGTCGCTGGACATGCAGTACTTCATCGAGACCGTCGTCTCCACGGCCGACCACGTCGGCAACAAGCTCAAGAGCAAGAAGAAGATCAAGCTCTCCTTCGACGAGTGGAACATCTGGTACCTCGATGAGCACCGCGAGTCGGACGAGGTCAACGACGAGTGGCGCTATGCGCCCCGTCAGCTCGAGGACGTCTACTCGGTGGCGGATGCCGTGGTGCTCGGCAACCTGATGATCACCCTGCTGAAGAACCACGACCGGGTCGCCTCTGCGTCTCTCGCGCAGCTCGTCAACGTGATCGCGCCGATCATGACCGAGCCGGGCGGCGGCGCCTGGCGGCAGACCACGTTCTTCCCGTTCTCGGTGACCTCCCGCCTTGCGTCGGGAGAGGTGCTGAAGCCGCGCATCGATGTCGGCAGCTACGACACCGCGGTGTACGGGGCTGCGCCGCTGGTCGACGCGGTCGTCACCGTCGATGACGGCTCCGCAGCGGTGTTCCTCGTGAACCGCAGCCAGACCGAGGCCATCGAGGTGAGCATCCATCTCGCTGAGCTGGGCACGACGCAGATCACCGAGGCCGTCACGCTGTGGGACGAGGACGTGTACGCGAAGAACACGCTGGCCGATCAGAACCGGGTCGGGCTGAAGACCCTCGACGGCGCCGTCCTCGCCGACGGCGTGCTCACCGTGACGTTGCCGCCGGTCTCCTGGTCGGCGCTCGCGCTCCGCTGATGCGCGGCGTGCGTGTCCGCCGGGGCGGCGCTGTTCTCAGCGCCGCCCTCGCGCTCGTCGCGGCGACGGTGACCGGCTGTGCATCGGCGCCTGCGGCGCCGCTGCTCACCGGCGACGTCTTCGTGCACGATCCCGCATTCGTCGCAGGCGAAGACGGCGAGGCGTCGTTCATCTACTCCACCGGAAACGGGCAGATCGCAGACGGCAACATCCAGATCCGCCGCTCTGACGACGGCGCTGAGTGGGAGTACGTCGGCGAGGTCTGGGACACGAAGCCCGCCTGGATCACCGAGCGCATCGACGGGGTCGACAACCTGTGGGCGCCGGAGCTGTACGAGCACGACGGCACGTGGTACCTGTACTACTCGGCATCCGTGTTCGGCAGGAACGACTCCCTCATCGCCCTGGCGACCAACACGACCCTCGACCCCGACGACCCCGACTACGAGTGGGTCGATCAGGGCGAGGTCATCTCATCGGCAGGAACCGACTTCAACGCCATCGACCCCGGCATCGTCGAGGACGCCGACGGCCGCCCGTGGATGAGCTTCGGCTCGTGGGAGTCCGGGTTGAAGATCGTGCCGCTGGAGTGGCCGAGCGGGTTGCGCGCCGACTCGTCCGACCCCCTGCCGATCGCCGACAGGGGCCTCGTGGACAACGCCATCGAGGCGCCCTACATCGTCGCCCACGACGGCTCCTTCTATCTGTTCGCCTCTCGCGGGCTGTGCTGCCGGGGGGTGAACAGCACCTACGAGATCATCGTCGGCCGTTCGCAATCGGTCACAGGACCCTATCTCGACCGCAACGGCGGGGAGCTGCTGGACGACGGCGGCACGATCGTGCTGGGCACAGAGGGCGACGCGATCGGCCCTGGCGGGCAGTCCGTCTCTGGCGGGCTGCTGGCGTTCCACTGGTACGACCGCGCCGCCGACGGTCAGTTCCGCCTCGGGCTGCTGCCGATCGTGTGGGAGGACGGATGGCCGACGGTCGCCTGGCCGGAACGAGAAGATCAGTGATCAACGGTCCCGTCGCGCCGACGGCATCCGCGTGCCTTGCCGATCGCCCGCTGCCGCTGGATGCGGTACGGCTGACCGCCGGAGGGATGCTCGGCGCCTGGCAGCACCGGAACAGGACGGCAACGCTCCGGCACTGCATCCGTCAGCTCGAATCCGGCGGCGCGCTGCCCAACATGCGGCGCGCCAGCGGCGAGTGCGACGACCCCTTCACCGGATTCCACTTCTCCGACTCCGACATCTACAAGGTGCTCGAGGCGATCGGCTGGGAGGCCGCGCGCAGCGACATCGCCGAGTTCGGACCCTTCGTCGACGACACCGTCGCACTGCTGCGCCGGGCGCAGCGCGAGGACGGCTACCTGAACTCGTTCTTCCAGACCGTCGAGCCCGACCGCGTGTTCGCCGACTTCCGCTGGGGACACGAGCTGTACTGCCTCGGCCACTTGCTGCAGGCGGGCATCGCCTGGGCGCGCACTCTCGGACGGCGCGACCTGCTGGAGATCGGGCTGCGCTTCGTCGATCTCGTCGACGAGCGCTTCGGCCCTGGCGGCGAACGCGTCGTCTGCGGACACCCTGAGATCGAAACGGCCCTGGTCGAGCTGCACCGGCTGACCGGCGACGGGCGCCATCTCGCGCTGGCGCAGGAGTTCATCGATCGCCGCGGGCACCGCAGTGTCGGCGAGGATCGTTTCGGCTACCACTACTTCCAGGACCATGAGCCGGTGCGGCAGGTGACCGATGCCACCGGGCACGCCGTGCGCCAGCTGTACCTCGCCGCGGGCGCGGCGGACGTGGCCTGCGAGATCGGGGAGGCCGAGGTGGCTCGGGCGACAGAGCGGATCTGGAGCAGCGCGTTCCGCGAGAAGCAGTACATCACCGGCGGACTCGGCTCCCGGCACCGGGACGAGGCCTTCGGCGACCCGTTCGAGCTGCCGCCCGACCGGGCGTACGCCGAGACCTGCGCCTCGATCGCCGGCTTCCACCTCTCCTGGCGCCTGCTGCTCGCCACGGGTCGATCGACGTATGCCGACGAGATGGAGCGGGCTCTGGTGAACGCGATCGCTGAGTCGACCTCGCTCGACGGGGAGCACTTCTTCTACTCCAACCCGCTGCAGCTGCGCACCCGCCGCGACGGCGAGCACGAGCAGGCGCCGTCGCGGCGCGTGGGCTGGTATGACTGCGCCTGCTGCCCGCCGAACCTGGCACGGCTGGTGTCGTCGCTGCAGCACTACATCGCCAGCACGGCGGCGGATGAGGCCGGGCGACTGCGGCTGCACCTGCTGGCCGATGCGGAGATCGATCTCGCCCGAGCCGGGGTGGGGACGGGACTGCTGCGCATCCGCACCGAATACCCGTGGCAGGCCGGCGCCGTGCTGGACTTCGACGAACCCTTCGGCGGCGTCGTGGAGGTGCGGATGCCGGGGTGGGCGGACGAGGCGATGATTCTCATCGACGGCTCGCCGGCTGCGCCGCGCCGGTCGCCGGAAGGGTATCTCGTGGTTGACGGGCGGGATGCGCCGGTTCGGAGCATCGTGCTGGATGCGGCGATGCCGGTGCGCGTGCGCGACCCGCATCCGCACCTGGACGCGTCCCGAGGGACGGTCGCCGTCACTCGTGGCCCTGTGGTCTACTGCCTCGAACAGGCGGATCTTCCCGCGGGCGTCGAGCTGGAGGACGTGATCGTGGACCCGGATGCCGTGCCGTGCGTCGCCGATCCGATCGTTGATCTCGATGGCTGGCGGGCCCCGTCCCTCCGTGCGCGCGGGCGGGTGCGCCGACGGGCAGGCGAGCCCTACCCGGTGCGCGCAGCGTCCACGCCGGCCGGGGAATCCTTCGACACCGTCCTCGTCCCGTACGCCCTGTGGGGCAATCGCGAACCCGGCGCCATGCGCGTCTGGCTTCCCGTCCTCTGAACGGGCTCAGGGCACCTGGAGGGGGAGGGAGGCGACGACGTCCTCCCACGCGGCATGCGTGTCGGCGCCGACGAGACCGAACTGGCCGAGCACCGCGATGCAGCGCCCCCTGGCGTCGTAGAGCTCCAGCGCCCTGGTCGCGCCGTGGGCGGCGGAGGTCGTCACCCGCAGGCACTCGGCCACCGCGTGCAGATCGATCTCGACGGTGGCGTCCCGCCATCTCGCCATGACCCCGCCCTCGGCGGCGGAGGTGGTCACGATGGGGCCCGTCGCCCCCTGGAGGATGCCTTCGCCGACGACGATCGCGCCCACGGGCAGGCCCGTGGTGCACAGGTGCTCCAGCAGCATCGGCAGCACCAGGGGATCCACGCGTGCGGCGTGCGCGACGCCGGCCGCACAGCG
Organism: Microbacterium sp.; assembly: GCF_047607465.1. Lineage (GTDB taxonomy): Bacteria > Actinomycetota > Actinomycetes > Actinomycetales > Microbacteriaceae > Microbacterium. The sequence continues at coordinate 16,302 of NZ_JASGCY010000090.1, read as the reverse complement.
GCGCCGCTCCCGCCCGCCGTCGTGGAGCAGGGCGTCGAGCTGCCCGAGCTGGTCCTGCTCGTCGGAGTCCAGCGACGCAGGACGATACGGGTCGCCGAGGCGGCCGGCGAGGGTCTCGGCGACCGTCATCCCGTCGTCCTCCTGATCCAGGCTCTCCAGGATCATCCGGTCGTAGTCGGAGACCGTGCGGCAGTGATGAACCGGCTGTCCGTCGCCGGCGAGCAGATGCAGGCTTGTGACCTGGTTCATCGCCGTCTCCTCGACGCTCAGGCGCACATCGGCGACCGTCTCCGGAACCGTCCGCAGGCCGATCATGCCGCAGGTCACCTGGAACGACTGGCCGCGGGTGCTGGCGTGCAGGTAGCTGCCGAACTGCGTGATCACCGCGTGCGGGTTGCCCGTCGTCGCCACGCAGGCCTCGAGAAGCACCATGGCCCGAAGCACGGCCGCTCCCGGGGCGTGCACCGAACGGCCGGGGGCGAACGGGCGCTGTCCCGCCTTGCGGACGGACGAGGCGTCGTCGGCGTTCATCAGTACACATCCCTCAGGTAGCGCTTGGATCTCTTCAGGTCGGCCACGTACTCGGCCGCGTCGTCGTCGCCACGACCGCGCGCGGCGCCGACGAGGTCGAGCAGGGCCCGCTCCACGTCCTTGGCCATGCGCGAGGCGTCGCCGCACACGTAGAGGTGCGCGCCCGACTCCAGCCAGTCGTAGAGGTCTGCCCCGTGCTCGCGCATGCGCGTCTGCACGTAGACCTTCTCGGCTTGATCCCGGGAGAACGCGAGGTCGAGCCGGTCCAGCACGCCGCTCTCGTGCCACTCGGCGAGCTCGTCCTCGTAGATGAAGTCGCAGGCTCGATGCTGATCGCCGAAGAACAGCCAGTTGCGTCCTGCGACGCCGCTCGCCGCGCGCTCCTGCAGGAACGCACGGAAGGGGGCGATGCCGGTGCCCGGCCCGATCATGATCACGGGCGCGTCGCCGTCGGCTGGCAGTCGGAAGGCGGCGTTCGGCTGCAGGAACACCCCGACCTCGTCATCGGCGTCGAGCCGGTCGGCCATGAAGGTCGAGCACACGCCGCCGTGCGGGCGATCCTCGCCGTAGCGCACCGCCGCCACCGTGAGGTGGATGCGATCGGGGCTGTGCAGCGGACTCGAGGAGATCGAATAGGCGCGCGGCTGCAGCGGACGCACCGCGGTCAGCACCTCGTCCGCGGTCAACCGCAGCCCGCTCGCGCGCACCACGTCGAGCAGATCGCGCCCCCACAGCCAGTCGTTCAGCGCGTCGCGCTCGCCGCGCAGGAACAGGCTGCCCGGCTCGCTGTCTGGGTGCCGCTCGCCGACGAGGGCCAGCATCTCCTTCGACACCGCGACGATCTCGGCCCGGCGGTGCAGATGCGAGAAGAGCGGGATGCCGCCGGCATCCGCATCGCCGTCGCAGCCGAGCGCGGCGATCAGCTCCTCGACGAGTCTCGGATCGTTCGCGGGGACGACGTTGAACGCGTCGCCGGCGGCGTATTCGATGCCGCTGTCGCCGAGGTCGAACTCGAGGTGACGGATCTCCTTCGCGCTGCCGGGGCCGGACAACACCCGGTTGGCGACCAGATGCGAGGGGTAGGGGGTCTTTCGCGACCACGTCGACGCGGCCCGCTTGGCGCGGCGCACGGGAGCGGGCGCTGCGTCTGCGGGATGCTCGGACGCCAGACGCTCCACGACCGCCGCGATCCACTCCGCTGCGGCGTCCTCGTAGTCGACATCGCAATCCGCGCGCGGATGCAGGCGCACCGCCCCGAGCTGCTCCAGACGCAGATCGATGAGGCGCCCTGCCTGGCAGAAGTCGTCGTAGCCGCTGTCGCCGAGGGCGAGCACCGCGAAGCGCAGCTGCTCGAGCCGCGGAGCGGAGTCGGAGGACAGCGCCTCCCAGAACAGCTCGGCGTTGTCCGGCATCTCGCCCTCCCCGTACGTCGAGGTGATGATGAGAGCGGTGGACACCGCAGCGAGCGACTCCGGGGTGATCTCGTCGAGAGCCGTGATCGGCATGCTGATGCCCCGTGCGGCGCCGGCGTCCGCCAGATCCGCCGCGAGCAGCTCGCTGTTGCCGGTCTGCGTTCCCACGTACACGGGAATCGTGGCGGTCTGCGCGCCGGCGCCGTGCCCGTCCGCTGGCGCGGCGGCGGCGAGGCCGGCGAAGAAGCCCGTCAGCCAGCTGCGCTGCTCGGCGGAGAAGGGTGCATCCGTTGGCACATGCAGCGTGGTCATGACGGCACCACCCCGCGAGCCTGGGTTGCCAGATCGTCGAGCGCGGCCGTCGCGATGAGCTGGTCGAACCGTGCGGAGCGGATGCGCTCGCTGTTCTTCGCGCTCTGATGGAGGATCCATCCGTACGTGCCCGGCGCGTCGATCGAGCGGACGTTGCGCATCGCGAGGGAGCGCTTGTAGTCCTCCAGCCGCCCTGCGGCGATGAGGGTCGCGAGCTCGACGTCGTCGAAGCGCTCCAGGGACTTGCGCAGGTAGGCGATGACCTTCTGCGTCACGAAGAAGTCCTCGGTGAGGATCAGCGTGCGGGCGATCTCCTCGACCTCGGGCTCGTCGGTGGACCGCGCCCCCGGCACCCGGTCGCGCGCGATCGTCTGGGCGATGCTGAGCACGGTGTACGAGGACAGCAGCGTGTACATGTCGTCGGCGCCCGGCGCCGGGGATCGTCCGTCGATCACCAGCCGGTGATCGCGGTAGTCCTGCTTGAAGTCGCGCAGCTTCGCGGTCGCCACCTGCGTCGCGAGCTCCTCGAGGAGCTGCCTGCGATCGCGGTGCTCGAGCACGGCATCCGCGTCCTGCGACAGCAGGAGCGCCCTCGGCATCCCGAAGAACATGTGCATGCGCGTGCGCGTCCAGTCCGCGAGCAGGCGCTCGGCGAGAGCGGATCCGGTGGCCTCGAGATGCCAGCGCAGCATCAGCAGCGCCGCCTCCTCGTGGAAGCCGCCGTGCGGGTGGCCGGTCATCGGCAGCATCAGCAGCGAGTCCTCGCTGTAGCGTCCGTCGAGAGCGCGATCCGGGTCGTACTGGTACACGAAGCCGCCGCTCATGCCGTTGCCGAGCCCCTTGCCGAACGCGCCGAGGTTCAGCACGGCGCCGTTGGTCATGTACTCGCAGCCGAAGTCGCCGAGGCCCTCGACGACCGCGGTGACTCCCGAGTTGCGCACGGCGAAGCGGTCCCCGGCCTCTCCCGAGACGAACAGCCGGCCGCCGGTGGCTCCGAACGCGGCGAAGTTGCCGATCAGGACGTTGCCGCCGACCGCGTCGGCACCGCCGCCGGGGGAGCGCACGACGACGGTGCCGCCGCTCTGGCTCTTGCTCACCCCGTCGTTCGCCGTCCCGGTGTGCACGAGGACCACGCCGTCGTTGCAGAACGCGCCGTAGGACTGCCCTGCGGCGCCGTGGGTGTGCACTCTGATGCTGCCGTCGGCGAACCGGGCGCGGCCGCGGTCGTCGACGATCACGGCGGGGAGTGCCAGGAGGGCGGCAGGGTCCAGCTCGTGGTTCAGCATCCGCTCGATGTCGACGCTGAGCTGACCGCCGACGGACTTGTCGCTGTTGCGGAGGGAGACGCCGTCGATGACGATCTCGCGCTGCGCCTGCGAGACCAGCGCGGTGCGCACGCGCTCGATGAGCGCGTCGTCTGTGCGGAAGTCCTTCTCGAGGTAGATCGGGTTCGCCACGTGCCGCTCCGGCACGACGGTCAGCATCGCACGCACGTCGAGATCGCCCACGGCGGAGGGGTGATCCAGCAGCTGCAGCAGATCCGCCCGCCCGCGCGCCTCGGCGAGGGAGCGCAGCCCGAGACGGGCGAGGATCTCGCGGATCTCGTGGCTGATGTTCAGCAGGTACTGCGCGAGCGCGCGGGGATCGCCGTCGAACACCTCGGGGTTCGTGGTGAGGCCGGCCGGGCACTTGATGTTGCAGTTCTTCGCCATCACGCACTTCAGCATCATCAGCGCCGTCGTGCCGAACTCGAAGCTGTCGCCGCCGAGGAGGGCGCTGGTGACGACGTCGCTCGCGGTCTGATGCGCCCCGGAGCACCGAAGCACGACCTTGTCGCGCAGGCCGTTCGCGACGAGCGCCTGGTGCACCTCGGCGATGCCGATCTCGGCCGAGCGCCCCGCATACTTCAGGCTGGTCACGGCCGCCGCCCCCGTGCCCCCGGTGTTGCCTGCGACGTTGATGACGTCGGCTCCCGCTTTGGCGACGCCGACCGCGATCGTCCCGATGCCCTCAGAGGAGACGAGCTTGACGATGACGCGCACCCGCGCGGCCTTGCAGTCGTGGATGAGCTGGGCGAGGTCCTCGATCGAGTAGGTGTCGTGGTGGGGCGGGGGAGAGACCAGCTCGATGCCCGGCGTCCCGCCGCGCGCAGCGGCGATGTCGACCGTGACCTTCGGTGCGGGCAGCTGCCCGCCCTCGCCCGGCTTCGCGCCCTGCCCGATCTTGATCTCCAGCTCCTGGAGCATCGGATCGGCGAGATAGCCCGCCCAGATGCCGAAGCGCCCTGACGCGAACTGCTTGATCCGCGACCCGCGGATCGTGCCGTAGCGCGAGTAGTGCTCGCCGCCCTCTCCGCAGTTCGAGAGGCCGCCGACCATGTTCACCCCGTGCGCGACGGACTCGTGGGCGGTGGCCACCAGTGCGCCGTGGCTCATCGCACCGCTGGTGAGGGTGCGCGTGATCTCGTGGGCCGGCTGGACCTCGTCGACGGAGATCGGCGCAGGGGCCGTGACGAGGGTGCGGAGGAATGATGCAGCGGCCCCGTGCGCCGCGACGGTGATGGCGGCTGTGCCCAGGTCGATCGTCTGCGCCTCGCCGGGGAAGGCGGACTCGAGGAATCCGCCGAGGGCTGTGAGCCGGTGCGGATCGCCGGTCGCGCCGGTCGTGAGCGTCAGGCAGAACGCGTCGCCGAGGTCGTCGATGCGCAGGCCGTGCACGAGGATGCCGGCATTGCCCGTGCGCGAGAAGCGACCGAGCTCCCGCTCGAAGTCGATCGCCGTGTGCGCGCCGGTGACGTCGGCGGGGAAGGCCAGCACATCGCGGAGGGCGGACGGGCGCCTGGCGCGCTCGCGATTCGTGCTGGCGACGAAGTCGCGGTAGCCGGGCGTGATGCGGAACCGGTCGATCTGCTCGTTGCTGAGGGCGTCGAAGCCCTCGTTCGCGTACGCGTCGTCGCTGATGCCGAACGCGTCCTCGAGCTGGTTCAGCGTCAGCAGGCGCAGGGCGGCGTGGCCGTCATGGGGCTCGGGGGCGAAGGCGACGTGCTCCTCCGCCATGGTCGTGAAGCCGCGCACCGCTGTCGTGCCGTAGGAGTGTCCTGCGCCCTCCGAGCGCTCCTTGAACAGACCGAGCAGGGGGATCTGCGCCTCGGTCTCCACCCCGATCGCCCGCTGGTGCCATCGGGCCGCGGCCAGGGCGATGTGCGCGAAGCCCACGCCGCGCACAGGGGCGTCCAGGTGCGGGAACCACCGCGCCAGCACGGGGTCCTGGGTGTCGAGATAGTTCGGCTCGAAGAACTCGCCGCCGATGTAGCTCTCCACCGTGCACAGGCCCACGCGCCCCATCGTCTTCGCGAGCGACTTCTCCGTGGCCTTGCGGAAGCGGGCGAGGGCGCGATCGGTCTCGGTGAGCGCTTCGGCAGGGCCCGCGGGGCTCGGATACTTCTCCTCCGCCCGGAGGCGCGCGCTGATGCTGTACACCGCCGATGCGCCGAATCCCAGGGCGACGGCGACGTGGTGCGATGAGGGCAGCTGCCCGCTCTCCGCCACCAGCGACACGCGCAGGCGAAGACCCGCCGCGATCAGCCTCTGGTTCACGGCGGCGATCGCGAGTACCAGTGGGATCGGTGCGGCTGCGGACGACACAGCCCGGTCGGTGAGCACCGCGATGCCGCCGGATGCCGCGGCGAACGCCTCCACCTCGTCGGCGAGACGCTCGATCGCGGCCTCCAGGGAGGACGCGTTCGCCTTCTCGTCCTCCGGGAACGGCTCGAACAGCATCCCGAAACGGCGCAGCGGCGTCTGATCCTGCTCGCGCAGGCGCACCATGTCGAGGTGCCCGAGCACGGGGGAGTCGACCACGATCTGGCGCGAGGTGCCGTTGCCTCGGTCCGGCTTCGCACCGAGAGCCACCCTGAGGGTCATGCCGTCGGCCTCGCGGATGCTGTCCAGCGGCGGGTTGGTGACCTGGGCGAAGCGCTGCGAGAAGTACTTCGACACCCCGCCCTCGTGGTCGGAGAGCGCGTTGATCGCGTTGCCGTAGCCCATCGCGGAGATCCGCTCGCTGCCCTGAGCGAGCATCGGATCGAGCATGAACCGGAAGCTCTCCTGGTTCAGCGAGTACGCGACGGCGCGCCCGGCGACGCTGAGGTCCCCCTGGTAGCCGAGCGACTGCGGACCGCGGCGCTCCGGTGCCGGCAGGTCGTCGATGTGCACGCGCGCCCGGTCGAGGAGAGCGGCGTAGTCGCGCCGCTTCGCGAGCGTGGCGAGCGTGTCCGCGGTGCGGTGCACGCACCCGGTGCGGTGGTCGATGTAGAGCATGCCGCCGGCCTCGATGCGCCCGCGATGGGTGACCTCGGAGGGGGCGAAGGGCACCTGCCCCGCCTCGGACGAGACGACGAGGTATTCCTCGGTCTCCACCGTCCGCAGGGGCCGCAGGCCCAGCCGGTCGAGCCGGGCGCCGATGACGTCGCCGTCGCTGAAGATGACGGCGGCGGGCCCGTCGTTCTTCTCCTCGTACAGGGAGAAGAACTCCAGCATGTCGCGCACCTCCTGCGACAGCGACCGGTCGTTCTCCCAGGCCGGGGGCATGAGGGAGACGACGGCTTCGACGATGTCGAGCCCGTCGTCGAACACGCGGCTCTGCAGGGTCTGGTCGAGGCGGCTGCTGTCGGACTGGCCGGCGGGGCGGACGATGTCGCGGGAGCGCGAGCGGGCCAGCGCCTCATCGGAGACGCGGTTCTTGCGGTCGGTGTTCAGCTCGCCGTTGTGTGCCAGCATGCGAAACGGCTGGGCCATGGTGGGGTGCGGCTCGGTGTTGGTCGAGAAGCGGGTGTGGAAGTACAGGCTGCGCACGCTGTGGCGCTCGTCGCGCAGATCCACGAAGAAGCGCAGCACCTCGCCCGCGTTCAGACGGCCCTTGAGCACCTGGGTGCGCATGCTCAGCGAGAGCGGGTACAGCCCCGCCAGCTCCCGGCGCGAGTAGGCCTCCCGCTCGATCTCGAGCAGGGCGGCGTTCGCCGCCCGGTCTCCGCCTGCCCTGTCCATGCCCTCGCGCAGCCGGAACACCCATTGCCGGATGGGCAGCTGGTGCTTCTCGGCGGCGGCGACCGCGGCCGAGTGGTCGACGGGGACGTCGCGAACGAGCAGGATCTCGAAGGACGCGCCCAGCGCCCGCCCGATGATCTCCTCGGCGAGGGGCAGCTGGTCAGGGTCGTCCGGGAGGAAGAAGTTGCCGACCCCGAACTCGCCGCGCCGCAGCGGGACACCGGTGACGGCGCTGAAGAACTCCTCCGACAGGTCGATGTTCACACCGGCGCCGTCGCCGACGCCCTCGGCGGACATCCCGCCGCGATGGGGGATCGCGCACAGCGCCTCGTCGCCCTTGCGGATGACGTCGTGACTGGGGGTTCCGTCCTTGCGCGCGATGAAGCCGACGCCGCATGCGCTGTGTTCGCGGGAAGGGTCGTACAGGCCGAGCCGGGTGCTGTTCATGCGTCTCCTGAAGATGGGGCAAGGTAATGTTAGCCTTGCCTAATCGTTCGGAGTCAAATGTGACGCGGACTCAGCGGCGCGGCGCCTCCTGCAGCGAGCGACGCGTGACGAAGCGGCGGGGCTCGCCGCTCAGCGGATCCGTGAAGCGCAGCTCCCTCGCGAGCAGCTGCAGGGGCCTTGCGAAGTCGTCCGGCGCCTCCGGCAGCAGCACGGGGTAGAACCCGTCGTTCAGGATGCCGAGGCCGAGGGCTGCCAGATGCACGCGCAACTGGTGCATCTTGCCGCTGTGCGGATGCAGCAGCGTGTGCACGACGCGCTCGTCGGCGGAGAGCACCTCGATCAGCGTCTCCGAGTTCGGTTCGCGCGCGGCATCCACTTGCACGCACACCTCACCCCGGTTCTTGCGGATGTGATTGCGGTACACGAGCGGGAACGCCGCGGCATCCCATCCCGCCGGCCGCGCCGACACCGCCTCGTAGGTCTTGCGCACCGCGCGGTTCTCGAACAGCAGCTGATAGGCGCCGCGCGTCTCCTGGCGCGCCGAGAACATGAGCAGGCCGGCGGTGGCGCGGTCGAGCCGGTGGATCGGGGTGAGCTCGGGGGTACCGAGGAGGTTGCGCAGCCGCACAAGGGCGGAGTTGCGCAGGTACTTGCCGCCCGGCGTCGTCGGCAGGAAGTGCGGCTTGTCGACGACGACGAGATCCCGGTCCTCATGCAGCACGTCGACCTCGAAGGGGATCTCGCGCTCGAGCGGGGGCTCACGGTAGTACCAGACGAACTCCTCGGCCCCCAGCGGAGTATCGCGGGCGAGCGGTCGTCCGTCGCGGGCGACGATCTCGCCGCGGTCGAAGCGCACCAGCAGCCGCTGCGGGTCGAGATGGAAGAAGCGCTCGATCATGTACGCGGCGATCGTCGGCCAGTCGCCGCGCAGCGGCACGTGCAGACGCGTCGCGCCGACGCCGTCGCGCACGGGGAGAGGAGAGGCCATGCCCATCTGCGGCGCCCTTCACACGTCGAAGCTGAGGCTGAGCCGGCGCAGCAGCGACGCCAGCCGATCGCGGTCGCTGCGCGAGAGACCCCGGAGGAGGTCGGCCTCGACGTCGACGAGGCGGGTGATGGCGGCATCCACGCGGATGCGCCCGTCATCGGTCAGCGTGACCAGGACGCTGCGGCCGTCGTCCGGGTCGGCGACGCGCCGCACGAAGCGGCGGCCGACGAGACGGTCGATGCGGTTCGTCATGGTGCCGCTGGAGACGAGCGTCTGCTGCAGCAGCTGCTTGGGGGAGAGCTGGAAGGGCGTCCCCGCACGGCGCAGCGCCGAGAGCACGTCCCACTCCCAGGGTTCGAGCTCGCTGCGGCGGAACACGTCACGGCGGGCGCGGTCGAGCAGCCGCGTCAGCCGGTCGACGCGCGAGAGCACCTCGAGGGGTGAGAAGTCCAGATCGGGTCGCTGCGTGTTCCACGCTCCGACGATCCGGTCGACCTCATCAACCTCGCTCATCCGTCCAGTATCCCAGGACATGGCAGACTTGAGAGGCGGCATGCGCTGGGTCGGATGCCGTGATCCGCCGTGGTGTAATGGCAGCACGACAGCCTTTGGAGCTGTGAGGTCTAGGTTCGAGTCCTGGCGGCGGAGCATGACCGGGAACAACCTCGCCATCATCATCCTCGCCGCAGGCCAGGGCACGCGCATGAGGTCGCGCCTGCCGAAGGTGCTGCATCCGATCGGCGGGCGTCCGCTGGTCGGGCACGTGCTGACGACGGCCGCGCGCCTCGGCGCCGACCACATCGAGGTGGTCGTCCGCCACGAGCGCGATCAGGTCGTCGCAGCCCTCAGCCAGGAGTACCCCGAGGTCGTGTTCGTCGACCAGGACGAGATCCCCGGCACCGGACGCGCGGTGCAGGTCGCCGTCGACGCGCTGCCCGATGACTTCGACGGCGACGTGCTCGTGCTCTCCGGCGACTGCCCGCTGGCCGACGCCGACACGCTCAGCGCCTTCCTCGATGAGCACCGCGCCACGGGCGCTCCGGCGACGCTGATGACCGCGGTCGTCGACGACCCGCGCGGCTACGGGCGCGTCATCCGCGATGCCGACGGCGGGGTCGACCGCATCGTCGAGCACAAGGACGCCAGCGACGCTGAGGCCGCCGTCCGCGAGATCAACGCCGGCATGTACGTGTTCAGCGCCGCGACGCTGCGGCGCTACCTTCCCGAGGTCGGCGTCGACAACGCCCAGGGCGAGATGTACCTGACAGACGTGCCGGGGCTCCTTCGCCGCGATGGCGACCGGGTGGCGGCATCCGTCGTCTCCGACGTCACCGTGACCTACGGCGTCAACGACCGCGCGCAGCTCGCGCTCGTCGGCCGGCTGCTCAACGAGCGCATCGTGCGGCGGTGGCAGCTCGCCGGCGTCACCGTCATCGACCCGGCGACGACGTGGATCGACGACGACGCCACCCTCGCCCCCGATGTCACGGTGCTGCCGAACACGCAGATCCTTCGCGCCACCACGATCGCCGAGGGCGCCATCATCGGCCCGGATACGACGCTCGTCGACTGCGAGGTGGGGGAGGATGCGATCGTGCGCCGCACCGATGCGACCCTCGCCGTGATCGGCGCCGAGGCCACCGTCGGGCCGTTCTCGTTCCTGCGTCCTGGCACAGTGCTCGGCGCCAGGGGCAAGATCGGCGCCTACGTCGAGACGAAGAACGCCGAGATCGGCGAAGGGAGCAAGGTGCCCCACCTCTCCTACGTCGGCGACGCCACGATCGGCCACGGCGTGAACCTCGGCGCGAGCACCATCACGGCGAACTACGACGACGTGGCCAAGCACCGCACGATCGTCGAGGACGAGGTGCACACCGGGTCGCACACGACCCTCGTCGCGCCCGTTAGGCTGGGTGCTGGCGCCAAGACGGGTGCCGGAGCGGTCGTCCGCAAGGACGTGCCGGCTGGTGCTCTTGCGATGAGCGTCGCGCCTCAGCGCAATATCGAGGGCTGGGTCGAGAAGAACAGGGCAGGCACGGATGCTGCGGATGCCGCAGCACGGGCTCGAGTGGCGGAGTAGGCACACGCATGGCGCGCAAAAAGAAGACGGTCGATCTGGATCGCGACAACGGCATAGCCCCCGGCCTCGTCGCCAAGACGAAGAAGCGGCTCGTCGTCGCGGGCGGGCGCTCGCATCCCGAGCTCACCGACGCGGTGGCCGCGGCCCTCGGCACCGAGCTCGCGCCGGTGGAGCACCGCACGTTCGCGTCGGGTGAGATCTATGCGCGCTTCGAGGTCTCGATCCGCGGCTGCGATCTCTTCCTCGTGCAGACATTCGGCGAGCCCGTCAACGAGTGGCTCATGGAGACGCTCATCATGATCGACGCGGCCAAGCGCGCCTCCGCCAAGCGCATCACCGTCGTCGCCCCCTACTACCCGTACTCGCGTCAGGACAAGAAGGGCCGCGGCCGCGAGCCGATCAGCGCCCGCCTCGTCGCCGACCTGCTCAAGACCGCCGGCGCCGACCGTGTGATGAGCGTCGACCTGCACGCCGCGCAGATCCAGGGCTTCTTCGACGGCCCCGTCGACCACCTCTTCGCCAAGCCCGTGCTGCTGGACTATTTCGAGCGCACGCTCTCTCCGGCCGATCGCGAGATCCTCACGGTGGTGTCGCCGGACATGGGCCGTGTCCGCGTCGCCGACACCTGGTCGGACAGCCTCGGCGCCCCGCTCGCCATCATCCACAAGCGCCGCGACCCGAAGGTCGCCAACCAGGTCTCCGTGCACGAGATCGTCGGCACGGTCGAAGGGCGCACCTGCCTCCTCGTCGACGACATGATCGACACCGGCGGCACGATCGTGAAAGCCGCGCAGGCACTGAAGGCCAACGGCGCGTACCGCGTGATCGTGGCGGCGACGCACGCGATCTTCAGCGACCCGGCATCCGAGCGCCTGCAGGACTCGTCAATCGACGAGGTGGTCGTCACCGACACCATCCCGCTCAGCGCGTCCCGCCGCTGGGACAAGCTCACCATTCTGCCGATCGCACCGCTGCTCGCTCGCGCCATCCATGAGGTCTTCGAAGACGGATCGGTGACGAGCATGTTCGGCGGAGACGCATAGCAGATGCATCGCCGCGGCACAGTGCGTGCATAGGACTGATGTATACGTTCGAATGCATCGACAGATCGTCGCATCGAATCGGGAGGGCCGCCATGATCCGCACCACTGCTCCGAAGTCCGTACGCAAGGCCTCAGCGCTCGTCGGCGTGGCGGGGCTCTTCGTCCTGGCCGGCTGCTCCGGGGTCGCCGATGCCGACGACACGTCTTCTTCCTCGTCCTCCAGCACGTCGTCCTCGTCGTCCTCCTCTTCCTCGTCCTCCAGCACGGAGTCCGACTCGGGGTCGACGACCTACGCCGACGGCACCTACACGGCCGAGGGGTCGTATCAGACGCCGGAGACCGTGGAGTCGATCTCGGTGACGCTCACCATCGCCGACGGCGTCGTGACCGACGTGGAGGTCACCGGCGACCCGCAGGCGCGGGAGAGCGAGCAGTACCAGTCCCAGTTCATCGACGGCATCGCCGACGAGGTGGTCGGCGTCGCTCTCGACGACCTGGACGTGAGCCGCGTTTCCGGCTCGTCGCTGACGAGCGGCGGCTTCAACGAGGCGGTCGAGTCGATCAAGGAGCAGGCCGCCGCTTAGGCGCCTGACCGGTCATGACGATCTGGCGTTTCGACGCGATCGGCACCCGGTGGGAGATCGAGGGCGAGCTCACGGATGCCGATCGTGCGGCGGTCGCCGCCGAGATCGAGCGCTTCGATCGTGAGTGGTCGCGGTTCCGCGCCGACTCCGAGGTCACCCGTCTGGGCGACGCCGGCGGCGGATTCGGCTCGACGGATGCCGGGCCTATGCTCGACGCGTACCGTGAGGTCTCCGCCGCGACCCGCGGTGCGGTCAACCCGCTCGTCGGTGCGAGTCTTGAAGCCCTCGGCTACGACGCCTCGTACACGTTGCACGCGGGGGAGCCCGTCGCGGCGCCCGCCGAATGGACCGGGCTGGTCTCCTGGACGGCGCAGGCGGTGAAGGCATCCGCTCCCGTGCTCATCGACGTGGGCGCCCTCGGCAAGGGGCGCCTCGTCGACCTCGTCTTCGACCTTCTCGGTCACGTGCCCGGTGACCTGGTCGTCGACGCGGGCGGCGACCTGAGAGTGCGGGGCGGGGCGGTGCGCACGGCGCTCGAACATCCTTTCAACTCTGCCCGCGCGATCGGCGTCGTGGAGCTGCGCGACGCCGCGCTGTGCGGCTCGGCGATCAACCGCAGGGCGTGGGGCGACGGCCTTCACCACGTGCTCGATGCGCGCACCGGGCAGCCGGTGCGCACGTGGGCTGCCACCTGGGCGCTCGGCGCCGAGACGATGGCGGCGGATGCCGTCGCGACGGCGCTGTTCTTCGACGGCGGCCCGGCTCTCGCAGCGAGCTGGGGCATCGAGTGGGTGCGCATGTCGACGGACGGGCGCGCCGAGCGCTCGGCCGGATGGCCGGGCGAGCTTTTCCTCGCCAGGCCTCTCGGAAGGGGATCGCGCTCATGATCACGGCCTTGACCGGGGTGCGTCAACGCGTGCTCGCGCTTCTCGGGCGCTTGTCGATGTACCGGCTCGTGCTGCTCGCACTCGGGGTGCTCATCGCGCTCGCACTGGCGCTCTCGGCGGCGGAGCTCGTCTCGCCCCGGCTGCTCGACCTCCTCGTCTCGCTCGCCGTGCTGACCGCGGCGACGATGGCGACCGATGCGCTGGCCCAACGGCTGCTGCACCTGCCGTGGCGGGTCGAGTCGTCGGCGATCACGGCGGCGATCCTGCTGTTCGTGCTGCAACCGGCATCCGATCTGTCGCCGGCCGTCCTCGGCGGGTTGGCGCTCGCCGGCATCTTCGGCGCCGTGTCGAAATACCTCATCGCGTGGCGCGGCAGACATCTGCTGAACCCGGCGGCCGTGGGAGCCGCGGTCGTCACCATCACGGGTCTCGGAACCTTCTCCGCGTGGTGGGTGGGCACTCCGGCGCTGTTCATACCGGTGCTGATGCTCGGGCTCGTGGTCGCGTGGCGCACCGAGAAGGTCCGTGTCGTGCTGCTGTTCCTCGTCATCGCGGTGGCGGTGTCGGTGGTGCGCCAGGCGGTGCAGCTCTCCGGGGCAGGGCTCGCGTTCGACGCTGGCCAGGCGCTGTCGGCCGCCCTGCTGCAGTCGCCCTACCTCTTCCTCGGGCTGTTCATGCTGTCCGAGCCCCTGACGCTGCCGCCGCGGCGCTGGCAGCAGTTCGCCGTGACCTGCCTCGTCGGCGTGCTCGCTGGATGGCCGATCTCGGTCGGCGCGTTCACCCTCGGGCAGGAGCGGGCGCTGCTCATCGGGAACGTGCTCGCCGCCCTGCTGGCGCGGCGCGCCGGAGTGCGGCTGCGCCTCACGGAGCGGGCGCGGATCACCCCGGGGGTGCAGCAGCTGACCTTTCAGGCGTCTGGTGGGTTGCGGTTCACCGCAGGGCAGTATCTCGAGCTCGCCGTTCCCCATCGCCGCCCGGATGCGCGCGGAACCCGGCGCGAGTTCAGCATCGTGTCGAGCCCCGCCGACCTGCCGGCCGTGCGCATCGCCTATCGCGGCGAGGAGTCGAGCTACAAGAAGGCGCTCGCGGCGGCGGCCCCCGGTGCGCAGTTCGCCGTCACGGGGGTCTGGGGGGACTTCGTGCTGCCTCGGGGCGAGGCCCCGGTGCTGCTGGTCGCGGCGGGTATCGGCGTGACGCCGTTCGTCTCGCAGCTGCGGTCGCTGGAGGGCGCCGGATGCGACGTGGTGCTCGTGCACGTCGCGTCGTCGGCGGCGGAGCTCGCCTTCCGGGAGGAGCTGGAGAGCCTGCCTGCGCGGGTCGTCGTCTTCACCCGCGACCGGCCGGACCGGCTGCCGGCGCACTGGACGTGGGCGGGAGGAGTGCGGCTCGACGCTGCGAGCCTCGGTCGGGCCGTGCCTGACCTCTCATCGCGGCACGCGTTCGTCTCCGGCCCTCCGGGGCTCATCGCCGACCTCGCGCCCGCGCTGAGGGGTGCGCGCAGCCTCACCACCGACGCGTTCGCGGGGTACTGACCCCCGGGGGATTGCCGGCGGTCCGGCGTGTGTCCGCGGTCCGGCGTGTGTCCGCGTGCCCGGCGTTCCCGACGTACCGTTTGTCGGGCCGATTCCCGTTTGTCGGGCCGATCCGATCCGACACGCCGGCCCACCGGCATCCGCTCCCGACGAACGGTACGCGCGCGCCGCGAGTTGTCCACAGATTCGCCGCGCAGGTCCCGCGGCGCAGGGGCGCCGCGCATCATCGAGGCATGCAGTCAGCCGCCTTCATCCTCGCCCACCACGGTCAGATCGCGCGGGGAACACTCCTCCGGCAGTACGGTCTGAGCCGCCGGCGCGTCGAGGCCGAGGTGTCAGCGGGGAGCATCATCCGCGTCCGACAGGGCGTGTTCGCACTGCCCGTGGCCGATCCTGCAGTGATCACTGCGGCTCAGCACGGCGGTGCGCTCACCTGCCGACGTGCGCTGCGGCTGCACGGCATCTGGATGCTGGACGGAGGGGAGTCCGAGGAGGCGGAGGTGCACGTGTGGATGGGCGGCCGCGGACGCACCCTCCATGATCGGGCGGATTGCGGATGCATCGCGCATCATCACAGCGGCAGGGCCGGACTCGGCATCGCGCCCGTCGAGGAGGCGCTGCTGCACGCCTATCACTGCCTCGACGAGGAGACCTTCTTCGCCGCGCTCGAATCGGCGCTGGCGCAGCGCAAGCTCCGCAGACCCGGTCTTGCGCGACTGCGGGCGCGCGTGCCCTCGCACGGACGCTGGCTCATCGACCTCGCGCGATTCGACGCCGAGAGCGGACTCGAATCCCTGCTGCGGCTGCGGCTGCACCGCCTCGGCATCCGCCTGGAATGCCAGGTCGAGATCCCGACCGTCGGCCGCGTCGACTTCGTCGTCGGAGGCCGGCTCATCCTCGAGGCCGACGGCAGAGCGAACCACGAGAGCCCGACGCGGCGGCATGCCGACCGGGTGCGCGACGCGGCGGCATCCGTCCTGGGCTACGAGACCCTGCGCTTCGACTATGCGCAGATCGTTCACGATTGGCCCGCGGTTGAGGCCGCGATCGTCGCCGCCGTCGTGCGGATGCGCGAGCGGGACTGAGTCCGACGGCCGGCAAGCTTTTGTCGGGTGCGGATGCCGGTGGGGCGGCGTGTTGGTGGGCGGGGTGCGGGCCGTTTGTCGGGAGCGGATGCCGGTAGGGCGGCGTGTTGGGCCGGATCGGCCCGACGGACGGGAATCGGCCCGACAAATGGCTCGTGGCCGAGTCGACGTGTCGGTGGAGCGGCTGGTGGGCCGGGAGCGGATGCCGGTGGGGTGGTGTGTTGGTGGGCGGGTTGCGGGCCGTTTGTCGGGAGCGGATGCCGGTAGGGCGGCGTGTCGGGCCGGATCGGCCCGACGAACGGGAATCGGCCCGACAAACTGCCCGCGGGGCGGGCGGGGCGGGCGGGGCGGGCGGG
>NZ_JASGCY010000089.1:0-30016 GCF_047607465.1 Microbacterium sp. | reverse complement strand
GAGCGCCGGGACGGGGGGCGCCGGGACGCGGCGCACCCGGACGCGGAGCGCCGGGACGCGGCGCCTGCGGGCGCGGGATGTTGCCGGGGGTCGGGCGCTGGCCCATCCCCTGCGTCGAGGCGAAGGGGTTGTTGCCTGGACGCGGACCCGCGGGACGCTGGCCCATCCCCTGCGAGGAGGAGAACGGGTTGTTGCCCGGACGCGGAGCACCCGGCTTGGGGACTGCGTCGCCGGAGGGCCTTGGCGCAGCCGGAGACGGCTTCGGGGCCTGCTCCTGAGCCGGAGCCGCGGGGGCGACGGGAGCCTCGGCGGCAGGAGCCTCGGGGGCGGGCGCCGACGGACGAGGACCGGGCTTCGGTCCGGGGGTGGGAGCAGCGGACTTGGGAGCCGCGGGCTTCGCCGCAGCGGCGCCGGAGGCCGGCTTCAGCGAGGGGTCGGCCTCGATCGCCGCGCGCAGCTTGCGCGCGACCGGCGGCTCGATGGTCGAGGAAGGGCTCTTGACGAACTCGCCGAGCTCCTTCAGCTTCGCAAGCGCGACCTTGCTGTCGACGCCGAGTTCAGCGGCGATCTCGTGTACGCGTGGTTTACCAGCCACAATTCTCCTGTCTGGGGTCGGTCTGCCCAGACAGGACAGACCATCAGTCGCGGACGGGTCTCATTTCGAGCCGTTCACTTTGTTTCCATAGCCGTTCAGCCTTTGTTTCCGAATGGATGATCTTCGATCGCCCGCGTGTCCACTGCTGTGTCCACGCGAAGCGCTCGTGCGAACGCACGACGCCGCAGCGCGGCATCCATGCATGTCTGCGTCGGATGCAGCCACGCGCCACGCCCCGGCAGGACGGCGCGCTCATCGATGATGAGGATGCCGTCTTGGGACACCACCCTGAGCAGGGAGGCGCGGGGAGCACGCGTGCGACAGCCGACGCACGTCCGTACGGGTTCCATCTTACACCTGGGTTTCACCTCGCCCTGCCGCCGGCAGGGCGAGTCCGCGGTCAGTCGAGGATGCTATCCGGCTGGATGTCGATCTTCGCGCCGGTGAGCTTGGCGGCGAGGCGGGCGTTCTGCCCCTCCTTGCCGATCGCGAGCGAGAGCTGGTAGTCGGGGACCAGCGCGCGCACCGCCTTGGTGCCGGCGTCGAGGATGAACGAGCTCGTCACCTTCGCGGGCGACAGCGCGTTCGCGACGAACGCCGCGAGCTCGGGGTTGTAGTCGATGATGTCGATCTTCTCCCCCGCCAGTTCCTCGGTCACCGCGCGGACGCGGCGGCCGAGCTCGCCGATGCAGGCGCCCTTGGCGTTGATGGCGGGGTCGTTCGCCTTGACCGCGATCTTGGTGCGGTGGCCGGCCTCACGCGCGAGCGACACGATCTCGACGAGACCGCCGGCGATCTCGGGCACCTCGAGCGCGAACAGCTTGCGGACGAGGCCCGGGTGCGTGCGCGACACCGTGATCTGCGGACCCTTCGACCCCTTGGCGACGCTGGTGACGTAGACGCGCACGCGGGAGCCGTGGACGTACTCCTCGCCGGGGACCTGCTCCTCGGGGGGAAGGATCGCCTCGACGGAGCCGAGGTCGACGTGGATCATGCGGGGGTTCGGGCCCTGCTGGATCACGCCGGCGACGATGTCGCCCTCCTTGCCCCGGAACTCCCCGAGCACGG
Source organism: Microbacterium sp. (assembly GCF_047607465.1). Taxonomy (GTDB): domain Bacteria; phylum Actinomycetota; class Actinomycetes; order Actinomycetales; family Microbacteriaceae; genus Microbacterium. Next base: position 28,353 of record NZ_JASGCY010000089.1, on the reverse strand, counting down.
CGTCGTCGGCGATGTCGCGCAGACGCTGGCTGATGACCTGCTTCGCGGCGAAGGCGGCGATGCGGCCGAAGTCGTCGGGGGTGGCATCCTCCTCGCCGACGACGGCGCCCTCGTCGTCCGTGACGGCCTGGAGCACCGCGACGTGCCCCGTCCGGCGATCGAGGTCGACCCGCACGCCCTCGGGGGCGGGTCCGTCTCCGGCGACGTGCTTGTGGTAGGCCGTCAGGATGGCCTGTTCGATGATCGACACGAGTTCGTCGAAGGGGATCGCCTTCTCCTTCTCGATCCCACGCAGCAGACTCATTTCGATGTCCATGACGGCCTCCCTATTCAGCTCTCACCTCGCGCAATGGTCCCGCGGGCATCCGTCCAGGATACCGGAAACGTGCGGGCGGGAGCGCCCCTGTCCGCTCCCGCCCCTCGGCCCCCTCAGCCGCGCCGCGCCCACTCCACGTCGGACAGCCGCAGCGCGGCCCGTGCGAGCACGATCAGCCCGGTGACCTCCAGCGCGCCGCCGGCCACGGCGAACCACTCCCCTCCGCCGAAGATGTTGATCAGGTGCCCGACCGTCCAGCCCATGATCAGCGCGCCCGCCCACCGCGGCACGCCGATCCGCCCGCCGCCCAGGATCACGGCGAGGCCGAGCAGGAGGGTGCCGAGGAGGTTGCCCGCGACGAACAGCAGGAAGAACGGCACGGCCAGAGCCCGCGTGGTCGAGGCGTCGAGGGCATCCGCTGCATCGATGTGCGCGGTGGCGAGGGCGAGCGTGTCGAAGTTGGTGAAGACGACGCCGAAGTAGCAGATGTATCCGGCGATCATCAGCACCACGGCCCACAGGGCGAGCCTCGGCCTGGCCGGGCGCAGCACGTGCAGCGCTGCCAGCAGGCCGGGGATCGCCAGGAGCACGCCGACCAGTGCGAACATCGTCGCCACCATCATCTCCGCCGGGAACAGGGCGTAGAAGGCATAGGCGTCGGCGGTGCTCCCGGTGTCGCTGAGCCCCGAAGAGGTCGAGGTCCAGGCGTAGATGCTGTTGCAGACGAGCTGGGCGAGGAAGGCCGTCGGCAGCGCGACAGCGCCCGTGACCCGGCGGAAGCGCGTGGTGGGCGCAGCGGCGGATGCGACGTGCGTCCTGTGCGTGGATCCGGTGACGTTCATGATGATCTCCTCCTGTCGGATGCCGGATGCCCGGCGCTGCTTCGACACTCCCGCCCTGCACGACCGCCGCCATCGGAGCGGGCGCCCGAGGCCGGTGCGTGCTGACACGGATACCGCCAGGGCCGCCACGGTCCTATGGTGCTGTCATGGAGGCGATTGCATCCGCTGACGGCGTCCGACCCCGCGTGCCGTGGACCTCGGTCACGACTGCGGCCCTGGGTGCGGCCGCGATCGCCGGCGAGGCGCTGCTGGCCGCCGCGGGCATGCTCGTCCCCGATCCGGTCGTGCTGGCGCTGACCTGGCTGGTCGGCGCCGTGGTGCTGCTCCTCGCGGCCATCATCGCCCGCCGGGTCCCCGGGCATCCGGCCGCCGTTCTGCTCGCGGCGGAGGCGTTCGTCCTGATCATCGCGAACTCGACCCCGCCCGAGAGCATCCCGGCGACGGACGGTGCCTGGATGCTCCTCTACCTGCCGCTGGCCATCCTGCTGCTGACCGTGCCAACGGGTCGCGCCGCGAGCAGGCGATGGGCCGCTGCGGGCTGGCTGCTCACCGCGGTGTGCGTGGTCTTCTTCGTGCTCTGCGCGACGCCGGCGCGGATGCCGCCCTCGGCCGCGCTGGAGGTGATGGCGCTGGCCATGATCCCGCTCTTCCTGCTGCTGCTCGTGGTGTGCGCGGCGGCTCCGGTGGTGCGCTATCGGAGGGGCTCGGACGAAGAGCGTCTCCGGCTGCGCTGGGTGATGCTGGCCGGCCTCTCCCTCCCGCTCACGCTGCTGCTGTGCTGGGCGCGCTACCTGGTGCTCGGCGGCCCTGACCTCGTTGCCATCGGCCTGGTCACGATGATGATCGCCATCCCGTCCGGGACGACCATCGCCCTCGTCCGACCCCGCTGGTTCGACCTCGACCGCGCTGCTGTCGCGACGGTGACCGCCTCCGCGCTGGCGTTCCTCGTCCTGATCGTGCTGTCGGTCGCGACCATCGCCGTCGGCGTGGCGGTGGTCGACTGGTCGCCGACCGCCGCCGTCGCCACGACGACGGCGGTGACGGTGACGGTCGTCGCGGGCTACCCGCCGCTGCGGCGGGTGCTCGAGCGGATGCTGTACCCGGAGCGGGCGCGCGCCGTGGCAGCGCTGCGCGCGCTGTCGGGGCGGGTCGATCAGGACGGCGCCGCCCCGGAGGACGTCGAGCACACGCTGCGCGACGCCCTGCGCGACCCCGGCCTGGTGCTCGGGTACCGGATGCCTGGCGCCTCCAGCATCCGCAGCCTCGCCGGCGAGGCCGTGACGATGACCGACACGGTGGCCCTCGTGCACGTGCGCGGCGAGGAGATCGGCGCGATCGTCCCCTCCCCCGCACGCGTCACGCGTGTCGGCAGCGACATCGCACGGACGGCCGCGCGCTGATGGATGCCGTGCGCTCGCGCGCCCAGCTGGCCCGCGCCAACGCCGAGGTGGAGGCGTCGCGGACGCGCATGCTGCAGGCCGGATACGAGGCGCAGCGCCGCCTGGAGCGGGACCTCCACGACGGCGCCCAGCAGCGCCTGGTGGCCGTAGGGATGCGGCTGCGCGTGCTGCAGCGCACGGCCGAGCACGACCCATCGACGGCGACGGCGCTGGACGCCGCCGTGGCCGAGCTGTCGACCGCGGTGGCGGAGTTGCGCCGGATCGCGCACGGCGTACGGCCCAGCGCGCTCGACGACGGCCTCTCGGCGGCGCTCGGGCAGTTGAGCCGCTCCGAAGACCCGGCGATCGAGTTGGACGTGCGCGCGGACGGCGTGCCAGACGACGTGGCGATGACCGCCTATTTCGTCGTGAGCGAGGCGGTCGCCAACGCACTGCGCCATTCCGCGGCCGATCGCGTCAGCGTGCGGGTGGTGGCCGATGACGGGCTGTTGAGCATCCGGGTGGCCGACGACGGCCGCGGCGGAGCGCGGATCGATGCGACCGGCGGGCTGACCGGGCTCGCCGACCGAGTCGCGGCGCAGGGCGGACGACTCGCGGTCGAGTCCGCACCGGGTCAGGGGACGCGCGTCGAGGCGGTGCTGCCGTGCGCATCGTGATCGGCGAGGACTCCGCACTGTTCCGTGAGGGGCTGGCGGCGCTGCTCGGCTCGGCCGGCCACGAGGTGGTCGGACGGGCGTCGACGACGGCGACCGTGGTGGCGCAGGTGCGCGCGCAACGTCCCGACGTCGTGGTGCTGGACATCCGGATGCCGGACGACGACGAGGGCATCGCCGCGGCCCTGGAGATCCGGGCGGAGACGCCGACGCCGGTGCTGCTGCTCTCGCAGCACATCGAGACCCGCCGCACCGTCGACCTGGTGGCGGACGGAGCGATCGGCTACCTGCTGAAGGACCGCGTGCTGGACGTCGAGGAGTTCCTCGACGCGCTGAAGCGGGTGGCGGCGGGAGGAACAGCGCTCGATCCGAACGTTGTGGCCCGTCTGCTCGGTGCGGTGCGGGCGTCCTCGCCGCTGGACCGCCTCACACCGCGCGAGCGGGAGGTGCTCGCGCTAATGGCCGAGGGGTGGTCGAACGGCTCGATCGGGGCGCGGCGATGCTCTCCCGCTGGTGCTGGTGAGCCTGAGCAGTGTCTGGCAGAGCCGGCAGGACGAGGTCTGCGGGCGGATCCTCGACGCGCTCGCCGAGTTGCCGGTGCGCGTGGTCGTCACGCGCAGCAATCCCGGCACCCCGTACGCAGGACCCGTACCGCCGAACGCCGAGGTGCGCGGCCGCACCCCGCACGCCGGCATCCTGCCGCTGGCCGCCCTCGTCATCGAGCACGGCGGGCACTCGACCACGCTGACGGCGCTGGCGCACGGCGTGCCGCTGCTGGTGCTCCCGCTGTCGCCTGGGTCGGATCAGCACCTGATCGGCCGCACGATCGCCGGCCTCGGCCTGGGCGCGACGCTGCACCACTCCGCTCCGCCGGAGCGCATCCGCAACACGGTGCGGACGATCCTGGGCGATCCGGTGATCGCCGAGAACGCCCGGCGCACCGGCATCCGCCTGCGCGGGCAGGACGGCGCGGCCGTCGCGGCCGACCGGATCGAGACGATGATCCGGCGGGCGGTCAGCTGAGGCGGGTGGTCGTCGCGGCCTGATCGACGTCAGAGCCGGCAGGAGGCAGGGCGTCGATCGCCCGGATCAGCGTGTACAGGCGCCCCACGGCGCGCTGCTCGAGGTGCAGGGTCAGTCGTGGCAGATGCACGGCATCCCCGTCTGCGCGCTCCACAGGGAGCGCCTCGGTCCGCTCGATGGCGCCCTGCGCGCAGAGGTCGCCGAAGCGGTCGTTGAGATCGGCGATCTCGGCATCCGTCGGCTCGTGCACGAGGCGCAGCACGAGCTGGTCACCCACCCAGCGCAGCGAGTCGTAATTGCGCCAGAACCCGGTGATGTCGGCGACCGCCGCCTCGACCGAGTCGGTGATCAGCACGCGGTCGAGGTCGTCGGGAGAAACGACGCCGGCGGGGATGAGGTGCTCGTCGACGAATGTCTTGAGCCCCGACCAGAAGGTGCCGCCGGGAGCATCTAGGAGCACGATCGGCATCGGCTCGGCCTTGCCGGTCTGCTGCAGGGTGAGCAGCTCGAACATCTCGTCCATCGTGCCGAACCCGCCTGGCAGGCAGATGAACCCGCGCGACTCCTTCATGAGCATGAGCTTGCGGGTGAAGAAGTACTTCATCGCCACGACGTGCGCATTCTCGGAGACGATCTGGTTCGCCTTCTCCTCGAACGGCAGCCGGATCGATACGCCGAGCGACATCCTGGATCCCGCGCCCTCGGCGGCGGCCTGCATGATGCCGGGACCCGCCCCTGTGACGACCATCCAGCCTGCGGCTGCAAGGGCTGCGGCCACATCGCGGGCGTGGGGGTAGAGCGGATCGTCCTGGCGTGTGCGTGCAGAGCCGAACACCGTCACCTTGGGGATCCCCTGGTAGGGAGCGAACAGGCGGAACGCATCGCGCATCTCGGCCAGCGCCGCCGAGGCGATCTTCAAGTCAAGACGACTCGTGCCGTCCTCTCCCAGCTTCACCGCAGTGCGCAGCATCCGCCAGACAAGTCGTCGATCTGTGTGCACTCCGGCGTCATCCAGGACTCGGTTGATCTCGGCGCTGAGAGCTGCAGGCAGCGGTTCCTCGGTCATGCCACCAGCGTGGCATGCTCCTCGGTCGAGCGCCACGAACCGTCAGGTCCGCTCACGCGCCCGGCGCACGCGATTCCACCAGAGGGAGAGGCCGAAACCGCTCGCGATGAGCGCCGCGCCGACCGCTGTGAACCAGGCGGAGATCTCGATGTCCTCCGTCGTCACGGAGATGGTCGACGGCAGATCGCCGAGCACGTCCATGAGCTGATCGGCATCCGTCGCACGGAAGTACTCGGCATCCGTCAGCTCAGCCACGGATTCGAGCGTTTCCTCGTCGATCTGCTGACCGCCGCCGCCCCCGCCTCCGCCTGGCGAGTCCTGGCCGCTCGCCGAGTCCTGGTCGAGCTGATCCGCCGTGCACACCGAGCTCGCGGCCTCGGTCGTGCCGAAGCCGATCGTATACACGCGCAGCCCGCGGGCCAGCGCCTGCTCGGCGGCCGTCACGGGATCCACGCCCTCGCTGTTCGAGCCGTCCGTGAGCACGACGATGGTCTCCGGCTGCTGAGCAGTCTCCTTGTCGTCCGATTCCTCGGATTCGGTCTCGTCGACACCCGTCGGCGCGACCTCCGGGTTGATCTCGGCGATCGCGTCGATCGACGCGAGGATGGCTGAACCGATCGCCGTTCCGCGCGAGGTGGTGAGGCCGTCGATCGCCTCAGTGAGCTCGTCGGTGTCGTCTGTCGGTGCGACGATGAGACCGGCGATGCTCGAGAAGGCGACGATGCCGACCTGCGTCCCGTCCGGGAGGGATTCGACGAACGAACTCGCGGCCTCTTGGGCGGCGACGAGCCTGTTCGGGTCGACGTCGGTCGAGCACATCGATCGGGAGACGTCGATGGCGAGGATGATCGTGGAATCGCTCGATGCGACCTCGACCGTGGCCTGTGGTCGCGCGACGCCGACGGCCGCAGTCGCGAGCCCGACGACGAGGAGAGCCGCGGGGATGCGTCGGCGCCAGCGCGACCCCGAGTTGTTCGCTGCGGCGATGAGGCCGATATTCGGCACGCGGACCGCATCCCGCTTTCTCCTCCTCCTGATCGCCCACGCGAGCAGGAGGAGAAGCGGGGCGACAAGGATGACAGCGAGCAGAAGCGGCCAGGTGAACGACATCAGACGAGCCTCCCGTGCCGCGATACCATCAGCGCGCTGCCGATCACGACGAGGAGCAAGCCCAGGCCACCGACGATGGCGGTGATCTCGATCTCCTCAGCGGCCACGGTGAGGCGCAGGTCGATGGTCGAGGCGATGTCATCGACATCCGATGCGTCCGAGAGCGCGTGGTACTCGCCCGAGGTGGTCTCGGCGATCGCCGTGAGCGCCTCCTCGTCGAGCGCCGTCGACACCTGGTAACCATCGACCTCGATCGTCGTGCCCTCGGTCGTGCCGACGCCGATCGTGTCGATGTGCACGCCGGCGGCCTGGGCGACGGCGGCGGCTGCAACAGCGTCGGGCTCCGTGGTCTCCTCCCCGTCGGAGAAGACGACGATCGTCGCGGAGCCCCAGTAGCCGAGGTCGGTCGTCCCCTCCTCCTCGTCTGAAGGAAGGGTCACCTCCTCCCCCGTGATCGCCGAGAGCGACGTCAGGATCGCCTGGCCGATGGATGTCGAGCCGCTCGTGGTGAGCCGATCGACCGCCGCGAGGGCGTCAGCGCGGTCCGCTGTCGGCTCGAGGGTCGTCAGGGCGCCCTTCGAGAAGGCGACGACGCCGATGTCCACCGTGTCAGGCTGCGCCTCGATAAACGCCGCAGCCGCCTCTGCCGCGGCCTCGAGCCGGGTGGGCGAGACATCAGTCGCCTCCATGCTCGTGGAGACATCGAAAGCGAGGATGACGGTCCCCGACGCATGCGCCGTCGGCACGACTGCCTGCGGCCTCGCCGCGGAGACGAGAAGAACGCCGATCCCCGCGGCGATGAGGAACGCGGGCAGCACGCGGATCGTCCGGCGCAGCGGCCCGCCGTTCCGGCGGATCCCCGCACGTTCCGCTGCCGCCCACCGCCGTCTTTCCAACAGCCAGACCGCAGCTCCCAGAGCGACGACGGCGATCGCCGCGACGATGAGCATGGAGGGGATGAGGAACGTCATGCCGACCTCCGCGCGCTCTGCCTCGCAACGCTGACGAGGGCGAGCGCGAGGTCGTCGTCTGCGGAGACGGTGAGGTCGGCGATGCCGGCCCGCCCGATGGCATCCCGCAGTGCGCGCTCGCTCTCCTCGCCGAGCGCGGCAAGCCGACGTCGGAACGCGGGGTCGCTCGCATCGACGAGGAGCTGCTCGCCCGTCTCTGCATCCTCGACGACCATCGTCCCCAGTTCGGGCAGGAGCGGCGATGCCGTCAACCGCACGACCGAGACGTCGTTCCGATGCGCGAGCCGGGCGAGCTGCCGTTCCCACCCCGGCCGTCCGATGAAATCGGACACGACGATGACGACGCTCCGGCGTCGGATCGTCGCCGCCGCGAGGCCGAGCATCCGTGCGATGTCGGTTTGCCGACTCCGCTCGGTTCCTTTCGCCGACCTGCGAAGGAGTCCCCGTCGCTGCGTCCGAGCATCCGGCGTCTTCTCGTGCCGCGCACCGATCTCCCGCGCGAGGCGCAGCACCTGGGCGCGTCCGGTCGACGGAGGGATCACGACCTGGCGGTCGTCATCGTAGAGAATGGCGCCGACCCTGTCACCGGAGAGTGTGAACAGCCGCGCGAGGCTGAGCGCGACATCGGTGAGAAGATCCGGTGCTTCCCGCGCGCCCGCCCGCATCGACGCCGAGCGGTCGATCACGAACCAGGCCGTGAGCTCCCTCTCCTCGAGGAAGCGCCTCACGTGCGGCTCGCCCGTTCGCGCGGTCGTGTTCCAATCGATGTGCCGCACATCGTCATCCGCCGAGTACGGGCTGATGCCGGCGAGGTCGAGACCGTCGCCCCGGAAGACCGTGCGATGCGCGCCCTGGAGGAGCCCGTCGAGGCGACGGACGACGGTCCACTCGAGTCGATGGAGCAGCTGCTCCGGGGCGGTGGTCATGCGCGGTCACCCGGCGGTGGCGAGCACAGGAACGGGGAGGGAGCGGATGACCGCTCCGACGATGGTGTCGGCCGCGACCCCGTCCGCCAGTGCCTCGTAGCTGACGACGATCCGGTGCCGAAGGACATCGGGGGCGAGCTCCAACAGGTCGTGAGGAAGCACGTAGTCGCGTCCTCGCACGTGGGCGAGCGCCCTGGCCGCGAGCACCAGGTTGATGGATGCGCGTGGACTCGCCCCGAACGTCACGTAGCGTGCGAGTTCAGGAAGGCCTACAGACCCCGGCTCGCGCGTGGCGCCGGCGAGGCGAACGGAGTACTCGACGAGGGCGGGGTCGACGTAGACGCGCCCGACCTGCTCCTGCATCCGCTTCAGTCGCTCCAGGTCGAGCACCGGAAGCGGCGGGGCGGGAGGCACGAGGGCGCGTTGGACGATCGCGTGCTCCTCCACGGCCGAGGGGTAGCCGACCACGATTTTCAGCATGAAACGGTCGACCTGCGCCTCGGGGAGGGGATATGTCCCCTCCGACTCGACCGGGTTCTGCGTTGCGAGCACAAGGAACGGGTCAGGGAGTCGGTGGGTCTCGCGTCCGATGGTGACCTGCCGTTCCTGCATCGCCTCGAGGAGGGCGCTCTGAACCTTCGCCGGTGCCCGGTTGATCTCATCCGCGAGGAGGAGATTGGTGAAAACGGGGCCGCGCTCCACCTGGAAGTCGCCCGTCCTCTGGTTGTAGACGCGCGTTCCGGTGAGATCGGCCGGCACGAGGTCCGGGGTGAACTGCACGCGGTGGAAGGTGCCGCCGACGGCCTGGGCGAGGGATTTCACCGCGAGGGTCTTCGCCAGACCAGGAACACCTTCGACGAGGACGTGGCCGCGTGCGAGGAGGGCGACGAGAAGGCGTTCGAGCAGGGCATCCTGCCCCACGATCGTCTTCTTCACCTCGTAGAGCACCTGTTCGAGCGGCGTCCCGCCAGACGGATCGATGAGTGCGCCGGTCGTGTGGTTCAGCGGATCGCTCATAGTTGCGGCCCTTCCTCGCCGCCGGATCCTCCGACGGCAGTCGTGATGGGGACGGCGAGGCCGATCCCGGAGAACACATCGTCGCCGTCCGAGCTGAGAAGGGCGACGACGATGCCGACGACGGTGCCGTCGGAACGGACGAGAGGGCCGCCCGAGCTCCCAGGGTTGACAGCGGCATCGAACTGGATGAGGCCCGAAAGCGCCGTGCCGTTCTCGCCCGTCGCGCTGCGGTCGAGGCCCGACACGACACCGGTGCTCAGGCTCCAGGAGAGGCCGAGGGGTGTGCCGATGGCGATGATGTCCTCGCCAGTTTCGAGGTCGCCCGAATCGCCGATCGTCGCGGGGAGGAGCGTTTCGGGGAGGGCGTCCGGAGTGAGCGTCGCGATATCGGTCGCGATGTCCGAAGACGCGACGGATGCGGATGCGCTCGTCCCGTCGCTGAACGTCACGGTGATCTCGGACGCGCCGTCGACGACGTGGAGTGCCGTCATGATGGCGCCCTCCGTCGTCACGATCACGCCTGAGCCGATGCCGCTCTCCGTCTCGATCACGACGACGGACGGCGTCAGAGCCGCGTACAGCTCGGAGGTGGTGGGTTCTGCGGGTTCGGAGGTCTCGGATGCGGTCGGAGTCGGGGTCGCCGCTGCCTCCGCCTCGTCGGCACCCGTACCCATGCGGTAAGCGAAGGCTGCCGTGCCGACGACGAGCACAGCGACGATGAACGCCGTCACGATGCGCCGTCGGACGCCGCGTGAGGATGCGTCTGCGGATCCGTTCCCGGAGTCCGCGCCGTCGGAAGCACTCGTCATGAGGGAACCGTAGGCGCGTCGTTGATGGATCGCCTATGTCAGCCTTGTGCCGATCCTGTCAGGCGCGCTCCTGTCACGCCCGATCCTGTGTTGCGCGTCGCGCATCAGGTGCGGTGTGTCAGGGGCGGCTCAGCCGGGCGATCGCCTCCGCGACAGCAAGAGACTCACGATCCCCGGTCGCCCGGTCCCAGAGCTCGACCTGGCCGTCGGCCGCGCCACGTCCGACGATGACGATCTTCGGCACCCCGACGAGCTCGGCGTCGCCGAACTTCACACCGGGCGACACCTTCGGGCGGTCGTCGTAGAGCACGTCGAGCCCTGCGGACTCGAGTTGCGCCGAGATGTCGGTGGCGACGTCGAAGGCGACCTGGTCGCGCCCTGCGGCGACAACCTCCACGTCGAACGGCGCGACGGATGCGGGCCAGATGAGACCCTTGTCGTCGTTGTTCAACTCCGCGATGATCGCGAGGATGCGGGTGACGCCGATGCCGTACGAGCCCATCGTGACGGTCACGAGCTTGCCGTTCTCATCGAGCACCTTGAGTCCGAGGGCCTCGGCGTACTTGCGGCCGAGCTGGAAGACATGGCCGATCTCCATGCCGCGGGCGAGCTCGACGGGGCCGGAGCCGTCGGGTGCGGGGTCGCCCGCACGGACGTTCGCGATCTCGACGACGCCGTCGGCGAAGAAGTCGCGACCGGCGACGACCGAGTGCGCGTGCTTCTGGTCGATGTTCGCCCCGGTGATCCAGCTCGTTCCCTCGCTGACGCGGGGGTCGACGAGATAGCGGATGCCGGTGGCCGACTCCTCGCCGAGCACGGCGCCGGTGGGCGACCACGGGCCGATGTAGCCCTTGACGAGCAGCGGGTTGCGCTCGAAGTCGTCCGGCGTCGCCGTCTCGACCTCGGCGGGGGCGAAGGCGACCTCGGCGCGCTTCTCGTCGACCTCGCGGTCGCCGGGGATGCCGACGACGACGAGCTCGCGGGTGCCGTCGAGGTGCTTCAGAGCGAGGACGACGTTCTTCAGGGTGTCGGCGGCGGTGTACTCGCCGTCGAGGTGCGCGTTGGCATGTGCGACGAGAGTCTCGATCGTGGGCGTGTCCGGCGAGTCGAAGATCACCGGCGCGGCATCCGCATCGAAGGGGATCGGATCAGGGACGGCCGTCGTGAACGCCTCGACGTTGGCGGCGTAGCCGCCTGCGGAGCGCACGAAGGTGTCTTCGCCGACCGGGGTCGGGTGCAGGAACTCCTCGCTGCGCGAGCCGCCCATGGCACCGGCATCCGCCTGCACGATCGCGTACTCGAGGCCGAGACGCTGGAAGATGCGCTCGTAGGCGTCGCGCTGCGCCTGGTAGCTCGCGTCGAGGCCGGCGTCGGAGGCGTCGAAGGAGTACGCGTCCTTCATCGTGAACTCGCGTCCGCGCAGCAGGCCCGCGCGGGGGCGCGCCTCGTCGCGGTACTTGTCCTGGATCTGGTAGATCGTCAGCGGCAGGTCCTTGTACGAGGAGTAGAGGTCCTTCACGAGCAGGGTGAAGGCCTCCTCGTGCGTGGGGGCGAGCAGGTAGTCGCCGCCCTTGCGGTCCTGCAGACGGAACAGCAGGTCGCCGTACTCCTCCCAGCGCCCCGTCGCCTCATATGCCTCACGCGGCATAAGAGCCGGGAAGTGCACCTCCTGCGCACCGGCGGCCGCCATCTCCTCGCGGATGACCGTCTCGATCCGCGCCTTGACGCGCAGACCAAGCGGCAGCCAGGCGAAGATGCCCGCTGCCTGCGGGCGGATGTAGCCGGCGCGGATCAGCAGCTTGTGACTGGCGACCTCGGCGCCTGCCGGGTCTTCGCGGAGCGTGCGGAGGAAGAAGTTCGAAAGACGAGTGACCACGGGACGATTCTAGTTGTCCCGTGGACACCGTCCTCGAACTCAGTTCAGGGCGGGAAGACCCGCGGGGACGACGCCGGTGCCGTACAGGTCCGCGGCGAGCTCCTGCAGTGCGGCGAGGGCGACACGCTGCGGCAGCGGCCCGTACGAGATGCGGGCGACGCCGAGGTCTTCATAGGCGGCGGCAGTGAGGGCGCCGGGGAGCCCGATGACGCTGACCTTGCGCTCGCCGATGCCGTCGACGAGCTGACGGGTGATGTACGCGTCGATGATGCCTGGCACGAACACCGCGGTCGCCCCCGCATCGAGGAACGCGCGACCGCGCTGGATCGCGTCGGAGACGCTCTCGCCGACCGGGCGCCCGCCGCCGCGGACGAACGCGTCGGTGCGTGCGTTGAGCGCGAACGGGACGCCCTCGGCCTCCGCCGCCTTCACGATCGCCTCGACCACGGCGACGGATTCCGCCAGGGGCTTCAGGCGGTCCTCGACGTTAGCGCCGACGACGCCGGCGGCAATCGCGAGGCGGGTGGTCTCCCCCGCGTCCCCGTAGCCGTCGTCGAGGTCGGCGGTCACCGGGACGGAGACGGATGCCGCGATGCGGCCGACCATGTCGATCATGACCTCACGGGGCGTCGCGCCGTCGTCGTATCCGAAGGACGCGGCGATGCCGTGGCCCGCCGTGGCGATCGCCTTCGTCTCCGGAAGGGCTGCCACCGCCTTCGCGCCGACGACGTCCCACACGTTCACCACGCGGAGGATCTCGGGAGCTTCGTAGAGGTCGATCAGGGTCTGCGCCTTCTTCGCGATGGTCATTCCTCCACGCTAGCCGCGTTTCGTGCTCCGGGCGCTGCGGCGTCTCATCCGATCGAATGTCGGTGGCCCCGAGCATGATGAAGGCATGAGGATCATCGTCGACATGAACCCCGAGCGGGTAACCGGCCTCCGCGCCGTCACCGCCATGCTCGTCGATGTCGACCAGACGATCAGCCAGCTCCTCGCCGTGAAAGAGGGGCTGCTCGCGCTGGGGTCTCGACTGTCGATCGAGATCGGCGAAGACACGATCGCGGCGTCCGAGCCGATTCTCACCGGATCCGCCGCAGCGGACGCCGTCGAACTCGCCGGTCGCGCGGTCGCCGGCGAACTCGCCGCCGCCGTCCGCGTCAGCGATCGCACGCTCGAGCGCCGCATGGGCGAGGCCGACACCAAGGTCGCGATGTTCCCGGCGGTGTGGCGCGCGCAGGGCTGTGGTGCGATCACCGCGGGGCAGGCGGCGGCGATCGTCGACGCCGGATTCCACATCGACGACCCCGAGGCGCGCGATGCTTACTCCCAGGAGCTCATCGACGGGGCTCAGTCCACCGGCCTCGCTCCCGCTCGATTGCGTCGCATCGCCGCGCGCACCGCCGAGAGGTTCCAACGGCGCTCGATCGAAGACCGTCAACGCTCCGCACGCGCCCGCCACAGCGTGCGCGTGCGCGATCGGGCCGATGGCGATGCGGCCCTCGAGATCACCGGGCCCGCCGCGCTCATCCACGGCGCCCACGACCGCCTCACCGCACTCGCCGTCACGATCCACGCCAATGCCGCGACACGCGCGGAGACCTGCGACACCCGCTCGCTCGATCAGATCCGCTGCGACCTCGCGCTCGATCTGCTGCTCACCGGAACCGCCGCCGGTCATGATGCCGAAGGCCTGCTGACCGGCATCCGCGGATCGATCTCGGTGACCGTTCCGGTCACGACGCTGATGGGCGTCACCGATATGCCGGCCGAGCTGAACGGACGCGTCCCGATCGACGCCGCGACGGCACGCCGGCTGGCCGCAGCGGCGCCCGGCTGGGATCGCATCCTCACCCATCCGATCACCGGAGCACTCCTCGCGGTCGACCGCTACCGCCCCACTGCGGAGATGAAGCGGTGGCTCAGGGCGCGCGACCGGCGCTGCCGTTTCCCGGGCTGCGGCTACGCCGCCGTCGACTGCGACATCGATCACACGCGTGACGCCGCCCACGGCGGCCCCACCGAGACCGAGAACCTCGCTCATCTGTGCCGAAGACACCACGTCGCGAAGCATCAGACGCCGTGGCGGGTGACGAGGTCCGGTGCTGGCGCGTTCACCTGGACGAGCCCGACCGGCAGGACCTACTCCGACCGACCTCCATCGCAGAACACGGTGACGTTCTCGGGCGCTGCTCCCCCGTTCTGAACAGCCGTGGGCGGCATAGGGTGGGGACATGCCTCAGCGTCGATCCCACGTGGCCGCGTCCGCAGCGCAGACCGAACTGGCATCCGCCCTCGCCGCGCTCCGCGGGCAGATCGATGCTCCGGTCGGCTTCCCGCCCGAGGTGCTCGCCGAGGCGGATGCATCCACGACGCCGGAGCCCGATCTCGACCTGCGCGAGGTCCCCTTCGCCACCCTCGACCCCGCGGGCTCGCGCGACCTCGACCAGGCGTTCCACCTGGAGAGGGCCGGCTCCGGGTTCACCGTGCGCTACGCGATCGCCGACGTCCCCGGCTTCGTCGCACCCGGGGGCGCGGTGGATGCCGAGGCTCGTCGTCGCGGCCAGACGCTGTACGCCGCCGACGGCAGGATCCCTCTGCATCCGCCGGTGCTCAGCGAGGACCGTGCATCCCTCCTCCCCGACGTCGACCGCCCGGCCCTCGTCTGGACGTTCTCCCTCGACGAGGCCGGCGCCGTCGCCGGGTTCCGGCTCGAGCGCGCCCTGATCCGCTCGCGTGCACAGCTCGACTACGTCACCGTCCAGCAGGCGATCGACCGCGGCGAGCGCGGCTTCGCAGACCTCCTCCCCGAGATCGGCCGGCTCCGTCTCGAACAGGAGCGGCTGCGCGGAGGGGGGAGTCTGAACCTGCCCGATGAAGAGGTCGTGCAGGACTCCTCGGGTGCGTACGCGATCGAACGCCGGCATCCGCTCCCCGTCGAGGACTGGAACGCCCAGCTCTCGCTGATGACGGGCATGGCCGCCGCGTCCCTGATGCTCGACGCCGGCGTCGGCATCCTGCGGACCATGCCCCAGCCCGATGACGCCGCCTTCGACGCGTTCCGTCGGCAGACCGAGGCGCTCGGGCGGCCGTGGACGACGGGTCGCTACGGCGACTATCTGCGCGGGCTCGACCGTACGGATCCGGCCGCGGTGTCGGTGCTGCAGGCGGCGGCGTCGCTGTTCCGCGGGGCGGGGTACGTCGCCTTCGACGGCACGGTTCCGGACGACGCCGAGCAGGCGGCGATCGCCGCTCCGTACGCGCACGTGACCGCTCCGCTGCGCCGGCTGGTCGACCGCTGGGGCCTCACGATCTGCCTGGCCGCCTCCGAGGGGCGCGAGGCGCCAGAGTGGGCGCGATCGGGCCT
This sequence comes from Microbacterium sp., assembly GCF_047607465.1. Classification (GTDB taxonomy): domain Bacteria; phylum Actinomycetota; class Actinomycetes; order Actinomycetales; family Microbacteriaceae; genus Microbacterium. The sequence goes on along the minus strand of NZ_JASGCY010000089.1, from coordinate 12,980 downwards.
GGCGGGATTGCCGGCGCTGATGCGGGCGTCCGCGCAGCGGGCCGCGGATCTGGCCGGGCGGACGCTCGACCTGGTCGAGGCCGCGCTGCTCGCGCCGCACGTGGGGTCGGTGTTCGGTGCCGTGATCGTGCGACGGAACGGCGAGCGCGGCACGGTGCAGCTCGCGGAGCCGGCCGTGACGGCGTCCGCTCCCCTGCCACCGGACGCCCCCGCCGGGTCGACGGTGCGGCTGCGGCTGGTGCGGGCGGACGTGCCGAAAGGGCGGGTGGAGTTCGCGCTGGTCGGTTGACTCGCGGCAGCTTCGTTATCATCTCGTGACCTTCTGACCTCCCGATGGGGTCGAATCCTTCTTCGAATGTCGGTGCCCACGAGGATGATCGAGGTATGAGCTACCTCGACGCCTTCGCCGACAGGATCGCCGCGCTGCGCGATCTCCTCTGTGACGTCGAGGACGCGCAGGGGCTGCCCGCGGCGATCGATGCGCTGAGCGACGACGCGGTCGTGACGGCCATGGCCCTGGGATCGGAGCTGGCGAAGGCAGCGAACCAGGTCTGCTCCGTCGGCGCGGCGGTGATCGCCCGGCGATCGGCGAGGGATGCCGGACACGACGGCCTCGCGCAGAGTCGCGGCCATCGCAGTCCGGTATCACTGGTGCAGGAGCTGACCGGCGCGAGCCGGGCGGATGCCGCCAAGCAGGTGCGCGTGGGAGAGGCGCTGCTGGATGCCGGGACAGGGCTGGATGAGGGCGCGGGTCCTGGTGGCGTCGGGCGTGAGGGCGCTCCGCCTCCCGCGCCATGGCACGCCTGTCTGTCGCGCGCCGTGTTCGCCGGGCGCCTCACGGCCGCCCAGCACGACGCGATCCGGCGCGGGCTCGGCGACCCGCCATCGGGACAGGACCCGGCGGCGGCCGGCGCGTTCACCGAAGCGTGGGCGCTCGCCGCCGAACAGCTGGTCGAGGAAGCCGCGGAGCGGACCCTGGAGGAGCTGATCCGCACGGCGCGCACCGTACGCGAAACGCTCGACCCCGAGGGCGCACGAGCACGGTTCGCGGCCCGGTTCGAGGGTCGTTCCTTCCGTACCTACACCGACGCCGACGGCGTGCACCACGGACACCTCACCTTCGAGGACGAGGGCTTCGCATGGGTGCGCGCGATCGTCGACGCCGCCCTGCGCCCGCGTCGCGGCGGACCCCGGTTCGTGGGCTCCGCGGAGCGGGAGAGAGCCGAACGGCTCGCCGACGATCCGCGCACGAACGACCAGCTGGCCTACGACCTCGTCGTCGACGTCCTGCGGGCCGGCGCCCTCGCCGAGGCGGAGGACGTGTTCGGCACTCGGCAGGCCAGCATCCGCGTCGTGCGGATCGCCGAGAACACCGCCGCGCCGCGGCTGGAGGACGACGGCTCCGCGCTGCCGGACTGGCTGGTCGCCACGCGCACGTGCGACACCGGGACGGTCGAGGTCACCGTGGACGCGGGCGGCAACCCGCTCGACGTGGGGCGCGAGCACCAGCTGTTCACGCCACGCCAGCGCGTCGCCCTTGCGATCCGCGACGGCGGATGCCGGTGGCGCGGCTGCGACCGTCCGGCCTCCTACTGCGAAGCCCATCACATCGACGAGTGGGCGGCCGACCGCGGTCGGACCGACATCGACCGGGGCATCCTGCTCTGCCGGTACCACTACATGACCCTGCACCACGGCGGCTGGCGGATCACCCGCGAGAGCAAGGGCGACTTCGTCCTGCATCCGCCCGGCGGGGCCGATCCGATCGTCCTGAAACCGCGGCTTGCGACGCGCTACCTCTGGGGCGCCGACCCGCCGCCCCGACGATTCCTGCCGGCGGCGTGAGCCCACGCGCGCCGGAGCGCGACCGCGTCGTCCTGGAGGACGGATGCCGGAAGAAGCACGGGGCCGTCGGAGATGTCGACGTTACGCAACGGGTCGTCCGCGGCATGCTGCGGAAGCAGGTGACAGCGCAGGTGCGGCATCCGATGCCCCATGACGAGGTAGTCGATCCGCCGCGGCTCGAACACCTCCGCGATCGCCCGCCCCGCCGTCTGGACGTCGGCCCAGAACGAGCCGAGCTGTTCCGGATCGAGATCGGCCAGGTCCGTCACATGCTCACGGAGGATCACGAGGCAGTACCCGCGGTGCGCCTGATTGCGCGCGATCCGCACGAAGCTCGTCGCCGTCTCGACGACCAGGACACTGTGCTCGTTCACGTCGAGGTGCGCGTCCGTGCACATGCCGCAGGTGCCGGCATCGGTCAACGCCGCCCACTCATCAGCCGTCCACCACATCCCGTCACGGTAAGCGGGCGCGACGGATGATCGCCTGAGACACCGCACGATTCTGGGTGCCATCGGACGGCCGGACATCTCCGCGAACTGCGGCATCTGGCATGCCAACAAGGCGCTTCGAGGCCACTATGCGATGCAATATCCGCTTCTGGCATGCCAAATCTGCTTCCTTTCACACGACCGTAACACCGCCGAAACCCCCGGACGCTCCCCCGTGGATAACGTCGCTCGCAAGCGCATCCGGCGCCAGATGCGTGGACGTCGCTCCCCTCGAGTGCGACACCCCGATGCCACCCGCACCGGGCCCGTTCCACATGAAGGCAAGGACATGACTCAACAGACCACACTGGTTCGATCAACGATCAGCGAACAGATCGAACGCGCATACTCATCCATGAAGGTCACCCGCGCCCATCTCGGCGTCGTGGTGATGGTCCTGCTCGGAGCGTTCTTCGACTCCATCGAGCAGAACGCCGTCGGCGTCGCCGGCCCCGCGCTGCGGGAGAGCTGGGGACTCGGAGCCACACAGATCGGCCTGCTCAACACCGTCACCTTCACCGCGATCGCCCTGGGGCGGCTCACAGCCGGCTTCACCTCCGACCGCTGGGGAAGAAGACGCCTGCTCACCGTGAACCTGCTCGTGTTCAGCGTCGGCTCGCTGCTGTGCGCCGTCGCTCCGAACTACGAGATCCTCCTGCTGGCACGCTTCATCGTCGGCATCGGCATCGGCGGAGAGATCGCCACGGCGATCACGATGATGTCCGAGTTCTTCGCCGCGAAGCACCGCGGCGTCGCCACCGGGCTGGTGAACGTCGCGGCGGCCGGGCTGGGCAACATGCTGGCGCCCCTGTTCGGGATCATCGTCTTCGCGGTGTTCTCCGGAGGTGAGCAGTGGCGCTACCTGTTCGCCGTGCTGCTGCTGCCGGCGCTGATGGTGGTCGTCTACCGTCGCGCACTCCCGGAGTCGCCACGCTACCTCGCCGCGACGGGGCACGTCGATGAGGCGAACACCGTGCTGAACCGGCTCGCCCAGGGCAAGCTCCGCGGCGAACTGGGCCCGCAGACGCAGTATCTCGACGAGACGAACGCCGAACCAGTGGCGGAGCCTCCGAGGCTGGCATGGACGCACGTCTTCCGCGGGCGTCACCTGCGCACCACGCTTCCGCTGTGCGTCGCGGTCACGATGACCTACGGCGCCCAGATCTCGATGGCCACCCTCATCCCGCTCATCCTCACCGAGCGCGGGTTCGAGATCACCACGGCGCTCTGGTACACCCTCATCATGCAGTCCGGAAGCTTCCTTGGTTCGCTGTTCGCAGCCTTCGTCTCCCGGCGTCTGCCTCGACGCGCGGCACTGACCGGCGCGGCCGCCCTCGGTCTGATCGCCGCCCTCGGCTTCGGCTTCGCGGCATCCACCGTCCCCCTCGTGCTGCTGTTCGGCGCACTGTTCAACTTCGCCGTGATCACCGCCAACACGACGATCTTCCTGTTCGCGCCGGAACTGTACCCGACCAAGATCCGCGGACTGGGAACAGCGGTCGTGCTCGCCACCGGCTCCCTGGCCGGAGGCCTCATGCCGTTGCTGGCCGGATCGGTACTGGAGCTGGGCGGGGTGTCGGCGATGTTCGCCCTGCTCGCGCTATTCTTCGTCGTATGTGCGATCGTCGTGCGGATCCCTCGCGAGACGATCGGCCGTCCCCTGGAAGACACGTTCTAGACCGTGCCTGACCGTCCACACATCCTGATCGTCAATCCGAACACGACGGTGGCGACCACCTCCGCGATGACGGCCCTGGCCGCCGCCGCGCTGGACGGCACGAACCTCATCGCCAGAGGAACGACGGTGGATGCCGGCCCGTCCGTCATCACCACACCGGAGGAGCTGTCGGCGAGCATCCCGCACGTGGTCGACCGCGTCGGCCGCTCGGTCACCGCGGCGACCCGCGCGATCATCGTCGCGGCGATCGGCGACCCGGGAGTGGACGAGCTGCGAGCGCTGTCGCCTCTTCCGGTCATCGGGCTCGGCGAGGCCTCGGTACGCGAAGCGGTGTCACTCGAACGGCCCTTCGGGATGGCCACATCGACACCGGCGCTCGCACCCGGGCTGCTGGCGCTCGTGTCACGGTACGCGCCGACCGGCACCTTCACAGGCGTACGCGTGACCGGCTCCTCGGCGCAGGAGCTCGCCGGCGACGAGGAGCTGGAACGCCGTGAGCTGCACCGGACGGTCGGGCTGTGCGTGCAGGACGGTGCCGAGGCGGTGATCATCGGCGGCGGCCCGCTGAGCCGGAGCGCCGCCCGGCTCAGCGGGCCGGCGATGCCGCAGATCATCCAGCCGGTGCCGAGCGCTGTGTCCCGGGTGCTCGCGCTGATCGGCCTGACGGCCGTCGGCGCCCCCTGACGGCGCTGCTGGAGAGCATGCTAGCGGCTGCCGGATCAGTCCGGCAGCCGCTGCAGCGTGCGCTGCCGACCCTGCTCCACATGCGTGAAGGCGCACGCCTCGGCCAGCCGCGCATTGCCAGAGACGATCGCGCCGACCAGGGCCCGATGCTCATCGTGCCGAACATCCGGATCGCTGGCGATGGTCATTGCGCTGAGCCGGTCGCTGCGGTCCTGCAGCGGGCCGAACGTCTTGTCGAGCAGCCGGTGGTCGGCCAGCGCGGCGATCTCCTGGTGCAGCCTCGCGTTGCAGCGGTCCAGTTCCTCGCCGTCGTGACGCTGCAGGGCATCCTCGGATGCCGCGAGCGCCTGCTCCAGCGCCCCCGGGTCCGCGCCCGAGGCGACCCGCAGAGCGGCCGTCCGGGCCGCCACGGCTTCCAGCGCGGCGCGCAGGTCGTACAGCTCCTCGACATCCGCGCGGGTCACCTCGGTGACCACGGCGGTCCGGCGGGGCAGCAGCCTCAGGAAACCGGTCACCTCCAGGCGATTGATCGCCGCCCTGATCGGGATGCGGGACACACCCAGCTCTTCGGCGATCTCGCGCTCGGTGAGGCGGTCGCCTGGCCGGTACCGGCCGGAGATGATGTCGTGGCGAAGACGCTCGTAGACGCTCTCCGAGAGGATCGCCGGGGAGTCCTCATCAACTCGTGATCTGGCCACCATCCTCCGAGCGTATCGGCTTCCGTCGAGCCGGCGTCGCAGGAGCGGATCGAGCCGCCACGGAGACCCGCAGCTGGAGTTCTTCCCATTCCCGAGATCGCGCCGGCTGAACCCGGTCAGGACGCGGGATGCACCGTGGTCGTCATGACGAGCAGCTGCGGATCGCTCAAATCCAGTGCCACCGTGATCGAGGAGAACTCCCCGAGCGACGTCGCATGCGTCCCGCCGCACAGGAACGAGACCGTACCCTCAGGCAGATCGCACTCCCACCGGCGCCGATCGACGATCGTCGGGCCCTCCGTCACGATGCGGCTCGCAGCATCCGTCGCCACCCACGCGGCGAGCGTGGCATTCACCGCCGCCTCGCGCGCGCTGAGGGTCGCCGCGAACGTCTCGGTGTCGAACCCGGCCTTGCGCAGACTCTTGCCGAGCCGGTACTCGTCGACGGCGCCGTCCTCGTGGATGCGGCTCGACTGATTGGCGCGCCCCTCGAAGTCGGGGTTGCCGAGCGGGTCGGACGCGATCTCCTTGCGCCACAGGTTGGCGAGCGCCGCATCGAGGGCGAGCGAGGCGAGGTGGCACGCCGTGTGACCACGGCTGAGAGCGGCGCGGGCGCGCTCGTCGACGGACAGGCGGACGGATGCCCCCGGCACGAGCCACGCGGGAGCGTCGCCGTCGAGACGATGGCCGACGAGCCAGGTCCACCCCTCGGCTCCGCGTTTGACCGGGATATCCGCTCCGACCGCGAACGCGCCTTCATCGGAGACGGCGGCCATGACCGCTTCGGAGACCCGCACCTGCGCTCCGTCCACGGCGATGGCACCGGCATCCCCTGGCTGATCGGGCCAGGTGTGGTCGACGGGATGGAACGGGGTTCGGTCCACCACGACGACGATCCCGTCGCCGTGCGGCTCGATGCGCTGGACGACGCCGTCGCCGGAGGCCGCTCCATCGGCGAACGTCACGATCGTGGGCGAGGACATGGAACTCCCTGGGAACGAGATGGATGAGCGAGGACGTGGCCGATCGCCGGTGAGTCACCGCAGAAGCCGTTCTGGCAGGCTACGCGGTCGCACGCCCTCACGAGAGGAGGATCCTTCCCAGGGTGCGTCGATCAGACGTAACCCGCTGCGCACCAGGCTCGGTCATCCGCGCGCGCCCGCGTCGCTCACGCAGTGACCACCTGCGCGGTGCCCAGCGGCGCATCCGGCCCCATCTCGGCGGCGATCCGGTTCGCCTCCTCGATGAGTGTCGCGACGATGTCGGCCTCCGGCACCGTCTTGATGATCTCGCCCTTGACGAAGATCTGCCCCTTGCCGTTGCCCGACGCCACGCCGAGGTCGGCCTCACGCGCCTCACCTGGACCGTTCACGACGCAGCCCATGACCGCGACGCGCAGCGGCACCGTCATGTCCTTGAGCCCTTCGGTGACGTCCTCGGCGAGCGTGTAGACGTCGACCTGCGCCCGCCCGCAGGACGGGCACGAGACGATCTCGAGAGTGCGCTCACGGAGGTTCAGCGACTGCAGGATCTGGTGGCCCACCTTGACCTCCTCGGCGGGAGGCGCCGACAGCGAGACGCGGATCGTGTCGCCGATGCCCTCTCCCAGCAGGATCCCGAAGGCGGTGGCGCTCTTGATCGTGCCCTGGAAGGCGGGCCCGGCCTCGGTGACGCCGAGGTGCAGCGGCCAGTCGCCCCGCTCGGCGAGCTGACGGTACGCCTTCACCATGACGATGGGGTCGTTGTGCTTGACCGAGATCTTGAAGTCGTGGAAGTCGTGCTCCTCGAACAGCGAAGCCTCCCAGACGGCGCTCTCCACAAGCGCCTCGGGCGTCGCCTTGCCGTGCTTCTCGAGCAGGCGCCGATCGAGCGACCCCGCGTTCACGCCGATGCGCAGCGACACCCCTGCGGCCTTCGCCGCAGCGGCGATCGCGCCGACCTGGTCGTCGAACTTGCGGATGTTGCCCGGGTTCACCCGAACCGCGGCGCAGCCGGCGTCGATCGCCTGGAAGACGTACTTCGGCTGGAAGTGGATGTCGGCGATCACCGGGATCTGGCTCTTCTTCGCGATGATGTGCAGCACATCGGCGTCGTCCTGCGAGGGGACCGCGACGCGGACGATCTCGCAACCGGAGGCGGTGAGCTCGGCGATCTGCTGGAGCGTGCCGTTGATGTCGGTCGTCTTCGTCGTCGTCATCGACTGCACGCTGACGGGCGCGTTGCCGCCGACGAGCACCTTGCCCACCTTGATCTGACGAGACTTGCGACGGGGAGAGAGGACTTCCGGGATCTTCGGCATCCCAAGGTTCACTGCTGGCACCTCTCCAGCGTACTCGGGCGTCACACGTCCAAGCCGAGAACCAGCGGTGTGATAGTTTTCACCTCATGCTCGCGAACCGCTCCTGGTGGCCCGCCTCCTAGGCGGTGTGTTCGCGTTCCCACGAATCCAGACCGCCTTCCGGGGCGGTTTTTTCGTCTGAGCCGCGCCTCTTCCCTCGCACAGGAGACAACGATGACCCTCTCTCGCCTCGCCGAGCTCAGCGCAGACCCGGCGGCCTCGTTCGTGCTGATCGCGCGCGACGGCGCCGACACCGTCGAGCTGCTCACCGGAGAGGTCGCCGACGTCGATCTGCTCGCCGACATCCCGCTCACCGTCGACGGCGCCCCCCGCGAAGTGTTCTCCCTCGTGCCGTACCGTCAGGTGCGCGAGCGCGGGTTCGTCGCGCAGGACGACGGCGCGCCGCTGCGCTGCATCGTCGTCGACGAGCACCTGCACCTGCCGGCATCCGCTGTGCTGGCCGCGCTCCCCGACGATGCCGTGCCGCTGAAGGACGCCGGCTTCGACATCGCCGACGAGGAGTACGCGGCCATCGTCGAGCGTGTGATCGCCGACGAGATCGGCCGCGGCGAGGGCGCGAACTTCGTCATCCGCCGAGACTTCACCGCGCAGATCGAGGTCGACGACCGTACAGCGGCACTCACCTGGTTCCGCGCCCTGCTCACCCACGAGCGGGGTGCGTACTGGACGTTCGCCATCGTCACCCCTGGCATCATGGCCGTCGGAGCAAGCCCCGAGGCGCACGTCGTCGCCCGGGATGGCATCGTCACCATGAACCCGATCTCCGGCACGTTCCGCCACCCCGCTGGGGGCGCGACGAAGGAGACGCTCGTCGAGTTCCTCTCCTCCACGAAGGAGACCGAAGAGCTCTTCATGGTCGTCGACGAGGAGCTGAAGATGATGAGCGCGGTCTGCTCCGACGGCGGCCGCATCACCGGCCCTCATCTCAAGGAGATGTCCCGTCTCACTCACACGGAGTACATGCTTCGTGGGCGCAGCCGCCTGGATCCGCGTGACATCCTGCGCGAGACGATGTTCGCCCCGACCGTCACCGGCTCCCCCATGCAGAACGCGTGCGCCGTCATCCGCCGGCACGAGACGAAGCCCCGCGGATACTACTCCGGCGTCGCCGCGCTGTTCACCCCCAACGACGAGGGCGGCCACGACCTCGACGCCCCGATCCTCATCCGCACCGCGTACCTCGCGGACGGCGCGCTGAGCGTGCCGGTCGGCGCCACGCTCGTGCGCCACTCCGACCCCTACGGCGAGGTCAGCGAGACGCATGGCAAGGCCGCGGGGGTGCTCGGCGCCATCGGCGCCATCGAGCGCGACCACGCCGTCGATGAGACGGCTGACCCCGACGCCCCCGCTGAGCCGCGCTCGCTCGCCGACGACGAGACGGTCGCAGCCCTCCTCGCCTCGCGCAACGCCCGGCTCGCCGAGTTCTGGCTGAACCCGCAGGGCGAGGAGCCCGCAGGTCCCTTCCGCGGGCGCTCGGCGCTCGTCGTCGACGCCGAGGACCGCTTCACGACCATGCTCGCCCACCAGTTGCGCCACCTCGGCCTCGACGTGTCGATCTCGCCCTGGAGCGCGGTGACGGATGCTGCGATCGACGCCGTCGACCTCGTCGTCGCAGGCCCCGGCCCCGGCGACCCGCGCGACGGCACCAGCGAGCGCATCACCCGGATGCGCGAGGTCGTGACGCGCCGACGGCAGGCGGGCGCGCCGCTGCTGGCCGTATGCCTGAGCCACCAGATCCTCGCCGACGGGCTCGGCATCGCGCTCGCGCCGCTGGATGCTCCGCACCAGGGACTGCAGAAAGCCGTCCCGGTGTTCGGGGAGGACGCCTCGATCGGCTTCTACAACACCTTCACCGCGCGCGTCGAACCCGGGACCACCCGCGTCGGCGAGGCCGAGGTGTCAGCGGATGCCGCCACCGGCGACGTGTACGCGCTCCGCGGCGAGCGCTTCGCCTCGGTACAGGGGCATCTGGAGTCGATCCTGTCGCGCGACGGCATCCGCACGCTCGAGCGCCTCGTCGCGCACGCGCTCGGCTGAGGGCGGTCCCTGAGCGAGCGCCAGCGAGACGACGGGCGGTCCCTGAGCGAGCGCCAGCGAGACGAAGGGTCAGCCGCCGAGGAGCTTCACCGGGTTGAACACGTCGGCGACGAGCAGCAGCGCCCCCATCCCGATCAGCAGCACCGCCACGACCACGGTGACGGGCACGAGTCTGGTCGCATCCGTCGGTGCGGGCTCCGGCTTCCCGCGCAGCCTCGCCCAGGCCCGCCTGAGCCCATCCCACAGGGCGACGACGATGTGACCGCCGTCGAGGGGCAGCAGCGGGATCAGGTTGAAGACGAACAGCGCGAGGTTCAAGGAGCCCAGCAGCCCGAGCAGCACCGAGAAGCGGTTGAGGACCGGCGCGTCGGTGGCGGCGACCTCGCCGGCGAGTCGGCCGACGCCGACCACGCTGAGCGGCCCGTCGGGATCGCGCTCGCCGCCCGTGACGAGCGACACGCCGATGTCCCAGAGCTTCACCGGCAACGTGACGATGAGCGAGCTGACGCGGCCGACGCCGTCGGCCGTCGCCTCGAGCCCCGCGGTGAGCGGCTGCGGCACGAATCCCATCTGCGCGCCCATCCCGACGTAGCCGACCGTCTTCACCATCGGCTGCCCTTCGTCGTCGAGGATCGGCTGCCCCGCGGCATCCGTCAGCGTCCGCTCCGCCGCGATCGGCGTGATCGTCAACGACATGTCCGCACCGTCGCGGCGGACCAGCACCTCGAGCGGCTCGCCCGGGGACGCCTGCACGATCGCGGATGCCGCGGCGAAATCGGCGACGGCCTCGCCGTCGATCGAGACGAGCACATCGCCGGGCTGCAGACCAGCCTCGGCGGCAGGCGATGCGGGATCGTCCGACGAGCAGGCGGTCGCCGTCGAGCCCGCCGGGAGCACGCACTCGCTCACCGAGGCGATGGTGGTCGTGCCCTGCTGCAGGCCGATCCCGGAGAGGAGCACGGTGAAGATCACCGCCGCGAGCAGAAGGTTCATCAGCGGACCGCCGAGCATGATGATGACGCGCTTGAACACGGGGAGCCGGTAGAAGACGCGATCCTCCTCGCCGTCGGCGATGGTCTCGTCGTTGGCTGAGCGGGCGTCCTGCACGAGCGCGCGGAACATGCCCTTCGCCGGACCGGTGCTCGTGGATGCCGGATACATCCCGGACATCGAGATGAACCCGCCCAGCGGCAGCAGCTTGAAGCCGTACTCCGTCTCGCCGATCCGCTTCGACCACACACGGGGACCGAAGCCGATCATGTACTGGCCGACGCGTACGCCGAAGAGCTTCGCGGGCAGCAGATGGCCGATCTCGTGCAGACCGATCGAGAGACCGAGGCCGACCAGCATGAAGAGGATGCCGCCGACGTAGAGCAGTGTTTCCACACGCCAACGGTAGCGGCCGCAGCCTTGGAATCCGCCCACACGTGAGAACGGCACCGGACGTGAGAGCATGGACGGGACATGTCGATCGAACAACGCCCGAGCCTGCCTCCCGTGCTCCGCCCCGCGAACCCGCCCCGGCGCGAGCTGTCCGAACTCGCCACCCGATTCGCCCGCGAGGTCCGCGGCGATCTGACCGGAATCGCGCTGACGGGGATCACCCTCGCCACCGCCGATCTCCGCGCGGGTGAGGCCTTCGTCGCGATCCAGGGCGTCAACCGCCACGGCGCCGACTTCGCCGCGACCGCCGCGGAGAAGGGCGCGGTCGCGATCATCACCGATGCGGCCGGCGCCGAGATCGCCGAGCCCGCCGGGCTGCCGATCATCGTCGTCGACGATCCGCGCGGCGTCCTCGGCGCACTCAGCGCCTGGGTCTACGGCACCGGCGCCGACGACGACCTCCCGCTCCTGTTCGCCACCACGGGCACGAACGGGAAGACCAGCGTCTCGCATCTGCTCGAGGGCGTCCTCGACCAGATCGGCGTCGTCACCGGGCTCTCCTCCACCGCCGAGCGGCACATCGCCGGCGAGGTCATCGTCTCGCGGCTGACCACGCCCGAGGCCTCTGAGATGCACGCGCTGCTCGCCCTCATGCGCGAGCGCGACGTCGAGGCCGTCGCCGTCGAGGTCAGCGCGCAGGCCCTCTCACGACACCGCGTGGACGGCATCCTCTTCGACGTCGCCGGCTTCACCAACCTCAGCCACGACCACCTCGACGACTACGCCGACATGGAGGAGTACTTCGAGGCGAAGCTGCCGCTGTTCCGTCCCGACAGGGCGCGCCGCGGAGTCGTGTGCCTCGACTCGCCGTCCGGCGCGACCGTCGTCGAGCGCGCGGAGATACCTGTGGTGACCGTCGGAACTCCGTCGATCGCGGCCGACGCCGAGGCCGCATCCCGGGCCGACTGGGTCGTCGCTATCGACGACGAGCGTGCAGCCGGGACGACCTTCACCATGACGGGTCCCGCCGGATCCCTCACCACGACCGTGCCCGTGATCGGGCCGCACATGGCGGCCAACGCAGCTCTCGCGATCGTCATGCTGCTCGAGGGCGGGTATGCGTGGGACCGCATCACCGCGGCGCTCGAGCGCGATGGAGGCATCCGGGCGTATCTCCCCGGCCGCACCCAGCTCGTCTCCGGGGAGGCGGGACCTGCGGTCTTCGTCGACTTCGGCCACTCCCCCGACGCATTCGAGAAGACCCTCGCCGCGGTGCGTCGAGTCACCCCCGGCCGCGTGCTGATGCTCTTCGGGGCCGACGGCGATCGCGACGCCAGCAAGCGTTACGACATGGCGCGCACGGCCGTCGAGGGCAGCGACATCCTCGTGATCACCGACCATCATCCGCGGTTCGAGGATCCCGACGCGATCAGGGCGACCCTCGTCGAGGGGGCGCGGCGCGCCCGGCCGGATGCCGAGATCCACGAGTTCTCGCCGCCCGAGCGGGCGATCGAGGCGGCGGTGTCTCTCGTCGGAGAGGGCGATGCGATCCTCTGGGCAGGACCGGGACACCAGGACTACCGCGACATCCGCGGGGTGCGCACGCCGTACTCGGCCCGCGAGCTCGCCCGCCGCGCGCTCAAGGCGGCGGGATGGCCCGTGCCCGACTCCCGCTGGCCCGTCCCCTACCTCACCGAGGACTGACCCCCTCCCCCTCCCCTCCCTCCTCCGCCGACGCCCCACCTGCGCGTCGACGCCCCACTTCGCTGACGTCTCCCCGGTGGGGCGTCGCGGGCCAGGTGGGG
>NZ_JASGCY010000088.1:0-31954 GCF_047607465.1 Microbacterium sp. | reverse complement strand
GCGCGAGGCCGCGGGGGAACGCGAGGCCCCGGGGGAGCCGGAGGCCGCGGGTCGCGGTGCCGGCTCCGCCATCGAAGGCGGCCTGCGCGGCGTCGGCCCGGGAGGCGGCGGTGAGCAGCTCACAGGAGGCGGGCGTCATAGCGTTCTCCTCGTCCGATGGCGTTGGATCCGAAAGCGTTGGATCCGAAAACATCGGATCCGAAAACATCGGATCCGAGCCGGATGCGTGCAGAAAACAGAGCCGGCGATCACGACCGCGACGATCACGGTGGCCGCCGGTATCCGTCCTGCTCTTCTGCCCCTGTTCTGCCAGAAAGAGACCGAGCGGACGTCAGCCGCGGACAGCGGCGAGGGCGGCGGCGAAGCGCGCGGCGCGCTTCTCGATGTCGGCCCAGTCGCGGGCGGCGAGCGACGCGCTGTTGGCGAGGTCGCCGCCCGCGCCGACGGCTACGGCGCCCGCCGCGAACCAGTCCGCGAGGTTGAGGGGGCTGACGCCGCCGGTGGGCATGAGGGGAGCAGTGGGGAACGGCCCGCGCAGCGCTGACAGGTACGAGGGGCCACCGAGGGATGCGGGGAAGATCTTCACGACGTCGACGCCGAGCTCGAGCGCTCCCATCACCTCGGTCGGGGTCATCGCCCCCGTCATCACCACCCGTCCGGTGTCGAGCATGGCGCGGGTGAGGTGCGGCAGCGTGCCGGGGCTCACGAGGAACTCCGCTCCGGCCTCGGCCGCCTGCGTCGCCTGCTCGGCGGTGGTCACGGTGCCCGCTCCGACATAGGCGGCGTCGCCGTGGCGGGCGATGAGCTCGCGGATCACCGCCGGCGCATCGGGTGTCGAGAACGTCACCTCGATGCCCGTCACCCCGCCGCGGATGATCGCCTCCGAGGCTTCCAGGGCGAGCTCGGGGGTGGCGGCGCGGAGCACGGCGAGCACCCCGGTCGTGCGGGCACGGTCAAGACGGTCGGTCATCGGCACTCCTTCGGGGATGCTGTCCATTCTGCCGCGTTCCGCCCCGGTATGCCGCCGTGCGTCTCAGCGCCATGCCTCGACGGCGTCCTTCGCCTCCTTGAGCCCGACGCCGGTGTGCTCGCGGTAGACCTTGATCGCCTCGATCTTGCGCCCGACGGCGAGGAGCCCGTCGATCTCGGCGGAGACGGATGCCGACAGCATCCGGCCTGCGATCGGCGCTGGCACGCTCGGAGCGTACGGCACCGACGACGCCGGCCACGCCTCGACGGCGTCCTTGGCCTCCTTGAGGCCGACGCTGGTGTGCTCGCGGTAGACCTTGATCGCCTCGATCCTGCGCCCGACGGCGATGAGGCGTGAGATCTCGGCGGCGGCCTCGGGGGAGAGGGTGCGCAGAGCGCTGCGGATCACCGGCACGGCCGTCGTCGACGGGGCCGGGTTCTCGGGCACTTGCGGGCGCATCGCGCGCAGCGCGAGGCGCAGGCCCAGGACGACGACGATCACGACGACGACGACGAGGGCGACGAAGACGATCTCCATCGCTCCAGCCTAAGCGCGACCAGGGGTTTCCCACCCGGCCGCCGCTACCCTGGAAGGCATGACCGATTCTCCCCGCACGCGCCAGACGCGACCGGCATCCGCGTCCCGTCCGGGGACGATCCGCGAGACCGGCGGTGCGCAGGTGCGCCCCCGGACCGAGGGATGGACGCAGCAGAAGGATGCCGAGGGGCGCCCGCTCCTGCAGTTCGCCAGCCCCAAGCGCGGCAGGCCGCCGGTGCACCTCGCCGACCTCACGCCCACCGAGCGGATCGAGAAGGTGAAGGAGCTCGGCCTGCCGGGGTTCCGCGCGAAGCAGTTGTCGACCCACTACTTCCGTCACTACACCTCCGATCCCGCGGAGATGACCGACCTTCCCGCCGGCATCCGTGACGAACTGGTCGCAGGTCTCCTGCCTCCGCTGCTCACCGAGGTGCGCCGCCTGGAGACCGACCGCGGCGATACGATCAAATTCCTGTGGCGTCTGCACGACGGTGCGCTCGTCGAGTCGGTGCTCATGCGCTACCCGGGCCGCATCACGCTGTGCGTGTCGAGCCAGGCGGGCTGCGGCATGAACTGCCCCTTTTGCGCCACCGGACAGGCTGGACTCACCCGCAACATGTCGACGGCGGAGATCGTCGAGCAGATCGTGCGCGCGAACCGGGCGATCGCGAACGGCGAGCTCGGTGGCAAGCGCCGCGACGATCATTCGATGGAGCGCGTCAGCAACATCGTGTTCATGGGCATGGGAGAGCCGCTCGCGAACTACAAGCGCGTGATGGACGCGGTGCGCGTCATGGTCGCCGAGCAGCCAGAAGGACTCGGCATGAGCGCGCGCGGCATCACGGTGTCGACCGTCGGGCTCGTGCCCGCGATCAACAAGCTCGCCGACGAGAACATCCCGGTGACCTTCGCGCTCTCGCTGCACGCCCCCGACGATCACCTCCGCGACGAGCTCATCCCGGTGAACTCGCGCTGGAAGGTCGACGAGGCTCTCGACGCCGCGTACGGCTACTACGCCAAGACCGGCCGTCGGGTTTCGATCGAGTACGCGCTCATCAAGGACATGAACGACCACGCCTGGCGTGCCGACCTGCTTGCCGAGAAGCTGAACGCCCGCGGTCGCGGCTGGGTGCACGTGAACCCGATCCCGCTGAACCCGACGCCTGGGTCCATCTGGACCTCGTCCGAGAAGGACGTGCAGAACGAGTTCGTCCGCCGGCTCAACGATGCCGGCATCCCGACGACCCTGCGCGACACCCGCGGCAAGGAGATCGACGGTGCCTGCGGCCAGCTCGTGGCCACCACCGAGGACGAGGCCGCCGCGGCATCCTTCGCCTGATTCCCGCCGCCGTCGGCGGAAAGCGGATGCAGGGCGAGGTCAGCGCTTCGAGCCCTCCGGCTAGCCGCCGTCGCGCGGCGTGCGGACGCTGACGAGCGAGCCCGCGCCGTCGACGAGCTCGGCCCACGAGTGCGCATCGAGCGTGCACTCGGCCACCGCGCACGTGGGCATCTCGACGAACGAGCCGGTGAGCTCGTGGACCGCGTCGCTCATGCCGGGGTTGTGGCCGACGAGCATGGCGGTGCCGCTCTCATCGGGGAGCATCGAGGCGATCTGCAGGATGGCATGAGCGGATGCCGCGTACAGCAGCGGCTCTTCGGCGAGGTCGAGCCCGAAGGCCGCAGCGTACGCCGACGCCGTGCTGCGGGCGCGCAGCGCCGTGCTCGAGACGATGAGGTCGAGCACGACCCCCTCGTCGCGCAGTCGACGCGCCATTGCGGGAGCGTTCTCCCGGCCGCGGGGGTTGAGGGGGCGGTCGTGGTCGGCGAGCGCGGGGGCGCCCCAGTCCGACTTCGCGTGACGGGCGAGGAGCAGCGTCTTCATGCCGTAAGCCTGTCACCGCACGCGCGTGCGCGCACCTGCGAACCTGTGTGCGCGTGCAGGGTTCATGCGGGGGACGCACAGGCGCGCCTTCCTACCCTGGAAGGATGCCTTACTCCGCGCATCGCCCTGGCCGGATGGACTCGCAGGGACGGATCACGTTCGAGACCGACGCCCCCGCCGGCGAGGTCTCCGACGATGACCTCGATTTCCTCCGCTCCTTCGAGCCGACGGGCTCGGAGCGCCCGGTTGACGAGGGCCCGGTCGCCGAGACCCCGATCTCCGAGCGAGCCGAGCGAGACGAAACGCAGGGCACGTCGATGGCCCCCAGGCCCCGGGCGCCGAAGCCGAAGAAGACCCGCGTCCCCGGCTCGCGCCTGCGGACGCTGGCGATCCTCGGCGGCGCCGACGGCGACGTGCTCGACCGCGTCCCCGGCGAGACCCCGCGCTTCGTGCAGATGTTCTTCGTGCTGGCCGGCACCGCCCTCGTCTCGGCGATCTCGATGGCCTTCGCGCTGGTCACCGGCGTCGGGGCTCTGATCTGGCTGGCCGTTCTCCTCGCGATCGTGTGGGCCCTGATCATCTTCAACCTCGACCGCTTCCTCACCTCGACCATGGCGTCGACGAAGAACATCTGGAAGCTCGTCGGCCTCGCCATCCCGCGTGTGATCATGGCCGCCATCATCGGGTTCGTCGTCGCCGAGCCCCTCGTGCTGCAGATCTTCCACAACGACATCGCCCGCGAGGTCGCCGCGACGAACATCGTCCAGGCGCAGGCCGACCAGGACGCCCTGGAATCGGGGCCGGAGCGCAAGGCGCTGGATGCGGCATCCGCTCGTCTCGCCGAACTGCAGAACCAGGCGGCGACGGGCATCGTCGCCGGCACCGATTCGGCATCCGCCAGCGAGAGCGCTGCGCAGTCGACGGTCGACGACCTCACCGCCAAGATGGCCGCGCAGCAGGCCGTGATCGATCAGGCGCGCACGCTCTACCAGTGCGAGCTGACCGGTGAAGGGGCAGGCACGGTTCCCGGCTGCACCGGCGTGAACGGCGAGGGGGCGAGTTCGGATGCCGCCAAGTCGCAGCTCGAGCAGGCGCAGCAGACCTACGACGCGCTCGCCGCGCAGCTGCGCGCCGCGAACGACGAGCTCGACGCCGTCGGCACCGCCGCCCAGCAGAGCACGGCCGCCGCGGAGAAGCAGAACAGGGCGGATGCCGAGGCGCAGCTGCCCGCCGCGCAGAAGACCTACGATGCGGCGCTCGCCGCGTACAACGCGCGGGCGGATGCCGTCGCTCAGGGGAACGCCGGGGCGACGGGTCTGCTCAGCCAGATCAGCGGCCTCGGGCGTCTGGGCGAGAAGGAGCCGGCGATCCACTGGGCGCACCTGCTCATCGCCGCGCTGTTCTTCATGATCGAGCTGCTGCCGGTGCTCGTGAAGGTGCTGACCTCGTACGGCGAGCCCTCTCTGTACGAGAAGGCGGCCGACGTGCGCAAGCAGGTCGCGCTGGACCGGGTGACGGCCGAGGGTTTCCGCGAGCGCGCCGAGATCGTCACCGCGACGGCGGCGCCTGCTGCTGCGGCGCCCGCTCAGGCGACCTGACGTTCTACCGCGCCCGTGCTCTCTCCGCGCAGGAGCGCGGCGACCGTCTCCGTCGCGCACGTGCGCGCGGCGACGGCGAGTGAACGGATCAGCGCGACGGTCGACGGGGGCGAGGCCCAGGGCACGCCGGTGACGGCGGCCTCGATGAGGGCCAGCGGATGCTGCAGCGACGCGTCGTGCTGACGGGCGTCCTCCGCGCCGAGCCATTCGACGAGCTCGATGATGGTCCATTCGGGGTTGATTGGGCCAAGAACTGGTGACGACATCGCGATCAGGGTGCTCATTGGTCCAGAATCGACGCTTATGAGCATGATTGACAGTGCCAATTCGCGTCGGGTGGTCCCTTATGCGGCGGATGGACCACCCACGGCGAGCGCTCCTCGTGCGACAGAGAGCCCGCGACGCGCTGACGCCTCGCTCGTCCGGGCCGGAGACGTGTCGACCGAGCAGCTGGCTTCGCGTCTGGGGCGCTGGACGCAGGGCGACGGCACCCTCGCCGCGCGGCTGTCGGAGGGCATCGGCGCGCTCATCCGCGGAGGAGAGCTGCGGCCCGGCGACCGGCTGCCGCCCGAGCGCACGCTGGCCGCAGCGACTGCTGTCTCCCGCGGCACGGTCGTCGCCGCCTACGCCGATCTCGCCGCCTGCGGGCTCGTCGAGCGCCGGCAGGGGAGCGGCACCAGGGTCGCGGGCTCTCCGGCATCCGCTGTTCCGTTTGGCCGTCCGGGGCGGGGCGAAGCGCTGTTCTCGGCTCTCCCCAACGCGATCGATCTGCTGCGATCGGTGCCGCAGATCTCGGACCCGGCGGTGCGACTCATCACCGCGCACACGCCGCGTCTCGACCTCGCCCTGTTGCCGGAGACGGACCCGGCGGGACTCGCCGTGCTGCGCGAGCAGATCGCCGACCTGTTCCGCCGCGAGGGCACGCCGACGACGCCGGAGCAGATCCTCGTCACCCACGGCGCCCAGCAGGCGATCAGCCTCGTGGTGAACGCCCTCGTCGGGCCCGGCGACGTCGTGCTCGCCGAGGAGATCACCTGGCCGGGCGTCACCGACTCGGTCGGTCTGCGCGGCGGCATCGTGCACGGTATCCCGATGACCGCTGATGGTCTCGACGTCGACGCGCTGGAGGTCGCGATGGCGCGGCTGCGCCCCGCGCTGGTCGCGATCAATCCGCATCACCAGAACCCGACCGGCACGCGGCTGCCGCCGGCGGCTCGGCACCGCGTCGCCGAGCTCGCCGCGCGCTACGGAGTGCCCGTCATCGAGGACCGCGTGCTCGCGGGCATCTCCTTCGACGGGGTGGTGCCACCCTCGCTCGCGGCAGAGCGGCCGGATGCCCCGGTCATCGTCGTCGAATCGGTGTCGAAGTGGGCGTGGGCGGGGCTGCGCATTGGCTGGCTGCGCGCGGACCCAGTGCTGGTGCGTCGGCTCCGCGGCGCGCGGCAGCTGGCCGATCAGTCCACGAGCGTCCCCGCGCAGCTGCTCGCGCTCGACCTGCTCGCGCACGCCGACGAGCTCCGCCGTGAGAACAGCCGCATCCATCAGGACCGGCTTCGGCTGCTGCAGTCGCTCATGGCCGAGCACCTGCCCGAATGGACGAGCACGCCGCCGCGCGGCGGCCTGTCGCTGTGGGCGCGACTGCCCGTGGGGTCGGCCGACGCGCTCTCCCGGGTGGCGGCGGCGCACGGCGTCTCGGTCGCGGGTTCTGCCGCCTTCGCAGCATCCACCGCCGGCGACGACCACATCCGCATCCCGTACACGGCCCCCGACGCGGTGCTCGCCGAGGCGATCGTGCGGCTCGGGGCGGCGTGGCGCGAGTACCGCGCGACGCTGTGATGGTCGGGCCGCACAGCGTGCGGACGCAGAGCGCTGCGGTATGCGGTGAACCTCCAGCGTCGACGTCTAGCGTGTCGGGCATGAGCCCTCGCCGTTCCTCCGCCGTCGTGTCCGCCGTCGGCGTCGGCGCCGTCGTCCTGTACGCCGCCGTCGCCGCCCTGCAGATCCTCGTCCTCAACCCGCTCGCCGCCGCTCCCGGCCGCACGCTCGCCGAGATCCGCGGCGAGATGAGCGCGGCGGGGGAGACACTGAACGAGGGGATGGCCCTCGGCATCCTCGGCGTCGGCGTGGTCATCGCGCTCGTAGTCGCGGCGATCAGCATCCGCTCCTCGGCGCCGGCGGCGCTGACGGCCATGCTCTTCTGCGGCGTGCTCACGTTCGGGGCTCCGGCGTACTTCGCCGCGTCGTTCGGCGCCGGCATGGGGCTCGCCGACACCTACGGCATCAGCGGCGGCGACCACGCGCCCTGGGGCGGCGTGCTGTTCGCGGTGAGCCTGCTGGCCTTCGGCGCAGCCGTTGGCCTCGCGGTGACGGTGGGCCGCGCCCCTCGCCGCATCGCGGCGCCCGCCTGACGGGTAGCCGGTAGCGTGGAGTCATGGTCAACTATCGCTACCTCGGCAACAGCGGATTCAAGGTCTCTGAGATCACCTACGGCAACTGGGTCACCCACGCCTCGCAGGTCGGCGACGACGCCGCGATCAAGACCGTGCACGCCGCTCTCGATGCCGGCATCACGACCTTCGACACGGCCGACACCTACGCGAACACGGCCGCGGAGGTCGTGCTCGGCAAAGCCCTCGAAGGGCAGCGCCGCGAGGGGCTGGAGATCTTCACGAAGGTCTACTTCCCCACCGGCCCCAAGGGCCCGAACGACACCGGACTCAGCCGCAAGCACATCCTCGAATCGATCAACGGATCGCTCAAGCGCCTCGGCACCGACTACGTCGACCTGTACCAGGCGCACCGCTTCGACTACGAGACCCCGCTGGAGGAGACCTTCCAGGCGTTCGCCGACGTCGTCCGAGCGGGCAAGGCGCTCTACATCGGCGTGTCGGAGTGGACCGCCGAGCAGCTGCGCGAGGGGCACGCGCTGGCGACGCAGCTGGGCGTGCAGCTCATCTCGAACCAGCCGCAGTACTCGATGCTGCACCGTGTGATCGAGGGCAAGGTCGTGCCGACGTCCGAGGAGCTCGGCATCTCGCAGATCGTGTGGTCGCCGATGGCGCAGGGCGTGCTCAGCGGCAAGTACCTTCCCGGTCAGCCCGTGCCCGACGGCTCGCGTGCGACCGATCCGCACAGCGGCGCCCATTTCATTCAGAGGCTGCTGCGCGACGACATCCTCGAGGCCGTGCAGCGGCTGAAGCCGATCGCCGCGGAGGCCGGCCTCACCATGCCGCAGCTCGCGATCGCGTGGGTGCTGCAGAACCCGAACGTGGCTGCGGCGCTCGTGGGCGCTTCGCGCCCGGAGCAGCTCGCCGACAGCGTCAGGGCCTCAGGTGTGACGCTCGATGCCGACACCATGGCCGCGATCGACGCCGCGCTCGGAGACGTGCCCAACCGCGATGCCGAGGACACGTACTCGGTCTCGCCGAGGACCCGCTTGGTCTGAGTCGTCGCGCTGCTGTTCCCATCGTCGCGCTACTGTTTCCATCGTCGCGCTGCTCTTGTCTGCATCCGCTATCGAAATCTCAGCAGCGCGAGCGGAGAACAGTAGCGCGACGCAAGGAACGGCAGCGCGACGCAAGGAACAGCAGCGCGACGCAAACGGAACAGCAGCGCGACGCAAACGGAACGGCAGCGCAACGCCGGGTCTCGCCAGCGGCGCCCGGTCTCGCAAAATCCGCTCTGGTCGCGGCGGATGCTCGGTGCCATCATCAAGCTATGAAAAAACTGTGGAGGGGTGCATCCGTCGTCGTTCTCGCCGCGATGCTGTCGGGGTGCGCGCAGAGCGCGCCCACGGATACTGGAGCCGGAACCGGAGGAACCACCGGTGGTGCTGAGCAGGCGGGCGAGTCGTCCGCCGGCGGTGCGGCGGAGACGGACGGCGGCGGTGCCGGCGGATGCGCGGGCGACCTCGACGACGATCTGAAGCCGTTCAGCAGCGACCTCGTCACCGAGCCGATTCCGGATCACGCGGTCTACGGCGACGGCAGTGAGATCTCGTTCACCACGTCGCTCGGGGCGGGGCTCACCCCGGCGTACGAACTGCTGAAGTTCGTCGACGGGACGCCGACGTTCTACACCGGCGGGTTCTGGGACGACGCGGGCGACGGCCGCTACACGCTCGCGCTCAACGTCTTCGACTCCGATCTGGACGGCCAGGAGGGCCTCATCGAGGTCACCGCCATCCCCGACGGCGTGACGTTCGAGGACGAGCGGTACGAAGGCGAGAACGTCGTGCTCGGCATCTACTGCGTGACGTTCGCCGTCGAGGAGTAGATGTCGGTCAGCCGACCGTGATGTCGACCTGGATCTCCGTCGCCAGGCGCTCGAGGTCGGCGCGCAGCGCCTCGAGATCAGCGGATGCCGGAACCCGGGCCGTCACGGACGCCTCGAACAGCCGGCCTCCGGCCATCGCCGCGTCGCGGGTCTCGGTCGCGAGCTCTTCGATGCTCAGCGCGTGGGCGTTCAGCACGCCGGAGATCTCGCGCACGATGCCTGGCCGGTCGTTGCCGAGCACCTGGATCTCGAGAACCCGGTCATCGGATGCTGCCGGTGCGGCTGCCGCGCCGACATCCGTCCCGGTGCGCACGGCGATCGTCAGGAGCCCGTCGAGGTCCTGCAGCGCCTGCTCCAGGTCGGTGGCGCGCTCGGGCGCGACGGAGAGCTCGATGACGCCGGCGAAGGTGCCGGCGAGCTCGGCAAGGCTGCTGTTCTCCCAGTTGCCGCCATGCGCGTCGACGACGTCGGCGACCGCGGCGACGAGGCCAGGACGATCAGGACCCGCGACGGTGAGGATCAGAGTTGTCATGGCAGAAGCGTAGTCCGCACCCCAGCCCGCCTCACTCCACCCAGTCGCCGGTCTCCAGGAAGCGCTCGAGCCGGGCGCGGTGCGGGGCGAGATCCCAGCCCTGCTCGGCCACCCACTCATCGGAATAGTACGTGCCCGCGTAGCGCACGCCGCCGTCGCAGATGAGCGTCACGACGCTGCCGGTCTCGCCCGCGGCGCGCATGCGCGCGATGAGCTGGAACGCGCCGTACAGGTTCGTGCCGGTCGAGCCGCCGGCCCAGTGCAGGGTGCGCTCCTTCAGCAGCCGGATCGCGGCGATGGACCCGGCATCCGGTACGCGGATCATCTCGTCGATGACGGTGGGAACGAATGACGGCTCCATCCGCGGGCGTCCGATGCCCTCGATCCGCGAGGGGCGTCCGGCCGGAGCATCCGTCGTCCCCGCCCAGCTGTCGTAGAAGGCCGACCCCTCAGGGTCGACCACGGCGACCTGCGTCTCATGCCGACGGTACCTCACGTAGCGGCCGAAGGTCGCGCTCGTGCCGCCCGTGCCTGCGCCTACGACGATCCAGCGGGGGATCGGATGCCGCTCCTCGGCGAGTTGGCTGAACACGCTCACGGCGATGTTGTTGTTGCCTCGCCAGTCGGTCGCCCGCTCCGCGAACGTGAACTGGTCGAGGTAGTGGCCACCGCACTCCGCGGCCAGCCGTCGCGCCTCGGTCGAGATCTCGGAGGCGAGCTCGACGAAGTGGCAGCGGCCGCCGTAGAACTCGATGAGATCGATCTTCTCCTGGCTCGTCGACCGAGGCACCACGGTGATGAAGGTGAGCCCCAACATCCGCGCGAAGTACGCCTCCGAGACGGCGGTCGATCCGGACGAGGACTCCACGAGCACGGTGTCTTCGCGGATGCGTCCGTTGACGAGGCCGTACAGGATCAGCGAGCGGGCCAGGCGGTGCTTGAGCGAGCCGGTCGGATGCACCGACTCGTCCTTCAGGTAGAGGTCGATGCCCCAGTCGGCCGGCAGCGGGAACAGGTGCAGGTGCGTGTCGGCGCTGCGGTTGGCGTCGGACTCCAGCAGGGCGATCGCGGCACTGGTCCAGGAGGTCATGCTCCGAGGGTACCCGGGGTGGTCACACGGATGCGGCGCCGATGCCGGGGCATTCGGCCTGGCTTGGCCGCGAGACGTCATCGCGCGAGAGTAGGGTCACGTGTCATGAGCGCTTTCACCAGTGACGCCGTCCGCGTCGTGCCGCGTCGCGGAACGAACGCCGGACTGTTCTTCGCGCTCGGCGCCGCGGTGTCGTTCGGCATGTCCGGCATCTTTGCGCGCGGACTCATCGAGGCGGGCTGGAGCCCCGGAGCCGCGGTCACGGTGCGCATGGGGGTCGCGGCCCTCGTGCTGCTCGCGCCGACCCTGCGAGCCCTGCGCGGCAAGTGGGACGCGGTGCGCCGCAACGTTGGCGTGATCCTGCTCTACGGGATGCTCGCGGTCACGCTGGCGCAGCTGTGCTACTTCCAGGCGGTCGCCGTGATGGACGTCGGCATCGCCCTGCTCATCGAGTACACGGCGCCCATCGCCGTGGTGTTCTGGCTGTGGATCCGCCGGGGCGAGAAGCCCAGCCGCCGCAGCCTGATCGGCGCGGTCGTCGCCTTCGTCGGACTCGTCCTCATGCTCGACATCCTCACCGGGGCGCAGGTGAACCTCGTCGGCATCCTGTTCGCACTCGGCTCGATGGTCGGCGCGGCCGCCTACTTCCTGCTCTCCGGCAAGGGCGACACCGGTCTGCCGCCCCTCGCGCTCGCCGGGCTCGGCTTGCTGATCGGTGCGCTCGGTCTCGCCCTCGCCGGTGCGATCGGAGTGCTCCCCTTCGAGTGGACCACTGCCGACGTGGAGTACAGCGTGATCACGGTGCCCTGGTTCATACCGGTGCTCGCGATAGGCGTCATCGCTACGGCTCTTGCCTACGTCCTCGGCATCGCTTCGACGCGCATCCTCGGTTCCCGCCTGTCCTCGTTTATCGCCCTGTCCGAGGTGGTCACGGCGATGGTGCTCAGCGCGCTCATGCTCGGACAGGTCCCCGGGCCAGCCCAGGCGATCGGCGGTGCGCTCGTGCTCGCGGGCGTCGTCGTGGTCAAGCTGGGGGAGTCGGATGCCGCCGCTCCCGCACTCGTCGTCGAAGCCCTTCCGGCGGGGTCGGTTCCGCCGCGCGACCGCTGATCGGCCTGCGGCCGCCCCCCGTTCCGCGCCGAGCGCGCCGTAATGTATACCTGATCATCGATTCCATCGCGGATGAATGCCAGTTCTCGCGTTTATGTATACACTAACCTCATGACCCTCGCCGCGGACCGCATGACCGCGAGCGATCGCGCCTATGCGGAGCTGCTCGACGGCATCCAGTCCGGAGCGCTGCCCGCTGGCTTCGTGCTCGGCGAGGTCGAGCAGGCCGCGCGGCTCGGCATCAGCCGGACGCCGATGCGCGAGGCGCTGCGCCGGCTCGCCGCCGACGGACTCGTCGTGCAGCAGTCGCCGCGGGTCACGGTCGTGGCGGATCTGGATGCCGACGACATCCGCGCCCTGTTCGAGATCCGTCGCGCGCTCGAGGAGACCTCCGCGCGTCTGGCCGCCGCGCGCGGCGACGCGGCGCTCTTCGCCGAGCTCGCTGCCGAGTTCGCCCGTGTCGACCTCTCCGCGGCGGTCGGCCGAGACGCGTACTACGCGCTGATCGCGCGGTTCGACGCCGCCCTCGATGCCGCGGTCGACAACGACTACATCGCTTCGGCCCTGCGCACGGTGCGCACGCACCTCGTCCGCGTGCGGCGGATGGCGCGCGATAGACCAGCCCGCCTCGCCGCATCCGCCGCCGAGCACCGCACCATCGCGCAGGCTCTCGCCGCCCGCGACGCCGATCTCGCCGCCCACGCGACCCACGTGCACCTGCACAACGCGCTCGCCAGCATCCTCGAGACCCTGACCGAAGGAACGAAATGACCGTCACCCACCACGTCCGCGTCCACCGCAGCGACGAGAATCTCGAACGCACGGGCCAGCTCGCCTGGAAGATCGCCGAGGTCGCCGCCGACCCCGTCGAGGTCGAGCCCGCCGTCATCGACATGATCATCAACCGCATCATCGACAACGCCTCGGTCGCCGCGGCTTCGCTGAACCGTGGGCCGATCATCGCCGCGCGCGCCCAAGCGCTGTCGCACCCGGTCTCCACCGGCGGCGCCGGCTCCTCGATCTTCGGCCTCGCGGCCGAGAAGTCCAGCCCCGAGTGGGCGGCGTGGGCGAACGGCGTGGCCGTGCGCGAGCTCGACTACCACGACACCTTCCTCGCCGCCGAGTACTCGCACCCCGGCGACAACATCCCGCCGATCCTCGCGGTCGCCCAGCACGTCGGCAAGGACGGCCGCGCGCTCGTGCGAGGCATCGCCACCGGCTACGAGATCCAGGTCGACCTCGTGCGCTCGATCTGCCTGCACAAGCACAAGATCGACCACGTCGCCCACATCGGCCCGTCGGCCGCCGCCGGCATCGGCACCCTCCTCGACCTCGACGTCGAGACGATCTACCAGGCCGTGGGCCAGGGGCTGCACACGACCACCGCAACTCGCCAGTCGCGCAAGGGTGAGATCTCCACATGGAAGGCGCACGCTCCGGCGTTCGCCGGCAAGATGGCCGTCGAGGCCGTCGACCGCGCGATGCGCGGCCAGACCTCGCCGTCGCCGATCTACGAGGGCGAAGACGGCGTCATCGCCTGGATGCTGGACGGCAAGGACGCTTCCTACGACGTGCCGCTGCCCGCCAAGGGCGAGCCCAAGCGCGGCATCCTCGACACCTACACCAAGGAGCACTCGGCCGAGTACCAGGCGCAGGCCTGGATCGACCTGGCCCGCAAGCTGCACAACGAGCGCCCCGATCTGGCGGATCCCGCCAACATCCAGGCGATCGTGCTGCACACCAGCCACCACACCCACTACGTGATCGGCTCGGGCGCGAACGACCCGCAGAAGTACGACCCGCAGGCCTCGCGCGAGACCCTCGACCACTCGATCCCCTACATCTTCGCCGTCGCGCTGCAGGACGGCGGCTGGCACCACGTGGACTCCTACGCCCCTGAGCGGGCGGCGCGCCCCGACACCGTCGAGCTGTGGCACAAGATCACCACGGCCGAGGATGCCGAGTGGACCCGCCGCTACCACTCGGAGGACCCGAACGAGAAGGCCTTCGGCGGCCGCGTCGAGATCGAGCTGGCTGACGGCACGACGCTCGTCGACGAGATCGCCGTGGCCGACGCGCATCCGCTCGGCGCCCGTCCGTTCGCCCGCGAGGACTACATCCGCAAGTTCCGCATCCTCGCCGAGCCCGTGCTCGAAGAGGCCGAGATCGAGCGCTTCCTCGCCCTCGTGCAGCGCCTGCCCGAGCTCGACGCCGCCGAGGTGCGCCAGCTCAACATCGTCGCCAGGGCCGGCGTGATCGACCTCGCGTCGGCGCCGAAGGGCCTGTTCTGATGCTGTACTCGACCGCCACCCCCGCCGAGAAGCGCAAGCAGCTGCGTGAGCGGCTCGCGTCGGGGGAGCTCGTGCGCTTCCCCGGCGCGTTCAATCCGCTCAGCGCCCGGCTCATCGAGCGCAAGGGCTTCGAGGGCGTCTACATCTCGGGCGCCGTGCTCGCCGCCGACCTCGGGCTGCCCGACATCGGACTCACCACCCTCACCGAGGTCGCCGGCCGCGGCGCGCAGATCGCGCGCATGACCGAGCTGCCGGCGATCATCGACGCCGACACCGGCTTCGGTGAGCCGATGAACGCCGCGCGCACTATCCAGGAGCTCGAGAACGCCGGGCTCGCCGGATGTCACATCGAGGACCAGATCAACCCGAAGCGCTGCGGTCACCTCGACGGCAAGGCCGTGGTCGATGAGGACACCGCGATCAAGCGCGTCCGCGCCGCGGTGGACGCTCGACGCGACCCGGACTTCCTCATCATGGCGCGCACCGACATTCGTGCGGCCGATGGGCTGGATGCTGCGATCGACCGCGCGAAGGCGCTGGTGGATGCCGGTGCCGACGCGATCTTCCCGGAGGCGATGCGCACACTCGAGGAGTTCGAGGCGGTCGCGAACGCGGTGGACGTGCCGATCCTGGCGAACATGACCGAGTTCGGCAAGAGCGAGCTCTTCCCCGTCGACGCGCTTCGCGACGCGGGGGTGCGCATCGTCATCTGGCCGGTGTCGCTGCTGAGGATCGCGATGGGCGCGGCGGGCCGCACACTGGATACGCTGAACGACGAAGGGCACCTGACGTCGAAGCTCGGTGAGATGCAGCACCGCGCCGACCTCTACGACCTCATCGATTACGAGCACTACAACCACTTCGACACGAGCGTGTTCAACTTCACGATCGAGCGGGACGGTACGAAGGAGTGACCATGACCGAGCCGGACATCAAGAAAGGCCTCGCGGGGGTCATCGTCGACACGACGGCGATCTCGAAGGTCAACCCCGAGACGAACAGTCTGCTCTACCGGGGCTACCCGGTGCAGGAGCTCGCGGCGACCCAGCCCTTCGAGGCGGTCGCGTACCTGCTCTGGTACGGGGAGCTGCCGGATGCCGGGCAGCTCGCCGAGCTGCGGGCGACCGAGCGGCGCCATCGCGCCCTGGCCGACGACGTCAAGGCCGCGATCGATCTCATCCCTCTGACCGCGCATCCGATGGACGAGCTCCGCACGGCGGTCAGTGTGATCGGCGCCTCGGACCCCGGTGCGGGCGGCTCCGTGCTCGACGCGGGCGGCAGCCCGCAGGAGAACCTCGCCCGCAGCATCCGCCTCTTCGCCGCCCTTCCCGCCATCGTCGCCTACGGGCAGCGCCGACGCCGCGGACAGGAGGCCGTCGCGCCGCGCGACGACCTCGACTACTCGGCGAACTTCCTGTGGATGACCTTCGGCGAAGAGGCCGACCCCGTCGTCGTCGACGCGTTCAACCGCTCGATGATCCTGTACGCGGAGCACTCCTTCAACGCCTCGACCTTCACCGCGCGGGTGATCACCTCGACGCTGAGCGACCTGTACTCCGCTGTCGTCGGCGCGATCGGCGCGCTCAAGGGCCCGTTGCACGGCGGAGCGAACGAGGCCGTGCTGCACATCTTCGACGAGATCGGGGAAGCGTCGAACGTCGTGCCGTGGCTCGACGAGGCTCTCGCCGCCAAGCGCAAGATCATGGGCTTCGGACACCGCGTCTACAAGAACGGCGACTCGCGGGTGCCGACCATGAAAGCGGCTCTCGACACGCTCGTCGCGCACTACGACCGGCCGGACATCGCGGCGCTCTACGATGCGCTGGAGTCGGAGTTCGTGGCGCGCAAGGGCATCCATCCGAACCTCGACTACCCCTCGGGTCCCGCCTACAACCTCATCGGATTCGACACGCTCACCTTCACTCCGCTGTTCGTGGCGGCGCGGGTGACCGGATGGACCGCGCACGTGATCGAGCAGGCGGGCGCGAACGCGCTGATCCGTCCGCTCTCGCGCTACGACGGAGCGGACGAGCGGCACGTTTCGCTCTGAGCCCGCCGACGAGGGGGCGTCGCAGGCCGCCAACGCTCCTACAACGTTATAGAGTGAGCGCGGAACGGAGGTGTGCACATGGCGGTGACACTGCATGATGTGGCGGCGCTCGCCGGAGTGTCGATCAAGACGGTCTCGAACGTCATCAACGACTATCCGCACATCCGCCCCGCCACGCGAGAGCGGGTCGAGGCCGCGATCGCCGAACTCGGTTACACGCCCAACCTCACCGCCCGCAACCTGCGCTCCGGCCGCACCGGCGCCATCGCGCTGGCCCTGCCGGATCTGAGCCTCGCGTACTTCGCCGAACTCGCCTCGGAGGTCATCCGGGAGGCGGAGGCCGCCGGGGTCGTCGTGCTCGTGGAGCAGACCGGCGCCGACCGCGGCCGCGAGCTCGAGCTCCTGCGCAGCCCGCGGCTGAAGCTCACAGACGGCCTCATCTTCAGCCCGCTCGGCATGGGGCAGGACGATGCCGCAGCTCTCGATGTCGCCTTCCCCCTGGTGCTGCTCGGCGAGCGCATCTTCGACGGGCCGACCGATCACGTGACCATGCGCAACGTCGACGCCGCGCGAGCGGCGACCGAATACCTGATCGCCCAGGGGAGCAGGCGGATCGCGGTGGTCGGGGCGCACCAGGGAGAGGTGCTCGGTTCGGCGGCATTGCGTCTGCAGGGGTATCGCGAGGCCCTCGACGCGCACGGCATCCCGTACGACGACGAGCTCGTCGGCTACACGACCCTCTGGCACCGCGCAAACGGTGCGGACTCCATGCGCGAGCTCCTGGCCACCGGAGCCGAGTTCGACGCCGTGTTCGGGCTCAACGACACGCTCGCACTCGGTGCGATGCGCGTGCTGCAGGAAGCGGGGCTGCGGGTGCCGGACGATGTCGCCGTTCTCGGCTTCGACGGCCTCGACGAGGCCGAGTACTCCATCCCGAGCCTCACCACGGTCGACCCCGGACGCACGTGGATCGCGCACACGGCGGTATCGACCCTCTTGGAGCGGATCGCCGGCGATGCGGATGCTCCGCCCCGCACGCTCCTGGCCGACTATCGCATCTTGCAGCGCGAGTCCGCACCGGCGCACTGACGCCGCGTCAGCGTCCGGTCGACTCGCGCAGCACGAGGCTGAAGTCGACCATGACGCGCCGCGGCGCAGGTGGGCTGTCGGCTGCGAGCTGCTCTGCGAGAAGGCTCACGGCTGTCGCGGCGATCTGCCGCCTGCCGAGGTCGACCGTGCTCAGACTCGGGAGGGAGTACTCGGCGTCTGCGATGTTGTCGATGCCGATCACCGCGACGTCCTCCGGCACGCGTCGCCCCGCGTCGCCCAGGGCGCGCATGGCGCCCAGCGCCAGGTTGTCGTTGAAGGCGAAGACGGCATCGAAGTCCACGCCGCGCTGGAGCAGCTGCCTCATCGCTGCGGCTCCCGTGAGCTGAGTCCAGGGGTCGGCTTCGACGATCAGGGCGGGGTCGACGAGACCGCCTGCGCGTTCGATGACGGATCGATAGCCCTCGAAGCGCAGACCGGCAGAGCCGTGCCGGTCTTCGCGGCGCGCACCGATGGCCGCGATGCGGCGCCGGCCGGTCAGCACGAGCTGTTCGGTCGCGAGCGTCGCCGCCGCGCGCTGGTCGCTGCTGATGTGCACGGCGGCACCGCCGACCGAGTGGTCGCCGAGCACGACCATCGGCAGGGAGAGGCGTGCGGATTCGAGCTCTTCGGCGATGTGGTCCATGGGGTTCAGGATCAAGCCGTCGATGTGCTGCAGACGCGGGCTGGCCAGCAGCGCACGTTCGCGCTCGAGGCTGCCGGTGCGCTCGATCTGCACGACGAGTCCGTGCTCCTCGGCGGCGGCGACGACGGCCTCCGCCAGTTCCGCGAAGTAGGAGACGCTCAGGCTGGGAACGGCGAGACCGATCACGCCGCTGCGACCGGATCGGAGATTTCGGGCCGCGAGGTTGAGCTTGTAGCCGAGCTGCGTGATCGCCCGCTCGACGCGGTCCCGGGTCTGCGCGCTCACATACGGCCGGTCGTTGATGACGTTCGACACGGTCTTGGGAGAGACGCCGGCGAGCCGGGCGACATCCTGCATCGTGGCCTGGGTCACACCAGCCTCCTCGTCATCGCTTCATAGTACATCGATGGAAGATCCACGCCGCATTCTGCGATCGAACGAGAAGGAATCGTTGACCAGCCCCTTGACAACAGGGGCGAACTGCGTCCATGATGCCATTACATCGTTGTACTTCAACGATGTAATGGCAGCATCCGTCACCCCGCACGGCGACGGCAGCACCGGCGGTCGCAGAAGATCGCAGCCGCACACTTCACCAAGAATCCATCGCTATCAAGGAGGACAGCATGTCAACGATCCACAGGAGGATGCGTACAGCCGCAGGGTTCACCGCGGCTGCAGCGCTCCTGCTTACCGGCTGCTCTGGGACCGGCTCGGAAGGCTCGGAAGGGGCGGAAGGCAGCGATGGCGAGCCGACCGTCGTCAACGTCTGGCACGGCTTCACGGAGGCCGACGGCAAAGTCGTGCAGGCCATCGCCGACGACTTCAACGCGTCGCAGGACGACTACGAGGTCGAGATCGAGGTCAACCCCTGGAACGTCATCAGCGACAAGCTGCTGCCGGCTCTGAAGTCCGGCAACGGCCCTGATCTCGTCGTCCAGGGTGTCGATGCGGCTGCAGGCTACATCGAGCAGAAGGCCTTCGCCTCGCTTCAGGACTTCTACGACGACGAGGCCAACGAGACCGACACCTACGACCAGCACGTCGTGGACTACACCGAATTCGACGGCGAGCTCTACGGGGTGCCGATGGGCTACGCGCCCTTCTCGATCTGGTACAACAAGACGATGTTCGAGCAGGCGGGCATCACCGAGGCCGACTTCCCGGAGACCTGGGACGAACTGTTCGCGCTGGCCGAACGCCTCACCGTGAAGAAGGACGGCGAGGCCACCCCGGAGATCTACGGGCTGTCGCTGGGCGACAAGACCAACTCGTTCCTCCCGACGATCCTCCAGTCCGGCGGCGGCGACGTCGTCGAAGACGGCGAGATCGTGCTGGATTCGCCCGAGAACGTCAAGACGCTGCAGTGGTGGCGCGACGCGTACCAGGGCGGGTGGGGTCCGACGAACATCGGGCTCGCGGATGCCGTCGGGCTCTTCACCGCGGGCAAGGCCGCGATGACGTGGATCGGCCCCTGGGTCGCGTCCGGCGCTGAGGCGGCGGGCATCGAGGTCGGGCAGTTCGCAACCCCTGCCGGCCTGGAGAAGACCGCGACCGCGGCTGCTGCGAACTACTGGTGGCTCACGGCGCTGGGCGCCAAGGATGAGAAGGTCAAGGCCGGCTCAGAGGCCTTCCTCGCCTACTTCAACTCGCACGAATCCCAGGTGCGCTGGGCGCTGGAGGCGAACTACCCGCCGAACCGGACGGACATCACGGCCGAGGAGCTGGCGGACAACCCGCTGATCGCCGCGATGGCCCCGCAGACCAAGGACGCCTATATCGCACTGGCGACGCTCCCCGGCGGCGCCACCGACGTCAACGCCGAACTGGACACGCTGTCGGTGAACGTGGACTCGGGCACAGGAGGCGACATCGCCTCGCTGCTTACCGCGACGGACGAGAAGCTCAAAGAGATCGTCACCCCGTTCCAGTGAGCATCGTGCGGGCCGGCGGCGACGCCGGCCCGCACGACCAGGAGGACCTCATGACCACGACCTCTCCGAGCCGGCATCCGTACCGACCCCCGGCTCCCCTCGGCGGGCGCCGCCCGGCGCTCCGCCGCGCCGACAACCGCCGCGCCGCGACGGCTCTGCTCTTCGTCGGCCCTGCTCTGCTCGTCCTCGTGGCGTTCGTCGCAGTCCCCGCCGTACAGGCGCTCATCACGTCCTTCACCGATGCCTCCGGATTCGGCGACCCGGCCTGGGTGGGCATCGACAACTACAGCGAAGCCCTGACCTCGCCGAGAGTGCTGCGGGCGCTGCTGAACACGATGCTCTACGCGGTGATGTATGCGCCGGGCGTCATCGTGGTCGGCCTCGCGGCCGCGCTGCTGCTGAACCGCGACGACATCCCGTGGCGAGGATTCTTCCGCACCGCGATCTTCCTCCCGTTCGTCATCTCGATGGCGGTCGCCTCGATCGCCTGGAGCTTCCTGCTCGACCCTGACCTCGGGCTCGTCACCTACTGGCTGAGCCTCGTCGGCATCGACATCGGCAACCTGTTCGGCGATGCCGCCACCGCCCTCCCCGCTGTCACGGCGGTGGCGGTGTGGAAGAACTTCGGCTATTTCATGGTGATCTTCCTCGCAGGTCTCCAAGGCGTGCCCCGGCACCTGTACGAGGCCGCTCGCCTGGACGGCGCAGGGCGCTGGCGGACGTTCTTCGCGGTGACGCTGCCAGGGCTTGGCAGCACCATGACCTTCGTCGTGATCCTCGCGCTGATCGGGGCCTTCCAGGCGTTCGACCAGATCTACATCATGACGCAGGGCGGGCCGGATCACGCGACGGAGACCCTCGTCTACCGCATCTACACCGACGGCTTCCGCGACTTCAAACTGGGCTTCGCCTCGGCGCTCTCCTACGTGCTCCTGGCCATCACGCTCGTGCTCGGTCTGATCCAGCTGCGCATCAACGCCCGGCACGAGGAGGAGCTCGAATGACCGCCACCGCTGCACTGACGACCGTGGGAGCATCCGTTCGGCGACTGCGCGCCGGCGCCACCAGAGCTCCCCTCGCCGAGCGCATCCTCGTGCTCCTCGGGCTCGCGGCCCTCGTCTTCGTGACGGCCTTCCCCGTGGTGGTGATTTCGCTCGCCGCCTTCTCGCCGCAGCAGGAGGTGAACCACTGGCCGCCGCGCCTGATCCCCTCCAGGCTCACCCTCGACAATTTCGCAGGGCTCCTCGAGCGGCTTCCTGTACTGCAGCAGTCCTGGAACTCCGTGGTCTTCGCCGGCACCGTCACGGTGCTCTCCCTGGCGCTGAACACGCTGGCGGCCTATGCGCTGGCCCGCATGGATTTCCGGGGGCGCGGAGTGCTGCTGGCGATCCTGATCGCGACCATGATGATCCCCTTCCAGGCGCTGCTGCTGCCTATCTTCCAGATCGCCTCGTCGCTCGGTTGGGTCAACACGTTCCTCGGCCTCGTCGTGCCGCGTGCCGCGGATGTCGCCGGCATCTTCCTGCTGCGGCAGTTCATGATCACGCTGCCGCGCGACCTGGATTCGGCGGCGCGCATCGACGGTGCCGGCGAGTTCCGCATCTTCTGGTCGGTCATCCTGCCGAACACGAAGCCGGCGTTGCTGACGATGGCTCTGTTCAACTTCGTCGGCAACTGGAACGACCTGCTCTGGCCGTTGATCATGACGAGCGACTCGGAAGTGCGGCCGCTGACCGCTGGACTCGCTCTGGTCACCGGCTCTGCCACGGCGACGGCGCCGTACGGCGTGATGATGGCGGGCGCGCTGATCGCCGTCCTGCCGCTGGTGATCCTCTACCTCGTGGTGCAGCGCCGCTTCGTCGAGGGCGTCGCCATGACTGGAATGAAAGGCTGACCATGACCTGGTACACCGACGGGAGGCTGCATTTCGGCCTCGGAATCGAAGACACGTTCATCCCGCAATCAGGGCCAGGAGAGCGCGCGCTCGACGAGTACGAGCTCACCGAGCACTACCAGCACTGGCGCGAAGACCTGGGGCTTGCAGCCGACGTGGGCGCGGAGTTCGTGCGGTGGGGCATCCCCTGGCACCGGGTCAACCCCGGCAAGGGCGAATGGGACTGGATGTGGGTGGACTGCGTCATGGACCGGTTCGCCGAGCTGGGCGTGCGCCCGATCGTGGACCTGCTGCACTACGGCACGCCGCTGTGGATCGAGGGCGAGTTCGCCCATCCCGACTTTCCGCTGTACTTCGAGGAGTTCGCAGCGAGAGCCGCCGAGCGCTATGCCGCGATCGCCACCGACTACACGCCGGTCAACGAGCCGATGATCCACGCGCGCTTCTGCGGAGACATCGGATACTGGCCGCCGAAGCTCACAGGGGAAGCGGGCTACAACACCGTCGCCGTCGCTCTCGCCGACGGATTCGTGCGCGCCCAGCGGGCCGTCGCCGGGGTGCTGGGCGCGCGGGCGACCTTCGTGCACGTCGATGCCACCGCTCGCTTCGCCGGTGATGTCGCAGGCGGTCACCGCGAGCTCGTCGCGCTGCAGCGCGCGCAGTCCTTCCTCGTCGAGGATCTGGTGACAGGAGGCGTGGGAGGCGGGCATCCTCTTGCCGCCAGCCTGGCGAGGAACGGTGTATCGGATGCGCGCCTCGCCTGGTTCCAGGACAACGCGGTGCGCCCTGACGTCATGGGCGTCAACTATTACCCCCGTCACTCCACCCAGCTGATGGAGGAAGGCGTGGTCCACGCGGGCGGCTTCATCGATCCGTGGCCGACGCAGGATGACGGCGTCGCCGGGATGGCGGAGCTGCTGCGCACCTACGCGGAGCGCTACGGCGCGCCGGTCATGCTCAGTGAGACCTGCGTGACGGACTCGCCCGAAGTGCGCATGGCCTGGCTCGACGACTCGGTCGCGTGCGTCCGCGAACTGCGGGATCAGGGTGTGGACATCGTCGGCTACACCTGGTGGCCGCTGTTCGACATGTACGAGTGGACCTACCGTCATGCAGAGACACCCCGCGAGAAGTCGCTGCTCACCATGGGCCTGTTCGACCTGGTCGAATCGCCTGCGGGGCTCGGCCGGCGCCGCAATCCTGTGGCCGACCGATTCCTGGCGCAGGCGACGGATGCCGAGGCGAACGCTCCGCGCAGAGTTCGCGTGTGACAGGGCGGGCTTCGATCGAGCCCCGCCCGGTCCACTGGGCCTTCGCGCTGCGGATTCGTGACGGTGCAGCCGCGGTCCGCTCAGAGCGCCAGGACGAGGCGCAGCGCGGCATCGACTGCTCGAAGCTCGTCGAAGCCCAGGTGCCCCACCTTGTCGCCGAGCCGACGGGGATCGACGGCCGCAGTCTGTTCCACGAGCACGCGCGTCGGGGTCCCGTTGACATTGACAACCGGGCGAAAGGTCGCCGACCGTGCCGAGGTCGACGTGGGGGCAACCACCCAGGTCGACAGCAGATCAAGGTGGTCCGACTGCACGACAACCGCATAGCGGGGCCCCCGCTGCTCGTGGCCCGTCACCCCGCGCGGGGCACGCAGCCGATAGACGTCACCACGCACGCAGCAAGTCCATATCGCGGAGCACTCGTGCGGCCTCGGCCCGGTCGTCTTCGTCTGCCGCGAGTGCCGCTGCTTCAGTGCGGAGCCGAGCTTTCCCGCGACGGGCAGCGGCTTCGATCACGGCTTGACGAACCGCAACAGACACCGGCGTACCGTCGGCGGTGAGCTCATCAAGGGCCAGGCGCGCGTCCTCGTCCGGCCGGAAGGTGATTGTCGTAGCCATGACGTCAGTGTCTCACAAAAGGTAAGACGCCGAACCCGCTGAGACGCGGCCGCTACGCTGACGCCATGACCATCGAGCGCAACTGGGCGGGCAACCTCGTCTATCGGGCATCCGCTGCCCCGCACCCCGAATCGGTCGAGGATCTTCGCGCCCTGTTCGGCCGTGGAGGACCCGTGCGGATGCTGGGCTCGCGGCACTGCTTCAACGACATCGCCGACACCACGGGGTCGCTGATCGCGCTCGATCGGATGCCGCAGATCTTCGAGGTGTCGCCGGAGCGCGATGCGGTGCGCGTGTCGGGCGGGCTCCGCTACGGAGACATCGCCCCGCTGCTGGAGGAACAGGGCCTCGCGCTGGCGAACCTCGCCTCGCTGCCGCACATCTCGGTCGCAGGCGCTGTGGCCACGGGCACCCACGGCTCGGGCGACGGCATCGGCTCGCTCGCGAGCGCCGTGCGCGCGATCACGCTGATGACCGCCGCCGGCGAGACCGTATCCCTCGCCCGCGGCGATGAGGGCTTCGCCGGTGCTGTCGTATCGCTCGGCGCCCTCGGCGCGGTCGTCGACCTCACGCTCGACGTCGAGCCCAGCTATCAGGTCGCCCAGCATGTGCTGGAGCATCCGTCCTGGGCCGCGATCCTCGCCGATCTCGACGCGGTGACCGGGGCGGGCACGAGCGTCAGCGTGTTCTCGACGTGGCAGCGGACCGACGTCGCCGATCAGATCTGGATCAAGCAGCGGGTGCCGCAGACGAGGGCGGATGCCGCGGAGCGCCGCTCCGCGCGCGAGGACCTCGTCGCGTCCCTCGGCGCGACGGCCGCGGAGGGGAAACGGCATCCGATCCTCGGCGTCGACCCCGAAGCCTGCACCGAGCAGGAGGGCGTCGCGGGCCCCTGGTATCAGCGGCTCCCGCACTTCAAGCTCGAGTTCACGCCGTCGGCCGGCGCCGAGATCCAGAGCGAGTACCTGGTTCCCCGAGTCGACGCGGTGGCGGCCGTCGAGGCCGTGCGCTCTCTCGCCGACCGCATCGCCCCGCTGCTGCTGGTGAACGAGATCCGCACCGTGCGCGCCGACGATCTGTGGCTGAGCTCCTCGTCCGGGACGGATGCCGTCGGCCTGCACTTCACGTGGAAGCCCGACGAGGCCGCGGTGCGTGCGCTGCTGCCCGAGATCGAGCAGGCGCTGCCGGCATCCGCCCGCCCGCACTGGGGCAAGGTGTTCACCCTCGACGGGGCGGAAGTGCGCTCGCGCTATCCGCGCTGGGACGACTTCGCCGCGCTCGCCGCGACGTACGACCCCGAGCGCCGGTTCGTGAACCCGTACCTGGAGCGGCTCGGGCTCTGAGCCCCTGAGCCCCTGAGCCCCTGCGGCTTGCGGGCGCGGGTGGCAGGAACGCCGGGTTCCGCCGCGTCCCGGTGCGATGTTCTGCCACCTCGGCAGCGGTGCCGCGGTGCCGGGGCGCGGGGCACCGTCCCGGCTGGCATACACTCGTCGGCGTGACCGACTCGACTGCACCCTCCCCGCGCGCGGTCGGCGTGCGCGACGTCGCGGCGCGGGCGGGGGTGTCGCGGCAGACCGTGTCGCGCGTGCTCAACGACCACCCGGAGGTCGCCGCCCTGACGCGCGAGCGCGTGCTCAGGGCCATGGACGAGCTCGGGTACCGGATGAACAATGCGGCGCGGGCGCTCGGCACACGGCGCTCGCGCACGATCGGGGTGCTCGCCTCCGATGCGCTGCAGTACGGCCCTTCGCGCTCCATCGCCGCGATCGAGGCCTCGGCGCGAGCGGCCGGTTACTGGGTCAGCGCGGCCTTCGCCGAGGCGGGCAACGCACAGGCGGTCGTCTCGGGGGCCTCACACCTCATCGCGCAAGGCGTGGAGGGCATCGTCGTCGTCGCCCCGCACGCGCGCACCTTGGAGGTGCTCGACGCGCTGCGGGTCGACGTGCCGATCGTCACCCTGCACTCCGCGGGCCGCGGTTCGCGGGGACTCTCGGTCGATCAGGTCGCCGGAGGGCGCCTGGCGGTGGCGGCGCTGGCGGATGCCGGGCACACCCGCATCGCGCATCTCGCTGGTCCTGCGGACTGGCTCGAGGCCGAGTCCCGCGCCGACGGCTTCGCCGCAGAGCTCGCTGCCCGAGGGCTGCCTGCGGGGCCGGTGATCGAGGGGGACTGGTCGGCGGCATCCGGCCATGCGGCGGTCGGTGCCGTGCGCGCCGCGGGGGTCACCGCCGTGTTCGCGGCCAACGACCAGATGGCGCTCGGCCTGCTCGGCGGACTCCACGAGGCCGGCCTCTCGGCGCCAGGCGACATCAGCGTCATCGGCTTCGACGACGTCCCCGACTCGGCGTACTACTGGCCGAGGCTCACCACCATCCGGCAGGACTTCGACGAACTGGCACGGAGGGCCGTCGTCGCCCTCGTCGGTGGTGCGGATGCCGCGGCATCCGATCTCGTCCCCGTCGCCCCCGAGCTCGTCCCGCGGGACTCGGTCGCCGCGCCTCGCTGACCGCCCGTCGCTGACCGCTCCGAGCCCGCCGCGATGCGGGGAAGAACATCTAGAGGTCGCCGTAGACGTCGCGGCGATGAGCGACCCGGACGACAGTCACGAGAACCTTCTCGTCGGAGATCTCGTACAGCACCCGATAGTCGCCGACGCGAAGGCGCCAGGCGTTCTCGTAGCCGGCGAGCTTGCGGACGCCATGGGGACGTGGCTCACGCTCGAGCTCCGCGATACCGGCGAGGATACGCCGACGGATCTGGGCGTCGAGCTTACGTACCTCTTTGGCTGCAGCCGCTGTGAACTCGACCTGATAAGCCGTCACGCGACTTCCGCGCGCAGTTCGTCGAGCGAGACGCGCTCACCGTCATCGGCGGCCTTCGCGGCCGCGAACTCGGCAGCATCGCGGGCGGCCTCGAACTGCTCCAGGAGCTCGAGGTCGTCGACGCTGATGACCACGGCTGTGAGCTTGCCGTGTCGGGTGACACCGACGCGCTCGGAGCCATACGCGACGCCACCGAGGACGTCCGCCAGGTTGTCTCGGAGATCCTTCGACGGGACGCTGCGGCTGATCGTGTTCATGCCACGATCCTACCGTACAAAACGTACATAAGTACTCGACCGTACAAAAAGCAGATAATTGACATTTTGTCACAATGTTGATGGAGCCGTATCGCAGGACGGCCGATGTTGACGTCCCCCTGGCTCTCGTGTCACACTACTGTGACCGGTCACAGTAGTGTGACAGACACCCACGATGAGGTATCAGTGAGCAACGAAGCCCCCGTCTTCACCCCCGAGGTCGAAGCCGCCATCCGGACCGTCCGAGAGGACGTCGCCCGTCTGCACGGCGAACTGGTCCGGTACAACCTCGTCGTCTGGACCGGCGGCAACGTCTCCGGCCGAGTGCCAGGAGCCGACC
The DNA here is from genome assembly GCF_047607465.1 of Microbacterium sp. GTDB lineage: Bacteria > Actinomycetota > Actinomycetes > Actinomycetales > Microbacteriaceae > Microbacterium. Next base: position 4,751 of record NZ_JASGCY010000088.1, on the reverse strand, counting down.
TCTTCGTGATCAAGCCCTCTGGCGTCTCCTACGACGACCTCGCCGCAGACAACATGATCCTCTGCGACCTCGACGGCAACGTCATCCCCGGCACCCCAGGTAGCGAGCGCAGCCCCTCCAGCGACACGGCCGCGCACGCCTACGTGTACCGCCACATGCCAGAGGTCGGCGGCGTCGTGCACACCCATTCCGACTACGCGGTGGCCTGGGCCGCGCGCGGCGAGGAGATCCCCTGCGTGATCACCGCCATGGCGGACGAGTTCGGCGGGCCCATCCCGGTCGGCCCGTTCGCGATCATCGGCGACGACTCGATCGGCCGGGGGATCGTCGAGACCCTGCAGGGGCACCGCAGCCGTGCGGTGCTCATGCAGAACCACGGCCCGTTCACGATCGGAGTGAACGCGAAAGACGCGGTCAAGGCCGCCGTCATGGTCGAGGACGTCGCTCGCACCGTGCACCTCGCCCGCGAGGCGGGGCCGCTGATCCCGATCCCGCAGGAGGCGATCGACAGCCTCTACAACCGGTACCAGAACGTGTACGGCCAGAGCGCGGACGCCCGCCGATGAGCACCGCGCGCGACGACATCCTGGCCGGCTGCACGAGCCTGGGCATCGAGTTCGGCTCGACCCGCATCAAGGCCTGCCTGATCGGCTCCGACGCCACCGAGGTGCTCGCCACCGGCGCGTTCTCCTGGGAGAACCGGCTCGAGGAGGGCCTGTGGACCTACGGCCTGGACGAGGTCTGGCAGGGACTGCAGTCGGCGTTCGCCGACCTCACCGCCGATGCGCACGACCGCTACGGCGTGCGCCCCGCGACCTTCGGCGCAATCGGGATCTCGGCCATGATGCACGGCTACCTCGCCTTCGACGCGGCAGGCGACCTGCTCGTGCCCTTCCGTACCTGGCGCAACACGAACACGCAGGTCGCAGCATCCGAGCTCACCGAGCTGCTGGGGGTCAACATCCCGCTCCGCTGGTCGATCGCGCACCTGCACCAGGCCGTCGTCGACGCCGAGGCGCACGTGCCCCGGCTCGACTTCGTGACCACCCTCGCGGGCTACGTGCACTGGAAGCTCACGGGTGAGCGTGTGCTCGGCGTCGGCGACGCCTCCGGCATGTTCCCGATCGACTCCGCCACCGGCGGATACGACGAGCGGATGCTGCAGGCATACGACGCGCTCGCTGCCGATCGCCTTCCGGCGCCCCTGACCTCGCTGCTCCCCGCAGTGCTCCCGGCCGGCGCCGCCGCCGGCACCCTGACCGCCGAGGGCGCCCTGCTGCTCGACCCCACCGGGACGATCCCCGCCGGCATCCCGCTGTGCCCACCAGAGGGTGACGCCGGCACCGGCATGGTCGCGACGAACTCGGTCGCCCCTCGTACCGGCAACGTGTCGGCCGGAACCAGCATCTTCGCGATGGTCGTGCTGGAGCATCCGCTCGCCGGCGTCCACCACGAGCTCGACCTCGTCACCACCCCCGCCGGCGACGCCGTCGCGATGGTGCACTGCAACAACGGCGCCAGCGAGCTCGCCGCCTGGGCCGGGCTCTTCACCCGGTTCTCGGCCGCGGCGGGGCAGCCGGTGAGCGACGACGCTGCCTTCGAGGCGCTCTTCTCCGAGGCGCTCGCCGGAGAGGCGGATGCCGGTGGCCTGATCGCCTACAACCACCTCGCCGGAGAGCCCATCGCGGGCCTCGCCGAGGGGCGCCCGCTCTTCGTCCGCACCCCCGACAGCGCCTTCACTCTGGCGAACTTCATGCGCGCGCAGTTGTATGGCGTGTTCGGCACTTTGGCCCTGGGCATGCAGGTGCTCACAGATGAGGGCGTCGGGCTTGACCGTATGTTCGCGCACGGCGGCATGTTCCGCACGGCTGGCGTCGCGCAGCGTTTCCTCGCTGGCGCACTCGACGCACCGGTGACCGTTGGCGAGCTCGCCAGCGAGGGCGGCGCCTGGGGCATCGCGGTGCTCGCCTCCTATCTGGGCCGCAGCGAGTCGCTGGGGGAGTACCTGGAACGTAGCGTCTTCGCCGCGGCATCCCTCACCACCGCCGACCCTGACCCGGCGGACGTCGCCGGATTCACCGCTTATCTCGACCGCTACCGCGCGGGCCTGGCCATCGAGGCCGCCGCCACCACCGCACTCTGAAGGACACACCCATGCCGAAGCTCACCACCTCCCTCGACCAATACGAGGTCTGGTTCCTCACCGGCAGCCAGCACCTGTACGGTCCTGAGACGCTTGCGCAGGTCGCCGAGCAGTCGCAGGAGATCGCGCGCCTGCTCGATGAAGCAGGTGACGTTCCCGTGAAGATCGTGTGGAAGCCGGTGCTCACCGACTCTGCCGCGATCAAGCGCACCGCGCTCGAGGCGAACGCCGACGACCGCGTGATCGGACTCGTCGCGTGGATGCACACCTTCAGCCCGGCGAAGATGTGGATCGCAGGTCTCGACGCCCTGCAGAAGCCGCTCGCTCATCTGCACACGCAGGCGAACGTCGAGCTGCCCTGGGCCGACATCGACTTCGACTTCATGAACCTCAATCAGGCCGCGCACGGAGACCGCGAGTTCGGGTACATCCAGACGCGCCTCGGAGTGCCGCGCAAGACCATCGTCGGTCACGCCTCCGACCCTCGCGTGCAACGGGAGCTCGGCGTGTGGCAGCGTGCGGCCGCTGGCCTCGCCGCCTCCCGTGCGCTGAAGCTCGCCCGCTTCGGCGACAACATGCGCTTCGTCGCCGTCACCGAGGGCGACAAGACCGAGGCCGAGCTGCGCTTCGGCGTGCAGGTGAACACGTGGGGCGTGAACGAGCTGGCGGATGCCGTCGCCGCAGCATCCTCGTCGGATATCGACGCCCTCGTCGCCGAGTACGAGGAGCTCTACGAGGTCGTCCCCGAGCTGCGGCGCGGCGGCGAGCGCCACCAGTCGCTGCGCGACGGGGCTGCGATCGAGCTCGGCCTGCGCTCCTTCCTCGAGGAGGGCGGGTTCGGCGCGTTCACGACGTCGTTCGAGGACCTCGGCGCTCTCACGCAGCTGCCAGGTCTCGCCGTGCAGCGGCTCATGGCAGAGGGCTACGGCTTCGGCGCAGAGGGCGACTGGAAGACCGCCGTCCTCGTGCGCATCGCCAACGTCATGGGCGCTGGTCTCCCCGGCGGCGCGAGCCTCATGGAGGACTACACCTACGACATGACCCCCGGCGACGAGCTCATCCTCGGCGCGCACATGCTCGAGGTCTCGCCCTCGCTCACCACGGCGAAGCCGACGCTCGAGATCCACCCGCTCGGCATCGGAGGCAAAGACGACCCGGTGCGCCTGGTCTTCACGGCCGACCCCGGCCCCGCGGTCGTCGTCGCGCTGAGCGACATGCGCGACCGCTTCCGCCTCACGGCGAATGTCGTCGAGAACGTCGAGCCGCGAGCTTCTCTCCCGAAGCTGCCGGTGGGTCGCGCGGTGTGGAAGCCGGCGCCCGACTTTACCACCTCGGCATCCGCCTGGCTGACCGCGGGCGCCGCGCACCACACGGTGATGTCGACCGCTCTGGGCATCGACGCGTTCCGCGATTTCGCAGAGATGGCAGAGGTCGAGTTGCTCGTGATCGACGAGTCCACCACCCTCCCAGAGTTCCAGAAGCAGGTCCGCTGGAACCAGGCCTACTACCGCCTCGCCCAGGGCCTGTAACTCAACCCCGTTCCGGTCGCGGAACAGGGTAGAATTACGGAGGAAATACGACCAGGTTCGCGACCGGAAAGCTCCGGCGGAAAGGGAGATACGAATGAACCAGCCCCGGTCGGGACGCCAGCTGACGATCGCCGCGCACGGCTACGAGGCCGTCATCGCGAGCGTCGGCGCGTCCCTGCGCGTGCTGCGGTTCGACGGACGCGACCTCGTGGTGCCCTTCGAGGCCGACGAGGTGCGTCCCGGCTATCGCGGCGTCACGCTCGCTCCCTGGCCCAACCGCATCGTCGACGGCCGATACAGCTTCGGCGGCGTCGAGCACCAGCTGCCGCTCACCGAGCCCGCGCGCGGTCAGGCGCTGCACGGCCTGCTGCCCTGGGCCGAGTACTCCGACCGCCTCGTCGCCCCGGACCGGGTCGTGCTGGCCGCGGTCATCGAGCCGCAGTCGGGTTATCCGTTCCGCGTCGAGGTCGAGACCGAGTACCGCCTCGACGAGAACGGCCTGCAGCAGACGGTCACCGCGCGCAACCTCGGAACGGATGCCGCACCCTGGGGCACCGGCCCGCACCCGTATCTCGTGGCCGGCGCCGGTCGGGTCGACGACTGGACGCTGACGCTGCCGGCATCCGCCGTGCTCACCGTCACCGAGGAGCGGCTGAGTCCGATCGCGGTCGAGCCGGTGTCGCAGCATCCGCAGTGGGACTTCCGCGCTCCGCATCCGATCGGCGAGGTCTTTATCGACCACGCCTTCACCGGGCTCGACCGCACCGCAGGCGTCGCCGAGGTGCGAGTGACCTCGGGCGATCAGGGCGTCGCGCTGAGCTGGGACGAGCGGTGCCCCTGGGTGCAGATCCACACCGCCGACAACCCGGGGCAGGCCGGCATCCACCGCATCGGTCTGGCTGTGGAGCCGATGACGTGCCCGCCCGACGCCTTCAACTCGGGCACGGACCTCGTCGTGCTCGCCCCCGGTGCCGAGCACTCCGCGGCCTGGAGGATCCGCGCGCTCTGACGCTTCCCCCTCCCCCTGTTCCGGTCGCAAACCTGGTCGTATTTCCTGCGGAAATCGAGCCAGGTTTGCG
>NZ_JASGCY010000087.1:0-36795 GCF_047607465.1 Microbacterium sp. | reverse complement strand
TGACCGGAAACCGAAGTGGAAAAGCCAGAGCACCGGCTGGCAGATCCTGCACGCCCACACAGCGAGCTTCATCACCGAAACACGAAAACGCACCCATCGACACCACGACGGTGGATCAAGGCTGAGAAGCAATCCTCCGCCGCAAGCTGAGTCGCGAGTTGCACGAACTCACGCAAGTCCGTTGGTTCGGCTTGCACACCGCGTTCGGTCGTGATCCGCGTGACGTGCTCGCGCAGGGTGTGCATCGTCCAGGCCGACGCTCCTGCGGCGCAGCGATCGAGCGCACGCGATGCGATCTCCTCAATGTGCAGCTCGTCCAGCGTGACGGGTGCAGCGCGCCGTACGCGGGGCGGATTCGGCGTGAAGCCGGCGTCTTCGAGTTCGGCGCGCCAGCCGACTTCGCTGCCGAGCACGCTGGGCTTCTTGCCCGGTCGCTCGTGCTCCCACGCCTTCGCCTTCAATCTCGCCCACACTACTGGGCCGGGCTCCTCGCTCGGATGGGCGGCGTCCCACTCGGCTTCGAAGCGGGCGAGGTTGCGTTCGACCTGCGCGCCCCGCTTCGACATGACCGCGTTGAAAGGCTCCAGCTCTGCCACTTCACCTGTCGCCGGGTCGAGGGTAAGGCCGTGCTGGTCGAGCACGGCGGCAAGCTGCGGGTGCGCGGCGATGACCGCGGTGCCAAGGGCACGGATCGCCCCTTGCTGTTTGAAAAGTGCCGCGGTGTCGAGGCCGCGCCACTTGCCTGCGGCGTAGATGCGGGTGCCGATCTGGAAGTGGATGTGCCGGTGCGGATCACCCGCCCGGCTGGTCTTGTGCGCGACGGTGACGGTCTGCAGCTGCTGTACAGGTACGATCTCGCGCGCGTTCCGCGGGCCGACTCGGGTGACGGAGTGCTCGGCGAGCCAGCGACGGATCTCCGACGCCGCGTCCTGCTGTGCGGCGTCGAGCGCGTCGGAGACTTCCGGATGCAAGGCAGCGGCAATCGAAAGCGACTTCGGTGCATTGATGACCATCTCTGCGAAGCGCGGCGACTCCTTCGACCTGTCGCTCGCCGCCCGGGGCGTTCCCATCGACGTGCCGGTGATCGGGTCCGTCCAATCGACCCAGGCCGCGTAGGCTTCCGGATCGAGGGTTCTCGTTTCGATGACTTCGCCATCTTGACCGCTCACGGCGAACTCGGCGAGCGCGGTGCCGCCCTCCAGGTAGTACTCGTCGGCGGTGGACCTGTCCGACTCCAGGTAGCGGCGCGCTGCGGCACCGGTGCCGCGGAACAGAATCACGCCGCCCTTCATCTCGGGCCTCCTCACGAGTCGTCTCATGAGGGAGGTGCGTACGCCCCACCATCGGTGGCATACGTCCATGAATCAGTTGTCGGGCAGCAGGAGAGTTGAGAAGCGGTGTCTCAGAGGCGTGAGCTTCGGATCGCGACAGAGCGTGATGAGGATCACGTGGCATCGCAGCAGCTTCTGCGGTTGACAACGCTGAGCGCTTGTCAGGATGCGACGAAGCGGAGGTCAGCTCCAAGGGAGGAGTTTCACGGTCCGGGAAAATTTCCACCACCGTCCGGAGCCCCGCGGCGTCCCAATAATTGGGAGGCCGTCAACGGGGAACTCCAAGGCGGCAATCACGGTGGGGGCAATTTGCCGGAGCCGTGGGGGTGCCGATTCGGCCCTCCCGCGTCGGAGCCTTTCACGGTGGTGCCGAATCGACACCACCATGGCTTTCTGCCTTGTGGCGACCAGACGACCTGGTAGCCAGCCCGCGCCGTCGTGACCGCGGTGCAAGCACCGTACCTCACTCTGACAGGTACGGCAAGCGATCGGCCAGCACATCCGGGCGCACTCCCAGCCTTCACAGCAGGTCGCTTTCAAGGTGACCGCTCGCGGTGCCGAGCATCGCCGTGAATGCGTCGTCCATGATGTCGGCAGTAACGGGGTCGACCATCTCGGCGGTGACGACGTAGTTGCTGCGGGTGACCTGCTCGTTCGCGTGACCGAGCAGACGCGAGGCGAGGGTGATGCCTGCCGCGGCGTCGATGATCGTCGCGGTGGTGCGGCGGAAGATGTGCGTCGAGAACTCGGTCGGATCGATGCCCGCTCGCTGCAGGGCGTCCGCGTTGTCATCGACGAAGGTGCGCAGCAGCCGCTCGTAGTTGCTGACGCTGAGCGGGCGACCAGATTTGGTGGAGAACAGGAATGCTTCCGGGTCGCGATCAGCGGTCGCGAGCTGGCGGCGGATCGCTGCGGCGGAGAAGCTCGGCAGCGCAACGCGGCGCTTCTGCCGTGAGCGTTTCGGGGTGTTCTTCCGATACAGCCCGTTCGCTTTGCTCTGCTTGATGGTGCCTGCGATGAGCACCGTTGCGGGACGTGAGGTCACGTCCACATCGCAGCGGCGCAGGCCGAGTACTTCGCCGATGCGGGCGCTGGTGCCGATCATGATCCACATCACATGCTCCAGCACCGCGACGTTCGGGCGCGGCCCGTAACCGTCACCGTCTTTGCGCCAGTCGTGGATGAGGCTCTGCACCACCATCACCTGCGCGGGGTTCAGCACCGATTCCTTCTTCTCCGGCAGCGGCAGCCGTCTCGCGTCGCGGATCGGATTCGCGGTGAGCACCTCATGTTCGATCCCGGTCTGGCACACCTGTGAGAGCACGCTCCTGGCACGCCTCGCGGCAGACAGCGACTTCTGCTCGCGGATCGACTGGAGGATGCGGTTGCAGCGCAGCACGCTGAGATCCTTCAGCGGCAGATTGCCGCAGGCAGGGTTCACGACGTGTTTGATCGTCGAGCGGTAGGACTCCATCGTGGTGTCCTCGACTGACTGCGACTGCTCCTTCTCGTAGACGAACACCTCGCACGCCTGGGCGATCGTGGCGTCCAGACTGAGTACGGGTCCGACAGTGCGGTAGCGGATGTCTTCGGCCTGCTTCGCGAGACCGGTTCTCGCCTCATCCTCGGTGTCGCCGGTGGCTTTCAGTCGGCGCAGTTCGCCGACCTCGTCGCGCATCTTCGCGGTCGCCTGCACGCGGCCGGACGCGAGGGTGCGGATCTGGATCGCGCCGACCTCACCGGGTTCGAGTCTCGGCCTAGCCATGGCGCACCAGCTCCTGGAACCAGGCGAGCACCTCGGGGCGCAGGTATCGCACGTGGCGTCCGACGCGGCGGAACGGCGGGCCGCTGTTCGTCTGCCGCCATTCCTCGATGGTGCGCGGCGAGACCTGCAGCAGCTCGGCGACCTGCTCGCCGGTCATGATCAGGTGCTCGTCTCGGGTGTCCATACCCCATAGGTGCGCACCCCACACCACAGCCGTTGCGGCCAGTGCGGGGGCGACACGGAACAACCCGTGCCGGGCTTCGGCGAGCACTCGCTGAGAGGGGTTTTGGACCCCGTTTAGGACCCCGCGGCCGGTTTTCAAGTGACCAGGAACCATGAAACTCCTCCGATTCCCGCGGAATCTGAGGAGTTTTGCGCTGGGGTACCTGGACTCGAACCAAGAACAACTGAACCAGAATCAGCCGTGTTGCCAATTACACCATACCCCAAGGGCGAAACCTGGGCCTCGCACCGAGATTCAAGCTTACCCAACAGGCACCCGCCCACCAAATTGAGGCGCGCCGCCCGCGCGTGGCGCGAGCGTCATCCTCTGCGCACGAGTCCGATGTGCGATGAGGCGCACCCCGGACAGGCGTAGCCGAGAAGGGAGGGCCCCCTACCGCGGCGGCCCTCCCTTCGAAACGGCGGCGGCTCAGCCCGCGAGCTGAGCAGACAGGCCACGCAGGCGACGCAGCGACTCGTCCTTGCCGAGGAGCTCCATCGACTCGAACAGCGGCGGCGAGACGCGGCGCCCGGTGATCGCGACCCGGGGCGGCCCGTAGGCGACGCGGGGCTTCAGCTCAAGCCCGTCGATGAGGGCGGCCGACAGCGCGTCCTGCACGGCCTGGGGCGTGAACTCCGCCACCGGCTCAAGAGCCGCGACACACGCGTCGAGCACCTCTGCGGCATTCGCAGGCAATCCCTTGAGCGCATCGTCGTCGTACGAGACCTCGTCGGTGAACAAGAATCCGAGCATGCCGGGCGCCTCGCCGAGCAGCTGCACGCGCTCCTGGATGAGCGGCGCCGCGCGGAACGCCAGAACGAGCTGCTCGTGCGACGGCTCGTCGAACAGGCCCGCAGCGGCGAGATGCGGCACGATCCGCTCCGCGAAGTCCTTCTCCTCCAGCATCCGGATGTGGTCGCCGTTGATTGACTCGGCCTTCTTCTGGTCGAAACGGGCCGGGTTCGGGTTCACGTTCACAATGTCGAAAGCGGCGGTGAACTCCTCCAGCGAGAACACGTCGCGGTCGGGGCCGATCGACCAGCCCAGCAGGGCGAGGTAGTTCAGGAGGCCCTCGTGGATGAAGCCGCGCTCGCGGTGCAGGAAGAGGTCAGCCTGCGGGTCACGCTTGGAGAGCTTCTTGTTGCCGGTCTCCCCCAGCACCAGCGGCATGTGGGCGAAGCGCGGCACGAAGGTCGTGACGCCGGCGTCGATCAGCGCCGCGTAGAGCGCGAGCTGACGCGCGGTCGACGGCATCAGATCCTCGCCCCGGAGCACGTGGGTGATGCCCATGAGCGCATCGTCGACGGGGTTCACGAAGGTGTACAGCGGCACCCCGTTCGGGCGCACCACGACGAAGTCGGGGAAAGAGCCCGCCGGGAAGGTGACCTCGCCGCGGATAAGGTCGACGTAGGTCAGGTCCTCATCGGGCACCCGCAGACGAAGCGCCGGCTGGCGCCCCTCGGCGCGGAACGCGGCCTTCTGCTCCTCCGTGAGGTCGCGGTCGAAGTTGTCGTAGCCGAGCTGCTTCGCCCGCCCCGCCGCCTCGTTGCGCGCGTCGATCTCCTCGGCAGTCGAGTAGCTCTCGTAGAGCGCGCCGGTGGCGACGAGCTTGTCGATCACTCTGCGATAGATGTCGTGGCGCTGTGACTGCCGATACGGCGCGTGCGGTCCGCCGACCTCGACACCCTCGTCCCAGTCGATCTTCAGCCAGGTGAGCGCGTCGACGAGCTGCCGGAAGCTCTCCTCGCTGTCGCGCGCCGCGTCGGTGTCCTCGATACGGAACACCAGCTTGCCGCCGGTGTGACGGGCGTACGCCCAGTTGTAGAGCGCGGTGCGGACCATGCCGACGTGCGGCAGGCCGGTCGGAGAGGGGCAGAAGCGGACGCGGACGTCGGCACCACTTGCGGTCGTGGTGAGGGGGTGAGGAGTAGCCATAGCCCTTAGATTCTACGTGGCGCGCCCCCTGGCCAGAGGCGACAGCACCACGATCGCCACGACGATGACGGATGCCGCGATGCCGAGCCCTGCGTACTGGAAGTTCGACAGCACGATGCCCGCCAATACCGCGCCGACCGCCGCGCTCAGGCTCATCAGTGAGTCGCTGCGCCCCTGCCGCCTAGTCCGCAGCTCAGGAGCGCTCGCCTCGGTGAGCAGGGCGGCGCCGGCGACCGTGGCCGCACTCCAGCCGAGCCCCAGCAGGATCAGGGCCACCATGACTCCCCACGCCTGATCGTTCGCGAAGACCGCGAACACCAATGCGCCGCCGAGCAGCGCCTGACCGAGCAGCACGATGCGCAGCCGCCCCAGCCGGTCGGCGAGGATGCCGAACACCGGGGACAGCGCGTACATTCCGCCCACGTGCAAGGCGATCGTGACACCGACAAGCGCGGAAACGTCAGCCGTCGTCGTGTGTGCGCCGTGAATCTCATGCGCCAGGTGCGACAGATGCACCGGAGTCATCGCCATCACCGACGCCATCACGACGTGCGAGCCGGCGATCGCGAACATCGCGTAGCGGGCGACACGCGGGCGGTCGATGCGGACGATGTCGGCCGCCGCTGCCGCGCCCTTCGCGAGCCGCTGTGCGACGAGCAGCGGATCGGGCCGCAACGCGACGAGGTAGAGCACCAGCGCGAGGCATTGGGCGATGAACGAGAACGCGTAGGACCCGGTCTGCGGCGGCATGCCGATCGCCTGCCCCACGAGCTCGCCGGGACCGACCAGCAGGGGTCCTGCCACGCCGCCGATCGTCGTCGACCACACGACGATCGACAGATCACGGCCCCGACGCTCCGGCACGGCGAGGTCCGTCGCCGCGAACCGCGACTGCAGGTTGCCGGCGTTGCCGGCGCCGATCGCGAACGTCCCCAGCAGCAGGAGCGGGAAGATCCGCAGTGCGACGGCCACCACGACGATCACGATCCCGACGAGCGCGAACACGTTGCCGAGCGTCAGCGCGCGGCGCCGACCGAAGCGCGCCGCCATCCGTGCGAGCGGGATCGCGCAGAGCGCAGGACCGAGGGTCACGGATGCCGTGGCCAGCCCCGAGAGCCCGTCGCTGCCGGACAGGTCGGCCGCCAGCATGGCGCCGAGCGACACGGTGGCGCCGAAGGCGACGCCCCCGAGGATCTGGCCGAGCGCGAGAACGAGGACAGTGCGCCGCTGGACGGCTGCCTGCTGCTCGGGGGTGAGCGTGGTCACAGAGCGGCGTCGCGCACCGTGTTGCGCAGGATGCCGAGCCCTGAGATCTCGACCTCGACGACGTCGCCCGCCTCGAAGGCGCCGACGCCGGCAGGGGTTCCGGTGAGGATCACGTCTCCCGGCAGCAGCGTGAACACCGCCGAGGCGTATTCGATGATCGACGCGACGGAGTGGATCATGTCGCTGAGCGGGGCGTGCTGGCGCACCTCGCCGTTGACACGCGTCTCGATCGTGGCGGATGCCGCGTCGAAGTCGGTCTCGATGACGGGGCCGAGCGGGCAGAAGGTGTCGAACCCCTTGGCCCTCGACCACTGCCCGTCCTTGCGCTGCAGGTCGCGGGCGGTGACGTCGTTGGCGATCGTGTAGCCGAGGACGAAGGCCGACGCATCCGCCGCCTTGACGTTCTTGGCGACCTTGCCGATCACGACGGCGAGCTCGCCCTCGTGCTCGGTGCGATCCGACAGCGCGATCGGGCGCACGATCGCATCGCCCGGGCCGATGACGGCGGTGTTGGGCTTCAGGAACAGCAGCGGTTCCGCTGGGGCCTCTCCCCCCATCTCGGCGGCGTGGTCGTGGTAGTTCTTGCCGACGCACACCACCTTCGACCGGGGGATGACCGGAGCGAGCAGCGCGGCATCCGCCAACGGCACCCGCTGACCGGTCGTCTCGTACCCGGCGAACATCGGGTCGCCGGCGAGCACGACCAGGTCGGAGTCGTCGATGATCCCGTAGGCGATGGCGTCGTCGTGGCTGAATCTTGCGATCTTCACCCGGCCAGCCTACTCAGCGCTTTCCAAACTCGCCGAGACCCCCGATTCGCGCCGAGACCCCGCCCTACCCGCGCAAACAACAGGGGGTCTCGCAGGCAAGGCAGGGTGTCGATGGGTATCTACCCTGGCGGGCGGATACCAAACCGCGCAAGCCGGGCGCCGAGGACCTCCGGCGTCAGGATGTGCTTTCCGCCCCACCTCGCGAAACCCCATCCGGTCACCCCGCGGACGTCATCTTCGCGGTGCTTCTCGGCGAACACCACACGCGCAGGGGTGTGCTCGCGCAGCATGCCGTTCTCGAGGTACTTCCCCTCCCCATCGAACTCGCCGAACCGGCGGGACCGACGGAAACCGAAGTCGAGGAAGTACTGATCGCCGTCAGCGCCCGAGATCGGAACTTGCAGTTCGACGTCGCGGAAGCCCAGACGGAACAGCTGCAGCCTGCTCACGCTCTCGCCCGGCAGCTGAGCTCGACCATCGGCGAACTCCGCCACCCACCGCGCCTGACGGATGCCGCGCAGCCCCGCGCGTTCACGCATCCGGAAGTCGTCGCGCCACTGCGCCGCGCGCTCCTCGATTTGCCGATGCCGCTGCACCGCGACCTGAGCCAAAGCCGCATCAGCGGCGGACACCGATGCCTCGAGCGACATCACCCTGGACATGTCGAACACGGTGCGCACGAGGGAGGTGCAGAGCAGACCGTGTCGTTCCACGATGTCCGACTCGTCAATGTCCAGGTCGTGGCGAGCGACTCCGGAGACCGTCCGCGCGTGACGTCGGCCGCGAATGAGCGTGTGCGTGAGGGCGGAGTCCTGCCGATACAGAGGAAGGCCCCAGAGCACTGCGGCCGACTCGCGGACAAAGACCGGACCTGCGCCCGGCGTGGAGCGAGCCAGCGCGATGACCCGGAGCAGCTGCCTGCCCTCGGACCACAGATCGGCCCAGTCGTCTGCGGCGACATACCACCCGCGGTGCACGCGCAGAAGGCCTCCGGCGTCGACAGCGGTCGCCAGACCGCGCTCGGTCAGACCGCTCAGGAGCAACTCTTCGCGCGAGCGGAGGAGTTTCTCGGCCTCCGGGAACGTAATGCGCTTCACCATGGGGCGATCATGTCGCGCAACCCACGTCATATTGGCACTATCCACAGCCAGCACGCGATTTCCGCGCCGTCGAGATTCTGTGCAGGAAGAGTGCGCCCTCCCTGTTCTCGGCTTCGAGACCCCGGGTTCGCGTCGGAACCCCGCCGTACCTGTGCGACTAACGCGAGGTCTCGACAGGAAGGAGGGGTCTCGGCGAAACGAGGGAGGGAGGCCGCTCAGGCGAGCTGGACGAGCCAGCCGTGACGGTCCTCGCGGCGACCGTACTGGATGTCGGTGAGCTCCTCGCGCAGCGACAGCGCGAGCTCGCCGAGCGGCTGCGCCTCGTCGAAGCCCTCGCCGACGAGCGCGCCGATCGGCGTCACCACCGCGGCGGTGCCGCAGGCGAAGACCTCGACGATGTCGCCGGAGGCCACGCCCTGCCGCCACTCGTCGATCGAGATGACGCGCTTCTCGACGGTGTAGCCGCGGTCCTCGGCGAGCTGCAGCAGCGAGTCGCGCGTGATGCCCTCGAGGATGCTGTCGGACTCGGGCGTGACGATGCGGCCGTCCTTGAAGACGAAGACGACGTTCATGCCGCCGAGCTCCTCGACGTCGCGGTGCTCGTTGAGGAACACGACCTGGTCGCAGCCCTTCGCGTACGCCTCGGCCTGCGGCAGGAGGCTCGAGGCGTAGTTGCCCCCGGTCTTGGCCTTGCCGGTGCCGCCCTCGCCGGCGCGCGCGTACTCCTCGGAGAGCCAGATGCGCACGGGCTTCACGCCTCCGGTGAAGTAGGCGCCCGCAGGGCTCGCGATCACGTAGTACGCCACCTTCTGCGCCGCGCGCACGCCGAGGAAGGCCTCCTTGGCGAACATGAACGGCCGCAGATACAGGCTCTGGTCATCACCCGATGGCACCCAGCGCTCGTCGATCGAGACGAGCTGGCGCAGCGACTCGATGAAGTACTCGGTCGGCAGCTCCGGCAGGGCGAGCCGGCGCGCGCTGGCCTGCAGCCTGGCCGCGTTGCGGTCTGGACGGAAGGTGTGCACCGAATCGTCGGCATGACGGTACGCCTTGATGCCCTCGAAGATCTCCTGGCCGTAGTGCAGCACGGATGCGGCGGGGTCGAGCGCGATCGGCCCGTACGGCTGCACGCGGGGCCGGTGCCATCCGCCGTTCACGGACCAGCAGATGTCGACCATGTGGTCGGTGAACACCGTGCCGAACCCGGGGTTCGCCAACACCTCGGCGATCCGTGCGGGTGTCGCCGCGTTGAGGTTCTTCGTGACGGCGAACTCCAGCGGAGTCACGGTCGCCTGTGCGTCGATGGTCGTCATCTCTGTCATCCATTCCTTGTGGGTGGGCGCACCATTGCGCCCGTTCAGCCTACGCCTCGGTCTCAGAGCCGGGCGGTGATCGCGGAGCCGATCTCCGCGGTGGTTCGCGTGCCTGTACGGGCTGCGATGTCGGCCTCGACGGCGGCGCTCACCCGTGCGGATTCCGCGGTGAGGCCGAGGTGGTCGAGAAGCAGTGCGACCGAGAGGATCGCAGCGGTCGGGTCGGCCTTCTGCTGGCCTGCGATGTCGGGAGCCGATCCGTGCACCGGCTCGAACATCGAGGGGAATGCGCCGTCCGGGTTGATGTTGCCGGATGCGGCGAGGCCGATGCCGCCGGTGACGGCTCCTGCCAGGTCGGTGAGGATGTCGCCGAAGAGATTGTCGGTGACGATCACATCGAAGCGTGACGGATCCGTCACAAGGAAGATCGTAGCGGCATCCACGTGCAGATAGTCGACGGCGACGTCCGGATGCTCGGCGGCGACCTCGTTCGCGAGGCGCTGCCAGATCGCACCGGCATGCACGAGGACGTTCGTCTTGTGCACGAGGGTGACCTTGCGCCGCCGGCGCTCGGCGAGCTCGAACGCGTAGCGCACGACGCGTTCGACGCCGAAGGCGGTGTTCACGCTGGTCTCGTTGGCGACCTCGTGCGGAGTGCCCTTGCGGATCGCTCCCCCGTTGCCGACGTACGGACCCTCTGTGCCCTCCCGGACGACGACGAAGTCGATCTCGCCGGGGTCGGCCAGCGGACCGGATGCGCCGGCGAACAGCTTCGACGGACGCAGATTGACGTAGTGGTCCAGCGTGAAGCGCAGCTTCAGCAGCAGCCCTCGTTCGATGTTCGCATCCTTGAGACGCGGGTCGCCCGGCTGTCCGCCCACGGCGCCCAGCAGGATCGCATCGTGCGCGGCGATCGCCGCCAGGTCGTCGTCGGTGAGGGTGTCGCCGGTCTCGAGATAGCGGGCCGCGCCCAGCGCGAAGCGCGTCTTCTCGAAGGTGACATCGCTACCGGCGGTGACGGCGTCGAGCACCTTCTCCGCCTCGGCGACGACCTCGGGACCGATGCCGTCACCGGGGATGACGGCCAGCTTCACGACACGCGACATGACACTCCTTGCAGGTGCTCCGGTGGGATAGCTCCAGCGTAGCGGTCAGTGCGTCGGCGCCTTGCGCAGTGTGACGGCGGCGATGAACCCCGCGGAGGCCACGAGCGCCGCGCCGATCAGCGAGGTCACGACGACCCCCGACCCGAAGGCCGCTGTCGCCGCGTGCCAGAGCGCACCGCCCAGGCTCTCGGACAGCGACGATGCCGCGGTGTACGCGCCGGCGAGGGTCTCCTGCGCCGCCGCGGCCGCCTCGTCCGGCACGCCGGCCGGGAGCACGAGCGCACCGCGGTAGAAGGCGGTGATGAGGCCGCCGAGGATCGCCGTGCCCAGCACCGCGCCCAGCTCGTACGCCGTCTCTGACACGGCGCTCGCCGCTCCCGCCTTGTCGGCCGGAGCGCTGGAGAGGATGAGCTCGTTCGAGATCGTCTCGGCGGAGCCGATGCCGATGCCGAGCACCGCGAACGCGATGATCAGGGGGGCGACGCCGTGCTCAGCGCCGGTGAAGGCGACGAGCAGATACCCGGCGACGGAGAACACCAGAGCCGCAGGCACCAGCACGTGAGGACGCACGCGGCGGGAGATCGGCACCACGGCGAGGCCGGCGACGATCATCGCAGCCATCCCCGGCACGAGGGCGAAGCCGGCCTGCATCGGCCCGAGCCTGAGGACGAGCTGCAGGTGCTGCGACACGAAGTAGAGGAAGCCGACGAGGGCGACGACGCTGAGGAGGTTCACCAGGATCGCCCCGGAGAACGAGCCTTGGCGGAACAGCCCCATGTCGAGCATCGGGATCTCGGCGCGCAGCTGGCGGCGCACGAACAGCGCGCCCATGATCACACCGAACGCCGCCCAGGTGAGAGCGTTGGGATTCGGCCCCTCCGTCGCGAACGACTTGATCGCGGAGACGACCGGGATCATCGCCGCCATCGAGCAGAGGATGCTGAGCGGATCGAGGCGTCCGGGGTTCGGGTCGCGGCTCTCCGGCAGGAGCATCGGGGCGAGGATCAGCAGCGGGATGAGCACCGGGACGGCGACGAGGAAGACGGCGCCCCAGGTGTAGTGCTCGAGGAGGAACCCGCCGACGATCGGCCCGAGCGCGGAGCCCGCCGAGAACCCGGCGGCCCAGATCGCGATGGCCATGCGGCGCTGATCGCGGTTCTGGAAGATCGAACGCAGCAGCGACAGGGTCGACGGCATGAGCATCGCCCCGAAGAAGCCGAGCAGAGCGCGGGAGGCGATGAGCAGTCCCGCCGTCGGGGCGATGGCCGCCAGTGCCGACACCGCGGCGAAGCCGGTCGCCCCGATCAGCAGCATCCTCCTGCGGCCGAACCGGTCGCCCATCGTCCCCATCGTGACGAGGAGACCAGCGAGCACGAGGGGGTAGGCGTCGATGATCCACAGCTGTTCGGCACCCGACGGCGACAGGGCGATCGAGATCTCCGGCAGGGCGAAGCTCAGCACGGTGTTGTCGACAGAGACGAGCAGCACCGGCAGCATGAGCACGACGAGCGCCGCCCACCCCCGGGCGCCGACGCGGGGACCGTCGACGGCGATGTCGTCATGGACTGTGGGGATCGACGCTGTGGGCGTCATGGGGCACCTCTCTGACTTCTGCACGGCTCGGATTACTTAACCGTCCGGATGGTATAGTAACAGACGTGCCCAGACCTCCTCTCGCCCGTGAACGCGTGCTCGACGCCTACGCGTCGCTCGTCATCGCCGACGGCGAGCGGGCGGCCACCCTCGATGCGACGGCGAAGGCCGCCGGCGTCTCCAAGGGCGGGCTCCTGTACCACTTCGGCTCGAAGGACGAGCTCACCGCCGGCCTGCTGGAGCGTCTCGCGCGGCTCGTCGACGAGGATCTCGTCCGCATGTCCGCGGATCCGGCAGGACCTGTCGCCTACTACATCCGCACGTCCGTCATGGAGGGCGAAGAGCTCGACCGCGCCCTCCTCGCCGCTTCACGCCTCGCACAGGGCGGTTCGACGGCTGCCGCCGACGCCCTGCGGCACACCCGTCGGCTCTGGGCGGACGCGATCCGCCCGCACGTGCACGACACGGCGGGTCTGGATCTGGTGATGCTGCTCGGCGACGGGCTGTACTTCAACAACTCTCTGGACGTCAACGGCCCCCACCGTCTCGTGCCCCACGGTCACGAGCTGGACGACCTCATCGCGCTCGTGCTGCGCACCGTCATCCCGAGCTGATCACGCGCCCTGGTCAGACCTCGGTGATCTCGATCTGACGGAACAGGTCGGCGTCGATCGCCGTGCGCACATCGTCAAGCAGCTCGTCGGAGACGGGCGAGTCGAGGGTCAGCACGCTGAGCGCCTGGTCGCCGGCGCCGAGTCGGGCGATCTGCATGCCGGCGATGTTGATGCCGGCCTCGCCGAACTTCTGGCCGTACACGGCGACGATGCCGGGGCGGTCGGTGTAGAGCATCACCACATGGTGCTTCTCGATCGGCAGCTCAAGGGCATGGTCGTTGATGCCGACGAGCTTCTCGGTCTGCTTCGGCCCGGTCAGGGTTCCGGACACCGAGAGCTGCGTGCCGTCGGAGAGGGCGCCGCGGAGCGTGATGACGTTGCGGTACTCCTCGCTGACGTCGTCCTTGAGCAGGCGGACGGCGATGCCGCGCTGCTCGGCGAGCAGCGGGGCGTTCACGTAGGAGACCGTCTCGCTGACGATGTTCGTGAAGACACCCTTGAGCGCGGCGAGCTTGAGCACGCTCACGTCGTAGTCGTTGAGCTCGCCGTGCACCTCGACATCGAGGCTCGTCAGCGGCGAGGTGGCGAGAGCGGAGAAGATCTGACCGAGCTTCTCGACGAGCGAGATGCCTGGACGCACGTACGGGTCGATGACGCCGCCTGCGACGTTCACCGCGTCGGGGACGAGGTCGCCGCCGAGCGCGAGACGCACGGACCGAGCCACGGAGACGCCGGCCTTCTCCTGGGCCTCGTCGGTGCTCGCCCCCAGGTGCGGGGTGACGACGACGTTGGGCAGCTCGGTGAGGGCGCGCGCGGTGCTGCCATCGGCCGGGGGCTCGGAGGTGAACACGTCGAGACCGGCGCCGGCGATCTCGCCGGCGTTCAGCGCCTCGATCAGCGCCGCCTCGTCGATGAGACCGCCACGGGCGACGTTGACGACGTAGGCGGTCTTCTTCATCGCCTTGAACTGCTCGGCGCTGAGCATGCCCGTCGTCTCCGGCGTCTTCGGCATGTGGATCGTGACGAAGTCGCTCTCCGCGATGAGCTCGTCGAGCGAGAGGAGCTGCACGCCGAGCTGCTGCGCCCGCGCTGACGTCACGTACGGGTCGTAGGCGATGACGCGCATGTCGAAAGCGGCGAGGCGCGCGGCCACGAGTGCGCCGATGCGACCGAGACCGATGATGCCGACCGTCTTCTCGAACAGCTCCGCTCCCGTGTACGAGCTGCGCTTCCACTGCCCAGCGGACAGCGAGGCGTGTGCCGCGGGGATGCGGCGGGCGAGGCTGAGGATGTGTCCGACGGTGAGCTCGGCGGCCGAGACGATGTTCGACGTCGGCGCGTTGACGACCATGACGCCGGCCGTCGTGGCGGCCTTGATGTCGACGTTGTCGAGTCCGACGCCGGCGCGGGCGACGACCTTCAGGCGGGGCGCGTGCGAGAGCGCCTCCTCGTCGATGCGCGTCGCCGAACGGATGAGGACCGCATCGGCGTCTGCGAGGGCGGCGAACAGCGCCTCGCGGTCGGTGCCGTCGACGCCGCGGACGTCGAAGTCGGGGCCCAGAGCCTCGATCGTGGCGGGAGAGAGTTCTTCGGCGATGAGCACGACAGGCTTCGGCACAGCGGATCCTTCAGGGCGGAGACATGGCGGCGGAGACGATGCGCCGCACACCAACGGGGGCGCGATCACGTCCACTGTACCGGAGCGCAACGAGCGTCCAGTGCCGTGTGACGGCCGGTCAGCCCCCCGCGCCGACGAGGTCGCTCATGTTCAGGATGCTGTACCCGAGCATGCTCAGCCAGAAGACAGCGACGAGTGCGAGGCCGGCCAGGAGGACGAGCGCGCTCTCCTCCACCGGGCGCCGACGCCCGACGACGAGAGCGAACCCGAAGACGAGCGCTGGGAACACGATCCCGAATCCGAGCACCATCCAGCCGAGGCCGCTGAGCCCGTCGGGCGTGGCGAGGGCCGCGAGGTGGGCGACGGCGTTCCAGATCGCATAGGCGTAGAACAGGCCGGCGATCGCGGTGAGCGTCGTGCGCAGCCAGCCCGGTCCCCCGCTGCGGGTCGCATCGCGGCTCATGCGCCGATCACCCCCATGGACACGAACGGCCATGGCACGAGCAGCACCACGCCGAGCAGGAGCATCGCGACGCGGATCCACGCCGCCCGCCCGCGCGTGAGGACCCAGGTCACGAGGAACCAGATCGCGGGTGCGGTGATCGCCAGCACGAACCAGGGCAGGAACATCCAGTCGGCGACGATGAGGTTCGCCAGCGGCTTGAGGCGCAACCCGCCGATGATCCAGCCGATCGTGTAGAGCAGGTAGACGCCGCCGACGACACCGAGGGTGAGGAGCATCGCCGTGCTGAGGCCGGCGTGCGCCTCCCGGCGCTCGTCAGGGACGGACGCGGCAGTGCCACCCGCGCTCGGCTCGTGAGGTCCGGGCTCCGGCACGGCCTCGCTGCCCTTCCCCACGGCTTTCCAGCCGTGCGGCAGCGCCGGGGACGCGGACGCCGCGGGCGTCTCGTCATCCCCCTCCCAGGTGAGCGCGTCGTCGGGATCGGATGTCATACGTCCAGCGTAGGACACGCTCTCGGCTAGGCTCGGGTGCGAATCGGGTTGCGCATCCACGCGCAGGGGAAAGGGTTGATCACTGTGACAGACGACAACGGCGCCGTCGCCGAGCCGACAGCGAACTGGAAGCCGACGCCGGAGGCGAAGAAGAAGGCGACGACGTTCCGCTGGATCGCAGCGATCCTCTGGGCGGTCGCGATCATCGCCGAGGGCGTCGCCATCTTCTGGCTGCTGCGCCAACGCGAGTACGTCGGCGAGGACGGCCAGCTCGTCCGCGACCCCGACACGGGTCTGCTCAGCGAAGCGGGTGTCACCGCGCACTTCCCCCAGTGGGCCTTCATCGCGCTGCTGGTCGCACTCGTCGTGATCGCGGCGCTGTCGATCACCGGGTCGCTCCTGTGGAAGAAGGCGAACAGACTCGACCCCGCCCGCAAGGCCGACAAGCTGCGGTTCTTCGTGCAGAACCAGCTGGGCGCGATCGTCGCGATCGTCGCATTCGTCCCGCTGGTCATCCTCGTCTTCCTGAACAAGGACATGGACAAGGGACAGAAGACCACCGCCGGGATCGTCGGCATCGTGCTCGCCGCCACCGCAGCGATCGTCGGCGTCGATTTCAACCCGTCCTCGGTCGAGGAGTACACCGCCGACCAGTCGACCGTGATCCAGCTGCTCGGCAAGGACGAGGTGGTGTGGGTCGACGGCGGCAAGGTCTACCACGTGTGCGAGAAGGTCTCGGATGTGCAGACCGGCAGCGGCATCCGCACCGGCACCACGGCCGAGGCGATCGAGGCGGGCAAGAGCCGCCTCACGCTCGAGTTCGCCTCCGAGCTGAACAAGTGCGGCCTGGCCGTTCCCGAGAACGCCTCCGAGATCGTCGACGCCCTGCGGGCGATCCGCGACGGCGCCACCGAGACGACGCTCCCCGCGCCGGTGTGGGCGGACCCGTCGGATGCGCCGATCGAGATCCCCGAGGCCGCGCCCGCCGAGTAGCGGGGCGGATGCCGGTCAGAAGCTGGAGGAGCTGCCGGAGCCCGAGAAGCTGCCGCCGCTGGAGCCGTAGCCGGTGGAAACGCTCCCCGAGGAGAACGAGCTGCTGCTGGTCGCCGCCTCTCGGGCGGAATCGACCTTCTGCACGCCGGCCGAGTAGCCGTAGTTGAACGCGATCGGGTTCCAGAACTGACCTGGGCCGTAGACGGTGTCGAGGATCACACCGGAGCGGGGGCGCACCGTCCGGCGCTCCTGCGCCATGGCCGCCTCCATCGCCTCGCGTTCGCGGTTCGAGTTCGCGTAGATCTCGATGAGCGCGCGCGAGTGGTCGCGCAGGAACCGGGACAGGTCGTTGCGGATGCGCTCCAGCGCTTCCAGCGCCGCCTCGGGGGCGATCGTCTGCTCCCGGAGGCCCGCTCCGAGCGATTCGATCTCGGTCTGCGCCTCCACGCGGAAGCTGTCCAGCGCCTGCGTAGTGGGAAGCTTCGCCGCGCTCGGGTCGGCGGTGAGCGTCGAGATGGCCTGCACGTCCTCGCGCACCGGCTCGACCTGCGCGGCCCACGCCTTCTCCCAGGTGGCCGCCCGCGTGAGCAGCGCCGCCGCGTTCACGATGGCGTCGTCGACGAAGTCCATCTCGGCGGCCTCGTCCGCGAACGCCGTCGCCTGCGCGGGCGCGTCGGAGCGCGATCGCTCGCGCGTGGTGAACGCCTTCAGGCGGGCCTGCTCCTCGACGCACGAGTAGTAGCGCCCGCTGAAGTCGTGGAAGCGCTGCTCGAGCCGCTGCGCGAACGACGACTCCGCAGGGAGGGTGCGTGCGGAGAGCTCGGTCGTGTCGAAGTCCATGGTCACCGCGGTGAGGTGCTGGTCGCCGCGGGCGAGCTCCCGCGCGAACTTCTCCCGCCGGTTCGCGCGCACCGCGACAATGCCGATCCAGGTGCCGACGCCGGCGACACCGGTCACGACCCCCGCGCCGATCAACGCCGGCGACGCGTACCATGGGCGGTTGATGAGCTCGGCGGCCTTCGTCACGCCCGCGACGACGCCGTCAGTCCAGTACGCCGCGCGGAAGTCGTCCTTGCCGGCGTTCTGGATGGACTCCTGGTCGTCCAGCGGCACGACCCGGTCCTCGCCGAAGTAGGTGCCGACGTGCCGGCCGTCGGGGTCGAGGGCGAAGATGAACAGGCCGTCGGCCCACTTCTGCCCGTCGGCGGTGATCCACTCCGGATGCTCGGTGCGCGCGAAATCGAGCGCCTCGGCGTTGATGTTGTCGACCTACTTCACCGCTGTACGTGTAGATCACGACCGTGGTCGGCTGGTAGAAGTCGACGTCGGCGAGATCGCGCTCGAGCTGGGACGCGTCCAGACGACCTGCCGTGTCGTGGATCTGCAGCTCATCGCCCTCCACGGCGTGGGCCGCCGCAGGGAGAACCAGCGACAGCAGGAAGACGAGCATCCCGACGAGGACGGCGCCGGTGCGGGCGGAGGACATGCGCACTGGGGATCGCGACATGCCTCCACGCTAACCAACAGGCTCATACGCACCATAGGCGAACCGGCGTCACCGCAACCCGACAGTCACAGCATCCACCCACGCAACGCAAGCCAGCAAGAGGCGACCACGCACGATACTCCCGACCCCCACGTCGCGACAACGCCCCTGGATCGCTAACCATGCGGTGCGGGAGCAAACAGTCCGCAGACGCACGGATGCGGACACCCCGTAGGGTGTCCGCATCCGTGAGCACTCAGACCGCGGGGTCAGCGCGCAGCGCTGCCCTCGACGTAGTCCTCGTCGGTCTGCTTCCACGCGAACAGACCGCGCAGCTCCTTGCCTGTGGCCTCGATCGGGTGCCCCTGCTCCTTCTCGCGAAGGGCCAGGAACTCCACGGCGCCGTTGTCCTGGTCGTCGATGAAGCGCTTCGCGAACGCACCGGACTGGATGTCGGCGAGCACGCCCTGCATCCGCTCCTTGACGCCGGCGTCGATGACGCGAGGGCCCGAGACGTAGTCGCCGTACTCGGCCGTGTCGGAGATCGACCAGCGCTGCTTGGCGATGCCGCCCTCCCACATGAGGTCGACGATGAGCTTGAGCTCGTGCAGGACCTCGAAGTAGGCGATCTGCGGCTGGTAACCGGCCTCGACGAGGGTCTCGAAGCCCGCCTGCACGAGGTGGCTCATGCCACCGCAGAGCACGGCCTGCTCGCCGAAGAGGTCGGTCTCGGTCTCCTCCGTGAAGGTGGTCTTGATGACCCCTGCGCGGGTGCCGCCGATGGCCTTCGCGTACGACAGCGCGGTCGCCCACGCGGTACCCGAGGCGTCGCGCTCGACGGCGATGATGTCGGGGATGCCGCGACCGGCGACGAACTCGCGGCGCACCGTGTGGCCGGGGGCCTTCGGGGCGATGAGGATGACGTCGACGCCCTCGGGCGCGTCGATGTAGCCGAAGCGGATGTTGAAGCCGTGCGCGAAGGCGAGGGTCTTGCCCGCAGCCAGGTTCGGCGCGATGGACTCGCTGTAGATGCCGCGCTGGTGCTGGTCGGGCGCGAGGATCATGATGAGGTCGGCCCAGGCCGTCGCCTCGGCGACCGTCTTGACCGGGAAGCCGGCCTCTTCGGCCTTCGCCGTCGACTTCGAGCCCTCCTTGAGGGCGATCGCGACCTCGACGCCCGAGTCGCGCAGGTTCTGCGCGTGGGCGTGGCCCTGCGAGCCGTAGCCGACGATCGCGACCTTCTTGCCCTGGATGATGGACAGGTCGGCGTCAGCGTCGTAGAAGATCTCGGTGCTCACTTGTGTTTCTCCTTGGTTGTGTACTTCGTCTCGCTTCGCTCGCTCAGCAACCGGCCGAACGAACATGTCGCTCGCTCAGCAACCGGCCGAGCGAACATGGTCATTGGGTCAGCCGCGCAGGACGCGCTCTGTAATGCTCTTGCCGCCTCGGCCGATGGCGAGAAGGCCCGACTGGGCGATCTCCTTGATGCCGAACGGCTCGAGAGCGCGCAGCAGCGCCTCGACCTTGCCCTTGTCGCCGGTGACCTCGACCACCAGCGCGTCTGGAGCGTAATCGACGACCGAGGCGCGGAACAGGTTCACGACCTCGATGACGTTCGAGCGGGTGGCGTTGTCTGTACGCACCTTGATGAGCATGTGCTCGCGCTGCACCGACGCCGACGGGTCGAGCTCGACGATCTTGATGACGTTGATGAGCTTGTTCAGCTGCTTCGTCACCTGCTCGAGGGGCAGGTCGTCGACGTCGACGACGACCGTGATGCGGGAGATGCCAGGCACCTCGGTGACACCGACGGCGAGGGAGTCGATGTTGAATCCGCGACGGGCGAAGAGCCCCGCCACGCGGGTGAGGAGGCCGGGGGTGTTCTCCACCAGCAGGCTCAGCACGTGAGTCGACATGGTCAGATCTCCTCGTCGAAGGAAGGCGCGTGGTCGCGGGCGTACTGGACGTAGCTGTTGCTGACGCCCTGCGGCACCATCGGCCACACCATGGCGTCCGCCGAGACGACGAAATCGATCACCACGGGGCGGTCGTTCGTCTCGAGGGCGAGCTGGATGGCGGCATCCACCTCTTCCTCCTTCTCGACGCGGATCGCCAGGCATCCATACGCCTCGCCGAGCTTCACGAAGTCGGGGATGCGAACGGTGCCGTGCCCCGTGTTCAGATCGGTGTTCGAGTGGCGACCGTCGTAGAACAGGGTCTGCCATTGGCGCACCATGCCCAGCGAGGAGTTGTTGATGATCGCGACCTTGATCGGGATGTTGTTGATCGCGCAGGTGGCGAGCTCCTGATTGGTCATCTGGAAGCATCCGTCGCCGTCGATCGCCCACACCACGCGATCGGGCTCGGCGACCTTGGCGCCCATCGCGGCCGGCACCGAGTAGCCCATGGTTCCGGCGCCGCCGGAGTTCAGCCATGAGTTGGGGCGCTCGTACTTGATGAACTGCGCCGCCCACATCTGGTGCTGTCCGACGCCGGCGACGTACACGCCCTCGGGGCCTGTGAGCTCGCCGATGCGCTGGATCACGTGCTGCGGCGACAGGTGGCCGTCGCTGGTGGGCTGGTAGCCGAGCGGGAACTCCTTGCGGAGTCCGTCGAGGTACGACCACCACACCTCGATGTCGGGCTTCGCCTGCGCCGTGGCCCCGCGGAACGCGGTCTCCAGGTCCACGAGGACCTCGCGCACGTCGCCCACGATGGGGACGTCCGCGGTGCGGATCTTCGAGATCTCGGCGGGGTCGATGTCGACGTGCACGACCTTCGCGTGCGGCGCGAACAGCGCGGCCTTCCCCGTCACCCGGTCGTCGAACCGCGCGCCGAGGGCCACGATGAGATCGGACTCCTGCAGGGCGAGGACCGCCGGCACCGTGCCGTGCATGCCGGGCATGCCGAGGTGCTGCGGGTGCGAGTCCGGGAAGGCGCCGCGGGCCATCAGCGTGGTCACCACGGGCGCACCGGTCACCTCGGCGAGGCTCTTCAGCTCGGCAGCGGCACGGCCGCGGATCACGCCGCCGCCCACGTACAGCACGGGCTTCTTCGCCTCGGCCAGCAGCGTCGCCGCAGCCTGGATCTGCTTGCCGTGCGCCTTGGTCACCGGGCGGTATCCGGGAAGCTCCACCTTCGGCGGCCAGATGAACGGCGCCTTCGCCTGCTGCGCGTCCTTGGTGACGTCGACGAGCACGGGGCCGGGGCGGCCGGTGCGCGCGATCTCGAAGGCGGCAGCGAGCGCGCCGGGGATCTCCGCGACATCCTTCACGAGGATCGAGTGCTTGGTCACCGGCATCGTGATGCCGACGATGTCGGCCTCCTGGAAGGCGTCGGTGCCCATGAGGGTCGAGAACACCTGTCCGGTGATCGCGACGATCGGGATCGAGTCCATGTAGGCGTCGGCGATCGCGGTCACGAGGTTCGTCGCTCCGGGCCCTGAGGTCGCGATCGTGACGCCGACCTTTCCGGATGCCGTGGCATAGCCCTCTGCGGCGTGCCCGCCGCCCTGCTCGTGGCGGACGAGGATGTGGCGCAGCTCGGTGGAGTCGAGCAGCGGGTCGTACACCTCCATGATCGCGCCGCCCGGGATGCCGAAGACATCGGTGACGCCGAGGAGCTCGAGCGAGCGGACGAGGGCCTGTGCTCCGCTGAGCACGGGCGCGGTGGCGGACTGGGCCGGCGGCCTCGGCACGGCCGAGACGGAGTCAGCAGTCATGAGATTTCCTTCTGATGGTCTGAGGTCGACGTCGTTCCTTCGATGGGTTCGGGGAGCCGACGAAGGAATCGGATCAGCCGGTGGTCGCGCCTTCGGCGGCGGAGCGCACCAGGCGGGAGTACTTGGCCAGAACGCCACGGGTATAGCGCGGGGGAAGCGGCTCCCAGCCGGAGCGGCGGGAGGCGAGCTCCGCCTCGTCGACGAGTAGGTCGAGAGAGCGGGCTGCGATATCGACCCGTATCAGATCACCATCGCGCACGAAGGCGATCGGACCTGCGTCCACCGCTTCGGGTGCTATGTGGCCGATGCACAGGCCGGTTGTGCCGCCTGAGAATCGTCCGTCTGTCAAGAGTAGTACATCTTTCCCGAGCCCGGCGCCCTTGATCGCCGCCGTGATCGCCAGCATCTCGCGCATGCCGGGCCCGCCCTTAGGGCCCTCGTAGCGGATGACGATGACGGTGTTCTTCTCGATCTCGCCGTTCGCCACGGCATCCATCGCCGCCCGCTCGCGCTCGAACACCCTGGCAGTGCCCTCGAAGACGGCGGCGTCGAAGCCGGCCGTCTTCACGACTGCGCCCTCGGGAGCGAGCGAGCCGTGCAGGATGGTGAGGCCGCCGGTCGCGTGGATCGGGTTGTCGAACGTGTGGATGACGGTGCCGTCGATCGGCTGCGGGTCGAGCTCGGCGAGGTTCTCGGCGAGCGTGCGCCCGGTGACGGTGAGCACATCGCCGTGCAGGAACCCCTCGTCGAGCATGGCCTTCATGATCACCGGGATGCCGCCGTGCCGGTCGACGTCGTTCATGACGTACTTGCCGAACGGCTTCATGTCGGCCACGTGCGGGACCCGGTCGCCGATGCGGTTGAAGTCGTGCAGGCTCAGCTCGACCTCGGCCTCACGGGCGATCGCGAGCAGGTGCAGCACGACGTTCGTCGAACCGCCGAGCGCCATCGCCAGGGCGATCGCGTTCTCGAACGCCTCCCTGGTGAGGATGTCGCGGGTGGTGATGCCCTGGCGCAGCAGGTTCACGACGGCCTCGCCGGAGCGGTGCGCGAAGTAGTCGCGGCGGCGGTCGGCCGCGGGCGGCGCGGCCGACCCAGGCAGGCTGAGTCCGAGCGCCTCGGCGACGGAGGCCATCGTGTTGGCGGTGTACATGCCGCCGCACGCGCCCTCGCCCGGGGCGATCGCGCATTCGATGCGCTTGAGGTCCTCTTCGCTCATGAGCCCGGCGCGGCAGGCGCCGACCGCCTCGAACGAGTCGATGATGGTGACGTCCTTCTCGGTGCCGTCGGAGAGCTTGACCCAGCCGGGGGCGATCGAGCCGGCGTACAGGAACACGCTGGAGAGGTCGAGCCGCGCGGAGGCCATGAGCATGCCGGGGATCGACTTGTCGCAGCCAGCCAGCAGCACGGAGCCGTCGAGGCGCTCTGCCATCATCACCGTCTCGACGGAGTCGGCGATGACTTCGCGGGAGACCAGCGAGAAGTGCATGCCCTCGTGCCCCATCGAGATGCCGTCGGAGACGGACACCGTGCCGAACTGCAGCGGGTAGCCGCCGCCCGCGTGCACGCCCTCCTTCGCGCCCTGCGCGAGCCGGTCGAGGCTCAGGTTGCAGGGCGTGATCTCGTTCCAGCTCGAGGCGATGCCGATCTGCGGCTTGTCCCAGTCCTCATCGCCCATGCCGACGGCGCGGAGCATGCCTCGCGAGGTCGTGGCCTCGATCCCGTCGGTGACGACGCGACTGCGGGGCTTGACGTCGACGGAATCGAGCGACTCATGATCATACGAGGACATGCTGGAAGTCTATTCCCGTCGCGCGCCGCGCTCGTCCGCCACGGCGCGCAGCAGAGCGGCGATCTCCTGCGGGCTCTGCACCCGCAGCGTCGCCGCGCTCTCCCCCGGCCCGACCCGCACGCCGAGGTCGCCTGCTCCGAGTTCCCGCATCGCGTCCTCGTCGGTGACGTCGTCGCCGGCGAAGAGGATGCCGGTGGCATCGAAGTGCGCGCGCAGCACCCGCATCGCGGCGTCCTTGCCCTCGTTGCGGGAGGAGAACTCGAGGATCCTGTGGCCATGGCGCCGGCGCCAGCCGGCGCCATGCGCCGCCATCAGCGCGTCGACCTCGGCGAAGACGGCCTCCTCGACATCGGGGGCCGCCCTGCGCGTGTGCACGCCGAACCCGTAAGCCTTGGGTTCGAACTCGACGCCCTCGTGACGGTCGATGATCGGGCGCACCAGCGCCCAGAGGCTCTCTCGCTCGTCGGTCTCGTCCGCCGCCGCGGCGGCCGACGCTCCCGGGTACGAGTACTCCGCACCGTGCGAGCCCGCGAGCACCACGGGCGAGTCGTCACGGTGCTCCGCGATCACCCGGAGGTCGTGCATGCTGCGCCCGGAGACGTAGGCGACCGTCGTATCAGGCAGGGCGACGAGCCGATCGACCTCGCGGACCACCTCTGGTAGCGCACGCGCCGTCATCGGATCGAGGACGAACGGCGAGACCGTGCCGTCGAAGTCGAGGGCGATCACCAGTCGCGGCGTCGTCGCGATCGCGGTGAGCGCGGCATCCGCTCTCCCCGGCACCCACATGCGGGTCATGCGCGCTTGCCCTCGCGCGCCGCGGCGAGCGCGCCGAGGAAGGAGGAGGACCACGCGTCGACGTCGTTCTCGATCACGCGCTTGCGCAGTGCCCGCATGCGCCGCGCCTGCTCGCGGGGCGTCATCTGCACGGCCTCCATGATCGCGTCCTTGAGACCCTCGATGTCGTGGGGGTTCACGCGCACCGCCTGGCGCAGCTCGTCGGCGGCGCCGGTGAACTCGCTGAGCACGAGCACACCGCGGTTGTCGACGCGGGTGGCGACGTACTCCTTCGCGACAAGGTTCATGCCGTCGCGGAGGGCCGTGACGAGCATGACGTCGGCGGCGAGGTACAGCGCCACCATCTCCTCGCGCGGGTAGCCCTGGTGCAGGTAGCGGATCGCCGTGTGCCCGAAGGTGTCGTTGTCGCCGTTGATGCGACCGACCGAGAGCTCGATCTCGTCCCGCAGGTGCACGTAGGCGTCGACGCGCTCGCGGCTGGGGCTGGCGACCTGGATGAGCGTGGCGTCCTCGACGCGCAGCCGCCCCTCGTCGAGGAGCTCGCCGTACGCCTTGATGCGGTGGCGGATGCCCTTGGTGTAGTCGAGACGGTCGACGCCGAGCAGGATGTGCGCTGGGTTGCCGAGGCTCGCGCGGATCTCGGCGGCGCGGGCGCGCACCTCGGGGCGGGCGGCGAGTTCGAGATACGGCGAGGTGTCGATCGAGATCGGGAACGCCTTCGCGATCGCGGTGCGCGTCTCTCCCGGGCCGCTGGGCACGGCGATGGCCGCCCCCTTCACGTCGTGGCGCAGCCTGCGGCGCACGGCGGTGAGGAAGTAGGTCGCGTCCTGCGCGCGCTGGAAGCCGATCACGTCGGCGCCGAGCAGCCCGCGCAGCACCTGGTCGCGCCATGGCAGCTGGGCGTACAGCCCGTGCGCAGGGAACGGAATGTGGTGGAAGTATCCGATCGTGACGTCGGGGCGCAGCTCCCGCACCAGCTGCGGCACGAGCTGCAACTGGTAGTCGTGCACCCAGACGGTGCCGTTCTCGGCGACGACGGATGCCGCGGCCTCGGCGAAGCGCCGGTTGACGGCCACGTAGGCGTCCCACCACTCCCGGTGGAACTGGGGCGGCGCGATCACATCGTGGTACAGCGGCCAGATCGTGTCGTTGGAGAAGCCCTCGTAGTACTCAGCGACCTCGTCGGCGCTGAGGGACACCGGCACGAGGTCGATGCCGTCGAACGTGAACGGCTCGATCTCGACATCCGCCTGTCCCGGCCAGCCCACCCAGGCGCCGTGCGCGGCGCGCATCGTCGGTTCGAGGGCGGCGACGAGGCCGCCCGGCGACGTGCGCCATTCGTCGGTGCCGTCCGGGCCGACGATGCGATCCACCGGCAGCCGATTGGCGACGACGACGAGATCTGCAGCGGTCATGGGCGAGCTCCTCACGGGCTGGTCGATTCCTCCAGGCTACCCAGGGATCGGCTCAGGCAGCGCGGGTCAGCCCGCTCGCACTGAGGGGCCGGTTGAGGATTGCGCCGAGGAGCGCGATTCCCGCGGCGACGACCGGCAGCAGGAGGGCCGTGGACGTGCCGGCCTGCTCGGAGACCCATCCCCCGACCGCGGCGCCGAGGGACTGGCCGACGACGGTGCCGGATCCGAGCATCGTCATCACCGTCGCCGAGCGCCCGAGAGGGCTGCGGGCGGCACCGAGGCTGTACTGCGTGACCAGCGTCGGCCCGATGCCGATGCCCATGATCCCCAGGGCGAGCATCATCATCGCCGGGGTGTCGACGAACGGCAGCAGGAGGGTGCCTGCGAAGAGCACGGAGGCGAAGACGAGCCATCGTGCCCGCATCGAGAATCGCGGGGGCAGCCAGGCGACGCCGAGGGCGAGCGCCGCCGAGCCGACGCCCATGACCCCGTACAGCACGCCCGCCTGCTCAGGCTCCCCTCGGTCGGCCATGAACGACGTCAACGAGGTCAGCATGGTGCCGAAGAACATCCCCACCCCGACGACGCCGAGCACGACGACCAGCAGTCCAGGCGACAGGAGCGCGGATGCCGGCGAGGGCGCCCGCCCGTCGGCGTCGCGGTGCGTCGAGATCGCGCGGGCGGTGGGGTGCAGTGCGAACGCGCCGACGAAGAGCACCGTGAGGGCGGCCGCGATGACCAGCGGAGCCCAGGGCGCGATGAAGGAGGCGAGGATACCGACGAGGAACGGGCCGAACACGAAGACCGTCTCATCCGCGGCGGATTCGTACGCCATGGTGGCGGAGATCGCCTTCGGATGCCGGGCCGCCGGCATCCGCTCGGTGATCGCCGTCACCAGCCGGGAGCGGGACATCGGTGCCACCTGCGGTGCGGTCGCCCCGATGCCGAAGGCGCTCAGCAGCACCAGCGCGTCGGCGTCGGATGCCGAGACGACGAGGGTGAACAGCACGAGCATGGCGCCGTTCGCGAGGGCGAGGGCCGACAGGACCCTGCGCTGCCCGAACCGGTCGGCGGCGGCGCCGAGGAGCGGTCCGAAGCAGGCGGTGCCGACGCCGACCGCCGCCGAGGTGAGCCCGCCCAGGGATATCGAGCCGCGCACCGACACGGTGAGCGTCAGCACGCCGACCACCATCATCGCGAACGGCAGCCGCGCGATGAAGGCGATCGCGAAGTACGCGAATCCCACGATGTCGACGAGGCGTGAGCCTTCGGGCTCTGGTATCTGTGTCATGGCTCCCACGCGTCACAGGACGCGGATTCAGGTGCCGCCGCTGTCCGCCGGAAGAGCCGGCGACCGGTAGATACACGATGGCGGCCGCGGGCGGGCCGCGACCTGTCGAGTCTATCGTCGCGGCGGTAGCGTAGGGGCATGCGCTATCTGTTCAGCACTGGACTGTTCGCCGCGATCACCACCGGGTACTCGTTGCTGCGCGGCACCCGCGAGACGCCGATCACCTGGCGCGCGGTACTCGCGTGGCTCAGCTGGGGCATCACCCTCGCCCTGGCGATCGGCGCCGTCGTCGACACGCGTCGCGAGGAGCGCGGGGTGCCGGTGGCCGCCGACTCCCCGCTCGCCGCCGTGCAGGACAAGCACGCCCGGCGGCAGGCGAAGGCCGTGAAGATGGCGGCCAAGGCCACCTCCCGCTGATCCGCAGGCGCCCTCAGCGCGTGAGGACGAGCGCCTCCCCCTGGCCTCCCCCGCCGCACAGGCCGACGACCGCGGTGCCGGCGCCGCGTCGGGTGAGCTCATGGGCCACGTGCACCACGAGCCGCGCCCCTGACGCCCCGATCGGATGCCCGATCGCGATCCCGCCGCCGTGGATGTTCACGATGTCGCCGCTCAGCCCGAGCTCGGTCTGCGAGCGCGCGACCACGGCCCCGAACGCCTCGTTGATCTCGACGAGATCGAGCTCTCCCGCCGCGATGCCCTGCTTCTGCAGCGCCTTCTCGATCGCCCGTGCGGGCTGGGCCTGCAGCGAGTTGTCGGGGCCCGCGGTCTGGCCACTGGCGCCGATGACGGCGAGCACCGGCCACCCCTTGGCCTCGGCGACGGCACGGCTGGTGGCGATCAGGGCCGATGCGCCGTCGGAGATCTGCGACGAGTTGCCCGCGGTGATCGTGCCGCCCTCGGCGAACGCAGGACGCAGGCCCGCGAGCGACTCCGCGGTGGTGTCAGGGCGCACGCCCTCGTCGACGCTGACCCTGAGGGCGTCGCCTCTGCGCTGCGGCACCTCGACCGTCACGATCTCGGCATCGAAGACACCCGCCTGCTGCGCCGCTGCGGCGCGCTGGTGGGACAGCGCCGCCACCGCGTCCTGCGCCTGGCGGGTCAGCTCGAACCGGGCGTTGTGGCGCTCGGTCGACGCTCCCATGCTCTCGCGGTCGTACGCGTCGGTGAGGCCGTCGTAAGCCATGTGGTCGAGCACCTCGACGCTGCCGTACGTCCAGCCGTCGCGCGAGCCCATGAGCAGGTGCGGCGCGCGCGTCATCGACTCCATGCCGCCGGCCACTACGACCTCGGCGTCTCCGGTGCGGATCATCCTCGCCGCGTCGATGACGGCGGTGAGGCCCGACAGGCAGACCTTGTTCACCGAGTGCGCCGGCACGCCCCAGCCGATGCCGGCGCCGATCGACGCCTGGCGCGCGGCGTTCTGGCCGGATCCGGCGGCGAGCACCTGCCCCATGATCACCGCATCCACCTCCCCCGGATCGAGCGCCGCCTGCGCGAGCGCGCCTCGGATCGCGAACGACCCGAGCTGCGGGGCGGTGAACGAGGCCAGCTGCCCCTTGAGCCGGCCCTGGGGTGTGCGGGCGGCGGCGACGATGACGATGTCGGTCGCGGTCATGAGATCACTCCTTCGCTGATGGTCAGTGGCGCCTCGGTCGCGGCGACGACGTCGGCGGCGCTGACGCCCGGCGCCGTCTCGACGAGCACGAGGCCGTCGCCGGTCACGTCGATGACGGCGAGGTCGGTGATGATGCGGTGCACGACGGCGCGCCCGGTGAGGGGCAGCGAGCACTCGTTCACGATCTTGGGCGTGCCGTCGCGCGCCACGTGCTCCATGAGCACGATGACGCGGCCGGCGCCGTGCACGAGGTCCATCGCCCCACCGGGTCCTTTGACCATCTTGCCCGGGATCATCCAGTTGGCGAGGTCGCCCGTGGCCGACACCTGCATCGCGCCGAGGATCGCCGCGTCGATCTTGCCGCCGCGGATCATGCCGAAGCTCGTGGCTGAGTCGAAGAACGACGCCCCGGGGAGGGTCATGACCGTCTCCTTGCCGGCGTTGATGAGGTCGGGATCGACGTTCGCCTCCGTCGGGTAGGGGCCGACGCCGAGGATGCCGTTCTCGGACTGCAGCACCACCGTCACCCCTTCGGGGACGAAGTTCGGCACGAGTGTGGGAAGCCCGATGCCGAGGTTGACGTAGGCGCCGTCCTGCAGTTCCCTGGCCGCGCGCGCCGCCATCTCATTGCGGTTCAGTGCCATCGGTCATGCCCCTTCCGTGACGGTGCGGCGCTCGATGCGCTTGTCGATGCCGGTGCCGACCTCGACGATGCGATGCACGTAGATGCCGGGGAGGTGGATGCTGTCGGGGTCGAGCTCCCCCGGCTCCACGAGCTCCTCGACCTGGGCGATGCAGATCCGGCCGGCCTGAGCTGCGAGCGGGTTGAAGTTGCGCGCCGCCTTGTTGAAGACGAGGTTGCCGTGACGATCGCCGCGCCAGGCGTGCACGAGGGCGAAGTCGGTGACGATCGACTCCTCCAGCACGTACTCGCGCTCGATGCCGCCTGGTGCGAAGACCCGCACCTCCTTGGCGGGCGAGGCCACCGCGACGCCGCCTGCCCCGTCGTACACGCGGGGCAGGCCCCCCTCGGCGACCTGGGTGCCCACGCCCGTCTGCGTGAAGAACGCCGCGATGCCGGCGCCGCCCGCGCGCAGCTTCTCGGCGAGCGTGCCCTGCGGGGTGAGCTCGAGCTCGAGGTCGCCTTCGAGGAACTGCCGCTCGAACTCCTTGTTCTCGCCGACGTACGACGAGGTCATCCTGCGAATGCGTCGCGCGGCGAGGAGGATCCCGAGTCCCCAGTCGTCGGTGCCGCAGTTGTTGCTGACGATGCTCAACTGCGTCGTGCCCTGCGCGAGCAGTGCCTCGATGAGCTGCATCGGATTGCCGGACAGGCCGAATCCGCCGACGGCCAGCGAGGCGCCGTCCGGGATGTCCGCGACGGCCGCGGCCGCCGACGCCCAGTGCTTGTCGATCACGCGTCACTCCTTCGTGAGGGGGCAGACCTCCAGCATCCGCTCTGCCGCCGGGGCAGGCAATCGCGTGCTTGCGATGTGGCCGCTGCGACCGATAGCGTCCACATCATGGAATCCGCGGATGCCGCACGGCGCACCGTTCCCGGCGCGCAGGCGATCGCGAGGGCTTCGCGTCTGCTGCGCCTGGTCACCGCCGCCGGCCACGGGGCGGCGCTGCAGAGCCTCGCGCGCGATGCCGGCCTCAGCCGCTCGACGGCGCACCGTCTGCTGAGCGCGCTCCGCGCGGAGGGCCTGGTCGACCAGGACCGTGCCAGCGCGCTCTGGATGCCCGGCCCCGAGCTCTATCTGATGGGAACCGTCGCCGCGGCGCGCTACGACGTCACCGGGCTCGCCCGCGACATCGTCCGCTCGCTCGCGGTGAAGACCGAGGAGAGCGCCTTCCTGTCGGTGCGCCGTGCCGACGAGACGGTGTGCATCCTCCGCGAGGAGGGCTCCTTCCCGATCCGCTCGTTCGTGCTCAGCGAGGGCGTGCGCTTCCCGCTCGGCGTGGCCAGCGCAGGACTCGCCATCCTCTCGTTCCTTCCCGACCACGATGTGGATGCCTATCTCGAGCGCCATCCGGAGCTGTCCGAGCACTGGGGCCGCACGCACGCGCCCGGCCCCCTGCGCACACGCCTCGCCGAGACGAAGGCGCAGGGCTACGCGGTCAACCCAGGCCTGATCGTCCAGGGCTCCTGGGGCATGGGTGCCGCCGTCTTCGACCGTCAGGGCCGTCCGGAGTGGGCGCTGAGCCTCACCGGCGTGGAATTCCGGTTCGGGCCGGACCGCCTGCCGCAGCTCGGCCGCACGCTGCTCGCGCACGCGCATCAGCTCTCCGGCCGCATCGCCGGCACCCGGCGCTGAGCGGCATCCATCACGCCCTACCGCGGCGACAAACGGCTCAGTCCCTGGTAGCGCTCCAGGCCATCCCCAGCTCGAAGCGCGAGTGCACGTCGAAACGCGCCATGGCCTCG
Source organism: Microbacterium sp. (assembly GCF_047607465.1). Classification (GTDB taxonomy): domain Bacteria; phylum Actinomycetota; class Actinomycetes; order Actinomycetales; family Microbacteriaceae; genus Microbacterium. Next base: position 5,668 of record NZ_JASGCY010000087.1, on the reverse strand, counting down.
GCGAACCGTCGCTGCACGGTGCGCACCGACACACCCTGCGTCGCCGCGATGGCCTGATCGGTGAGCCCGAGCGCGGCCAGGCGCAGGGTGTCCTCCCACTCCGGCAGCAGGTACCGGTAGGGTTCGGCGCCGCGCCAGAGGGGTTCGACGAGCGCGGCGAGCGCGGTGCTCACCGCGGGCTCGCGGATGATGACGATGCTCGATGGCGGATGCTCGCCCCAGATCAGCGGCAGCGCGGCGAGCACGCCCGCGTCGGCGTAGAGCCACGACGGCACCCTGGAGGAGATGCGGACATCGACGCCGGCGGCGAGCAGCTGCTCCACGGCGCGGTGATCGTCGGGCGTGGTCATCGCGTCGGCTCCCACGAGCGCCCGCGGGGCGAATGCACCGTGCTCCGCCTGCGTGCTCCGGTAGGGCTCTGCGGCCTCGCGCACGACCGGCGCGATGTGGGCGCGCACGACCTCCAGGGTCGGGTAGAGGCTGATCGGCGCGACGGGACGGATATCCGCGGCGTAGCGGGACCATGCCGCCCACTGCTGATCCGCCCCGTGCACGACCTCGACCGGCAGCTGCCCCCGCTCCTCGAGAAGGCGCGCCTCGATCGCTCTGGGCAGCTCGGCCACCGCCTCGGCCGCGGCGCGCAGCGCGGCGACGATCGCGGCGGACGGATCATCCTGGATCATGCGCTCATTGTGCCCGTCGGCACGCCAACGGCGCCAGCTGCGCTCGTCGCGGGCATCCGCCGCTGGCGCGATGCCGCCACGGCACGATCCCGCCAGCCACCGACCTCGCATCGGCCTCGAACCGGCCTCCAGGATGGGGGCATGACACTCGCGCCCTCGCATCCCCGGCACCTGCTCGCCGCAAGCGTGCTGCTCCTCACCTGCGTGCTCGGCGGTTGCGCCGGCTCCCCCTCGACGCAGGCCTCGCCCACGCCGCTCCCCGGCGGCGACGACGGCCAGGACGACTCGACCGGCGCCGACGGCGGCCAGGACCCGGATGACGACGAATCGCTGCGGGAGGCCGTCGAGTGCCTCCAGGGCGAGTGGGCGGAGGACATGGGCAATCTCCTCGCGCAGTGGCAGAACAGCTCGCCCGCGGGCAGCGGCGTCCCCGTGACAGCCCTGATCGGGCAGAACTCCCTCCGGGTGACCGACGCGGAGATCGCCTACCTGGTCGACACCGTGGCGACGACGGCTCCGTCGTTCGGACCCGATATGACCGGTGAGGCCGTCACGTCCGGCGCGGTGACGCTCGGCTACGCGGCGAAGAGCCCGACGCAGCTCTCGATCGGCCCCGTCATCGCGCAGGGCGTGACCAGCATCACGCGCGTCTACATCGGCGGCGAGCTGTCGACGGAGGCCGAGACGCCGTGGGACTCCGGGCTGGTGGGCGACGCGGCGTGGTGGTGCGAAGACGACACCCTCTCGCTGGAGCCGGCGGTGAGCGGCTGGATCCACATCTTCACTCGGGCGTGATCCTGCGGCGGGCTCGGCGCAGCATCCCCCTCACCGCGCCGGCCGCGCCCGGCTGAGATCAATATACATACCATTTGGTATATACTCTTGGGTATGAATCGCTCGGATGTGCTCCCCTCGCTCGTGCTCTCCGTGCACGCGCTGGGGCGCATCGCCGCGCGCGACGCGGGAAACGATGCACCCGCCACGCAATGGCGCACGCTCAGCCTGCTCGAACGCGGAGGCCCACGGCGGGTCGGCGCACTGGCCATCGCCGCGCGCACCACGCAACCCGGCATGACCCGGCTGCTCGGTGCGCTCGAGCGCGACGGCTACACCCGCCGCACCCCGGATCCCGAAGACTCGCGCGCCGCCGTCGTGGAGATCACGACGGCCGGCTCCGAGGCCCTCGGCGCCTGGCGCCGGCAGTTCCGAGAGGTGCTCGCACCGCGATTCGACGACCTCGACGACGATGACTGGGCCGCCATGATCCGCACGGCAGAGATCCTCGCCGCGCGCACCACCGCAGAACCGACAGGAGATGAACGTTGAAAACCACCACGCCGTCCGTGTGGAAGCAGCCCGCGCAGGTCTGGGCCGTCGCTTTCGCCTGCGTCGTCGCCTTCATGGGAATCGGCCTGGTCGACCCGATCCTCCCCGCCATCGCCGAATCGCTCCAGGCCACGCCCGTGCAGACCGAGCTGCTGTTCACCAGCTACCTCGCCGTGACCGGCCTCGCGATGCTCGTGACGAGCTGGATCTCCAGCCGCATCGGCGCCAAGAGCACGCTGCTGATCGGACTCGCCCTGATCGTCGTGTTCGCGTTCCTGTGCGCCATCAGCGGCAGCGTCGACGCCGTCATCGGCTTCCGCGCGGGGTGGGGCCTGGGCAACGCGCTGTTCATCTCCACGGCGCTAGCGACGATCGTCGGCGCCGCATCCGGCGGGAGCTCGTCGGCGATCGTCCTCTACGAGGCGGCGCTCGGTCTGGGCATCGCCGTCGGCCCGCTCCTGGGAGGCCTCCTCGGCGAGCAGAGCTGGCGCGGACCGTTCTTCGGCGTCGTGGCGCTGATGGCCATCGCCTTCGTGGCAATCCTCGTGCTGCTGCGCGGCCCGAAGGACACGCGCGAGCCCGTGCCGTTCAGCGCGCCCTTCGTGGCGCTCCGCCACCCGGCTCTTGCCACGCTCGCGCTCGCCGCCCTCTTCTACAACATCGGCTTCTTCGTGCTGCTGGCCTTCTCACCGTTCCCACTCGGCTTCGGCGCCATGGGGATCGGCCTGACATTCTTCGGATGGGGCGTCGCCCTTGCCATCACCAGCGTCTGGGTCGCCCCGATGCTCCTGCGCCGCATGAAGCCCACTCGGATCATCCTCACGATGCTGCTGCTGCTCGCCGTCGACCTCCTCGTCGCCGGACTCGTCGTCGCGTCGCCGGCCGCCCTCGTGGCGTGCATCGTCGTCGGCGGCCTGCTGCTGGGCGTGATGAACACGGTGCTCACCGAGGCCGTGATGGAGGCCACCGACCTCCCCCGCGCCGTCGCGTCGTCATCGTACTCAGCGGTCCGCTTCCTCGGCGGGGCCATGGCGCCGCCCGTCGCCGCCGCGCTGTGGCACGCCTTCGACGCGACCGTCCCGTACGTGTTCGCCGCCGTCGCCATGCTGATCGCCGCGCTGACGGTCTTCCTCGGCAGGCGGACGCTGGCCCACATCGACGAGGGCGGGCACGATGACCCGATCGAGGATGCCGGGGCGATCCTCATCGGAGACGCCGCCTGACCCTGCTCCCGCGCCGAGCGCCTGCCGCGTTCGATACCGTGGGGCGATGAGCATCGCCGATCTTCCCGAACGCAGCAGGCTCGTCGTGCGTCATCTCGCCGACGCCGGTATCGAGACCGCGGTGCGCGTGCTGCCCGACTCCGCGCGCACCGCCGCCGGAGCCGCAGCAGCCATCGGCTGCGATGTCGCCGCCATCGCGAACAGCCTCGTCTTCCTCGCCGACGGCGAGCCGATCCTCGTGATGACGAGCGGCGGGCATCGGGTCGACCTGGCCGCCGTCGCCGCGCACATCGGCGCCGACGAGGTCGTCATGGCACCGGCATCCGTCGTCCGCGAGGCGACCGGCCAGGCCATCGGCGGCGTCGCGCCCGCCGGACATCCGGCGCGTCTTCGCACCTACATCGACGAGCACCTGCGTTCTTTCGACGAGATCTGGGCGGCGGCCGGGCATCCGCACACGGTGATGCCGCTCACCTTCGCCGATCTCGAGCGCCTCACCGGCGGCACTGTCATCGCTGTGGTCTGAGCGCTACCGGGAGGGGTTGTCGATGCGTTCTGCGGCGATGCCCCGCGTTCGCCAGCCGATCGCGGCGACGAGCACGACGATCAGCAGCAGTCCCGCTTAATTCAACGGTATTGAGGCTACGTGGGGACAGCACTCCTATCTCCAACCAGCACCACAAGGCTTCCCGAATAAGACTTGAATTCGTACTGTCAATATGACGTGTTCGAAATCAGATCCCCAGTTTCCGTTGCTCCGGTGTGAGACCGTCCAAGCTGCCACCCGGGAGGGCATCTTCGAGAGGTCCCTCAGCTTGCGCACCCAGGAACGGCCAGAGTTGAATGCGCGGGTCGTCCGGGTTCGTAACGACAAAGCCTTGTGGGCTCTGGAGGGGCCAGCGCGGAAGACCTGCGGCTTCCTTATCGCCCGGCTCGACGGTGTACGCCTTCGAAACGCGCAACTCCTCCTCAGTGAGTGCGTTATCCAGATAGGCCACGACCTCGAGATTTTCAGGCAACACCTCGGCTACCTCAACAGGATTCATCGACGGCGAGATCGTCGGAACATAGATCACATCACCCGGCCTGAGACTCACGCCGTTTTGGGCCTGCGTCACCGAAGTGATCGTAATCTCCGCGAGGATGGCTGCGCCGACATCGACGCCTTCGACGGTTCGCACCGTATCACCCGCCAGCCAGCGGTTCACAACCCCAACGACAACAGCTGCGGATCGATTGCCGAGGTCTGTTGTGTTCTGGAAGACGATATTCGCCACCGCGCTTTGGTCGAGAGACATGAGCAATTCAGTGGCGCGCATATCATCAACGCGCGCTGAGGCACCTGCGCCCACAGAGACAGGTGCCGAATGACCGGGGGCAGTCGAATTCGTCGCGCAGGAACTGAGAGCCAACATCAACAGCGGTACAGCAATAATCGAAGTATGTGCTTTCGAGACAATTCGTGATCTCATCATTGGCTCCTCGAATGATTAGTGCGCTGCGTTGATGTGACCGACATGGTGCTGCGGATAGTTGAGGATCGCAATGCTCGGTACGCCAGAGGTCATGCATCCCCCTACGCCCGTGTTGTGATAGAGGCCCACCGCATGACCGATCTCGTGGCACAGCACATTACGTCGCGCGTTGGCGAGCTGTGTTGCGTTCCATCCCCATGTCGAGGCTTGAAGCCACGAAGAGCCAATGTTGAAGATCAGACTCGCCTGATCGCATCGAGCATTCTTAGAGAGCTTCTTCGTGCAAATATATTGACCTAGTATGCTGTCAGACAACTCCACCTCTCCGGTATTCCCGTTGATATGCCCACCCAGGTCCGTTTGCGTCCCGCATGGGTTCATATAGGTGTCATACAAATCAGTTTGGTTATCGAGATTGACCATCGCCTCACCAAAGCGCTGTCCGATCACGGGATCCCATGGCTCAACTGTGCAGTAATCCATGTTCGTGTCGTCCGCTCTGCAAGGTACTTGACTCGCAGGCCACTGGTTGCAACTAGACGAGTAAGTGTCGGCGGTCGCGGTCTGAAGGCCTCCTAGCGAAGCGAACACAACGGCGACAGTGACTACCACTCCGAGAGCAAGGTGGCGCAACTTGAAACGACGTCGTGTCATGCACACATGGTAGGTCAACTACCTGGATGAGGCAAGACGGCGACGTGCCTCCATTGGGACTGTACGGTTTTCGGTGGGACTGTACGGTTTTCGGTGGGACTGTACGGTTTTCGGTGTAACTCCGATTCAGGAGTGACATATGAGTACGCAAGCAGTTTCGACCGTCGAGGCGGCGGTCGCCCCGGGGTCTGTCAAGTTAACGGTGTAACTGGGTTGTTGTTGGTTAGCGGTGGTGGGCGCTGAGGCGCCCGTCGAAGGTGATGTCGAAGGCGTTGAGTGCTTGTTTCCAGCGTTGCGTCCATCGGGC
>NZ_JASGCY010000086.1:0-10590 GCF_047607465.1 Microbacterium sp. | reverse complement strand
GCGCGGCGGCCGGACGCGCACCCCATCGCGCCCCGGCCGCACGCACGTCGGCGAGCGGCGGCGCAGCCGGATCCGCTCCGGCACCCGCGCGCGGCGCATCCGCAGCGCCCGCGGCGATCCGCGCGAAGATCTCCCTGGCCCATTCCCGGTTCGCGGCGCTCGACGGGTCCGTCGCCGGCGCGTTCTCGAAGCCGGGTGCGCCCTCGACCTCCGCCTCGATCTCGCGCTCGGAGTAGACCGCCGTCTCGAAGAACGCCCCGTCGTCGGATCCGCGGGTGATGCCGAGCACGGCCTGGGTGAGCCCGTCCTCCGCGGGCGGCGGGGCGGGCAGGGGGCGCGCCGACTCGTGCACGGGCGCCCGACGGTCCTGCGGCGGCCGGACCCTGGTGCCGGAGAAACCCTCCTCGATGCGCCGCAGTGCCGCCCGTAGCCGATCCGATCCGGGCCTGCTCAGCGATCGATCGGCCTCCACGAGGGCGAGGGAGAGCTCGGCGAGGGCGGCGTCCGCTGACGAGGGCGCGGCGGCGGCGACCCGGAAGCGCACGGCTCCCCCGTCTCCGGCGATCGCCGCCGCGAGATCCGGGCGGGCGCCGTGCAGCAGGTCCAGGCCCAGCGCGGCGCCGCACTCCTCGGCACGCAGCCGTGCGTATGCGAGGAGGCCGAGATCGTGCACGCAGACCTCGACGCGCACGGCCCTCGGCCCCTCGCCTGCGAGGCTCTCGTCGAGCACGCGCAGCAGAGCGGCGTCGGCATCCGCCGCGCTCTCGTGCACGCCCTCCTGCCACCGGTGCACGAGCGACGCCGCGCGCGCCCCGGCGAGGTCGTCGGAGTGGTCCAGTCGCAGGGTGATCGGCGCTCCCCCGCGCTCGGCTCTCTCCCGCGCCCACGCGGCGAGCTCCCGCGCAGCGGGCAGGGCATCGCGCGACCAGGTCGGCAGCGACATGGCCGCCTCGGCGGCGAGGAGGGAGGGATGCTCGAGGATGCGTGTGAACACCGCGATGGTCAGATCGAGGTCGCCCGGCCCCGTGGCATCGAGGCAGATCGTCGTGCCCGTCTCCACACCCTCGCCGTACAGCGGCAGCAGGGCCTCGGCGGCGCGCTCCACCGTCTCGTCGAACGCCCACGGCGCCATCGGCGGCAGCGCCTGGCGCACGGCGAGGGAGATCTGCGCCGCTGCGCCGCTGCGGATTAGCGCCCGCGAGGCGTCGAGCCGTCGCCTGGCCCCAGCCTCGCCGAGCACGGCCTCGCCCGCCACGCGCACGTCGAGAAGTCCCCGGTCGGATCCGGCCGTGCCCTCGGGCGCCTCCTGCGCACCGGCACGCCGAGATACCGCCATGGCCACACGAGCGAGCTCGGCGGCGAGTCGCGGCTCGCGCAGGTCGACGATGAGCGGGCGAAGGGCGTCGCGCAGCAGCCGGCGGGCGATGGGCACGGTCGGCACGGGCAGCAGCGGCGCGATGCCGCCGCCGGCGCGCACCGCACCGCGGACGTACCAGGGCAGGGCGGAAGGGACGTCTGCGGCCGCGCGGTGCAGGGCCGCCGCGGCCACCGCGGCGCTCGCGGGACTCAGCAACGGGTCGGCGATGCCGAGAGCGAAACGGCGTCCGCCGTCGGAGCCGGCCGCACCGGCATCCGTCCGCCATCGCTGCGCGAGCTCCGCCGCGCGCTCGGCGAGGGGACGGGGTGAAGACGGCGACGCCTCGGACATGCCCACAGCCTAGAGTCGCCCCGCACGGTTCGCCGAGTGCGACGCCGTGGTGATCACGCCGAGGAACGCCCCGTCCTATGCTGATCCCGTGGGGGAAGACACGACCGCCGAACCGGAGAACGCCCGCGCGGGCGCAGCAGCGCGGGCGCGCGTGCTCGGCTGGTTGCGCCGCAGCATCGGCCTCATCCCCACACCGTGGATCGTCACGGCGCTCGGCGGGGTCGCCCTGGCCACGACCGCGGGCTTCGGGGGACTCGACGCCGCCCCCGTCGCGCCGACCCCGGAGGTCGCCGTGGGCGAGGCATTCGAGGGCGCCGGCTTCGAGATGACGGTGCAGGCGGCCGAGCTCCGCGACGACGGCAGCGGTCTTCTCGTCTTCCCCGACGAGACCGCCGGCGAGCGCGTGCTCGTGGTGACGATCGACGCGACCAACGTGACGGCGGCCCCGCGCGCCTGCGCCAACCAGCTCGGCGAGCTCTGGTCCGTCGACGGCATCCGCATCGACGGCATCGACGGCGCCCCCTCGCTGACCCGCGCCGACGACGGCACCGGCGCGCCGATCCTGCAACCGGACGTCCCCGCGCGTCTCCTCGCGGCGTGGGTCGTCGGGTCCGACGACCTCGAGGCCGGCGACGAGATCGTCATCGAGCTCCCCGACGCGACCCGCGGCGTCGGCAAGGATCTCATCAAGAACGAGTACTGGTACGACGCGCACGTCGGGGCCACGGTCACGATGACGCTCGCCGAGGCGGCGCCATGATCGCGCCGAAGCGGATGCTGACCGTCGCCCTAGCCGCCGTGCTGCTGGCGGCCGCGTGGGGCGTGGTCGCCCTCACCCCCTCCGAAGACGTCGCGCAGGCGCCGTTCGCCACCGCCGCGACGATCGGCGAGGAGGCCGTCGCGCGCAACCTCGCCGTCACCGTGACCGATGTGCGCGCGAGTGCGGAGGTCTCAGACGCCGCCGGCTGGTCGGCGACCGGCACCTGGCTCGTCGTCGACCTCGAGGCGGCGTCGCGCGAGGACCAGGAGCACGCGCTGCTCGACATCGCCCAGCTCGTCATCGGCGACCGGACCTTCAGCGCCACCGACCGCGGCACCACCTTCGCCCGGCATCGGCTGGTGACGGGCGTCCCGCGCGAGGGCAGCCTCGCCTTCGAGCTGCCCGACGACGCCCTCACCGGCACGGCGACCCTCCGCCTCGGCCTGTCCACCGGCGCCCCCGGTGAGACCCCGCTCGACGACGTGATCACCCTGTCGATCGACCTCGACGCCCTAACGCCGACGGGATCGACGACGCTGCTCGAGAACGGATGGGCGCGATGACGATCCCTCCGCCGCTCTTCCCGCCGCACCCCGAGCCCCCACCGGCCGCCGAGGCGCCCCCTCTCCGTGCGCGGCCCGATTCCTGGTGGCGGCGCAACCGGCTCGCGCTCATCGTCATCGTCGTGCTGGCGCCCGTGACCGCCGCCGGCATCCTCTGGCAGGGGTGGAACCAGTACTACGGCTTCGGTGCCCGCCCATTCGCGCCCATCGCCGTCGCCGAGGGCGACTCCGCAGAGCTCGCCGGGGCGACGTGGGGCCCGGTGCACAGCGCCGAGGTCGAACCGGAGGGCTTCGACGTGCCATCGGGGGCCCGGCTCATCGGCGTCGCCGTGCCCGTCGCGCCCGACGGCGATCCGGTCTCGTGCGTGCGTCCGCGACTGATCGAGCAGTCCACCGGCCTGGAGTGGGAATCGGCCGCGCTCGAGATCGGCCATCTGCCCTCGACCGAAGAGCCCGACATCTGCGCCCTGGATACGGCCGACCCCTACGAGCTCATCGTGCCGTTCGTGGTGCCCGCCGACGCCGAGGGGCCGTTCTGGGTCTACGTGTGGCCTCAGGAGGCCGGGGGCTCGTTCCTCAGGTTCGACACCTCGCCCTGACCGCCCACCGACTCGACCGGCGCATCCGCCGCGGATGAGGTCGAGACGATCGCCGCGGCGATGGTGTCCGCAGCCGCCGGGAGCAGGCCGGCGGCATCGGCGACCGCGCGCACCTCGGCCTCGCCGACGGAGGCCGCAGGCGCCCTGCCCTTTCGGTGCTTGCGCCGCAGCCGTCCGAGCGTGGCGTCGTAGGCGCCGCTGATGACGGCGATGCGCACCGGCTCGATGAGCATCCCTGGAACGAGCGACACGAGCGGGAAGGCGATCGCCCACCAGAGGTACTCGTGCGGGCCGATGAGGCGCGCGATGCCGATCTCGAGCAGCGACTCGAGCGCCTTCACGACGACGTAGACGAGGGCGTACGAGGCCACGAGCACCGGGCCCGCGCGCCACATCAGCAGCAGCGCCCGTCCGATCGGGCGGAACCGCTCGCCCAGCTCCTTGCTGAGGTCGGTGAGACGGCGCCCCACCGGGTTCGGCAACGACACCGTGTGGGCGCGGAACCGGGCGAGGAGCCGGGTGTGCACCCGCAGCCGCTCGGTGACGATGGCCTGCCCGAAGACGACGCCGGCGACGGTGAGCCATGCCAGCGGCGCGAGCAGCACGGGGCTCGCCTGGCCGATGATCCAGCCCACCGCATCCGTCAGCATCCGCAGCGGCGGCACGGCGGCGAGCACCCCGTCGACGAACCCGCGCAGCGCCACCATGGCCACGCGCTCATCGACCCATCCGGTGATCTTCTCGGTGATGTCGCCGATCACGAGGACCGAGAAGAAGACCCAGACCACCTCGAAGTAGACCGCGACCGGCGACAGCCAGGCCGGGAGCTTGTCGTCCCATCGCGTCCACGCCCAGCGGCCGGCGAAGGCGAGCACGATGATGAGGGCCGTCCAGACGGTGAGCGGCACGTTCTGGACGGTGTCCTCCGATCCCACCGCGTCCTGCCCGTTGAGGACGGCGACCGCGATGATGCTGCGGCGCTCCTCGAGGGCGCGCAGCGAGTAGGCGACGATGTCCTCCTTGAGCAGGCCCTGCGCCCAGTAGACGGCGAAGAACGGCAGGATGCCGGCGAGAAGGGCGGAGAGGAACGTGCTCCGTCGCTCCGCCGAGGACGCAGGCAGCGGCGCGACCTCCTCGAGGTTGCGCAGGCCGTCGCGCAGGACGAGGAACATCGCCACGTAGCTGACCAGGCGCGCGAGGATCGCGAGCGGCAGCACGAGGAAGCCGACGGTGGCCGTGTACGCGCCGATGTAGCCGGCGAGCTGCACGATCAGGTAGTGCACGGCGACGCCGGCGAGATACCACGCGACGAGGGCAGGCCAGCGCCTGAGCAGCACCCGGCCGGCGGTCGTCAGAATCGGCAGCACATGCTCACGCTACCGGCTCCGAACGCGCGCGGGCGGAGGCCGATCAGTTCCACACGCTCGGCGCGCTCGCGCGCGTCGGAGGCAGGGCGGATGCCGACGCCCACTCGTGCACCCACTCGTCGATCTCGGGCACACCCTCAGGGCGTCCCACCGCGGAGAAGAGCTCTTCATTGCTCACCGCGCCGCCGGCGCGGCGCAGCATCCGTGCCCGCACGATCACGCGAGCGTAGATCTCGCCGTCGACCACCGCGCGGTGCTCCATGAACACGGCCCGGTCGTCGTGTCCGATGAAGCGGGACTGCACGTCGAAGCGCTGCCACAGCTGCAGCGACTTGCGGTAGGTGATGGTCGCGTTGGACACCACCGCGTACCAGTCGCGCGCCTTCATCGCGTCGAAGAGACCCGTGCGGATGAGCAGGTCCCAGCGGCCGAGGTCGAACAGCGACAGGTAACGGCCGTTGTTCATGTGCCGGAGGATGTCGATGTCGGTCGGCAGTGTGGTGAGCCGGATGGTGCCGACGGCAGCCGGATCGAGGGACTCGCCCCGCCGGACGCGGCGGCGGGCGCCGAGGATCACGAGAAGGGTGCGCCAGATCACGTTCACGAGGACCGATCGTAGTCTTAGAACCACGATCCGCGGATATCGTTGTGCACACCCTCCACCCTCCCCGCGCGCGCTCCGCCCGGCATCCGCTCGATTTCCCCTTCGCGCGAGCCGCGCGTAGAGTCGCGGCATGAGCGCCGAAGCCCTCCCTCAGATCACCGTCCGCCCGGTCCGCGACGTGGATGCGGAAGCACTCGGTCGCGTGCACGCGCAGTGCTGGCACCAGACCTACGACCACCTGATCAGCAAGGCGGCTCTCGAGAAGATCTCGCCGCGCCGCATGGCGGAGCTCTGGACGCACTGGGCCGCGCAGGGTCCGGAGTTCAAGATGAGCGCCGCTCTGGTCGACGGCGAGATCGTGGGCTTCGTCGGGTCCGGTCCCGCCCGCGACAAGGACGCCCCTGCGCTGCGCGAGCTGTACTTCATCTACCTGCTCGACGCGTACCACGGCACCGGCATCGGCCAGCGGCTGTTCGACGCGGCGGTCGAGAAGGATGAGCCGCTGTATCTCTGGGTCGCCGAGGACAACCCGCGCGCGCACCGCTTCTACACGCGCAACGGCTTCGCCCTCGACGGCGCCGTCCACACCGAGCCCTTCCTCGGCGAGACGCTCACCGAGGTGCGCTTCACGCGTTGAGCCCTGCGGCGCTCACAGCGCCGCGATGATGTCCTCGACCTTCTGCTTGGCGTCGCCGAACAGCATGTGCGCGTTCTCTCGGAAGAACAGCGGGTTCTGCACGCCCGCGTAGCCCGCGGCCATCGAGCGCTTGAAGACGATCACGTTCTCCGCCTCCCACACCCGCAGCACCGGCATCCCGGCGATGGGGCTGCCCGGGTCCTCGGCGGCGGCGGGGTTCACCGTGTCGTTCGCGCCGATGACCAGCACGACCGAGGTCGCCGCGAGATCGTCGTTCACCTCTTCCATGCTCAACACGATGTCGTACGGCACCTTCGCCTCGGCGAGCAGCACGTTCATGTGCCCAGGCAGGCGGCCCGCGACGGGATGGATGCCGAAGCGCACGTCGACACCGCGATCGCGCAGCCGCTGCACGAGGTCGGCGACCGGGTACTGCGCGTGGGCAACCGCCATGCCGTAGCCGGGGGTGATGACGACGCTCTTCGCGCCGGTGAGCATCTCGGCCGCCGACTCCGCAGTGATCTCGCGGTGCTCGCCGTGCTCTTCGTCGCCCGAGCTCGAGGCGACGATGCCGAAGCCGCCGGCGATCACCGACAGGAACGAGCGGTTCATGGCCTTGCACATGATGAACGACAGGTAGGCACCGCTGGATCCGACGAGCGCGCCGGTGACGATGAGCAGGTCGTTGTTCAGCAGGAAGCCGGCCGCGGCCGCCGCCCACCCCGAGTAGCTGTTGAGCATCGAGACGACGACGGGCATGTCGCCGCCGCCGATCGAGGCGACCAGGTGCCAGCCGAGAGCGAAGGAGAGCACGGTGACGGCGATGAGCAGCCAGAGTTGCTGGTCGAGCACGAACCACACCGTCAGCACGACGAAGACGACGAGCGCGAGGATGTTCAGCAGGTTCTTGCCCGGCAGCATGAGCGGCTTCGAGGAGATCTTCGCCGACAGCTTGAGGTTGGCGACGATGGAGCCGGTGAAGGTCACACCGCCGATGAAGACGCCGATGAACACCTCGGCGTTGTGGATGCCGACGAGTTCGAGGGCGACCTCCGGATGGGCGAGGTAGCCGTTCCAGCCGACGAGCACGGCGGCGAGACCGACGAAGCTGTGCAGCAGCGCGATGAGCTCGGGCATGCCGGTCATCTGCACGACCCTGGCGCGCCAGAGACCGATCGCGCCGCCGACGATGACGGCGATGCCGAGCAGCACCAACCCCATGCTGGATCCCTGTCCGCCCCACGCGTCGGCGACGCTGAGGACGAAGGTCGCGACGAGCGCGATCACCATGCCGGAGATGCCGTAGATCACGCCGGAACGCGCGGACTCGTGCCGGCTGAGACCTGCGAGGCTGAGGATGAACAGGAGGGCCGCGACGATGTACGCCGCACCCGCGAGTGCGTCGACGCTCACTTGCGGCCGCCCTTCGCCGAGGAGCCGGCTGAGCGCGAGCCGCCGAGGGTGAACATGGCGAGCATCCGACGGGTCACTGCGAAGCCTCCGAAGATGTTGATCGATGCGAGGAGCACCGCGACGGCGGCGAGCGCCTGCACGATCGGGTTCTGGTCGGTGATCTGCAGCATCGCGCCGACGACGATGACGCCGGAGACGGCGTTGGTGACCGACATGAGCGGGGTGTGCAGGGCGTGGTGCACCTTGCCGATGACGTAGAAGCCGATCACGACCGACAGCACAAGCACTGTGAAGTGCTGCGGCAGCGGGGCGGGCGCGACCGCGTTGATCGTGAACAGCGCGGCGATGCCGAGCACGATGAGGGCGGCTCTGCGGCCCGGCGACATCTTCTTCTCCGGCGCCTCGACCGCGGCTGCCGCCTCGGCCTTCGGCGCGGGGGCGGCGGCGACCTGCACGGCGGGCGGCGGCCAGGTCACATCGCCGTCGCGCACGACCGTGACCGACCGCTGCACGACGTCGTCGAAGTCGATGACGATCTCGCCGTCCTTCTCGGGGGTCAGCAGCGCGATGAGGTTGACGAGGTTGGTGCCGTACAGCTGCGACGCCTGGGTCGCCAGACGCGAGGCGAGGTCGGTGTAGCCGAGGATGACGACGCCGTTCGCGGTGACGACCCGCTCGCCGGCGACCGAGCCTTCGACGTTGCCGCCCTGGCCTGCGGCCATGTCGACGATGACGCTGCCCGGCTTCATCAGAGCGACGTCGGATGCCGTGATGAGTCGGGGAGCGGCGCGCCCCGGGATCAGGGCGGTGGTGATGATGATGTCGACGTCGGCGGCCTGCTCCGTGTAGATCTCGGCGGCGCGGCGGTCGTAGTCCTCACTGGTCGCCTTGGCGTAGCCGTCGGTGGACTTCTCGACGGCGACATCGACGGCGAGGTACTCGCCGCCGATCGACTTGACCTGGTCGGCGACCTCGGGGCGCGGGTCGGTGGCCCGCACGATCGCGCCGAGGCTCGATGCCGCGCCGATCGCGGCGAGTCCGGCGACGCCGGCGCCGGCGACGAGCACCTTCGCGGGCGGGACCTTGCCGGCCGCAGTGACCTGGCCGGTGAAGAACCGGCCGAACTCGTGAGCGGCCTCGACGACCGCGCGGTAGCCGGAGATGTTCGACATGGAGCTCAGCACATCCATCGACTGGGCGCGGGAGATGCGCGGCACGGCGTCGAGGGCGAGAGCGGTGATGCCGCGCTGCGCGAGCGACGCGACGAGGTCGGGGCGCAGCGCCGGGGAGAGCATCGCGACGAGGGTCGCCCCGTCGGCGAGCAGGGCGATCTCGTCGTCGGTCGGAGCGGTGATCGCGAGGACGACCTCACTCCCCCACGCCTGCGCGCGGTCGACCAGTGCCGCACCCGCCTCGACGTACCCCTCATCCGGGTAGGCGGCGTCCGCTCCCGCTCCCCGTTCGACGACGACCTCATGTCCCAGCTTCCGCAGCGACGCGACGGTCGCTGGTGTGGCTGCGACGCGCGCTTCGCCCGCAGGCTCGCGCACGATTGCGATGACTGCCAATGCATCCTCCTCTGCCCGTCGGCGTCGACGGGGGCACAGGGCGATTCCGCCCACAGTGCGCCCACTCTATTGACAAAGCAGAGGGCTCAGAGTCGATCCTCGCGCAGATAACGGCGCAAGAATCGCGCTTCTTGCCGCAGTGTCAAGCGGCGCCGTTCGGCGCGGTCAGCGACCGCTGACCGTGCCGAACAGTTTCGCGATCGGGGCGATGACGAGCGGACGCGCTGCCGCCCAGCCCGCGCCGATGGCTGCGAGGCCGGCGACGAAGAGCCAGAACCCGAGCCAGGTGTCGGCCTGGGTGTTCGCGAACATGTGGTTGAGGTTCGCCTGCATCCCGGTGAGGAACACCAGCGCCACGTGCCCGATGATGAACACCACGAAGTACAGCATCACCGGGAAGTGCACCTTGCGCGCCCACTCGATCGGATAGGCCTTCGACAGCTTCTCGGCCTTCTTCGGCCAGAGTCCCGACATTCGGAACCCGGTGGCGGCCGCCAGCGGAGCGGCGAGGAACACGGTCACGAAGTAGGCGAGCTGCTGCAGGCTGTTGTAGTTGCTCCAGCCGTGCTCGGCCGGCCAGTCGAGCGAGAGGTACTGCAGCCCCGCCGACAGCGCGTTCGGGATGACCTCCCAGCTCGTCGGCACGATGCGCACCCAGTGCCCGGTGACGAACAGCAGCACGATGAAGACGACGCCGTTCACGAGCCAGAGGATGTCGAGCGCCTGATGGAACCAGATCGTCAGGCTGACCTTGCCCTTGCGGTTGTTCTTCGGCGTCCAGAACACGGTCGGCCGCTTCTCGCGACGGATCGTCAGCCCCGAGCGGATGATCAGCACCATGAGGAACATGTTGAAGAAGTGCTGCCAGCCGACCCACGGGGCAAAGCCCGGCTCGACGTGGATCGCGGGTTCGTACTCGCCGGGGAAGGCGGCGAGGAAGTCCGCCATGAAGGGCAGGCTGAGGAGGGTTCGCACGAACGCGATGCCGGCCACGGCCAGCACACCGAGGCCGGCGATCGCGAAGAGGCCGGCGATGGCCTGCGGCCAGGTCGGACGAGGACGATCGGATGCCGGCGCCTCGGCGATCCGTCGAGGCGCCTTGCCCTGCCACACCGTCGTCGGCCCCGCCAGCGGTACGCCGAGATCGGCGGGCGCGAGCTGGGTTCCGGCGGGTGCCGTGGTCCCGGCGGTGCCTGCGCCGTCCTGGGGCTCTGCGCCGTCCTGGGTTCCTGAGGTCGTCGAAGGGCCCGCATCCGCCGAGAGCCCCTCGTCCGCCGGCGCACCGACGAACGCCACGGCACCCGCCGGGGGCCACGGGTCCCCCCCGGCCGTCCGCGGGAGCCCGCGCCGCAGCGCGATCGGGGTGCCGGG
>NZ_JASGCY010000085.1:0-15876 GCF_047607465.1 Microbacterium sp. | reverse complement strand
GCGCCCGGCGTCCGGGGCGAGCCGGCCGCTCAGCGCCAGCGCGAGCGCGCGGCGCGCACCGGGCGTCGACCCGGTCAGCACGGTCGTGCTGCCGGGGGCGATGCGCAGGTGCAGACCCCGGATTCCGGCATCCGCGAGGTCGAGGTCGTCGGCCGCGATCACGGAATCGTCGCCGGGCCAGTCGGCGAGACGGCGCTCGCGCTCGACGGCCTCGCCTTCGATGTCGACGCGGGGGAGGATCCGCTCGAGCCACGCCGGGATCTGCCAGGCGCGCTCGCCGAGGATCGCCATGAGCGCGGGGATGAGGGTCATCCGCACCAGGAAAGCGTCGATGGCGATGCCGGCGGCGAGCCCCAGGGCGATCGGCTTCAGCGAGGAGTCGCCCTCGGGGACGAACGCGACGAAGACGGCGAACATGATGAGTCCAGCGGCCGTGACGACCTTCGCCGAGCCGGTGAACCCGCTCTGCACCGCGCGGAGGGCGGCGGCCCGGCGCTCCGCGCGGCTCTGCGACGTCGAAGCGGGATCGTGCACGTAGTCCTCGCGCATGCGCGAGACGAGGAACACCTGGTAGTCCATCGCGAGTCCGAACAGCACGCCCATGAGGATGATCGGCATGAAGCTGATGATCGGGCCGACCCTGGCCACGTGCAGGAGATCGGCGAACCAGCCCCACTCGAACACCGCGCCGACCACGCCGAACGCGGCCACGATCGACAGCAGGTAGCCGAGGGCCGCGGTCACCGGCACCCAGATCGAGCGGAACACGATCGTGAGCAGGACCAGCGACAGGCCGATGACGAAGACGCCGAACGGCAGCAGGGCGCGGCCGAGCTGATCGGAGATGTCGATCGCCACCGCGGTGAAGCCGGTGACCTTCAGGTCGATGCCGAACTCGTCGAGCCACTCGTCGTGGTGCGCGCGCAGCGCGCGCACGAGCTCGGCGGTCGCGGGGTCATCGGGCGCCGTCTCGGGCACGACCTGAACGATGCCGGTGTCGGCGGTCTCGTTCGGGGTCGCGAGGGCGACCTCCTTCACGCCGTCGACCTTCGCGACGGCGTCGCCGAGGTCTTCCATGAGCCCCAGCGGATCGGTCGAGGTCACGATCGTGCCGGTGAGGATGAGCGGGCCGTTGAAACCGGGGCCGAACTGCTCGGCTGTGACGTCGTAGTTCTCGCGCGCCTGCGAGTGCTGGGGGAGCACGCCCGCGTTAGGCAGGGCGAGATCGATGCTCAACGCGGGGACGGCGACGACGCCGAGACCGAGGACGACGGCGAGCGAGACGAGGATCGGGCGGCGGGTGACGCCGGAGACCCAGCGCCGGCTGAAGGAGCCTCGAGCGCCGGCATCCGATCTTTTCGCCTCATGCGGGCCGGTGTCGTCCCCGTCCGCCGCCTCGGCGGCGGTGGTGGAGGGGACCGAGCCCCGGCGCGGCCAGCCCGCGACGCGTCCCTTCACGAATCCGAGAAGGGCCGGGGTCAGGGTCACCGCGATCGCGACGGCGATCGCGACGGCGACGGATGCCGCGACGCCCATCGTCGTCAGGAACGGGATGCCGGCGAAGCCGAGCCCGATCAGCGCGATGAGCACGGTGATCCCGGCGAACACGACCGCCGACCCCGCCGTGCCGACCGCGCGGGCCGCCGACTCCTCGGGGTCGATGCCCTCGCGGACCTGATCCTGATGGCGGGCCATGATGAACAGCGCATAGTCGATGCCCACCGCGAGCCCGAGCATGAGGGCCAGCAGCGGAGTGGTCGACGACACGGTCGCGAACGCGGTGGCGGCGAAGATGCCCGCCATCGAGACGCCGACGCCGAGGATCGCGGTGAGCAGGGGGAGACCTGCGACGACGAAGGAGCGGAAGGTGACGATCAACACGAGGAGCGCGATGAGGAGCCCCACCGCCTCGGTGAGGGTCACACCGGGGATGGACATCGCGAAGAGGTCGCCGCCGAGTGAGGTCTGAGCGCCGTCGGGTAGCGAGGCGTCGAGGTCGTCGACGATGCCTTCGACGGCATCCACCGTCTTCGGCGTCACGTCGCTGGACTGCCCTTCGAACTGCAGGCGCACGATCGCGGCGGTGGCGTCGTCGTTGACCATGCCGTGCACCATCTCGTCGTAGGGCGAGGAGGCGGCGAGCACGCCGGTGAGGTCGGCGAGTTCGGCGACGGCGTCTTCGACCGGCTCACGGTACTCGTCGTCGGTCACGGTCCCGCCGTCGGCGGCGACGATGACGATCTGCGCGTTCGTCCCGCTCACCTGCGGGAACGAGCGCGAGAGCTGCTCGAGCCCGGCTTGGGACTCGGTGCCGGGGATCGAGAAGGTGTTGTCCGTGCCCTCGCCGAGCAGGGCGGCGCCGGCTCCGGCGATGCCGAGAACGATGAGCCACGCCACGAGCACGCGCCAGGGGCGGCGGAACGACCAGCGTCCGAGCGAAGACAGCAGTGTGGACACGAGGCTCCTCGAGGTTCCAGTTCGATACACGAGTGTATTGAGTACGCACATGTATCGTATGGGGATGCGGGAGCAGAAGACTGTGTGCGGGGTGTGGATCTGATGTCGACGACGACGCGCAGCCGGGAGAACACGCGGGCCCGGCTGCTCGATGCAGCAGCTCAGGTCTTCGCCGAGGTCGGCCTCGACGGTGCGTCCGTCGAGGCGGTGTGCGAGCGTGCCGGGTTCACCCGGGGGGCGTTCTACTCGAACTTCGAATCGAAGGACGAGCTCTTCCTCACCCTGGCGGCCCGCGTCGGCGAGGAGCGCGTCCAGGCGGTGCGCGCCCGTGTCGACGAGCTCGGTGCCGCTGGGGCGCTCGCCGGTGGGTGCGACCCGGCCGAGCTCGTCCGCGACGTCATGGACTCGGGCGAGGACGATCGGCTCGGCGTCATGCTGCACAGCGAGATCCGGATCCGGGCGCTGCGCGACCAGGCCTTCGGCGCCGCCTACCTCGTGCAGGAGCGCGAGATGGTGCGCAGCATCGCTCACATCATCACCGACATCGCCTCGGTCGGTCTGCTGAGGCTCCGGGTGCCCGCCGAGGAGGCGGCCCGCATGCTCATGATCGTCTGGGAGGGCATGACCGTGCGCGCAGCCCTTGACGGGCAGGACGCCGCGCAGCTGCGCCACGCCGGCGGCGAGGAGCTCGGCCGGCTCGTGCAGCTCCTCGTCGAGGAGTGAGCGGCGGAGATTCTCCCGCCCGGCGGCGCCTTCCCCGCACCTGGTGCGCGTTGTTGTCGCCTCAGGAACCCGCGGCGGCGCGCTTCTGCTGCTGGAACACCCTGATCGCCTCGTAGCGGTCGGCGGAGCGGGCCTGGCGCTTCGCGGCCTCCTCCGTGCGGTTCTTCGGGGGCGCCGTGGTGACGAGCTCGTTGAGCAGGCGACGCGTGGCGACGGCGATCTCGGCGACGGCCCGGTCGAACACCTCCTGGTTGGCGCGCGAGGGCTTCGTGGTGCCGGCGATCTTGCGCACGAACTGCAGGGCGGCGTCGTGGCACTCGTCGTCGGTGGCGGCGGGCTCCAGATTGTTCAGCGGGACGATGTTGCGGCACATGCCGCCAGGCTAGACCGCGCCGTCCCGGCCGCCAAGGGCCTTCCAGCAGCGCTCCAGCCGCTCGAGCCACCAGTCCCGGCGGTCGGCGGATGCCGCCAGGCGGCTCAGCGCGCCGGCATCCGGCTCCACCCGGCGAACGGCGATCGCCCCGTCCGCCGGCCGCAGCTCGGCGACGTCGTCGAGGAAGAGCGAGGAGGTGCCCAGCCCGCAGTCGTACTCGAGCTCGGGGAGGGCGGCGGCGAGGGCCGCGCCCTGCGACAGGCCGACCGCGGTGTCGAGGGCGCTCGAGACGACGACGGGGAGGCCCGCCGCGGTCACGATCTGCAGGGCGTGGGTGATGCCGCCGAGGGGCTGCGCCTTGATGACGAGCAGGTCGGCGGCCTTCGCGCGCGCCACGGCGAGCGGATCGGACGACTTGCGCACGCTCTCGTCCGCCGCGATCGGGATGCCCATGTACTTCACGCGCCGGCGCAGCTCCGCCAGCTCGTCGACGCTCGCGCACGGCTGCTCGACGTACTCGAGGTCGAACTCGGCGAACGCGTGCACGGCGTGCTCGGCCTCGTCGACGTTCCACAGTCCGTTCGCATCGACGCGGATGCGCCCCTCCGGCCCCATCGCCTCGCGCACGGCGCGCACGCGGGCGACGTCGTCGGTCAGGAGCTGGCCGGGCTCGGCGACCTTGACCTTGGCGGTGCGGCATCCGGCGAAGCGGGCGAGCACCTCGGGGACGCGCGCGGCGTCGACCGCGGGGACGGTCGCGTTCACGGGGATCGCGTCGCGCACGGCCGTCGGCTGCGGACGGTAGGCGAAATCGATCGCCGCGGAGAGCCAGACGGATGCCTCGGCATCGCCGTACTCGACGAACGGCGAGAACTCGGCCCATCCCGCAGGTCCCTCGAAGAGCACCGCCTCGCGCGTGTCGACCCCGCGGAACCGCGTGGCCATCGGGAGCGCGACGACCCGAGCCGAGTTGATGAGATCTGCGAGCGGCGGGAGCATGCCCCCATTCTGTACGCCCCGCGCGGAGTTGTGCGGATGCGACGGAGAATGTCCGCCGCATCCGCCCCGTGCGGAGCGCATTCCTCCGCGCGACCCGCCCCGAAACACGCGTCGGCACGGCTCTAGGCTGGGGGCATGCCGACTCTCCACCCCCTCGACATCGAAGCCTTCGATCGTCCTGACCGCGCGCAGGCGCTGCTCGACGCCGTGCAGACGCGGGTCGTGATCGCCGACGGGGCGATGGGCACGATGCTGCAGCAGCACGACCTGTCGATCGATGAGGACTTCCAGGGGCTCGAGGGCTGCAACGAGATCCTCAACGTCACCCGCCCCGACGTGATCGGCGGCATCCACGACGCCTACTTCGCGACCGGCATCGATGCCGTCGAGACGAACACCTTCGGGGCGAACTGGTCGAACCTGTCGGACTACGGCATCGACGACCGCATCCACGAGCTCGCCGAGCGCGGCGCGCGCATCGCCCGGGAGCGCGCGGAGGCCGCCGAGGCCGCTGACGGGCGGATGCGCTGGGTCCTCGGCTCGATGGGTCCCGGCACGAAGCTGCCGAGCCTCGGGCACACCACCTACGACCACCTCAAGCAGACCTTCGCGCTGCAGGCCGAAGGCCTCATCGACGGCGGCGCCGACGCCTTCCTCGTGGAGACCAGCCAGGACCTGCTGCAGACGAAGGCGGCGGTGAACGGATGCCGGCTGGCGTCCGTCGCCCGCGGCATCCGCCTGCCCATCTTCGTCGAGGTGACCGTCGAGACCACCGGGACCATGCTCATGGGCTCCGAGATCGGCGCGGCGCTGACCGCGCTGGAGCCGCTCGGCGTCGACGCGATCGGCCTGAACTGCGCGACCGGCCCCGCTGAGATGAGCGAGCACCTGCGGCACCTGTCGAAGCACTCCACCGTGCCGATCGCCTGCATGCCGAACGCGGGGCTCCCCGTGCTGGGCGCGAACGGCGCCCACTACCCGCTGACCCCGGCCGAGCTCGCGACCGCGCACGAGCAGTTCGTGCGCGAGTTCGGGTTGGGCCTCGTCGGCGGATGCTGCGGCACGACGCCCGAGCATCTCGCCGCCGTCGTCGAGCGGCTGGAGCCCTACCGGAGCGGATCCCGGTCGTTGAGCGAGCGAGGTGACTCCACCAGGTCGTCGAGCGAGCGCAGCGAGACGAAACGCAGCGAGGTCCCTCACGACGTTTCGTCTCGGTCGCTGGCGCTCTCTGGCGGGGCGACCGGCACCGGGATCACGTCCAGGAACGTCGAGATCGACGCCGGCGTCGCGTCGCTCTACCAGCACGTGTCCTTCGACCAGGACGCCTCCTACCTCGCGATCGGCGAGCGGACGAACGCGAACGGCTCGAAGGCCTTCCGCGAGGCGATGCTGGAGGGCCGCTTCGACGACTGCGTCGAGATCGCCCGCAACCAGATCCGCGTCGGCGCGCACCTCCTCGACGTCTGCGTCGACTACGTCGGGCGCGACGGCGTCGCCGACATCGGTGAGATCGTCTCGCGCTTCGCCTCGCAGTCGACGCTGCCGCTCGTGATCGACTCCACCGAGCCGCCGGTCATCCAGGCAGGCCTCGAGCTCATCGGCGGACGCCCCGTGGTGAACTCCGTCAACTACGAGGACGGCGACGGCGCCGACAGCCGCTTCGGCCGCATCATGCCGCTCGTCAAGGAGCACGGCACCGCGGTCGTCGCGCTCACGATCGACGAGCAGGGGCAGGCCCGCACGACCGAGGGCAAGGTCGCCATCGCCTCGCGCCTGATCGACGAGCTCACCGGCACCTGGGGCATGCGCGTCGAGGACATCATCGTCGACTGCCTCACCTTCCCGATCGCGACCGGCCAGGAGGAGACCCGCCGCGACGGCATCGAGACGATCGAGGCGATCCGGCAGATCACGCAGAAGTATCCCGGCATCCACACCACGCTCGGCGTCTCGAACGTGTCGTTCGGTCTCAACCCGGCCGCCCGCATCGTGCTGAACTCGGTGTTCCTGCACGAAGCGTCGGAGGCCGGCCTCTCCAGCGGCATCATCGACGCCGCGAAGATCGTGCCGCTGGCGTCCCTCCCCGAGGAGCAGCGCAAGGTCGCGCTCGACCTCGTCTGGGACCGCCGGGAGTACGACGCCGACGGCAACGTCACCTACGATCCGCTCGCCACCATGCTCGATCTGTTCGCCGGCGTCGACACCGCGGCGCTGCGCGACCAGCGCGCCGCGGAGCTCGCTGCGCTCCCGGTCGGCGAGCGGCTGCAGCGGCGCATCATCGACGGCGAGGGCAAGGGGCTCGAAGCCGACCTCGACCTCGCGCTCGGCGAGGGGATGACGGCGCTCGGCATCATCAACGACCACCTGCTCGAGGGCATGAAGGTCGTGGGCGAGCGCTTCGGCGCCGGCGAGATGCAGCTGCCGTTCGTGCTGCAGTCGGCCGAGGTCATGAAGAACGCCGTGGCCCTGCTCGAGCCGCACATGGAGAAGTCCGAGTCGTCGGGCAAGGGCACCATGGTGATCGCGACCGTGCGCGGCGACGTGCACGACATCGGCAAGAACCTCGTCGACATCATCCTCACCAACAACGGCTACAAGGTCATCAACCTCGGCATCAAGCAGCCGATCGCCGACATCATCGCCGCCGCCGAGGAGCACGGCGCCGACGTCATCGGCATGTCGGGCCTGCTCGTGAAGTCGACGGTCGTGATGAAGGAGAACCTGCTCGAGCTGCAGGCCCGGGGCCTCGCGAAGAAGTGGCCGGTGATCCTCGGCGGCGCCGCCCTCACCCGGGCCTATGTCGAGGACGATCTGGTCGGCATGTTCGACGGCGAGGTCCGCTACGCGAAGGACGCGTTCGAGGGGCTCGCGCTCATGGAGCGGCTCGTGCGCGTCGCCCGCGGCGAGGATCCGGCATCCGTCGGTCTTCCCGCTCTGAAGAAGCGCATCCACGCCCGCGGGGCGCAGCTCACGCTCACCGAACCCGATGATCTCCCGGCGCGCTCCGACGTGGCATCCGACAACGAGGTCCCCGTGCCGCCGTTCTGGGGGACCCGGATCGTCCGCGGCATCGCTCTCGGCGACTACGCCGCCTACCTCGACGAGCGTGCGACGTTCATGGGGCAGTGGGGGTTGAAGCCCGGACGCGGCGAGGACGGCGCGTCCTACGAGGAGCTCGTCGAGCGCGAGGGGCGCCCGAGACTGCGCTATTGGCTCGACCGGATCCTCGGGGAGGGGATGCTCGACGCCTCGGTCGCGTACGGGTACTTCCCCGTGGTCTCGGAGGGCGACGATGTCGTGGTGCTGCACCACGGCGACGACCCGACCGGCGCGCTCGGGGTGCCGGGACTCCTCGCCCCGGACGGGGGTTCCGGCGGGCCGCTCGGCTCCGACCGCCTCCGCTTCGCGTTCCCGCGTCAGCGCCGCGACCGGCACCTCGACCTCGCCGACTTCATCCGTTCGCGCGAGTCCGGGCAGGTCGACGTGCTGCCCGTGCAGCTCGTCACGGCGGGGGCGGCGATCGACAAGGTCACAGCGAAGCTGTTCGCCGAGGACAAGTACCGCGACTACTACGAGCTCAACGGACTCGTGATGCAGCTCACCGAGGCGCTCGCCGAGTTCTGGCACGCCCGCATCCGCTCCGAGCTCGGGTTCTCCGCCGAGGACCCGGCCGACACCGCCGGACTCTTCAGGCTCGAGTACCGCGGTGCGCGCTTCTCGCTCGGCTACCCGGCGTGCCCCGACATGGAGGACCGCCGCAAGGTCGTGGAGCTGCTGCGCCCCGAGCGCATGGGCGTCGAGCTCAGCGACGAGCTGCAGCTGCACCCCGAGCAGTCGACGGACGCCTTCGTCTTCCACCACCCGGAGGCGAAGTACTTCTCGGTCTGA
The DNA here is from genome assembly GCF_047607465.1 of Microbacterium sp. Classification (GTDB taxonomy): domain Bacteria; phylum Actinomycetota; class Actinomycetes; order Actinomycetales; family Microbacteriaceae; genus Microbacterium. The sequence continues at coordinate 7,436 of NZ_JASGCY010000085.1, read as the reverse complement.
GCATCCGCCCCTCCGCCGACGCCCCATCCGCCCGGCCGCGCCCCATCTGCGCGACGTCAGGCAGGTGGGGCGTCGCGGCGCAGGTGGGGCGTCGCGAGGGAATCATCGTGACGAGCCGGGGCGGCGAGGGGCTTCGCGCGGCGGAACGCGGCCAGCACGGGTCGCCCGATCAGCGTGATGCCGACGATCGTGGTGATGGCGCGCAGGGTGTCCCATCCCGCCGTCGACGTGACGAACGAGTACAGCAGGAAGCTGCCGAGGTTCTGCCAGAGCGGAGCCCCCGGCGTGTAGGAGATCGCGGTGTCCGGACCGACCGCGAACGGCCAGAACCACAAGTTCAGCAGGAGGCCGAAGACGTACGACGACACGGCGCCGTAGGCGCACAGCATCCACACCTCCGCCCAGCCGCGTACCCGCCGCGGGAGGAGGCCGGCGCCGGCGCCCACCCAGCCGCAGGCGAACATCTGGAACGGCGTCCAGGGGCCGAAGCCGCCGAACACCGTCGAGGAGAGCAGGATGGTCGACACGCCCAGCAGCATCCCGAAGCGGGCGCCGAAGACGCGTCCGGCGAGGATCAGCATGAGGAACACCGCCTCGACGCCGCCGACGCCGGTGCTCGCGATGCGCAGGGCGGTTCCGATGGCGGCCAGCACGCCGAGGTAGGCGAGCACGTGCGCCGAGCGCACGCTGCGATCGAGGGCCGTGATCGTGACGATGACGGCCACGGGCGCGAGGGCGAGCGCGACCCAGGGCGCTGCGGCCTGCGCCTGCGAGGGGAGCGCCGTGGTCAGCAGCGGCCAGGTGAAGGCCGCCACGGCGACGAGGTTCGCGAGGAGCAGCGCGGTTCCCGCCCAGCGCCGGTTCGGGTGCCGGACCGTTCGTCGGGAGGAGGGACGCGACACACCGCCTTCGGGGCCGGATTCCTCCGACGGATGGGATTCGCCCCGACGGACGGCTCGGGCGGAGGCGGATGCCGGGGGAGCGGATTCGGGACCAGCGGAATCGGGACCAGCGGAATCGGGGAGAGCGGATGCCGGGCGAGCGGATGCCGGGACGACGCCGTCGCGCATCGGCACGATCCTCGCGCGCAGCGCGTCGGCGAACGCGATGTCGTGCGTCGCCAGCAGCACAGCGGTTCCGGCATCCGCCGCCCGCTGCAGAGCCCCGCGCACCTGATCGCGGGCGGCGGCGTCGAGGCCGCGCGTCGGCTCGTCGATGAGCAGCGCGTCGGGACGCCGCGACAGCTGCAGGGCGATGGCGAGGCAGCGGCGCTCGCCGAGCGACAGATCCCGCGGGTGCCGGGCGAGGAGGCCGGCGCGCGACGCGTCGTCGAGTCCGAGGAACGAGGCGAACAGAACGGCGGACGCCGGCCCCGGGGCACGGCGGTCGGCATGGGCGCACTCGGCGGCGACGGTGTCGCGGGTGAAGAGGTCGTCCGAGGCATCCGGCACGAGGACGGGGGATCCGGTGATCTCGGCGCCCTGCGGGGGGAGCGCGAGCGCGAGGAGGAACGAGGACTTGCCGGCTCCGTTCGGGCCGATGAGCGCGGCGATCTCGCCGGGACCGAGGGCGATCGAGGCGTCGGCCACGACGGTCGTGTCGCCGTGCGCGACGCGCAGATGCGCGGCGGCGAGGGCGGGGCGGGCACCGGGGGCCGGGGCGGCATGTTCGAGGCTCCGATCCCGCTCACGACCGTCCGCGGTTCGCGCAGGAGCGTCCGCGGCGCCCTCCTCGGCCGACGACGCCTGCGCGGCCGGCACGAGGGCGCCGTCGACGATCGTCCACCAGCGGTCGGCGACGGGGGCGAACGGCTCGGCCCGGTGCTCTGCGACGACGACGCCGATGCCGCTCTCGTGGGCGAGCCGGTCGAGCGCGGCCACGACGCGCACCCGGGCGTCGGCGTCGAGATCGGCGAGCGGCTCGTCGATGAGGAGGAGAGCCGGCTGCTCGACGACGGATCCCGCGATCGCCACGAGCGTCGCCTCGCCGGCGGACAGGGTGTGCACGGAGCGCTCGAGCAGTCCGGAGAGGCCGAGGGCCGCGGCGACCTCGTCGACGCGGGCGCGGACGGCTGCCGTCGCGACGCCGCGCACCTGCAGGGCGAGGCCGATCTCGTCGCGGACGACGTCGGTGCAGAAGCCCTCGCGCGGATTCTGCAGCACCACGCCGACCGCGCGGGAGGCGTCGCGGGGCGGCATCCGCCGTCTGTCCAGACCCGTCACCTCGACCTCGCCACGGGACCAGCCGCCGTCCACGTGGTCGACGAGGCCCGCGAGCCCGCGGAGCAGCGTGGATTTGCCGGTGCCGGTGGGGCCGGTGACGACCTCGAGCGCGCCGCGGCGCGGCGAGAATCCCGGCACCGTCAGCACCGGCGCCTCGCCGAAACCGAACGCGGCTTCCCGCACCACGGCGGGGCGCTCGGGGTCGCCGTCGACGGGGCTGCCTCCGAACCCCCGCAGCTCGAGTCCGGCGGCCACGGCCGCGGCGCGCTCCAGGGTGCGCTCGAGCACGGGGACCAGCATCCGGGGCCCCGCCCTCTCGCCCCGCAGGCGCTGCGCCGTGCGCACGGTCCGCACCGCCTGCCCGAGTCCGGGCAGCGTCGACCAGGCGACGGCGAGAGCTCGGGCGATGCCGCGGAAGGGGCCGCGGCGGGCGAGGCGTCCGAACGCCCTCGAGACGTCGAACAGCGCGTTGAGCAGTCCGAACAGCAGCACGACGCCGGCGATCGGCAGGGCCGACAGCACCGCCTCGCCGATGCCATCGAGGGTGGCGGGGCCGAGCAGCGTCACCCAGGAGAACGGTGCGGGCAGACGGATCGCCGGCAGCGGCAGGACGACGGGTCCCTCGCCGTCGGCGCCGTGGAAGAGGATGCGGTAGACGACGCGGGCGGCGATGAAGAACACCGCCAGCCCGGCCGCCGCGCGCAGCGGGCCCGGCCGCAGGCGCAGGCCCGCTCGGGTCACGAGGCGGGAGCCGCCGGTTCGCCGTTGACGGTGAACAGCAGCTGCACGCTGTCGCCGGGGTTCAGCTGGAGGGTGGGCAGGCTCGTCTGCGCGTAGTCCCAGACGCCGCCGACGGGCTTGACCCACAGGCCCCAGTACGCGGCGGCGGGCGGCATGTTCGCGCACGCCTCGTGATAGGGCGCGCCGTCGTCGCCGGTGAGCTCGGTCTCCGCGGAGGGCACGCCGTCGACGCGGCAGACCACGTCTTCGGGGTAGGTCGCGGTGCCCTCGGTGGTGAAGCCCGCCGCGGCGATGGCATCGGTTCCGAGGATCGTCTCCTCGGTCTCGACGCACACCTCATCCGAAGGGTCGTCCGTCACCTCGAGATCGCCCGTGTCGATCACGACGGTGACACCGGCGCAGGCGACGTCGTCGGCCGGCGCGGACGATGCGGATTCCGACGGCGATGCAGGGGCCGGGGCGGCGGAGGCGCACCCGCCGAGCGCGAAGGCGAGGGTCGCGGCGGCGGTGAGGGCGAGGAGGGCGGTGCGGGGCTTCGAAGTCACCGCTCCACTGTACGGAATCCACGGGCTCCGGCCCGCTTCGGGTCGTCACAATCGGGCGTCGCGCGCTCCGCCCGTGCCGGGTGTCATGTCGGCCGCCGTCAGCCCAGCCGCCGTCGCCGTCAGCCCAGCCGGCGCTGCAGCTCGCCCATGCGCTCGGTCGGGCGGAAGCCCAGCTCGACGTTGATCGCGAGCATGTGCGCGTTCGAGTCGGCGTTGGACGTGTGCACGAGCCGGGTTCCCGGTGACTCGCGCTGCAGCATCCGCAGGTTCGCGATCTTGATCGCGGCGCCCAGGCGGTGGCCGCGATCCTGGCGGCGCACGAGCGTTCCCCACTGGTAGGCGTTGCCGTCGTCGCCGGAGACGACGATCTGGGTGTACGCGGCGACCTCGCCGTCGGTGTCGACGGCGACCGTGCCGTAGGAGGTGCGGTTCTGGGCGACGAGCAGCTCTTCGTGCTCGCGGATGCCGGCGGTGTCGGGCCGCGCCGCCTCGAGGTCGAGATCGCCGGTCGGCGCCTCTGTCTCCAAGGAGGCGTCGAGCACGGCCCACCCGTCCAGGTGCTCCGCGGGCACCGGACCGCTCCAGCTCCGCAGCGTGTAGCCGCGGACGTCGGGGGCATCGACGGCGACCGGCAGGGCGAGCGTGCTGCGCACGTCGCCGAGCGCGAGGGCGTAGCCGTGCCGGCGGGCGAACTCCAGGCCGGGCGATCCGTCGCCGCCGGTGCCGAGGGCATCGGGCCAGCTGACCGTCGCCAGCGCCGTCGTCCGGGCGGATGTCACAGCCTCCGCCTCGAGGAAGGCGAGGGCCGCGGTGCCGAGACCCCGGCGGCGATGCGCCGGCGGGATGCTGATGGCGAGATGCGCCTGGTGGGTGTTGTCCTTGCGGGGGAGGGCGAGGCTGGCGGAGCCGACGACGGCGCCCCCGCTGCGCAGCAGGTGTGCGCGGCGCTCGGCGACCGATGAGTCCGGCTGCAGCTCGCTGCGCGATTCCCCGAGCGTCCACACCGTCGCGTCGGGGCCGCGGTCGGCGCGTTCCGCCTCGGCGTATGCGGTCCACCAGCGGTCGACGTCGTCATCGTCGAACGGGTCTACGGCGGCGATATCGAGGGGCACGCCTCTCACCCTACGACCCGATCGGGAGACGTATGGACAATAGTGTGTGACGCACAGTAATGTCTCAATCATGAATGAAGCGCTCGACACGCACCTGCAGGAGCTCCGCCGCGGCACGGTGGTGCTCGCCTGCCTGCAGCTGCTGCGCAGCCCCGGCTACGGCTACGGGCTGCTCGAAGAGCTCGACCGCCGCGGCTTCGCCACGGACGCGAACACCCTGTACCCCCTGCTGCGCCGACTCGAGAAGCAGGAGCACCTCACGAGCGAGTGGAACACCGACGAGGCGAGGCCCCGCAAGTTCTACCGCACCACGGATGCCGGCATGCGACTCGCCGACACCCTCACCGACGAATGGCGATCGCTCACCACCGCGATCACCGCCCTCACCTCAGAGGAGCACTGACATGACCACGACCGCCACGCTCACCGAGCGCTACATCGCCGCGACGGTCAAGAGCCTGAGACCCGACGCGCAGGACGACGTGCGCGCCGAGCTCCAGGCGTCCATCGCCGACGCCGTCGAAGCCCGGCTCGACCAGGGGGAGGCCCCGGGCGACGCCGAACGGGCCGTGCTCACCCAGCTCGGCGATCCCGGCATCCTCGCGGCGGGCTATGCGGATCGTCCGCTGCACCTGATCGGGCCGCGCTTCTATCTGACCTGGTGTCGGCTGCTGAAGCTGCTGCTGATCATCGTGCCGGTCTGCGTGCTGGGCGCCGTGGCGCTCGGGCAGACGATCTCCGGCGCCGCGGTCGGCGAGATCATCTCCTCGTCGATCGTCGCCGCGGGCGGCACCGCCATCCACATCTGCTTCTGGACGACCCTCGTCTTCGTCGTGCTCGAGCGCACCGGCAGCTCGACGTCGATCGACGCGTGGAGCGTCGACCAGCTGCCCGAGATCACCGATGACGGCGCCGGCCGCAACGAGCTGATCGCGTCGCTCGTCTTCCTCGGCATCGCCGTCGGCGCTCTGCTCTGGGACCGCATCCGCGGCTTCGTCCCCGGAGAGACGCTGCCGATCCTGAACCCGGATCTGTGGCCGTGGGGGATCGCGTCCTGTTCGCTCTCGTCGTCGCGGAGGCCGTGTTCGCCGTGGTCCTCTTCCGGCGGCGCGGCTGGAGCCCGGCGCTGGCGGTCGTCAACACCGTCCTCGCGCTGGTCTTCCTCGGGTGGGCTCTCGTGCTCCTCGTGCGCGGCGAGCTGGTGAACCCGGAGTTCCTCGCGCACGTCGCCGCCGCCGGCGGAGACGGGTTCGCGGCGGGCGACGCCGAGGCCGCAGGCGAAGGCGGGATCTTCCGCGTCCTCGCCGTGCTCCTCGGATTCGGCATCGCGGCCGGCGCGGTGTGGGACATCGTCGACGGATGGATCAAGACCGTACGTCGCCGTCGCCGCTGACGGCATCCGATCGCGGAAGGCGCCGCCCAGTGCCGGGCGGCGCCTTCCGCGCGTCCGGCGATGCAGGAATAGGGTGGATGCCGTGACCCACGTCTCCGATCTGTTCGACCCGGCCGAGTGGACGCTCGCGCCCGGCGCCGAGGACTACACCGACATCACCGCGCACGTCTCGGTGGACGGCGGGGTGGCCCGCATCGCGTTCGACCGGCCCGAGGTGCGCAACGCCTTCCGCCCGCACACCGTCGACGAGCTGTACCGCGCCCTCGACATCGCCCGGCAGGACCCGCGCATCGGCGCCGTGCTGCTCACCGGCAACGGGCCGAGCCCGAAGGACGGCGGATGGGCGTTCTGCTCGGGCGGCGACCAGCGCATCCGCGGACGCGACGGCTACAAGTACTCCGACTCCGCCACGGAGGTCGCCGACCCTGCCCGCGCCGGTCGCCTGCACATCCTCGAGGTGCAACGGCTCATCCGCTTCATGCCCAAGGTCGTCATCGCCGTGATCCCCGGGTGGGCGGCCGGCGGCGGCCACTCGCTGCACGTGGTCTGCGACCTCTCGATCGCCTCGGCCGAACATGGCCGGTTCAAGCAGACGGATGCCGACGTCGGCAGCTTCGACGCCGGCTACGGCTCTGCGTACATGGCCCGCCAGACCGGGCAGAAGTTCGCGCGGGAGGTGTTCTTCCTCGCGGAGGAGTACTCGGCGCAGCGCGCGTACGAGATGGGCGCAGTGAATCGCGTGGTGCCGCACGAGGAGCTCGAGCGCGAGGCGTTGAAGATGGCGCGCACGGTGCTCACGAAATCGCCCACCGCGATCCGGATGCTGAAGTTCGCCTTCAACGCCGTCGACGATGGGCTCGTCGGCCAGCAGGTGTTCGCCGGGGAGGCGACCCGTCTCGCCTACGGCACCGACGAGGCTGTGGAGGGGCGCGATTCCTTCCTCGAGAAGCGCGACCCCGACTGGTCGGCGTTCCCGTACCACTACTGATCTGTCGAGCACTGCTGCACCGGGGACGCGTCGGACGACCCGTTCCACACCGTCGAGAGAGACGTTTGATCCCGCCGGAGCCGATCAGGTCATCGGCGCGTCTCAGAAGGATGAGCCGATGCCTGCGGGGGTCAGAAAGGTGCGGCGACATCGCCGTCGGGTGCGACCGCGGCGGCGAAGGTGAAGGCGGCGGCGATATCGCCGTCTGGGCTGGCGCATCCCGCAGATTCCCGCCTGTCGGGTGGTCGGGTGGTGTGTCCGGTGGGGGTGGTGATTTGGACTGTGCCGTCGGGTCGGGTGCGGTATGTCGTTCGGGTTCTGTGGCGGTGGGTGTGGTCGCGGGGGCAGAGGGGCCGCAGGTTCGTGGTGTTGGTGGTGCCGCCGTTCGCCCAGGGGCGGTCGTGGTCGATGTCGGCGTCGGCGGCGAGGCGGTGG
>NZ_JASGCY010000084.1:0-8795 GCF_047607465.1 Microbacterium sp. | reverse complement strand
GCTGCGCCCGCGGGCGCCCGACGCGCAGGCCGAGCGCCGCCGCGCCGAGCCCCAGCACGAGCGAACCCGCCGCGTACGCGACGGCGATGAGCGGAGCATCCGTCCACAGTCCGACCGTGCCCATCATGAACGCGCTGTACGTCGTGAACCCGCCGAGGACGCCCGTGCCGAGCAGCAGCCGCAGCTCGGCGGCCTTGGGCAGCCGGGCGGCGAGAACGCCGATGAGGAACGCGCCGACGACGTTCGCAAGCAGCACGGGGGTGACGCCGACGTCCGGCAGCGCCAGGCCCACCGCCAGCCGTGCCGCCGTGCCGACGGCACCGCCCGCGGCGACGACCAGGAGGTGACGGAGGATCACCCTGTCACTGTAGTGACCGGGGAGGCACTGCGGGTCACGCGGCGGCGACGACCGTCTCGGCGAGCGGACGGCGCACGCGTGGGGCGACCTCGCGCTCCCGGAGCTTGTCCGGAAGGGACGCGGCGTCGCCGAGCTGACCCAGAGCGATCACCGTCAACGGCACGAAACGGGCCTCGACGCCGGGCAGGGCGCTGAGCGCCTCGCGGACGATACCGCCCATCTGGTGCACGACGAGACCCTCGGAGTGCGCCTGCACCGAGAGGTGGGCCACGGCCTGACCGAGGTCGTACTGCGCGAAGCGCAACGGGTTGCCGTCGGCGTCGTGCTCCTCGGCGAGGGCGACGATGAGAACGCCGGCGGCGGGCGCCCAGGTCTGGTTGAGGCCGGTGAGGGCCTCGACGATCTGCGCGTGCAGCGCGGTGCCGCGGCGGGCGACGACGAAACGCCAGGGCTGCGTGTTGCCCGCCGAGGGGCTCCAGCGCGCCGCCTCGAGCACGGCTGCGAGCGTGGCCTCGTCGATCGTGCTCTCCTTGTCGAAGGCGCGCGGGCTCCAGCGGCCGGCGAGGACGTCGAGGACGTCGAGGACCGGATGCTCGGTCGGGGCGGTGCGGTCACGAAGAGGGGCGGACATGGTCGGCCTTTCGGGTGAACGGTTTCGTCGATGCCATCAGCGTTTTCCCTGGGCGGACTCGCCGGCGCCGAGGAAGGAGCTCAGCTGAGCTCCGACAAGGTCCTGCGCGATGAGGAAGGAGTCGTGGCCGTGCGGCGCATCGAGGATGGCCGGTACGGATCCGGTGACGCTCCCAGGTGAGTGCGCGGCGACGAAGCGCTGCTGGTCGAGCGGGAACAGACGGTCGGTGCGGATGCCGAGCACGAGCAGTGGGCCATCGGCGGCCCGGAGCACGTCGGCGGCGGGACCGCGCCCGCGCCCGATGTCATGGGTGTTCTTCGCTGTGACGAGCGCGATGAAGCTGTTCGCGTCGAACCGCTCGGCGAACTTGGTGGCGTTGGCGGCGAAGTACGACTCGACGGCGAACGTGCCGTCCGTGCCCTCCTGCGGTGCGCGCCCGAACCGCGTCTCCATCTCATCGGATCCGCGGTACGACAGCATCCCGAGTGTGCGCGCGAGCGCGAGACCGCGAGTGGGCGCCGTGCCGTAGCCGGCGTAGAAGCCGCCGTGGAAGTGCGGATCCGCGCGCACGATCTCGACCTGCAGCGAGTTCTGCACGATCTGCTCTGCCGTCGTCTGCCAGGGGCCGGCGATCACGGCGGTGCGCGCCGCAGTGCCAGGGTGCGAGACGTGCCACTCGAGAGCATGCATGGCCCCGAAGGAGGCGCCGACCACAGCCGCCCAGCGCGTGATCCCGAGCGCGCGACCGGCCTCGAGAACCGCTCGCACCTGATCGCGGATCGTCACCGCAGGGAACCGTCCAGCCCAGGGAGCGCCGTCGGGCGCGAGGGAGAGCGGGCCCGTCGACCCGCCGCAACCGCCGAGGATCGCCGCAGAGACGACGCACCAGCGCCGGGTGTCCAGACCAAGGCCCTCTCCGACCACGCCCTCCCACCACCCGGGGCGGGGATCCTCAGCGCTGCGCACGAGATGGCTGTCGGCGGCGAGCCCGTGGAAGACGAGAACGGCGTTGCCCCTGGTCGCGTCGAGGTCGCCGAACAGCTCGAAAGCGATCCGCACACCGGGCAGCACGACACCGGACTCGAGCTCGAGGTCGCCGATGTCGACCGTCCTCCGGGTCGCGCCGGTGCCGCAGGCCGACCCGGCGGCGGGCTCGTCCTCGATACGGGTCTGCGTGCGCATGGTCTGCTTCCTGCCGTAACGCGCGCCCGCACGGCCGTCGGGCCCTGGCGCACGCTCACACCTCGTGAGCAGGATATGCGCACCGTCTTCGATGTCCGCGCCCTGTTACGCCCGGTGACGGGCGCCGCGAGCCGGCGGCGATCGCGCGAGCCGTCGCAAACGGTGGGTGATCGGCCCACGCACCCGCCGTCTGCGACGGCTCGCGCGGGTGAGGAGGATCCAGCGGCCGGGAGCAAGACCCGCGCCCGCTACGCCGCGCGCAGGGCCGCGGCGTAGCGGGCGGGCGTCGTCTGGAACCGTTGCCGGAACGCGACGATGAAGCTGCTCACCGAGATGTAGCCCACTGCCCTCGCGGCGTCCTGCACTGGCACGCCATCGGCGAGCATCCGCGCCCCCGCGTGCATCCGCGCGTCGACCCGCCACCGGCGGAACGTCACCCCCGTGCCGTGGACGAACGCGCGCGCCAGCGTCTTCGTGCTCACCCCCAGCTCCCGCGCCCAGGCGTCGAGATCGCGGGCGTCGCCCGGGTCCTGCAGAAGGGCGGCCGCGACCGTGCGCGCCCGCTCGTCGCGGGGGAGGGCGATGACGTCGCGCACCACGGGCATCTCGGCGAGCAGGTCGGCGAGGAGCCCTCGGCATCGCGCCCGACGGCGGTGGTCGGGCGCGCCGTCGGTGAGGTGGTGCAGGAGCGCCTGCGCGAGCGGGTCCGCCCGCAGCGCGCGCGGCGTGCTCCAGTCGCCCTCGGGGCGCAGCAGCGGGTCGATGTAGAGGCTGACGAGATCCGCCGCCTCGCTGAAGCGCATGGCGTGCATGGCGCCGGCGGGGATCCACACGATGCGGTCGCCGCGCACGTGCCAGCGCTCGCCGAGGACCTCGAGCTCGACGGCGCCGGCGGCGAGCCAGGCGATCTGGTCCTCCTGGTGCGCATGCGGCTCGAAGGCGCTGCCGGCGGGGAGCAGATCACGAGAGGCCGTGAAAATCGCGGATGTCTCTTCGACGGCATCCATGGAGGACGGATGCCGTCCTATGCGGCTTGAATGACGATCAGCAGACACAACCGTGTCCTCTCGGGTAGGAAAGCGTCCGTTCACCGTGATGGCGGGCAGACTAAGGCAAGGCTAATCTGATGTCGCCCTGATCGCGACCCGATCCGCCATCGCGGCTCCTTCCCCCTCCTTGCAAAGGACCCTCATGCACACCGCACTCCCCCTGCGCGCGGCCGCCGCGTTCACGGCTCTCGCCCTCACCGCCGCGGCCCTGTCCGCCTGCTCCTCGTCATCCGCGCCGGAGGAGAACCCGAACTACACCACGACGCCGAGCGACGAGTTCCCGGTGACGGTCGAGCACCAGTTCGGCGAGACGACCATCCCGGCCGAGCCCCAGCGCATCGTCGTGGTCGGCGTCACCGAGCAGGACATCCTGCTCGAGCTCGGCATGCCGCCGATCGCGACGACCGAGTGGTACGGCGAGCAGCCGTACGCGGTATGGCCATGGGCCACCGAGCTTCTCGGCGACGCCGAGCCCGTGGTCCTCGACCAGACCGACGGATTCGAGTTCGAGAAGATCGCGTCGCTGCGCCCCGACCTCATCGTCGGCACCAACGCGGGCCTGGACGAGGACACCTACGACAAGCTCAGCAAGATCGCGCCCACCGTCGCGCAGATCGACGGCACCGAGGCATACTTCTCGGACTGGAAGGAGCAGACGCTCATCATCTCGGCGGCCGTCGGGCGCTCGGCCGAGGGCGAGGAGCTCATCGTCGAGGTCGAGGACGCGTACGCCGAGGCGGCCGCCGCGCACCCGGAGTGGAAGGGCCTCAGCGCCACCTTCTCGCAGGGGGGAGCTTGGGAGGGCAACCTCTACGTGTACCCCGACGGGCTCAACACCGACTTCCTCACAGAGCTCGGCTTCGTGATGACCCCGGGCCTCGAAGCCTACGCCGACGAGCCGGGCAGCCAGGCGCTGATCTCGCCTGAGAACGTCGGCCTGCTCGAAGCCGACGTCGTCGTCTTCGCCACCGAGGAGGAGGGCGCGATCGAGGACCTCCTCTCCTTCGGGACGCTGTCGTCGCTGCCCGCCGTGGTCGAGAACCGCTCGGTGTACACCGACGGCGAACTGGCCGGCGCGATCTACTTCCTCACCCCGCTCAGCCAGAAGTACGTCATCGAGAAGCTCGTGCCCCGCCTCGAGGACGCCGTCGCCGGGACCGCACCGCGCGACATCGCGGGGTGATGACCGTCGCGGATGCCGTCGAGGCGCCGCCCGCTCGCGCGGGTCGGCGCGGCATCGGCCTGCTGGTGCTCGCGGCGCTGCTCGCGGCAGCGGTCCTGCTGAGCGTGCTCATCGGGTCGAAGCCGCTCGCACCCGCCGACGTCTGGCACGCCCTGTTCTTCTCGACCGGCGCCGAGAACGATCGCATCGTGTGGGAGGTGCGCCTGCCGCGCACCCTCGCCGCGGTCGTCGTCGGCGCCGCCCTGGGTGTGGCCGGGGCCCTGATCCAGGCCTTCACCCGCAACCCGCTCGGCGACCCCGGCATCCTCGGCGTGAACGCCGGCGCCTCGCTGGGCGTCGCCATCGGCGTCGCCGTCTTCGGCACGACCCTGCCGGTGCAGCACCTGGGCTTCGCATTCGCGGGTGCCTTCATCGCCACCATCGTCGTGGTCCTCGTGGGGTCGGCAGGCCGCACCACCGACCCCGTGCGGCTCACCCTCGCCGGTGTCGCCGTCGGCGCCATGCTCGCCGGCATCACCACCGCGATGACGCTGCTGGATCCGGCCACCTTCAACCAGATGCGCGGCTGGAGCGCGGGCACCGTCGTCGAGCGCGGCCTCGACGTGATCCTGCCCGCTGCGCCGTTCATCGCCGGGGGCCTCGCCATCGCCCTCGTCTGCGCCCGGGCGCTGAACGCGATGGGACTCGGCGACGACCTGGCGTCGGCACTGGGAGCGCACGTCGGACGGACCCGCATCCTCACGGTGGTCGCGATCACCCTGCTGGCCGCAGCGGCGACCGCGATCGCCGGCCCCATCGGGTTCGTCGGACTCATGGCGCCGCACATCGCGCGCTGGATCACCGGGCCCGATCAGCGCTGGATCCTGCCGTTCTCCGCTCTCATCGCGGCGATCGTACTGCTGGCCGCCGACATCGTCGGCCGCGTGCTCCTGTGGCCGGGCGAGGTGCCGGTGGGCATCGTGACGGCCTTCGTCGGTGCGCCGCTGCTGATCTGGTTCGTCCGCCGACGCCGGGCGAGCGTGCTGTGAGCGCCGTGGACGCGGCAGAGGGCCCCGCGCCGATCGACTTCGGCGGGCGGGTGCAGGTGCTGCGCGTCGGCGCCTGGTCGACGCGTCTGCGCGTACGCGCGCTGGTCGTCTGCGCCTGCCTGCTCGCGGCGCTGCTGGCGGCGACCGTCGCCGCGCTCTGCCTCGGCGACTTCGTGCTCACCGTGCCCGAGGTGGCGCAGGCGCTCGTCGGCGCCCAGAGCGGGATGATCGAGACCGTCGTGCTCGAGTGGCGTCTGCCGCGCGTGCTCGCTGCGCTGCTGTTCGGCGCCGCGCTGGGCGTCTCCGGCGGGATCTTCCAGTCGCTCACCCGCAACCCGCTCGCAAGCCCCGACATCATCGGAATGTCGGAGGGCGCCTACGTCGGCGCGGTGCTGGTGATCGTCGTCATCGGCGGAGGCACGGTCGCGATCGCCGCCGGATCGCTCGCCGGCGGACTCCTCGCGGCGGCGCTGTGCTACCTGTTCGCGTATCGCGGCGGCATGCAGGGCTTCCGCCTCATCATCGTCGGCATCGCGGTCTCGGCCATGCTCGGCGCGGTGTCGACCTACCTCATCCTGCGTGCACGCCTCGAGGTCGCGATGACCGCGGCCGTCTGGGGCGCGGGTTCGCTCAGCCGGGTCGGCTGGGCCGAGCTCGTCTCCGCCGCCGTCGTCATCATCACGGCGCTGGTGGCCCTCGCCGCCCTCGCCCCGGCGCAGCGGCAGCTCGAACTCGGCGACGACGCGGCGCGCGCCCACGGCATCCGCCTGGAACCGGCCAGGCTGGGACTGGTCGTCGCCGGCGTCGCACTGACCGCCGCGGTGACGGCGTACGCCGGCCCGATCGTCTTCGTCGCGCTCGCCGCACCGCAGATCGCCCGCAGGCTCACCCGGTCGCCCGGCATCGCCCTCGTGCCGGCCGCCCTCGTCGGAGCCCTCGTGATGCTGACCTCGGACATCATCGCGCAGCACCTGCTTCCGGGATCCCTGCCCGTCGGCGTCGTCACGATCGTGATCGGCGGCGGATACCTCGTCTGGCTCCTCATCAGCGAATCACGGAGACGCCCATGACCGCACCCTCCCGCCTGCGCGCCGAGCGCATCACGATCCGCTACGACCGCCGCGTCATCTCCGAAGACCTCTCCGTCACCATCCCGGACGGCGGTTTCACGGTCATCGTCGGACCGAACGCGTGCGGCAAGTCGACCCTGCTGCGCGCCCTCTCGCGACTGCTCAAGCCCGCGTCGGGCGCCGTGCTCCTCGACGGCAAGGCGATCTCGTCCTACCGGGCGAAGGAGGCGGCACGGATGCTGGGACTGCTGCCGCAGACCTCGCTCGCCCCCGACGGCATCACCGTGGCCGAACTCGTCGCCCGCGGCCGGCATCCGCATCAGGGCGTCATCCGGCAGTGGTCTCCCGACGACGAGATCGCCGTCCGCGCCGCGATGGAGGGGACCGGCGTGACCGCGCTCTCCGGGCGACCGGTCGACGAGCTCTCCGGCGGCCAGCGCCAGCGCGTCTGGGTCGCGATGCTCCTCGCGCAGGAGACGCCGCTGCTGCTGCTCGACGAGCCGACGACGTTCCTCGACATCGCGCATCAGATCGAGCTCATGGATCTGTTCGCCGATCTGAACGATCAGGGCCGCACCGTCGTCGCCGTGCTGCACGACCTCAACCACGCCGCCCGCTACGCGACGCACCTCATCGCCATGAAGGATGGCGAGGTCGTGGCGGAGGGCAAGCCAAGCGACGTCGTCACCGCCGAGCTCGTCGAGCACGTGTTCGGGCTGGCCTGCGTGGTGACTCCTGACCCCGTCACCGGCACGCCCTCGGTCTCCCCGATCGGCCGTCGTCAGGCGGCACGCCGCTGATGCCCCGCCTTCCCCAGTGGATCCAGGCCCCGGCGGAGCCCATCCGCGTGCGTCCGCTCCGCATCGACGAGCGCACCACCGCGCGCTCGCTGACGCTGCGGGTCATCGGCAGCGCGCCGCGTTTCACGGTCCCGGCGGCACTGCTGAGCATCACGCACCAGCTGGGCGAGGCGCTCGTGCCGGTGATCATGGGACTCGCGATCGATCAGGCGGTGCGCACAGGGGATCCTGCGCGGCTGCTGCTGTGGATCGTGCTGCTCGCCGTCGACTTCGCGGTGCTCTCGTTCTCGTACCGCTTCGGCTCCCGCATCGGTCAGCTCGGCATGCTGGCCGTGCAGCACCACCTGCGCGAGATCGTGTCGGCGCACCTGCTGCGCCGCGAACCCGCCCGCGCGGCGTGGTCGGCGCCGGGGGTCGCGCTGTCGCTGGCGACCTCGGATGTGAACCGCTTGGCCGGCGCTGTCGCGATCGGCGTGTACCCCGCCGGAGAGCTCGCCGCGATCGTCTTCGGCGGCGCGGTGCTGCTCACCATCAGCTGGCCGCTCGGTCTCGCCGTGCTGCTGGGGGCGCCGGCGATGCTGTGGATGACGGATGCCGCCGGTTCCGCGCTGCGTCGGCGCAGCGCGCAGGAGCAGGCCGCGGCCGCCGATGCCGCCGGCCGCGCGGCCGACCTCATGACCGGATACCGGGTGGTCAAGGGCGTGCACGCCGAGGCCGAGGCCTCCGCCCGCTACCGGCGCACGAGCCGTGCGGCGCTGGCGAGCACGCTGCACGCCCGGCAGGCGGAGGGCGTCTTCACCGGCACGATGTCGCTGGCGACCGGTCTCTTCCTCACCGCGATCGCCGTCGCCGCCGGTCTCCTCGCCGTGGAGGGGGCGTTCGGGCTCGGCGCGCTGGTGACGGTGATCGGCCTGACCCAGTTCCTGCTCTCGCCGCTGGAGAACTTCGCCCGCAACGCCGGTGCGGTGTGGGCGGCGGGAACCGCATCGGCCGGGCGGCTGCTCACGCTGCTGCGCGAGCAACCGGATGCCGCGCCGCCCGCCCCCGCCGCGATCGCGGAGGTCGCCGCATCCGCTCTCGACGGCGACGATGCGATCGTCGCGATCGACGCCGAGGGGCAGGAGGCGATCGACGTGCTCCGCGCCGTGCGCGCACTGCGCGCCGACGCCGTGATCGTCCCGCACGAGGCGCATCTGTTCGTCGGCTCCGTGCGCGACAACGTCGAACTGCCAGGGGTCGACGCCGCCCGCGCCACGGCGGCGCTCGCCGCGGCGCAGTGCGACGATTTCGTCGACGCCCTCCCCGAGGGCGTCGACACCGTGCTCGGCGAGGGCGGCACCGGCCTCTCCGGCGGGCAGCGGCAGCGCACTGCGCTGGCCCGCGCGCTCGCGCAGGATGCCGAGCTGCTCGTGCTGCACGACCCGACGAGCGCCGTGGACGCCGTGACGGAGGCGGCGATCGCCGCGGGCCTGGCGCACGTGCGCCGCGGCCGGC
>NZ_JASGCY010000083.1:0-35425 GCF_047607465.1 Microbacterium sp. | reverse complement strand
GCTCGCGCCGTAGTCGCCCGAGTTGGTGCTCGCGCCGTAGTGGCCCGAGTTGGTGCTCGCGCCGCCGTGGCCCGAGTTGGTGCTCGCGCCGCCGTGGCCCGAGTTGGTGCTCGCGCCGTAGTTGCCCGAGTTGGTGCTCGCGCCGTACTGGCCCGAGTTGGTGCTCGCGCCGCCGTGGCCCGAGTTGGTGCTCGCGCCGTAGTCGCCCGAGTTGGTGGCAAGGGAATTCGGCTCGGTCGTGTTCTTGGACTTCACCTTCGACTTCTTCACGTTCGCGAACACGAAATCGATCTGCGCCTTGATGAGCGCGGGAAGCTCGATCCTCGCGCCCACCCTCATGACCCGCGCAGCCTCCTTGGAGTCACCACCCGGCTGCGGGCCGGTCGACTCCTCGACTTCCACTATGTGATACAGCGACTCTGCGGGAGCCTTGTACCAGAAGACATCGATCGGCTGCGTCACGTAGTGGAAGCCCTCCCGGCAGAGGACGGCCGGCCGACCGTGGTCGTAGGTTTTACCTTCCTCGAACTGGAAGCCGTTGCACTTCATGTTCTTGTCGAAGCCCTTGATTGCGATGGGCTTGTAGTTGGTGTCGGTCATCGTGCGTTCTCCTTTGCGTAGCGGGCGGCGCGCTCGAGCGCCATGAGGATTTCGGCCTGGGTCGGGCAGGACTCGTAGTGAGCCGCCTCCTCCAAGGTCATGTGTGTGGGCCTTGGGTTCTCCGGGTCGAGCGGCGTGAACCGCCAGCCCCGGATGCGCTGCCATGCAGCGACAGCAGGGCTCGCGTAGTACGCCTCATGCCATTCGTTTAGGGCAAAGAAGCCCCGGGGCGGCGGCGTGACCGGAGCGGACTCGATAGCCCGGAACACGTCGGCGCGCTGGCTTTCCGTCAGCCACGGGAAAGCGTCGAGTGCGTTGGCGATGAGGGTGAGTGTCACAGCTTCGCCTCGATGTCGTCGAGTGCCGCCTGGATGTAATCGCGGACGTTCGTCAGATAGTCCGACACGTCAGCCAGAGTGAGTGTGCCGTCGCCGTCGTTCAGGTGGCGAACCAACGCATCCAGCTCATTCTCGGCGTCCATGATGGTGTTGACGGATTCTCCGGGCAGGTTGTTCCAGTCCGTGTCAGTTCTCCTTGTCGTTAGCGAGGTTTGCGAGGCGGGTGAGCACCTTTCGGGCGTGCTCGATCTGAGGGAGGGGGGCGACGCCCATCGCCTCTTCGGCTTCGTCCGCACCGATGAACGAGTTGGTGTAGCCGTTCACCAGGTCTGCCCAGTCTTGCGCCTGGATGGCAGGCACTCGCGTGAATCCACGCGGGATGCTTTCGCGGAAGGCGGTGAGGATCGGGTTCATGCGTCGTCCTTTCGGCGGAGGTGGATAGCGTAGGCGAGCAGGATGCAACTGCCGATCATGAGGAGCCCGCTTACGTCCACGATTCCGTCCACCCTTCCGGCAGGCTCACCGCGTGGTCGTCCTTGTGCAGGTAGTACAGCGTGGCGCCGAAATCGATGTCACCGTTATCGAACCTGACATCCTCATCATCGACGTCCATGTCGTGGGCGTAGTTTTGGCGGACGCTCTGATCGACCGCCGCCAGGTCGCCACCCCTCACCACCTCGCCGCAGCGCGGGCATTCCAGCGTCGTGAACGTCTCGCCGCGCTCCACTACTTCCATCACTTTCAGGCGCGGGAACTCCGTCTTGGCAATCAGTGCCGTCAGGCGCTCCCATTCTGCGATCAGGTTGTCTCCGTCATGGATTTCGATCTTGGTCATGTTTGCCCGCTTCCTTGTCGTTGCCCATGCTTTTCGATTGCTTAGTGAACCCGAACCGCCCTCAGTCCCCATGCCCTGAGGACGGCCCGCATTCCCCAATAATGCAGGTTTTGCGTCCTACTTGCGTCGCCTGCCCGATAGCAGAGCTGCGCCCGCCAGGACGAACCCGCCCGCGAGCACGAGCGTCAGGGTGAGGAAGAACGTCCCGTCGAACCCCGTTTCGGCCAGTCCTGCGCTCGGTGCCGCGGTTGTAGCCGTGAACGTCACACCGTAGCCCGGCGTGCTCGTGTAGTCCGGCGCGCTCGCGAACGTCGCCGGGTTGACCTGGACGGACTCGATCGCGAACCCGTCCGGAACCGCCACCAGCTCGGTTTCGCCCGCGAATGTGAAGCCGTCGCCTGTGAAACAGTCTGCCGTCGCCGACCCCTGGTCAGTTGCGCATTCTTGCAGCTCGATCATCGCGTTTTGCTCCATTCCTCATAAACAGCTCTGATCGCCCTCAGCTCCGCCTTCTGCAAGTTGGAGAGGATCGGCTTGCCGTTTGGCACCTGCCGCAACTCCCGCAAGGCTACCGGTGCCGCCGTCTCCGGGCTTTCAACGAGCGCCACAACGAGACTTTTCATCTCCGCCAGCAGGCCGCTAGTGGGTATCCGCATCCCGCTAGGCGCGTGCGTTACCGTCCAGGCGTTGCGCATCCGCGTGTGATTGATAACCCAGTCAGGCGCAGCGCCCGCGAGCTTGTAGACGGTCGTCCACTCCGGGCCGTTGTGGAATTGCAACTCAATCTCCTGCCTGCGCCACTTATAGGTGGTCGTGGTCGTCATGCGTTACCCCTTTCGTTCGTTGTCTCGATGAAATCGTGCACTCCTCGTAAGCCGTGAAAGCGGCCAGGATCAGCGCGTCCCGGATGGAGGGGTCTTGGGGTAGGTCAGGGTGCATGTCCCTAAGGACCCAATCGGCCACGTCCACGGCGCTCGCCCTGTTGCCTTCGCGTTGCTCGGTAACGGTTTTGTGGAACATCACAGCACCATCTCCGGCCATGTGACCGTGATCTCCGCGGCCACGTACCCCAATGTGTAGTCGTTCTTCACGAACCACCGCCACCGCTCGCCCGCGCCCTCCTCAGCGTCCCGCCCCTCCATGAACGCGCCCGGCTTGCAGTGTACGAGCACGGCGCCCCGCAGCTCATACTCGAAATCGTAGGAGGCGTGATCGTAAAACCCGCTGTCCGACAGGTCGATGCCGTCCGTCTCGTTGCCGGTCACGTACCTGTCTGTCAGGTACTCCCCGACAAACTCGATCACATCTTGAACGGTTGCGCCTTCGATGCCCGTCACCTTGCCGAAGTTCTCCGGCGGGATCACCGCGTCATGGAGCGTGATGCTGTAGTTCATTCCCATCAGTCTTGCTCCTCTTCTCGTTCAATATCCACTTTCGCGTCCGCCACCGCGGCCGCGACCTGTTCACGCATGAGCGCCTTCCGCGCCCCGATCTCATCGTCCCCGTGCAGGACTCGCGTCGCCGCCCTGTGTGCCGCCTCAGCCAACTGTTTACGTGTCGCGCCCGGCCATTGCTGCACCGCCTCCTCGTGCGCCGCGTCGTACTCCGGCAAGCCTGCCTTAGGCGTCAGCTGGAGCAGCGCCAGCGCGTCCTCGACCACCGCCCACCTGTCAGCGGGCGGGAGTGCCGCCAACGCGCGCCGCACCACAGCCGCTTCCTTCGCGCGCTCGATCTCGACCACGCTCACAGCCTGACCTCCTCCGTGTACGTGGTCACGAACGGAGGTTCTCCGGCCGCGTTCAGTAGCGCCATTTGGAGCGTGTGCAGCCGGTCGAAATCCCTGAACGGCAGTGCCGCCCACGCCTCCCCGTCCAGGCGTTCCGCCTCCCCCATTAGCTCCGCCTTCACGGCGGGGAGCAGCTGCGCCTCATCCGCCTTCAGGATCAGCGACGGCGGGAACCCCAACGTGTCCGGCCATTCGATCACTGCCGCGTAAACCGTGCTCATGCTGTCTTCTCCTTCTCGAACGCCGCGATCTGCTGCGGCGTGCCGAACATTTCCAGGTTCTCCCGCATCAGTTTCGTGTATTGCTTTTCGCTCAACTTCGGCGGCTCGCCTGTGGCTTTGCGTGGCCGCTTCGGCTTGAACCCAGGATCGTGCCGCGCCTCTATCCACGCCTCCACCTCAGGCGCTGCGGGCTGCGGGTACACGGCGCCGGGGCGCACCGCGCAGGTGTGCGGGCGGTCAGGCCGGTACGGGTGGCCGTTGTTCGTGCATCCTTCGCATTGTGTGAGCATTTACGCTTCCCCTTCCCTCGTGGCCGAATTGTGCGCCCATGCACTCCCGCCGCAGTGGGCTGTGATCAGTGCGCATTCCAGTAGGTAACGCTGATCCTCGCTCAGCTGCGCCGCGAGAATGCTCGCATTCGTGCCCACCTGGCCTATAAGGCGCTGTGCGTAATCGATCGCCGCATCCGCGGGACTCGTGCTCATGCGCCCATCTCCCACATCTCCGCGAGCGCGTCGTTCAGCACATCGACCGTGGCGCGCGGGAGGCTCCGGACGGCCTTATCGCCGCCCCGGTACACCTCCACTGTCGCGTCCTCCAGGCTCAACCAGACATCCGGCCCGCCGACCGTCAGGCAGACCATGCCGCTCCGGTAGGTGCGATCGCTGTCGATCACGTAGCACACGTCCAGCGCGTCCTCTAAGAAGTCGTGCGCCGTGACGGCATCCCAACCGCCCGGCAGTTCGCCAGTGTCTTTTAGCGTGTCGCGCTCCTCATCGGTCAGGTCGAGCGCGTCGAGGATGTCGACCAGGATTTCAGCCTCATCGCCGTTCTCGTGCCGGTACCCGAACGGTGCGCCATCGTCGGCGTCCCAGAACTTGCGGGCGAGTCGTGTCGCGTAGTCGGTTGCATCGTTGCTCATGCTCTTGATCCTTGTCTTTGGTGGCTTGTCTTTGGTGGTGGTTCGTTGA
The DNA here is from genome assembly GCF_047607465.1 of Microbacterium sp. Classification (GTDB taxonomy): domain Bacteria; phylum Actinomycetota; class Actinomycetes; order Actinomycetales; family Microbacteriaceae; genus Microbacterium. The sequence goes on along the minus strand of NZ_JASGCY010000083.1, from coordinate 30,674 downwards.
TACGACCCTACAGCTTGTGTCATGTTTTGCGACACTCTTTTAGGGCTTGTTCGGTCACGGTTTCATAACGGTGGCGGTCAGGTGATCGAGTCTCCGACGGTGCTACGCGCGTCGCGACACGCCCGGACTGCGAAACTCGAGACCGCACCCAGGTTTCACTCAGCTTCAGCAACTCAGAGCACTTTCAGCAACATAGAGCGGTTTGCTCTATGGGGAGGTTCTGCTGAATGTTGAGGCGGTTCTGTTGAGGACTTGATCATTTTATGCAGGTTGAGGCCGACGGCTGCACGGTGGTTTGGTATAGAGGTGAGCGCTCCAGGTTGTTGAAAGTGCTCTGAGTTGCTGAAGCTGTGAAAAGGCTGTGAGGGGTTGGTTGCCTAGAAAACACTGGAGTCAAGTTTTGAGACGTTGGAAATTTCTCAAGACATATATATATATCTATTATAGAGATATAGAGATATATATTTATGTGTAAGTGGAGCCAATTTTGACCACTAGCACGCCTCGCGCTTCGACCGTCCCGCCTCGCGACGCGCGTGCGCGCGCGTGATACACCAAGATTCCGTGGTCGTCGGCGGATCGTCCCTTTTCTCAGGACACTCTCAGGGCTCTCGGTCGCAACCCCTTTGCCATCCGTCTGCATGCGGTCGATCGTCGTCGGTCGATCGAAACGACGTGCCGCCAATCGAAACGACGTGCAGCCAATTGGAGGCGTCCGGCGGTCGTCACTCGACTCCGATCTCACGCTCCAGCATGTCGATGAGCGGGCCGATGTTCCCGGCCTTGCATGCCGCGTGCGCGAGGCGGCGGGCTTTCTGCCATGCGTAGGCGGCGATGTCCTCCAGGTCGTCGAGCACGGCGCGCGCATGGATCTTCAGCGCGTCGGCATATTCGAGGCCAAGCCGGTGGCACGCGTCGTCTCGGATGCCGGTCGCGTCGGCGTACGTCATGGAATTGGTGGACATGGGCTTTCTCCTTCGATAGGTGTCCGCAGGGGCGTCAATGCCCGCGCGCGGCGCTGTGCTTCAATCTGACGGCCTTACGGCGCGTTCGGGTACCCGCGTAGGGTGCGAGGATTTGAGGCGCTTAGACGGGCACCTACGGCTTGGCGGCGAACGTGGCCACGTGAACGCGTTCCGTCAAGCGTCCCCAATCGTCCGTTTCGTTGCTCGTGATGTGGACGCGGTAGGTGTCGCCGCCGCAGGTGAGCGCGTAGCGCTTGCGCTTGCTGCGACAAGAGTCGCAGCCGTTGTCGATCATCCAAGCGCACGCGCGCTTGTCGACGGCGGTCAGGTGGCCGGTGAGCGTGGAAATCTGCGCCACGGCCTACCCCCCTCCCATCCGGTACAGCACGGCCCATCCGACCGCCACGGGCCCGGGCACATATGCGCCGACGTATTCGCCGGTAATGGCAGAATAGGCCGCGCCGAATTCGAAATTGGACATGATTAGTTCCCGTTCAAGTCGCGCACGCGGGCACTGGCCGCGCGCTTAGTGGCGAAGAAGAGGTTCGGGTTATCGAGCCGCGTGGGAGTGTGGTTATTCCCCGGCTTGACATGCCACGTTCCACCGTGGCGCCCGTCCTGAGTCATGGAAGTGATACGGTACATGATGAATCTGCCTTCTTTCAGTGTGCGAGTGCGTGGGGTCAGCGCGCGCTACGCCGGTAGCGCGGATGATGATCAAGGATGTGATAGGCGCAAGGTACGCCTACATACAGCACGGCAAGCAGAATTGTGGTGCCCACCGCGACATGAAAGAGGAAGATGAGAGTGACGGCGTAGGCGGGCATCATGCGTCCTCCAGCGCGATACCCAGCGCCGCGCACGCTTCCTGGACCCACACGGTTTCGACGTGACCGGGGTCTGAATAGCCGCAGTGGCGCTCTGAGACATAGGCGGCTACGTCGTCACGCGCGTCATCCGGGATATCGAGATAGATCATTTCGGAATTGAGCGCGTCATCCCACGCCGCCTGCTCACGCGCCAAATAGTCGAACTCATCAAGCACGGGATAGTCCGTGAAATGATCGGCGCGGCTGAACAGCTCATCGATAATTCGCCACGCACCAGCCGCTTCCCCCGCTTCGAACTCATCCGGCTCAATGGGGAACAGCACGCCCTCAACGTCATCATTGAGCGGGATGAGCACCATTGTGCGAGTGCCAGACGAAACGAGTTCGATCACGGGCGAATCGATGCCGGAATAGTCCGATTCCAGCGTGGCGGCGTTGGAATAGTCCAGAATATCCGCACCGTACCCCGTGTGGATATCGAACACGACCAGATACCAGTGTGCGTACCCACCCCCGTAAAAATAGGCACCGTCGGCGTAGAACGCGAGGCGCGCGCGGCCGGGATCAGCCGTGGCAAGGATGTGCTCTGCAAGTGCTTGCGCGACTCCCGGCGCGCTCTCGGTCCTCCCGAAATAGCGGAAAGGCTCGATGATGGAAGGCATGATGAATCCTTACTTGCCGTGGCGCGAGTGCCCCGCGCGGGTGATGGTGAGTGCGCCGCGCTTAGCAGCGCGTGCCGTGCGAATGGTGAGCGTGTGAGCGCGCGCCGTGGCGGTGCGCTTGGAGTCAGTGCGAGCCATGATGCATGTCCCCTTACGAGATGGATAATGAGTGGTGGGTGATGAGTGCCACGAGGCGCAACCGAGAGGAACAAGGGGCGCATGTCCCCGCCCTGTAGAGCCACATTGGTGGATACGCGGGATTCAAGCGCTAGGTGCTCGGTGCTTCGGTTGCGGTGTCGTGCTGACATGTCCATAGTGGCACGAAATGCGACGTAGACAAGCACCAAACGGGTCATCGTTACCTAACCGTTACCCACCACCCCGACGCCGGCAGGTAGGCGTACAGAAAACCCCTGGTCAGCATTGGAAAACAACGGGCAAACATGCCGGATTGTTGCAGCCGGGGAGCAGGCGGGAGGGTTTGGCTGCCCTTCCGTAATTTTGCCTCGCCATCAGGGCTTTTCAGGGGACACCACCCCACCGGCCCTGGTAAACCGTCAATTTTGCCCCGCCATCAGGGCTTTTCAGGGGTGAATGCCCGGCGCAAGCGTCGCGGATGCCGCTTGCGCCGGAGGAGACGGTGCTGTATTATGCCCGGCCCTGCTGGAAATTTTTTGCACCCGATCAGGCGCCACCTAGGGGTTATTACCCCGCCTGGCGGTTAGCGTTCCAGGTCGGCCTCCACGCAGGCCGCGACTGTCGCCGCCATCGCCTGGTCGAGCTGTTCTACGGCATCGCCAGTGTCGCGACCGGTGGTGCGGGCTTCGTTCAGCCGGTCCACGAACACCCGGATCTCGGCCGCATAGGCGGTGAACTCCGGCAACCCTTCCAGGCCTTCGATCCGGTCGGCGACCTCGAGCACGCCGGCGAGGTCGCCGTGGGCAGCGTCCTCGCTCGCCGCCGTCATCTCGACCGCGAAGTCGCCGAGGAGGTCTTTGAACTGTTCGCAGGACGCCTCCACGGGGTCGGCGGCAGTGCAGCCGGCCAAAAGGGGTGCACCCAGCAGTGTGACGAGAAGGATAGTGAAGGCTGGTCGGCGGTTGGTCATGTCCGAACCTTAGCGGTCGGCGCGGATATGCGTTACTCTTGTCGCATTATGCAACTTGGCTCTGAGAACACGTTTGACGGCTTCGCCGATGCGGATACCCGCCACGCCATCCTGGAAAACCTCGTCCAGTACGGCCCCGAGGAGTACCGCCGGCGCCGCTGGGTGGCGATGGACACCGCTCGTCAGCTCGACCCGCCGATCAGTTGGGACGACATCGCTGGGGCGATGGGGATCGTCCGCGGATCGGCGATCCGTATGTACGGCGAGATGCTGAAGCAGGGCAAGGCCTGATTAGGCGGCACGGGCGCTCCTAGGCTGAGGCTGTTCCCGACGTGGAGCAGCGAGCGTGTGGTCCGCTCGAACCCCCGGCCGACCTCGCGCCGGCCGGGGGTATTCCGCGGACTTGCCCCACCTGGTCACATAATGTAACTTGATTACTGTAGGTTTACAGTCTTGATGAGAAGGGACGCTGATGACCACACTCCCCCCGCCCGATTGCGCTTTCGGCTACACGCAGGAGCAGGTCAACGATCTGCTCGGCGACGGCCCCGCCCAGCAGGCGTTCTGGGATTGGATGTACGGCCAGACGCAGGCATTGTGCACGGGCGAGCAGTACAGCCACACGGAAGGCCACATGGTCCCCAACAGCTGCGCAGGTCACCCGCACGGCCCGGTCGTGTACACCTGGGATTTCGCCCGCTACTGGAACCATGTGCGCAGCCGGCCAGCCAACCCGGACGGCTCGCCCGCTTCGACGCCGGTGATCCATGATTGACGACGAGCGGGCCGGGTCGGACTCGCGCAACCGGCATACCGCCCTCGGCGTGCTGGCGTACGAGGCCGGGCGGCGTGCTGTGCGCCGTAGGCGGAGGGTTTGCGAGCGGCGCCTCCGGCGCGTCGAGGAGCGTGCCAAGCGGGCAGGGGCGGGTCATGATTAGGCTCCGGAGCGCCTTCTCCTTCCTGGCCGGTTTCCTGACCGGCCTCGCCGTCTACCAGGGCCCTGATGTCAGCCGTGCTGCCGCCAGGAGGGCTGCGCGCCTGCTGCATGACCAGCCTGCGACCCCACCCGGCCACCGTCCGCGTTACCGTTACTGGAACGGCGGGGTCGAGGTGACCGCCCCGGACACTCAGTGGCCGCTCGCCTACCGGACGGCGAACCCAGCCAACCCAGTCCCCGAACCAGACCCGACCGTTAAGGAGACCCCATGACAACCGCCACCGAACCGGCCGAGGCCGAGGCCGAGGCCGAGCCAACCGAACCCGCAGCACCCGACAACGCAGTCACCTTGACTATCACGTTCGAAGACAACGGCAACCCCGCCCCCGCAGTGGATGCGAGCAGGCGCTTGACGGTGACGACGCCACTGGGCGACCTGGCGCGCACCAACCCGGCGGAGTTCGCCCGCCAGCAGGCGGAGATCGTGGAGCGGACGCTCGCGGTCGTACTGAAGGCGCTCCCGTCAATGGAGGAGGCATGATGATCAGCCTGGGCAAAGCAGTGTTCGGTTGGCACGCGGAGGCGGTCTGGCCGCATCTGCGTGCCTGGGGCATGACGCGCAAGGCGGCGCTCGCCCGACTGGACAGGAAGACAAGAAGCACCCCCGTGGAGGCTTACCGGCCGCGGTTCTCGGACCCGACGCTGTACGACAGTGACGAGGAGTGGTGGTATTGAAGGTTTACGCGACCGGCGAAGAGTATATCGACGAGGACCGGACCGTCATTTACGCCTCTTTCGGGGAAGGGAATACCGACCACCTGGAGGTGCACCTCGAAGGCGTGGCGCCGGACACGGACGGGTGGTTCGGCGGCTGGTTCCGCGTGGCCGACCTGCAAGCAGTGATCAGCAAGGCGATCGAACAGGCGGGAAGGACGCGCCCATGACCAACACCCTCACTGTATACAGCAGGACGGTCTGCCCGTCCTGCGGGGCCGCCAAGCGACTCCTGAAGAGCAAGGGCATCCCTTTCACGGAGATCAACGTGGAGGAGGATGAGGCAGGGCGCAGGCGGCTGTTGGAGAAGGGCTTCCAGGCTGTACCCGTGTTCCACTATGCAGGCCGCTGGGAGACGATGGCCGGCCTGCGTAACATCATCAACATCATCGAAGAAGAAAGGGTCGCATAGTGCCCAAAGGATACCCGAACCCGAAGCCCGCGCCACTTGAAGTGTCTGTCACGCCACTGACCGCCGGCGGTGCGATTAAGCACCTTATTTCCGCGCTCGGAGCCGAGTTCGACGCGGTGGCGAAGGTGGATATCGCTCTCCGCCACCCAGACGGGGACGCCGTGGTGCGCCTGCTGGGCGCCGACCGGTCGCTGCGCTCGGTCCGGGTAGAGCTGCCGACCGAGCGGGGCAGGTGATGGTGACCGAGTTCGCCCCCGGCGACCTGGTGTTCATCGGGCCGGCCGCACCGCTCGACACCAAGGTGGTCTGGCGCGTCTCCAGGATCAACCAGGCGGATGAGGGGCGCTTCTACGCCACCCTCCGCTCAGGGATGACCGGGCGGGTCTCGATCGTCCCCGTGGAGCGCCTGACCAAGTTCACGCCTCGCGTCTCGGAGCCTGCGCTGTGAGCGGCCGGGACGTCACCCTGGCCGCAGAGGCGATCGTGGGGATCGTGAAGGCGGATGAGCGGCGGCGCATCCAGGTGGGCCGCCACGCAGCACGCGACGTGACCGAGTGGCGCGTCTACCGTCTGGACGACGGGCGCACGATCGTGCTCGAGGCGGTAGAGAAGTGACCCCGTTCCAGCCGGGCAACCAGGTGGTGACGCAGGACGGCACGCGCGCCGAGTTCGTGAAGTATGTCAGCGGCCCTGCGCGCGGCATCCACGCCGTGATCCGGGTCGGCCAGGATACGCGCGTGGTCGACCCTGTGACGTTGAAGGCGGTGAAGCCGTGAGGGTGATCACGACGGAGAGAGGTTCCCGCTACGAGATCGACGGGGACCTTGCACGTCGCGTGAACCCAGCCGCCGCGAAGCGGGTTGACGGCGAGTGGGTGAGGCTCCTCCTTCCGATTCCCGACGAGCCCTTGGTTGGCCGTTCGCTCCGGATGACCCTGGAACCGCTCAATGGTTACGGTCCTGACGATTACGGGGTCACGGACGGCGGGCCTACGGTGCGCACCACGTCGCCGGTCGTGTCGGATGAGGTGGTGGAGCCGTGAGCGAGGATAGGGTCAACTCGCCCAGCTACTACGTGATGCCGAACGGCGCCGAGACGGTCAGTATCACGCAGTGGCTCACGTCCGCCGGCGCCCAGGCGGTGCAGTATATCGTCCGCTCCACCCGCATCGACGGCGTGGTGAAAGAGAACCAGATCGAAGACCTGGAAAAGGCCGCCTTCTGGTTGGCGGTCGAGATCAAACGCCTCCGCGAAGCTGCGTGACCAGGCTACGCCCTCCCCGCCTTAGGGGAGGGCGTAGCCGTCTTCCATGATCACGGAGATGCAGAACGCCTCCTTGAGCGCCTTGATGGCTGTCGCCTTGTCGAACCGGTAGCAGTGGTCGCCGGTTTCCAGGTACACATGCTCCTCGCCCACCTCGAACTCGACGGAGCGGAACCCGTGAACCTCGCGAACGACAACCGTCTTCCCCATATGAAGACCCTCCTTAGAACGTATGTTCGACCCTAACACTGGCGTCCGACATTGTTTGATCACGATCCGGTTAAGAGGTAGAGTGCTGTCCCGCGCCGCTTAAATTGAGCGGCCAAATGACAGTGATGCTGAATCGGAGGCACAGTGACCACCGCGCAACCCGTCACAGGGGTGACGACCGAGGAGCGCGTGTACGCAACGCGCTACAAGCAGGGCGGACGCACCGTGTTCAGCCTGGCACTCACGCCAGCGGAACTGATCAACATGGTGGCGCAACCCAACCCGAAACTGGCGAACCCAGGAAACCGGGCCATCCAGGAGCCGCACGCGCGCGCTTTCGCCGAGTACTACCTGAAGCACGAGTCGTGGGTGATCCCTGGAATCATCCTCCGGGCCCCCAGTATCTTCAAGTTCGAGGACACGGAGGCCGGCTGGGGCATCCTGTCGTACCCCAAGCGTTCAGCGCTGAGCATCCAGATCCTTGACGGGCAGCACCGGGTCTTGGGCTTCCATCTGGCTGCGGGGATGGTGCAGCAGCGGCTTTCTAAGGCTCAAGAGTTTTTGAGCCGCGCCCGGCGGACGGAAGACAAGAACTCTGCGGTCCTGCGCGAAGCGCAGGCGGCCGTCAAGCAGGCGCATCACCTGGAGGAACGGTTCTCTGCGGAGAAGGTGGCGGTGGAGATCCAGGTCACAGACGATACTGCCGTGTACCGGCAGATGTTTTTTGACATCGCAGAGAACGCGGTCGGCATCACGGCGTCCGTGAAGGCCCGCTTCGATACCCGGAAGGTCGCCAACCGGGCGCTCCCGCTGGTGCTCGACCACCCCCTCTTCCTGAACCGTGTCGACCTGGAGAAGGATCGCCTGCACCGGAACAGCATCAACTACGTGACAGCCAAGCACGTCTCCGATGTGATCCGCGCGGCAGCGGTCGGGGTCGACGGGCGGTTCGGTCGCGTTCTTGAGAACACGGTGACCGAGGGCGAGATCGCCACCAAGGCGAACAAGTTCCTCGGGCTGGCTGTGGAGTCTTTCCCGCAGCTCGGGGCGCTCCAGGTGGGACAGGTTTCCCCCTCGGTGCTGCGCGAGTCGAGCCTACTCGGGTCGCCGGCGATGCTACGCATCCTTGCCGGCGTCTACCACCACCTGACCAGCCCGGAACACGGCTGGACGCACGGGCAGGTGGGCGAGTTTTTCAAAGTCGTCAACCCGCATATGGCCGGCGGCGCCTACGCGGGGTCGATCTGGTTGAAGATCGAGAGCGTGGACAGTTCCGGTTTCCGGCAGAAGGCGTTCACCGAGGGCGCATTCGCCCCTAACGGTCGGCGCCAAGATCTCGTTGCGGTCGAGAAGGCGCTCGTCGACTGGGCCATCCTTGGCAAGGAGGGCGCGCCTTTCCTGTGGGAGGAGCCCGCACCGCGCCCCGAACCGGAGCCGACGCCCGAGGAGCTCTCCTTGGCGGCGGACATCGAAGCCGACCCCGAGTTGAAGAAGCTTCTGGATGACCAGCTCGACTTCGACGCGCGGGTGGCGCGGGCGCAGGAACAGAAGACCCGGAAACGCGCACCAGCCAAGAAGTGACGACAGCAAGAACCCCAGGCGCTGAATGCGGCCTGGGGTTCTTGCTGTGGAAGGAACGTACACGTCATCTTGTGCGAGATCACCGTATCACATTCCGTGACGTTTTAGCACGCTTAAAACGTTGTAGTCTGTGCAGATGGGCACCGAGGTAGCGAACGGCCGCGTCGATCAGACGATCCTGCGGTACTGCGATTCCGAGTCCGCCGAGGAGATCTCTCTCCGCCTCGGCGGGGTGGTTTCGCCGGAACGTGTGGCCGCTCGGAAAGAAGTCCTGCTGACCACCAAGAACTGGGTGACCGCCGCGCAACAGGAGGAACTGATCCTTTACCGGCTGCGCGTCCTGCTCGCGAAGATCGAGGAACGGTTCCAGGCCGACGACTTGGACAGTGCAATGGTGCAACTGCGCCTCCTGAAAGAAATCGGCAACCGTTTCGACAAGCGCCGGGAGGCCACCCAGCTCGACCTGGAGAAGCTGTACGGCAACCAGGCCGCGATGATGCTGAGAGCTTTCGACATCGCAACCTCTTACCTGCGCGGCGCGTTCCGCGAGCAGATCGACCAGGAGACCTGGGATGAGGCGATCCTGGAGGGCATGCGCCGAGCCGAGGCCGAACTGGAGAAGCATAGGGCTATTGAAGAGTGAGCGATCTCAACCCGAAAGTTTTCAGCACCGCACTCGAGGCGCTTGAGCGCCGCGCGCAGCGTGCGCGCTACGTGAACGACCCTGTGGCGTGGGCGAAAGACATGCTGGACCAGGAACTCTGGTCCAAGCAGAAGGAAGTCGCCGAGTCCGTCCGGGACAACCGCAAGACGGCCGTGGCCGCAGGCCACGGGGTGGGCAAGCTGCTAGACCAGGAGGAATGGCACATCACGCCGACCGGCTGGGTGCAGACCAAGGATATCACGCCTGGGGCTGAGTTGTTCGACGAACAAGGCTGCATCACCCGTGTTACAGGCCTGTCCCCGTGGTGGGATCAGGACGTCTACCGGGTCACATTCGACGACGGCGAGACGGTGGAGGCCGGCGAGAACCACGAGTGGGACGTTCTAGACCTGACGAAACGCAGCCGGGCCAACGGTACGAAGAGCGGCGTAAAAGACTGGCGTGACCGGTGGGACGCGGCAACGCGCGTCACGACCAAAGAAATGTTCGACTCCCTGAGGACGCCGAGCGGGCAGTTGCGCTGGAAGATCCCCCTCGCCAAGCCGCTCCAGATGCCGGAGGCTGATCTTCCGATCGACCCTTACCTGCTCGGCTTCTGGCTCGGGGATGGGACGGCAAGCACCGGCGCCATCACCATCGGGGAGTCCAAGCGCGCCCTCATCGAATGGCTCACCGAGCGGAGCTACGAGTTTGTGGTGAGAGAACTTGATCGGGAAGCGGAAGGGGCGACAATCTTCATCCCCGCACTCCGTGTGCCGCTGAAGACTCTTGGCGTTCTCGACAACAAGCACATCCCCACCCAGTACCTGCGTGCATCAGAAGCCCAGCGGCGAGAACTGTTGGCGGGCCTGATGGACTCGGACGGGTTCGTCATGAAAGCTCATGGCGGCCCTGATGTCGGGATCGACCTAACGCGCGAAGCCCTCTTCGAGGGCGTGGTGGAGCTTGTCAAGACTCTTGGGTGCTCCGTCCGTCGATCGACCGGCGAAGCCGCCTACACGCTTGACGGTGTGCGGCATGTCACCGGCACCCGTTATCGGGCTAACTGGAGGCCGCTGGAGAATCCGTTCAAGATTCGGGGCGAAACGTGGGCCGACACGGCCACCCAGCGCTCGCGGCACACCGCCCGCACCGTGGTGAGTGTTGAGTTTATCGAGCGACGCAAGGGGCGCTGCATCGAGGTTGACTCGCCGTCCCACCTGTATCTCGGTGGGAGCGGGCTCATCCCCACGCACAACTCGCATGTCGCCGCGATCCTCATGTGCTGGTGGATCGACGTCCACCCGCTCGATGAAGTGTTCGTCGCTTCCACCGCCCCCTTCCAGGCGCAGATCAGCGCGATCCTCTGGAAGCAGGTCCGAGTGTTCCACGCGCTTGCCAACCGCCGCTTCGCGCAAGGGCTCATCGACCATCCGCTGCCCGGCTACATCACCAGTCAGAACGAGTGGAAGACTGACGACGGCATCATCATCGGCCAAGGTCGCAAACCGCCGGATGGGGAGACCGACTCCGGCTTCCAGGGCCTCCATGCCACCTACCTGCTCGCGATCGGCGACGAGGCCGCGGGGCTCGGCGCGCAGCTCATTGACGGCCTCACCAACATCACGACGGGTGAGCATAACCGGATGCTCCTGATCGCCAACCCGACCGACCCCTCCTCGGCGATGGCGAAGCTTTGGAAGACGAAAGACTCCGCATGGAACCTCATGCACATCTCCGTCTTCGACTCCCCCAAGATCACCGGGGAGGACTTCCCCGCCGATCGCATGACGGCCATCACGGGCTGGGATTACATCAACGAGCGGAAAACCGAATGGGGGGAAAGCGATCCGCGCTACATCTCCCGCGTCACCGGCCAGTGGGCGTTCGACGCCGGGAACTCCGTCTTCGCGGACACCGACCTGGCGAGGGCGGCCAACTGCGTCGTCATCCCCGACCCCGACGCCAAGCCCCGGCAAGGCTGGGATATCGCTCGCTCCGCCAAGGGCGACTACACAGTCGGCTACACCGCCATCGAAGGGGAGGTGTGGGAGACGGACCCGCAAACCGGTAACCCCGTCCGCGGCACGGGCCAGCGGGGCCTTCAAGTGCGCCTCATCGACAAGTGGCAGGGCGCCCCGCTCGTCGGCGCTGACCCCGACAACCCCGGCTCCGCCACCCGCATCGACCGGCACGCGCTCGGTGAAGGGGCGTGGTTGGTGGCTATCGACTCCGCGGGCCTCGGCTCCGGCGTCATCGATGGGCTACGGGATCTGGGTTTCGGGCGCGGCAAGTACCAGGTATTCGAATACTACGGCTCCGGCCCGACCACCGACCGGCGGGCGTTCACCAACCAGCGCGCCCAGCATTACTTCGCCCTCAAAGACATGATGTTCGCCGGCATGATCGACCTGGACGCCGAGGACGAAACTGTGATGGACGAGCTGCGGGGAATCCTCTACGAGTACGACAGCAAGGGCGCTAAGAAGATCGAGTCAAAAGACGACATGAAGCGGAAAGGCAAAAAGAGCCCCGACTTCGCGGACGCCGTGATCTACGCCTCCTTCGACATGTCCCCCTTCCTGGAAGGCGAGACGGTAGGCATGAAACCGGGCGACGGGAAGGTCGTTCCAGCGCGGGATATCGCCCGCGAAGTGACCGCCGAACGCCGCGCCCGCCGCTTCATCCCTGTCTAGGTTGGAATTAGGCGCGTTTTACGCACCTATCGTGGTGTGTATCATGCGCAACCGCCGAATCGCCGAAGACATCGCCGCCGCCCTCAGTGAGGCCAAGGCCATCACGTCCATGCAGGCCAACAATGGCGCCCAGGTGCTCGCCGAGGCCCTCCAGAATGTGATGGCGATGCTCGGCCGGGAAGACCAGGGCTGGGACCTGTTCATGGGCGGCAACCGCCCCGACAGCGGCGGGCTCAGCCTGGAGGGCCTGAAAAGGTGGGAGAAGAAGCTTCAAGAGTTCGAGGCGGCGAACGCCTGGGGCAAGCGCGGCTTCAGCCTGCGCGACGCCTACATCAACCAGGACGAGCCGCAGTACAACAACGTTCCCAGCGAAAGCCGCGGCAAGGGCACCAACGTCCGCGCACTGATCGATCACCCCGTCAACCAGCGCATGTTTTTCGGGCGTGAAGCGCGCAGGCGGGCTGAGGGGCGCCTGTACCACAGCGGGTTCGCGCTCTGGATCGGCAACGACAGCACGAAGTTGCTGGAGGCGGTTCCCCTCGAGCAGGTCACCGGAGTCCTGGAGGACCGTGACTACCCCGGCATCGTCTGGGCCTACCAGCGCACATGGGGGCGCCGGAAGCCGAACGGCAAGATGGAGCCGATGAAGCGGTGGTACTTCGTCGACGCCTACAAGCACGAGCAGACCAGTGTCGTCACGGTCGCAGGGGCGGGCGACGCCGCCCCGCAAACCGAGCAGGTGGAGACCGGCTACACGGCCTTCGACATGCATGCGAACAGCATTGAGGGCTGGAAGTTCGGGGTGCCGGACGCTCTCGCAGGTCACGTCTGGGCGGAGATCGCCAAGGGTCTGTACCTGGACGGCGTGGACGTGTCCGAGGCGATGGCGAGCATCGCATACAAGGCGACCGCGGGCTCCGCGAAGGGCGGACAGAACGCCTCCATGCAGTTCGCCAGCCCGCAAGGCGCCGCATCCACGGCGGTTGTCGGCGGCGCCGGCGACCTTGTGGCGATGAACTCGGCGAAGAGCGGTTACGACTTCAGTTCCGTCAGGGAGATCGTTGCCCTCATCGCAGCCTCCCTGGATGTATCCAACATCCACCTCACCGCCAACCCTGGCGATGCCGGTTCGTCTTATGGTTCGGCTGCGACGCTGGATGAGCCGACGCGGCTCGCCGCCGTCCGCCGGCGCGACGAGCACGCAGCCCTACACCTCCGCGTGCTCCGCTGGATGGCCGGGTCCACCGAGGCGGCAAGCCGGATTCGCGTCTACTTCCCCCAGCTGAAGGATGAGGCTGGCGTGTACCGCCGCCTCCAGTCGGTCACGCTCCCCTGGCTTCAGGGCGTGATCTCCACTGACGTGTACAAGGAACTCGTATCCGACGCACTCGGCGTCCCTGACCTGGGCGCCACGCCGGAGGGCGTGCTCATCCCCAACAACAAGGACTCGCTGTCCCGCAAGGATGTGGACACGGACGGCTCGCCGACCGGCACCACAGGTGCGCCGACACAGGGGCGATCCAGCGGCGATGGCGGCGGCGCGAACGGCGAAAAGCCTGGCGACACCAGGGACGACACGATCTCCTGATCGAAGCGAAATTAAGCGCGAAAATCGCTTCTAGCGTTGAAGCGTGACCGTTCGCAAGTTTGTCCAGGAGGCGTCCAAGCTCGCCGAGAAGTCGAGCGACGGCACGTACGACTGCGTGATCATCACGGAAGGCGTGGGCTCCACCGGCGTTTACAGCGCCGAACTGCTTGAGCGCTCGGTCGACGTGTTCGAGAACGCGCCGTCATACCTCAACCACCCCACGGAGCCCTGGGCGCCACAACTGCGCCCCGTCGAATCCATCGCCGGCCGGATCACCAACGTTCGGCTGGGCGAGGATGCAGGACGAACCGCCCTTGTCGGCAAGTACAAGCCACGTGCCGAGTACGCCTCCCTTTTCGAAGAGTTCGGCGACCTGCTCGGGCTGAGCATCTACTGCGGGGCATCCGGCGAAGAGTTGCCGAACGGACGCATCGAGGTGAGCGCCTTCGATGACACAGACCCGTACAAGGCGGTCGATGTCGTGGTCGCCGCAGGACGCGGGGGGCGCTTCAAGCGCGCAGAGGAATCCCTGCGCCGTATCGAATCTTCCCTGGGTATCCCCCGGGATGCAAAGCCTGCTGCCGAAGCCTCGGCGGAGGAGAAAGAAGGAGAAAACATGGAAGAGGTTCTGAAGGCCGTTGAGGCCCTCGCCAAGACCCTCGAGCCGGTTGTCTCGTTCGTGACCGAATCTGCCGCCAAGCGGGAAGAGGAGGCCCAGACCGAGGTTGACGCCGAGGCTCTGGCTACCGCTCGCGCTGAGGGTGCAAAGGCTGCCGCCGAGAGCTTCGCCGCTGTCGACGCCGCCGAGCTGCCCGCGAAGATCGCCGAAAGCCTCAAGGCCAAGGTGCTCGAGGGCAAGGATGTCACGGATGCGATCGCCGACGCGAAGGCGGTTCTCGAAGCCGCTGCTGAGGCTGCGGGCGATGAGCCGGGCCGCATCGTCATCGAGTCGGCTGGGTCCGGCTCGTCCACCGCTCACGATTGGAGCCTGTAATGGCTGTCGCAACGCAGGAAGTCTTCGCGCACACCGACGCGCTCGTCGAGATCTGGGACGCGGGGGCCGCAACGCCTGCCAACACCCTACTCGTCAAGGGCGGCCGCGCTGGCGTCACCCTGACCAACACCGCCGGTATCGCCACGAAGCGCACCAAAGCGGTTGGCCCCTACGACCTTTCCGCCCCCGCGTTCCCCGGCGTCGGCAACGACCTGGCGACCGCTGTCGGCACCCGCGCGACGGGTGTCGCGGTTGACGGCACCTGGGAGTTCGAGGGCGTGGCGGGTGCAACCCTGGCGACCGCGCAGACGGCCGACGTGTACGTGACGGGCGCAGGCGCGCTCACGCTCACCGCCGGCACGAACACCAAGGTCGGCGTCGTCAACTACCCCGCCACCTACGTCAAGGTCGCAGGCACCCTGCCTGTGAAGATCGGAGCCTGAGCATGAAGAACGTCAGCGAACTGCTCAAGCAGTACAAGAACCCGTTCACCCTGGACGACCAGCTTCGCCCCCAGCCCGGCGTGACCGAGGCGCGGGTGAAGCGTGCCCAGCAGCTCATCCAGGAGTCGAAGCGTTCGCGCGCGGCCGAGGGTCAGCTCATGGAACTGTTCACCACGTCCAACCTCGGCTTCTCGATCGCCCACCTGCTGAACATCCAGATGATTCCGCAGCTGGATGAGGAGCTGAAGGATCTCGCCGGCCTGGCTGGCGAGCGCACTGTGCGCGACTTCAACCCGGTCGTCCTCCGCTCGCTCATCGCCTCCGCTGGCGTCGAGGGCGCGGGGATCGGCACCAACGGCGAGGCTGCGGTCGTGCCTGAGGGTACGCCGTTCCCGATCGTAACCGTCAAGAGCGACGAGGAGTCGTTCTACCAGAAGCTCGCCAAGCGCGGCTTCCGGTTCGACTTCACGTTCGAGAGCGTCCTGTCGGACCTCCTGGGCGAGATCGAGGCCCTTCCGGCGGAGATGCTCAAGGTCACCAAGGACACCATCTACGCGGAGATCTTCGACGCGCTGGAGCAGGCGTCCCGCTACCTGGAGTCGGTCACCCTCCCGGACGGCACCCTCACCGACCCGAACGCACCGGTTTCGACCGAGGCGATCATCGGTGCGACGGTGGCGCTGGAGAACCGTACGATCAACGGTCGCAAGATCGGCAAGGTCAACTCGGTGAACGTGGTCGTCCCGACCGGGCGCGAGCGCTTCCTCGAGTGGGATCTGAATCAGTATGGCCGTATCATCCAGGTCCAGGACGGCGCACTCACCCTGCGCCCGGACAGTGACATCCAGGCCCTCCTGCCGAAGATCAACATCATCGAGTCGGATCGCGTCACCGGCAGTAACTGGTTCCTCTACCCGAAGCCTGGCACCACGCCTCGCCCGGTGCTGGAGCGCCTGAAGCTGCGCGGCTACGAGAACCCCGAGATCCGCGTCCGCAACGACCAGGGCTTCCACCTGGGCGGCGGCAAGGTGGACGCCTTCGATGGCGGCTTCGACGCCGACACCATGAGCTACCGCTACCGGTTCATCACCGGTGCCGCGCTCTGGGACGACACCTGGGTGGTCCGCTCGAAGGGCGACAAGAGCCCGGCCTGATCGCCTCCTCTGGAAGAACCCCCGGCCTCACGAAAGGCTGGGGGTTCTTCGTACCCGAATTAAGCACCTAAATCCGACCTAGCCTGGATGTGCTAGCAAAACCTAGGAGACTTTCATGGCAGACCCCAAGCCCGTAGCCGTTGTCGGTGACGCGCCAGCAAACCATACCGGCAATGCTCCACAGCCTCTCGCCCTTGTCGCGCCCGGCTTCAACCCGGCCGAGACGCAGACGCTCAAGAGCGTGAACGGCGAGGTCCGCTGGGTTACTGACACGCCGTAAGCCGCCATGCCAGCCCGCCTCAAGTGTTCTGCCCCTGGGGCGGGCTGGACCAGCAAAGGAGCATAATGCCCAACATCGGCGCAGACCCCATCGATGCAGGCTCACCGGTCGGCCAACTCCGGCTGACTGTTGGCGACACCGAGTCGGCACCGCTCGACCCGCCGGTCGCAGGGCAGGCCGATTATGCGATCTGGTCGGATGACGCCCTCCAGGTGGCGCTCGTCAACGCCAACGACAACCAGCTTCGCGCCGCCGGCCTACTGTTCCGCCAGCTCGCGGCTGAGTACGCCCAGACGGGGCAGTCGATCACGACCGACGACCTCCGCATCGACACCAAGGGGCGCGGCGAGAACCTCCTGAAGGTCGCACAGTCTTTCCTGGATGAGGCGCGGGCGAACGACAATGCTGCCGCCGAAGACTTCTTCCAGATCGTCCCGTTCGCCGGCCGTAGCCACTCCCGTTGCGTCCGCCCCGAAGCCACGCCCTACCCGCTCACCTGTTGTGGAGCCTGCTCATGACCAGCCCGAAGCCTGTTGCGCTCACCCAGGTCGCCGCCGGCGACTACACCGGCCCGGAGCCTCAGCCGCTCGTCGTGGTCGGCCCTGTCCCTGGTGGTGGAGGTGGTGGCGGTGGCGCCGTCACGTGGGGAGACGTGACCGGCAAGCCTGCCACATTCCCGCCTGACGCGCACACGCACCTCGCGTCCGACATCACCAACTTCACTGCGACTGTGAACTCTCGTATCGCCGCCTCCACGGAGATCGTGAAGACCACTGGCGACCAGGCGGTTGCCGGCGTCAAAACCTTCACCGCTACCCCCGTGGTTCCGGACGGCTCGTTCGCCGTCGCGAAGACGGCGGGACTTCAGGCGGCACTGGACGCGAAGGCGCCCGCCACGCGCACCGTCGCGGGGCACCCGCTGACCGCCGACGTGCCACGTGCCGGCCTGTCCACGGTCGGCGTCGGCGAGGCGGTCTTCATTCCGAACGGCGGGACGGTCCCTGCGGGCACCCCGGCGTACACGATCGTCATCGAGGCGGCGGCCTGATGCCCACCTTCGGCACCCCGTCTTACGGAGCAGGCGTGTCGGGCACGTCACTGAGTATCGCGCGACCTGGCGACCTCGAAGATGGCGACATTGTTCTCCTTGCGCTGCGGTCACAAGACGGCACGACAAGCACGGACTGGACCGTCCCTGCGGGGTTTACCCGACTGACCGCGCCACCGCCGTCGATGCCCCAAACGGATGATCGTGTCGGTGGTATCTGGTACAAGACGATCGCCGACGTTGCGTCCGAACCTGCCGCCTACGTGTCCACACAGACCACCGGCTCCCGGAAGGTCGGGATTGCTGTCCGGTACGTGCCTGATGTGGCCGGGGGCCTCGCCGTGGTAGGCACTGTGCCGTATGGCGGCACCTCGCAGGTGTCGGGCATTGTCACTGTGGGGGCACGCACGCTTACTGACGCTCCTGCGGTGAGCCTTCTCATGCTGGCCGCTGAATGCACGGCAGGGATTTCCCATGTCCCATCCACCATGCCGTCCGGGTACACCACGATCGGGAACACGCAGAGCTCGCTGAATTCGTCCACAACCGGCACGCGCACGGGAATCTGGCTCGGGTATCGTGCAGAACCAGACGCGACCGTGGAGACCGTCACAGGTGGGTTCTCGGGCGCCGCCGGGGCGGCAGCTCACGAAGCAAGCATCACCGGTGGGTTGACGGCCGCGCCACCGATCGGCGTGCCGATCAAGCTGGGTGACGGCTCCACCGCCTACCTCAGCTACCTCGACAGCACCGGGGTGCGGAAGGCTCCGGCGTCTGTGCGTGTCACGCAGCCCGCGTTTCTCGTATCGGACAGCCTCACAGCCCCGGGTGTCACGATGGGCCACCGGGGTGCGTCCGGTACTGCCGGGCACGCGGAGATGTCCCGCAAGGCGTACCGGTACGCGGCCACGCAGCGCGGCTACCGGATGCTGGAGTTCTCCTGCAACGTCACCAGCGACGGAGTGTTCGTCGGCACCCATGACAACAACCTGAGCAGGACATCCCAGACCACCGGCCTCGCCGACCTGAACACGATGACCTGGGCTGACGTGCAGGCGTACATGAACACGCTGAATGCTTCGACCCCGCAGCCGTACTACCGGCTAGAAGAGTTCCTCGACGAGTTCACCCCGGAAGCGACCGTGCACGTCGACCCGAAGTACGCCAAGGCGGGCATGGCGCCTTTCCTGGCGGTGCTGAACGCGCATGGCGGGCCGGAGCGGATCGTCTTCAAGTACGTCAGCTCCTCGGTGGGCGCCGCCCTCCTCGCGGATGCTGCGAAGGCCGCCGGGTACACCACCGCCGGGTACTTCTACGAGGCGGACTGGGCGAGCGGTGCTATCGACGCCATCCAGTCCCGGTGGGACATCCTCGGCATGGAGTACACGGCGTCGACGGACGCATGGTCACGAACCACGACCGGCGCGTACCCTGGGCTCCGCTCCTACGGGAAGCCGGTACTCGCGCACGTCATCCCCTCCGCTGCCGCCTACGACACAGCGAAGACGAAGATCGAAGAAGGCGGATGGGTTGACGGCACCCCAGGCCACACCTGGATCGCGCAGGTCAGCCGCCCCGACCTCGTCGCCCCTGTGTGGTGACCGCCGCGCCGTATCGGCGGGTCGTTGAAATTTTCAACACAGGACCGTCTGAACCGACCTCGACACGCCCGGGCGCGTTCCGGCAGGCGCGTAATTCCGCGGGTGCCGCGAGCCTTCTGTCCTTCCGGTCGGGTTCGAATCCCGCCGTCACCGCCAGACGTGAAAAGAGGGGTCGCGCGAAGCGTGGCCCCTCTTTTCACGTCTATTGGGCACTGTGGGATGCTGCAGTGGATTCACCATCCTGCAGGAAACGATCCCGGCATCCGCCCCTGCAGAACGGCGAATCCACTGCAGGATGCAGAACGCCTCACCCGAACCTGACCCCGTAACTCTTCCCCGACCCCGCGGGCAGCTCCACCATGCCGAGCCGCTCATAGAAGGCCGCGGCCCCATCGTTGGCGGGGTCCATGCCGAGGTGCAGACCCGGAACGCCCCTCCGGGAGAGCTCGGCGAAGAGCGTCTCGATGAGGCGCCGCCCCAGCCCCTGTCCCTGCGCCTCCGGCAGCAGGTCGATGTGCAGGTGCGCCGGATACTCCGCCGCATGCGGCTCGATGCCGGGGGCGCGCCCGTAGCCGTATTCGACCATGCGGTCCTCGCGGGTCACGATCTCCGCGGGACGCGGGTACTTCTCCGCGAGCGCCTGCCACCACTCGTCGCGGAACCACCGGTAGAAGCCGTCGGTGTCGTCGGTGGCGACGATGTAGCCGATCGCCCGTCCGTCATCGGACTCGACGATCCATGCGAGATCGGGGTGGCGCTCGACGTACGGCACGGCGAAGAGGTCTCCCCAGAGCTCGTCGTCGGAGAGGATGCCGGTGGCATCTCCCCCGGCATCCGCTGTCTTCAGACAGATCTCGGAGATCGCCGCGCGATCGCTCGCACGGTAGGGGCGGATCACGCTCACCCGGCGCTCCTCGGGGTCGGATCGGACGGGCGGACGGCCTGCACCCACGGCAGCAGCCAGTCCGCCAGCAGCAGCACCACGGCCGCGCCGATGAGCGCGCCGCCGATCGTATCTGTCGCCCAGTGCACCGACAGCACGGTGCGCGACAGCGCCATCGCGACGACCCACAGGGCCCCGGCGATCGCCGTCCACACGCGCGGGAACAGGATCCACACGACGAGGGCGATCGTGGCTGCGTTGGCTGTATGCCCCGAAGGGAATGAACCGAAGTCGCTCACGACGATCATGTCGTCGGGGCGCGCTCGTGCGAACACCTGCTTGAGCACCTGGACCATGCCCGCACTGGCGACGAAGCACAGAGCAGCGAAGACCGCCGATCGCCTCCGGCGTGCGAGCAGGAATGCGGCGATCACCCCGAGCGGCACGAGATAGACGGCGATCCAGCCTCCGCCGATCGCGTTCAGCACGAGCGCGGCCTGCACGAGCGCATCGGCTCGGTGCGCCGTCATGAACTCGTTCCACCAGGTGTCGAACGGGCTCGCCGAGGGGAATCCGAACACGACCACGGCCCCCAGCACCACGGCGGCGGCGAGGAGCGATGCGCCCCATGGCCACAGCATCCGTCGTCTCATCGCACCATTTTGCCCGCTCAGGGTGCGAGCATGCCCACCGTGCGGGGGCGCACGACGAACCACAGAGAGAGCACGGAGATCAGCGCGCAGCCGACCATCACCGACGCCATGGTCGTGGCGGTGATGCCTGCACCCTTCGAGACCCAGCCCACGATGGGAGAGATGAGGCCGGCGACGCCGAAGTTCGACGCGCCGATGACGGATGCCGCGGTGCCTGCGGCCTTGCCGTGACGGTCGAGCGCGAGGACCTGCACGTTCGGGAAGGTGAACCCGCACGCGGTCATGAAGAAGAACAGCGGCACCACGGTGCCCCACAGGCCCAGCCCCAACTGGTCGGCGACGATGATCGCGGTGCCGGCGAGCAGCAGACCCGCCGTCGAGTACGCCATCACCCACTGCGGTCCGAAGCGCGCGGCCAGCCGCGACGCGACCTGCACGCCGGCGACGACGCCGAAGGAGTTCATGGCGAACACGAGCCCGTACTGCTGGGCATCGAGCCCGTGGGTCTGCTGGAACAGGAACGGCGAGGCCGACAGGTACGAGAACAGGCCGGAGAAGGCCATGCCGCCGATGATGAGCACGCCGATGAAGACGCGGTCGCTGAACACCGAGCGGTAGCGCTGGAGCACCGTGGCGCCGCCGCGCTCCTGACGGCGGGCGGCCGGCAGCGTCTCGGACACGAACGCGATCGTCGAGACGAGCATGATCACCCCGTACACGGCGAGGAAGACGAAGATCCCCCGCCAGGGCATGAGCGTCAGCAGCCACGATCCGATGAGCGGCGCCGCCACAGGAGCGACGCCCGAGACGAGCGCGAGCCGGGAGAGCATGACGACGAGGCGCTTGCCGCCGAAGAGATCGCGCACCACCGCCATCGCGACGACGCCGCCGGCCGCGGCGCCGACACCCATGAGCACGCGAGCCGCCGACAGGAGGGCGAGGCTCGGGGCCAGGGCGGCCGCGATGCTCGCCGTCACGTGCAGGGCCGTCACCGCGATGAGCGGGATGCGTCGGCCGACCTTGTCGCTGAGCGGTCCGACGACGAGCTGTCCGAGCGAGAAGCCGATCATGGTTCCGGTCAGCGTGAGCTGGATCGCGGCCGCCGTCGTGTCGAAGTCCTCTTCGAGCACGGGGAACGCCGGCAGGTAGAGATCGATCGTGAACGGGCCGAGTGCGGTGAGCGCCCCCAGCAGCACGATGTAGAGGACGCGCCGGCCGTTCGAGATCGAATCCCCGGGGTGCAGCATCACGGGGGCGGTGGCCGGGTTCGAGCCCAGGGCGCGGATGGCGCCGGTGTTCGTGCGGGGTGCGTCAGACACAGAAGACTTTCGGATGCTTGCTTCGAATCGATTCGAGGGCGGAACTCCTCATCGTACTCCGTCCCGTCGGCACGCTCGGATTCCGTCTGCATGCCCGAACGCCGACTTTCGGCATGCAGACGGATTCCGACCCGACGGACGGCGCGGGTCGGCGTCAGCCGAGGCGGTCCAGCGCCTGCTCAAGATCGGCGATGAGGTCGGCGGCGTCCTCGATGCCCACCGAGAGCCGCACGACGTCGTCTGGCACCTCGAGCGCGGTGCCGCGCACCGAGGCGTGGGTCATCTCCGATGGGTAGCTGATGAGCGACTCGACGCCCCCGAGCGACTCGGCGAGCCGGAACAGCTCGGTCGACTCCGTGAAGGCGCGGGCGGCGGGCGATCCGCCGACGAGCGCCAGCGACAGCATCCCGCCGAATCCGCTCATCTGCCGTGCGGCGATCTCGTGACCGGGGTGCGAGGCGAGCCCCGGATAGTACACGCGCTCGAACTCGGGACGACCCGCCGCCCACTCGGCCACGGCCTGCGCGTTCTCGGCGTGCTGGCGCACTCGCACGGCGAGGGTCTTGATGCCGCGGGTGGTGAGCCAGGCGTCCATGGGGGCCGAGACCGCGCCGACCGCGAACTGCTGGAACTGCACGTCGTCGTAGAAGCGGTCGCCGCCGAAGACGACAGCACCGCCGAGCACGTCGGAGTGCCCGCCCAGGTACTTCGTCGTCGAGTGCACGACGAGGTCGGCTCCGAGCGTCAGCGGCTGCTGCTGCACGGGCGAGGCGAAGGTGTTGTCCACGACGAGCACGACGCCCGCGGCCCGCGCGATCTCGGCGATGGCGGCGATGTCGACGACCTTCAGCAGAGGGTTGCTCGGCGTCTCCACCCAGATGATCCTCGTCGACGGCTTCAGCGCCGCGCGCAGCGCGTCGGCATCCGACATCTCCACCGTCGTGGATTCGACGCCCCACTTCGCGTGCACCTTCGTGAGCAGACGGTAGGTGCCGCCGTAGACGTCGTTGCCGATCACGACGTGGTCGCCGGGGCTGAGGATGCCGCGCAGCACCGCGTCCTCAGCGGCGAGGCCGGAGGCGAACGACAGCGCGTGCGAACCGCCTTCGAGGGCGGCGAGCTGCTCTTCGAGCGAGGAGCGGGTGGGGTTGCCGCCGCGGTTGTACTCGAATCCCTGGCGGAAGCCGCCGATGCCGTCCTGCACGTGCGTGGAGGCTTGATGGATCGGCGGGATGATCGATCCCGTCGTGGGATCGGGCGCCTGACCTGCGTGGATGGCTCGGGTGGCGAATGCGTGATCGGACATGCCTTTCAGCTTATGTCGGCATCCGCCACCCGAGGCGCGAGGTTACCCCTTCGTCGAGCCGGCGAGCAGCCCGCGCACGAAGTAGCGCTGCAGGGCGAAGAAGACGATCAACGGCACGATGATCGACACGAACGCGCCGGCCGGCAGCAGATGCGTGTTGCGGCCGAAGTTTCCGACCATCTCCGCCAGCCGCTGCGTCAGCGGCGCCACGTCGACCGTGCCGCCGGAGAACACCAGAGCGACGAGCAGATCGTTCCACACCCAGAGGAACTGGAAGATCCCGATGCTGGCGAGCGCGGGAACCGACAGCGGCAGGATGATGCGGAAGAAGATCTGCGTGTGCCCCGCGCCGTCCATGCGCGCCGCCTCGATCATCTCCCCCGGGATCTCGGAGATGAAGTTGTGCAGCAGGAAGATCACCAGCGGGAGGCCGAAGATCGTGTGGGCGATCCACACCGCCGGGAACGTGCCGCTGATGCCGAGCACCTGCGAGAAGATCTGCAGCAGCGGGATCAGAGCCATCTGCAGCGGCACGATCTGCAGCGCGAAGATCGCGATGAAGATCCAGCCGGCGCCCTTGAACTTGATCCAGGCCAGCGCATACGCCGCCATCGCCCCGATCGCGATCGGGAACAGCGCAGAGGGGATGGTGATGATGAACGAGTTCACGAAGTACGAGCCGAGGTCTGCGCTCGACGCGCCCGACGAGAACAGCACCGTCTCGTAGTTCTCGAGGCTGAAGCTCGGGTTGGTGAAGATGTTCCACCATCCGGTCTTCTTGATGTCGTTGGCCGGGCGGAACGACGACACGAACAGGCCGAAGGTGGGAATGGTCCAGACCACCGCGATGACGACGGCGGCCAGCGTGGCCCACGGCGAGCGCAGCGTCTCGCGCACCCGTGCCGCCTTCGTGCGGGGCTCCTTGGCGTCGACGGCGGGGGCGACCAGGGTCTCCGTGGCGCTCATCATCGCACCTCCCTCTGCTTGCGCATGTTGACGACGTTGAAGATCACGATCGGCAGGACCATCACGAACAGCACCACCGCGAGGGCCGCGCCCTGCTCGGCCTGGCCGTTCTTGAACGCCTGCGTGTACATCTCGTTCGCGATGACGCTGGTGTTGAACTGACCGCCCGTCATCGCGCGGACGATGTCGAACACCTTCAGCGTCGCGATGGTGATCGTGGTCACCACGACGACCAGGGTGCCGCGGATGCTGGGCAGCGTCACGAACAGGAAGCGCTGCCAGGCGTTGGTTCCGTCGAGCGTGGCGGCCTCGAGGTGCTCGGCGGGCACCGCCTTGATCGCCGCCGAGAAGAGCACCATCGCGAAGCCGGTCTGGATCCAGACCATCACGATGATGAGGAAGACGTTGTTCCAGGGCGAGTTGATCAGCCACTGCTGCGGCTCAAGCCCGAGCCACACCATCACCTGGTTCAGCAGGCCGATCTGCTCGAAGCCCGTTGCACGGTACTCGTACATGAACCGCCAGATGATGCCTGCGCCCACGAACGAGATCGCCATCGGCATGAACACCAGCGACTTCAGCGTCTTCTCGCCGTAGGCGCGGTCGATGAACACCGCGTAGGCGAGACCGATCACCGTCGACAGCAGCGGCACGAGCGCGACCCAGAGCAGCGTGTTGCCGAGCACGACGAGGGTGTTCGGCTGCGTGAACATCCAGATGAAGTTGTCGAAGCCGATGGAGCCGTCCTGGTTCGTGAACGCCATCCAGGTGGTGCGCACCGCGGGATAGACGAGGCCCACGATCAGCAGGATCAGCGCCGGCGCCAGGAAGACGAGGAGCTGGATGACATCGCGGCCCTTCTTCGGAGCGCGGTCGGCGAGGAAGAGCACCAGGCCCACCACCGCCGCGAAGGCGACGAGGCCGAAGATGAGCACCCCGAACTTCTCGAAGAGATCCACCCAGAAGTCATTGCGCATCTGCGCGTCCTCCCTCGGATCCCAGTGGCGGTCGAACCGACCTTCGCGTGTGCGCGGACACGATGACTCCTCTCTGAGCGTTCACTCTGTCTATCACGGGCGACCGCGTCGGCCGCAGGCCGCCGAGTCGGGACACGGGTCCTGCGATCACCTCGCAGAACCCGTGTCTCAGAGGGGCTCCGCCGGCATCGCGGGTGCGGCGCCGGCGGAGCGGGGCGTCACGGCCAGCTGCTGTCGATGAACGACAGGAGCTGGTCGGTATCCTTCGTGCCGCTGACCCAGTCGTTCATACCGGTCCAGAACGAGCTGGTGCCGACAGCGGCGGGCATGAGGTCGGAGGCGTCGAAGCGGAAGACCGTGTCCTCGCCCTGCAGGATCTCGATCGCGGCACGGCCGAGGTCGCTCTGCGCGTTGGCCGGGTCGAGACCCTTGTTCGCGCTGATCACGCCGCCGAGCGAGACCCGCAGGTTCGCCCAGGTGTCGCTGGAGAGGAACGTCTGCACGGCGTCGACGGCCTCGCCCTCGACGAACTTCGCGACGAACTCGCCACCACCGGTGACCGCGTCGCCCGCGGCGGGGTCGACCTTCGGGGTGAGGAACGCCCAGATGTCGCCATCGGGGGCGACGGTGGTTCCCTCGGGCCACTGCGCCTCGTAGAAGGAGGCCTGGTGGTGCATCGAGCAGTTGCCGTCGAGGATCGGCAGGCCACCGTCGTTGAACGTGGTCGACACGATCGACTCGACGCCGCCGAAGCCACCGTTGACGTAGTCCGGGTCGAGGAGGATCTTGCCGACCTCGTCGAAGGCCTCCTCGATCTCCGGGTCGGAGAACTTGACGTCGCCCGCGACCCACTGGTCGTAGACCTCGGGGCCAGCCGTGCGCAGCACGAGGTCCTCGACCCAGTCGGTTCCCGGCCAGCCGGTGGCGTCACCGGAGCCGAAGCCGACGCACCACGGCTTGTAGGTGTCGGTGCTGTCCTCGGCGAGGGTCGCGGTCAGCTCGAGCAGTTCGTCCCAGGTCTCCGGGATCTCGACGCCCTTCTCCTCGAACTCGGCGGGCGAGTACCAGACCCAGCCCTTGACGCTCGCCATCAGCGGCGCGGCGTAGAAGGTGCCGTCGATGGTGCCGTAGCCCTTCCAGGACTCCGACCAGAACTCGTCGACGTTGTCCTCGACCGACTTCGCCGCCGGGAGCACGTAGCCCTCGCTGACGAGACGGTTGAGCAGGCCCGGCTGCGGAATGATCATCAGCTCGGGGGCGTCGCCGGCGGCGGCGCGGACGTTGATCTGCGTCTCGGCCTCCTGCGTGCCGACCCAGTCGATACTGATGCCCGTGCACGACTCGAACGCGTCGGTTGTCTGGACCATCTGGTCGAGCTCGACGCCCTGGATGGTGGTGTAGACCTCGACGCTCTCGCCCTCGTGCGTGCCGTACGACTCGTAGGCCGAGCAATCGACATCCCCGCCGGCCTCACCGCCTCCGGACGACGCGCAGCCCGCGAGGGCGACGCCCGCTGCGCCCAGGAATGCGAGCGGCACCAGCCGCCGTGAACGCTGTGACAGACCCATGTGGTTTCTCCTCTTCGAGTAACTGGCCCCTGCTTCGATCGACGCCGTTCAGGAGACGTTCGGGAACCGATTCCAGGCCAACCTACCTGCGGGGCGACACAGGGCACAATGCCCGTACATCACAACTTGGCATCCTCTTCGCCGTAAATCCGGCCTCTCGTGGGAGCGCTCACGAGGCGTCAGACTGGAACCGGTTCCCTTCCCCGCTCGCAGCGGCTACGATGTGGCTCGGCGCACGGGTGCCGCCCGGTCGAGGAGGACTGCATGAGCACGATCGCGGATGTCGCGGCACGCGCCGGCGTGTCGAAGGCGACCGCGAGCCGGGCGCTCAGCGGCAACGGCTACGTCTCGGACGGCACCAGGCAGAGGGTGGCGGATGCCGCAGCGGCCCTGCACTATGTCGCCCACTCCTCGGCGATCAGCCTCGCCACCGGCCGTACGCAGACCGTCGGCCTCATCATGCCGCCCGTGGACAGATGGTTCTTCTCGGAGCTGCTCGCCGGTGTGCAGGATGCGCTCTTCGCCCGTGACTACGAGCTCGCGCTCTACGGCATCCGCGAAGGCACCGACACCCGCGAGCGCCTCTTCGACACGGTGCTCCCCCGGCGGCGCTTCGACGGCATCATCGCCGTCGGCATCCAGCCCAGCGCCCACGAGCTCGAGCGCCTGCAGCGCTCACAGCGCCCCCTGGTGAGCATCGGCCCCTACAGCGAGGGTTCGAGCGCGGTGTCGATCGACGACGTCGCCGCGGCGCGCATCGCCACCGAGCACCTCATCGAACTGGGGCACGCCGACATTGCCTTCGTCGGCGGGTCGACGGATGCCGACACGCTGAGCTTCGGAGACGCCCGGCGCGTCGAGGGCTACCTCGAGGCGCTGCGCGCGGCCGGGCTCACCGCGCGGGCGCGGCTCGTCGAGGCGCCCACCACGATGCCCGGTGGCTACGGCGCCGCCGTCGAGCTCCTCGGAGACCGCCGCCACCGCCCCACCGCGATCGTCGGCGTGTGCGACGAGGCCGCCATCGGCGCGATGATCGCCGCGAGACGGCTGGGCATCGCGGTGCCGACCGAGCTCAGCGTCGTCGGCATCGACGACCATCAGCATGCGGCGATGTTCAGCCTCACCACGATCCGCCAGTCGCCGCGGGAACAGGGCCAGGAGGCGGTGCGGCTGCTGCACGCGCGGATCGCGCAACCGGATGCTCCGCTGGAGCGCGTGGTTCCGGCATCCGCTCTCGTCGTGCGCAGCTCGACGACCGCGCCCCGCAGCTGACACCGCAACGCACGAAGGCCCCGGGGATTCCCCGGGGCCTTCGTGCAGAGCAGACGTGATTACTTGAGGGTAACCGTCGCGCCAGCCTCCTCGAGAGCGGCCTTGGCCTTCTCGGCGGTCTCCTTGTTGGCGCCCTCCAGGACGGCCTTGGGAGCGCCATCGACGACACCCTTCGCCTCGCCGAGGCCGAGCGAGGTGAGCTCGCGGACGACCTTGATGACCTGGATCTTCTTGTCGCCGGCAGCCTCGAGGACGACGTCGAACGAGTCCTTCTCCTCCTCGGCAGCGGCCTCGCCGGCGCCGCCAGCGGCACCTGCGACGGCGACGGGGGCAGCAGCGGTGACCTCGAACTTCTCCTCGAACGCCTTCACGAAGTCGTTGAGCTCGACGAGGGTGAGGCCAGCGAACTGCTCGAGCAGCTCTTCGGTGGTGAGCTTCGCCATGATTTATCTCCTAGATAGGTGGTTTTTGTTGGTCGAGAACGCCGGACGCTTACGCGGCCTCTGCGGTCTCCAGCTTTTCGCGAAGCGCGTCGATGGTGGCTGCTGCCTTGCCCATCGTCGCCTTCATCATGCCCGCAGCCTTCGCCAGCAGAACCTCACGGCTCTCGAGCGAGGCGTACTTGTTGACCTCGTCGGCCGAGAGGGCGTTGCCCTCGAAGATGCCGGACTTGATCACGAGAAGCGGGTTGGCCTTGGCGAAGTCACGAAGAGCCTTGGCAGTGGCGACGAAGTCGCCGTGCACGAACGCGACGGCCGACGGACCCTTGAGGTCGTCGTCCAGCGCGGTGATGCCGGCCTTGTTGGCGGCGATCTTGGTCAGCGTGTTCTTCACCACGGCGTACTCAGCGTCCTGACGGATGCTGTTGCGCAGCTCCCTGAGCTGGGCGACCGTCAGACCGCGGTACTCGGTCAGCAGAACGGCGGACGAGTTCTCGAATGACTTCGTGAGCTCGGCAACCGATGCATCCTTCTGCGCCATGGTCACTCCTTGATGTGTACGAGGCGCCTCACGGCAGTGGGACGCCACCTCGACCAGGTCCCCTGACAATGAGAAGAGCTCCGGCGCAAGCGCACGGAGCTCAGAAAGTTCGTGTCACCTGCGCGGGCCCCTGCACTGCAGAGCTTCGATCGCCTGCGCTCACGCGCATGACAATGACCAGCGGTCTTCGGTTACAGGTACTCTACCCCACCGCATCCCTCTCCCCCAAATCCCCCCGCGCCCGCGCCCCCCGCCCCCGCCCCCGCTTCTTCCCCCGACGCCCCATCTGCGCCGCGACGCCCCACCTGGGCGGCGTCGCTACGGTGGGGCGCGGAGGTGCAGGTGGGGCGTCGGCGGGGCGGTGGTGCGCGGGGCGGGAATGGCGCGGGGCGGGGGCGGGGGTCAGCCTGGAGGGCGGATGCCGAAGGCGGAGAGCTTCGCGCTGAAGGCATCCGGGGTGGCGATGTCGGGCAAGCCCCACCGCCCCAGGCGCCAGCCGGTGACCCCGCGGATGTCGTCTTCGCGGCGTTTCTCGTCCAGAACCACCTCTTGGGCCGTTCGCTCTCCTCGGAGCGCGGCATCGGTGTACTTGTCGAGTCCGTCGAACTCGCCGAAGCAGCGCATGCCCACGAAGGCGAAGTCGAGCCAGTACAGATTCCCCGTCGCGCCCACGACCGGAACCTGGATGTCGTAGTTCGAGAAGCCGAGCTGGTACAAGCGATACCGGCTCACGCTCTCCCCGGGCAGTTGGGCGCGGCCATCGGCGAACTCGATCGTCCACCGCGCCCGCACGATTCCCCGCCCGTGCTCGCGCCGTGCTCGGAACGACATCCGCTCGCGCCACTCCCCCGCGGCATCGCCGTCCTGCACCTGGCCGTCGCGGACCGCCTCGGCGCGCAGCGCCGCATCCGCCGCGGCCAGCGCCGCCTCGGCCGTCGTGCTCCGGGCGAGATCGAGGATCGTCCGGTCGAGAGACGTGCATCGGATGCCGTCTATCTCGACGATCTCGCTGTCGGGAATGTCGACGTAGTGCCAGGTGATCCCGGCACGCGTGCGCCCGTGGCGGCGGTCGACGGTACCGACGTGCACGGCCTTCGGACTCAGCCGGTACAACGGGATCCCCAGGAGCACCGCCGCCGAAGGCCCCCAGAAGACGTGTCCGCCGCCGACCGCGTTCAGGCGCGCGGCGACGACCTGCACCAAGTGCTTGCCCTCGGGCCAGAGCTGCGCCCAGTCGGTCTCGAAGACGTACCGCCCGCGGCGGATCTTGCGGAACACTCCCGACTCGACGAGGTGCTGGACCTGCCGCTCGGCGAGTCCGCCGTCCATGACGTCTTCTCTGGTGCGCAGCAACGCCCTCGCGCCGGCGACATCGATTCTGATGGGCATGCTGCCCAGCATCCACTCCCGGCCATGCCCGTGGAACGATTCCACAGCCCTCCCGAGCGATCTCCCCCATGTGCAGGGAGAGTCGCCCCGCCGACGCCCCATCTGCCCGGCGACGCCCCACCTGCCCGACGTCGGTGCGGTGGGGCGTGGACGGGCAGATGGGGCGTCGGC
>NZ_JASGCY010000082.1:0-79398 GCF_047607465.1 Microbacterium sp. | reverse complement strand
GGGGGGGGGGGCGGCACCGGGGGGCCGCCCCCCCGACGGGATCACTGGTTGAGGACGACGTCCATCTCGGCGAAGAACTGCTCCACAGCGTCATCGACGGTGACGGTGCCGAAGCCCAGCTCGGTGCCCAGCACGCGGAACTTCTCCTCGAGGGTGCCGTAGCCGACGATCGGCACGGGCGGGGCGTCGCCAAGGCGGTCGGCGATGGACTCCTCGTACTCCTTGATCTGGGTGCTCATCGGGTCGAGCTCAGCGGCTTCGAGGGCGGTGGAGGATGCAGGCAGGCCGCGGTTCGTGCCGAAGATCTTGCCCGACTCGGGCGAGTTGATCAGGAAGTTCACCAGCGTGGCTGCTGCCTCGGGGTGCTCGGTGTTGGCGGAGATCGCGTGCAGCATCGACGGCTTCAGGTAGAGGTCCTTCGCGCCTTCCTTCGTCACCGGCGGGGCGACGAGACCGAGCTCGGTGTAGTTCTCGCCGAGGTTGGCGAGGTAGCCGGCACCGAAGTTGTCCCAGGTCAGCTCGGTCGCGGCCTTCGCCGCGTCGAACGC
The DNA here is from genome assembly GCF_047607465.1 of Microbacterium sp. Lineage (GTDB taxonomy): Bacteria > Actinomycetota > Actinomycetes > Actinomycetales > Microbacteriaceae > Microbacterium. The sequence continues at coordinate 78,850 of NZ_JASGCY010000082.1, read as the reverse complement.
ACCGAGCGGGGCGATCTCTTCAAAGGTCTTCTGCGGCACGCCGATGCCATCGCGGACCGCCTGTCCCTGCTCCCAGAACTCTGCGAGGCGCTCCTCGTCGAATCCGGCCGTGCCGTCATCGTTGAACAGGTTCTTGCCCTCGGCGCGCAACTGCACCTCGAAGTTCTGGATGCGGCCGGTGAAGTCGCTGCCGCCGTAGAAGGCGCCGCCGGAGCCCTCGGTGACCTCGCCCATCCACTCGATGTAGTCCTCCCAGCTGCCGCCGTCGAACTCGTCGACGCCTGCCTGCTCGAGCAGTGCCGGGTTGGTGTACATGCCCCACGCGTTGGTCGAGGTGGGGATTGCGTACGTCGTGTCGTCGACGACGCCGATCTTGAGGATGTTGTCGGAGAGCGGCTCGGTCTCGATGATGTTGCCGAGGTAGGTGTCGAGATCGAGCAGCAGCCCGTTCTCGGAGTACTGGCGCAGGTACGAGTAGTCGAACTGCATGACGTCGGGCAGGCCGCCGCCCGCGGCCTCGGTCTGACGCTTCTCCCAGAACTCGGGGAAGGTGAGGAAGGTGGAGTTGACCGTGATGTTCGGGTACTCCTCGTTGAACGCCTCGATCACCTGGTTGTACAGGTCGGCGCGGACGTCGTTGCCCCAGAATGCGAGATCGAGGGTGACCTTCTCGCTCGGGTCGAAGGTGGGTGCGGCCTCCTCGGGCGGAGCCGTCTCGCCGGCGCAGCCGGCGAGGACGAGTGCTGCGGTGGTCGCGACGACCGCTGCGGCCGCCAGACGCTTCTTGCTGAACATCTTTGTCCTCTCTTATGAACGTCCCCGTCCGACTGAGCGGCGGAACGTCACTGTCCGTGTTGGTAGGCGTTGATTCCGGTGCGGGGGAAACGCTTACCTGCAAGCTAACGGAAATTGAAACGTTTCGCAATAAAGATCTCGGATGCTTTGTGACCGGTCCCGGTCACACGTCGACATCGCCCGGAACAAGGACGCCATCGACCACCCGCAGCGCGACACGGTAGATCGCCGAGCGCTGCATCTCGCCGCTCCCGCTGTGCGCAGCGGCATCCGCTGGTCTGGCGAAGTAGTAGAACCAGAGCGTGTCGCCGTCGCGCACATGTGCCCCGTGGCTGCCGATCCCTCCGGCGGGCGCGGCATCGAGGATGACGGCATCCGCTCCGCCCTGACGCACCCAGCCGATGCCGTCCGTCGAACGGTGAACGCCCATTCCCCGCCACTCGTCGACGATCATCCAGAACCAGCCGCCGAGCTCGAACACGTCGGGACCCTCGTGCGCACGCCCTCCGATCGCGATGCCCGCATCGGCCCAATCCGAGAGGTCGTGCGACACCGCGACAGCGGTGGTCGAGCCTGCGGCTTCGTCCTTGTACCAGAGCCGCCAGCATCCGTCCGGCGTGCGGGCCACCGCGGCGTCGATGACCCGGTCGCTGCGCAGCGCGAGCGGGCCGCGACACCGCCAGGTGCGCAGATCGTCGGACACGTACTCGACGATCGAACGCGCGAACCCCGGCCAGCGATCAGGGACGCCGTCGATCTCGGTGAGGTACATATGCCAGACGGAGCCGTCGTTGATCACCTCGGGCGCCCAGTGGGTGCGATGGACCTCCGCCGGTGGACCGCTCGCATCCAGCACGAGATCGGATGCCGACGGCTCGAGCGTGCCGCGATAGACCCAGCGGGCGCCGTCCGGTGAGGAGGCGACGCCGACGCGGCTGCCATGGACCCAGGAGACGCCGGGCCCTGCGTCTTCGAGGCTCGCCCGGCGCTGCGTGTAGAACATCCACCAGACGCCATCGTCATCGATCACGACCTTCGGGTCGGTGGCACCGTCGTAGACCGGGTCGCGGTAGAGCTCGCTCACGACCGCAAGTCTGTCACCGGCGGCATGGCAGCGACCAGAAACTCCTGCATGCACGTCGGTGCCCTCAGCCACCACCGTGGCGCCGGGTGCACACGAACGTCGGGCGGTCATACGGTTCTCCTCGTCTCTCGAACGAGCAGCCAGATCAGATACAGCCCGCCCAGACACACGGTGAGAAGCCCGACCGGCACCGGCCGGTAGAGCTGTGCGATGGCGAGCGAGAGGGACTGCGCCGCCGACAGCAGTGCAGCGCCCATGAATGCCGCCGACGCGACCGAGACGCCGGGCGTGCGGGTGACTCGGCGAGCCAATTGCGCAGCCGCGAGGGCGATGAAGCCGATAGGGCCCGCCGCGGCGGTGACCAGGGCGGTGCAGGCGACGCCGACGACCAGCAACGCTAATCGAGAACGGCCGACCTCGACGCCCTGAGCCCGTGCAGCATCATCGCCCAGCTCGAGCTGCCGCAGCACAGGCGACAGAAACGCGGCGGCGGCGAGGATGATCAATCCGAGAAGCAGCGCGGGAGCAAGGCTCGCCCAGGTGACTCGCGACAGCGACCCAGCACCCCAGAACCCAACCGTCATCGCATCGAAGACGTTGGCTCGCGTGATGAGGTAGGCGTTGATCGAGCCGAGCACGGCAGAGACGCCGATGCCGACGACGATGAGTCGGAAACCTTGCACCCCGCGCCGATACGCCAGGACATAGACGAGCATCGCCGTGGCGAGCCCGCCGGCGATCGCGGCCGCGGCCACGCTCCAGTAGCCCGTCGTGCCAACAAGAAGAACCGTCACCACGACCGCCGTGTACGCGCCAGTATCGAAGCCGATGACATCGGGAGAACCAAGCGGATTGCGCGTCAGCGATTGGAAGATCGCCCCGCCGACCCCGAGCAGCGCGCCGAACACGACAGCAGCGATGGCGACGGGCAGCCGCCACTCTCTGACGATCATGCCGTTGGCACTGCCGTCGCCGCCGAACAGGGCATCGACGACCTGGCCGGGCGAGAGCGGGTAGTCGCCGAATCCGAGGGCCAACGTCGCCAACGCTAGGGCGAGTGCCCCCAGCCCGGCGTTCACCGCCACGCTCCGCACGCGCACCCGCACCGCGAGCACGTTGCCGACACGCAGCTGTCGATGCGCGTAGCCGAAGTCGATCCGCTCCTGCGTGCGCCCGGTCACAGCCCGCTCGCCCTCTGTCGGCGCACCAGCGCGATGAGAAGGGGAGCGCCGATGACGGCGGTGAGGATGCCGACCTCGATCTCACCCGGCCGGGCGATCACCCGCCCGAGCACGTCGGCGACGAGCACCAGTACCGGGGACGCGAGCGCAGTGCAGGCGATGATCCAGCGTTGATCGGGCCCGGTGAGCCAGCGGACCACATGGGGCACCATGAGCCCGACGAAGGCGATCCCCCCGGTCAGCGCAGTGGCTCCTCCAGCCAGCAACGTCACAGCGACGACACCGAGAATACGGGTACGAGCCACTCTCGCTCCCAGCGAGGTGGCGAGGTCATCACCGAGCGCGACCGCATTCAACGACCCAGCGATGCTGACCGCCAGCAGCAGTCCGACCGCGAGGAAGGGCAGCATCGCTACGGCGTCGTCGAGCGAGGTGTGAACGATGGAGCCCAGCCCCCACGTGCGGATCGCCGTGAACGTCTTCTCATCGATCAGCGTCAGGAAAGACGAGAACCCACCGAGCACGGCCGCCAAGGCGACACCGGCGAGCACCAACTGCACGGGTGAGGCCGCCCCTCGCCCGGCGGAGCCGACCACGTACACCAACACCGCCGCAAGCATCGCACCGATGAAGGCGAACCACACGTATCCGCTGATCGCCGATACACCGAACAGTCCCACTCCGACGGTCACGGCGAATCCGGCCCCCGCATTCACCCCGAGAATGCCAGGGTCGGCAAGAGGATTCCGGGTGATCGCCTGGATCAACGCGCCCGCCACCCCGAACGCGATGCCTGCGATGATGCCGACGACAGTACGAGGCACGCGGAGTGTCCGGACGATGACCGATGCCTCGGACTGGTCCGGGTGCCAGACTCCCGACCACACGGCATCCAGCGGAAGCGGGTTCGCCCCGAACGACAGGCTCAGCAGGACCGATGCGATGAGCGCAACGACGATCGCCGCCAGGGCGAGCCCGCGCAACGCAGTGAGGCGCAGTCCGAGAACGGAAGAAGGTCTCACTCCGTCCTCGGACTGCGCGTTGTCGGACTGCCTACTCAACCTTCTCGGCGATGAGCGGAACGATCTGGTCGAGGAGCCACTCCTGGCCCAAGACTTTGCCAGCCGCGAGTGCCCAGAGCAGCGGGAACCCGTACTCATCGGAATCGAGCAGCACTACACGGTCGTCCTTGACGACCTGCAGTGTCTGATACACCGGCAGATCGGTGATGTCGCTGAGCGGCTCTTTGTTCTCCGAGCCGCCGCCGTTGCCGAAGAGCAGCACGTCTCCGTCAACGGTGCTGAGGTTCTCGAGGCTGAGATCCCGGTCCTCGTTCGTGTTCGGCGCGAAGCCGATGGCGGTCAGCAGACTGTCTGCGGCCGAATCCGCGTAGGTGAAGTTCGATAGCGCGTCCCCGCCGCCGTGGTAGACGATGAAGTTGAGGGTCTTGCCCTCGAACTCCGGGTGCTCCGACGCGATCCCCGCGATCTTGGCTTCGTAGTCGGAGATGATCTTCTCCGCACGGTCACTGAGGTCGAGCGCCTTGCCGAGCACCCGCAGCGGCTCCTGCCACGGGGACAGGTCAAGAATTTCTCCGTCTTCGGCGGTCACCACAGGCGCGATCTTGGAGAGCAGATCGAAGCTCTCCTGATTGTCCAGCCCTCGCCCGAACCCGAGGATCAGATCGGGCTGGACAGCGACCAGTGCCTCTTTCGGCACCGGGTTGTCGTAGTCGACCTCGAGCACCTTTTCGGCCTTGTCCGCTCCGGCGGCAACGGTCCATGGCGCATTCTCGAGAACGAGGGATGAGGTGGTGATGGGAGTCACGCCGAGCGCCACGAGCAACTCGGTGTCGACTCCGCTGACGGCTATAGCGGCGACGCGCTCGGGCCGCTTCTCCAGGGTGGTCTCGCCCCACGGCGTCGTCAGCGTGAGCGGGTACTGCGTCTTGCCCTCAGCTGCGGGCAGCAGGCTGTCACTTGTTGTGGCGGTCTCGGCGCCGTCCGGGGTGCTCGTGCTGCTGCAACCTGCCAGGAGGAGGGTTGCTGCGACCATTCCGCCTAGCAGACGTGCAAGTCGTTGGTGCGTGGTTCGTGCGGTGATCACGGTGCCTTTGCCTTTTCTCGTGGGGTGTCTCGGGGGGTGTCTCGGGGGAGGCCGTGCGGGCATGGCAGGTCAAGGCTTCCCCTCGGACGAGGGTCGGGGCCGCGTGCGGACGTTCAGGCGAACGAGACGCCGACCGCCACCAGATTAGTGTTGCCTAACCTTGTATGGTTATCGGTAAATGCCGATTTCTTACACTGCTCTCTCTCGCGCCCTGCGTCGGCGGCACTCATGACGATCCGCAATGTGCTGGCGGGGTCCCCGGTACCGCCGATCCCGGCTTCACTCGTTGAAACGACGGTCGAGCAGGAACCAGTGCTTCTCTGGGTGCGCACCGGCAGGGCGCACCTCGAGGCTGCCGGAGAGACCCAGGTCTTGTCGGCGGGCGAGGCGATCTGGATACCCGCCGGGATCCCCCATCGGATCGTGGTCGAGGCCGGGTCGGTGGCGTTCCCGATCTTCCCCTCCACCGTCGATCTTCCGGCGAGTCTGAACCCGGTCACGCCGTTCACCATCCCGTCCGCGTGGGATGACTGGATGGTGCTCCAGTTCGCCCATGGCCTCGGTTACCTCAGAGGCACCGTCACTGCTGGTTCGGGTCTTTGTGACCTCGTAGCGGGGTCACGAGCCGACCCCAGCGCACCGACGGGGCACCCCGACTCGCCGCCGCATATCGTCGCCCCACCGCCCTCGCCGCGTTCACCCGCTGCCGCCGAGGTTGCCCGCCTGCTGTTGCGCAACCCCAGCGATCCCACGGAACTGCGTGAGTTCGCCGAGAGGCTCAGGGTCGGGCTGCGCACGCTGCAACACCAGTTCTCCGCGGAGACCGGGTTGCCGTTCGTCCGCTGGCGGGCAGCAGCACGGGTCGCCGTGGCCGCCGCATATCTCGATGCCGGGTGGAGCGTCGGGCGGGCGGGACAGCATGTCGGATTCGCGACGCCGGCCGGGTTCACCCGCGCCTTCCGGCAGTACAGCGGCCATACCCCCCTGGAGTACATGAGGTTCCGCGCCATCCGCAGGACATCGACAGAGCACGGCTTGACGAGGGAGCTTGCGAAGCTGAGCACCACCTACAGCGGCGCACCGGCCGCATCTCTCCCATCGCCATCGATTCCAGCGACGAGCACCTGGACCCACGTCAACGACTTCCACGTCATCGTGTGGGTGTACCGCGGAACCGCCCGCGTCACGATCGCAGATCACACCCGGCGGCTGCGACGTGGCGATTCCGTGTGGCTGCCTGCGGGGGTCCGCAACAGAGTCGACATCGATGCCGGCTCCCTGCTGCTCCCGCTCGGATACCAACCAGCTGCTCTCCCCTCTGTGGCGCCGTCGTCAAAGGTCGTCCACTTCCCGTTGGCCGCCGAGGACTGGCTGCTGCATACTCTCGTCGCCGCATACTCGCTCGTACGTCCGCGCGAATTCGACGACCACGCACTGCTGCGGCGTGTTCGTGAGACCATCCAAGCCAGTGCGGGGCCAACCGGCGCGAGCGTGGAGGCAGGCCCCGTACAACGCATTCTTGCGACCGTCCGTGACGACCCCGCCGACGCCCGCACCCTCAGGGTGTGGGCCGATGCCTTGGGTGTGGATGCGAAAGCGCTGCGCGCCCGGTTCGTGGAGACCACCGGGCAGACCTTCCCTCACTGGCGAGCCGGGGTTCGGATGACGGTGGCCCGTGATCTGCTGGACAGCGGTGCATCGCCTGGCGAGGTGTCACGGCGCCTTGGCTACGCCCATCAGTCCGGCTTCACGCAGGTCTTCACCAAGGCGCACGCAATGGCGCCGCGCGCCTACCAGCTCCGGCAGCTCCGGCAGCTCCGGCAGCTCCGCACGGAGTGAGAAGCACCTCGCGCCCCTCTTGCGACATCACCGCTGTGATCATCGAGCCGCACACGTATCGCGTGTCGGCCAGTCGACTGGCAAGGCCGGCGGAGTCGGCTTCGGCATCCTCGCTCACGACCGCAGGTCTGTCACCGGACTCTCGAACCCGGCGCGGTGCGTCGGGTGGTTCGCGAGGATCTCCGGCGTGATCACCGCACCGTCTGCGGCAGCGGAGGCGTAGATCGCGGCGACCAGTTCGAGCGAGCGCGCAGGGGCGTCGGCCGTGGCCGGCAGCGCAGACCCTGCGAGCAGCGCGTCGAACACGTCGCGCAGCAGCGGCGCGTGGTCGCTGCGCTCCTCCGCCTCGGGGAACGCCCACGCATCGGCCTCGTGCTCGAATCCGGGCGCCGGCGTGATCCGCCAGTTCTCGTGCCCGTGCCCGTACAGGTGGTCGACCGTGACCGTCGCCTTCTGCGTATCGATGCGGATCGAACTCGTCTGCCGGGGCGAGACGGCGCTGGTGACGACCTGCGCTACGACGCCGCCGGCGAACACGACCGTCGCGGTCGACACGTCCTCGGTCTCGGTCTCGCGATCGAGCCGCCACAGTCGCCCATGCACGCTCGCCCAGTCGCCGAGCAGATGACCGAGCAGATCGAGCTGGTGGATGCCGTGTCCGAGCGTCGTCCCGCCCCCTTCGGTGGCCCAGCGGCCGCGCCAGGGCACGGCGAAGTACTCCGCATCGCGGAACCACAGCGTCTGGCACACTGCGACCAGGGGGCGGCCGAGCGCGCCGCTGCGCAGTAGCCGCCGCACGTGCGCCGCCGCCGTGCCGGTGCGCTGCTGGAACACGACGGCCAGACGACGGTCCGCCCGCTCGGCGGCTGCGCGCATGTCATCGAGCTCGTCGAGCGACGGGGCCGGCGGCTTCTCGACGACGACGTGCGCTCCGGCGGCGAAGGCGGCGAGCGTCTGCTCGCGGTGCACCCCCGGCGGGGTGCAGATGAGGACGACGTCGGGATGCTGCGCGCCGAGCATCTCGTCGAGGTCGCCGTAGGCGTGCGGCACCGCGTACTGGGCGGCGAACTCCTCTGCTTTGGCGAGGGCGATGTCCGCGACGGCGACGAGCTCGGCGTGCGGATGCACCGCGACGGCCCGGGCGTGCAGGTGGGCGACGGCGCCGGTGCCGACGAGCGCGCAGCGGAGGGATCGAACAGGATGCTGCCCATCCACGAGATCGGCCGGAATGGAAAGCGCTTCCTGTGGCATGCTCCTATCGTACGGATTTCGCTCTACGCGCAGAAGTGAGCCACTGTTGTCCCTTTCCCCCGCCTCCCGCTTCACGATCGGCGAGACCGACTTCCTGCTCGACGGCGAACCGCACCGGATCATCTCCGGGGCCATGCACTATCCCCGCGTGCACCCGGAGTTGTGGCGCGACCGCATCCGAAAAGCCCGCCTGATGGGCCTCAACGCGATCGAGACCTACGTGGCATGGAACGCGCACGAGCCCGTCAAGGGCGAGTGGCGCCAGGACGGCGACGTCGACCTCGGGCTGTTCCTCGACATCGTCGCCGAGGAGGGGATGCACGCGATCGTGCGCCCAGGTCCCTACATCTGCGCGGAGTGGCACAACGGCGGCCTGCCCACCTGGCTCACCGCCGACAAGACGATGACCCTGCGCAGCAGCGACCCCGCGTACCTCGCCGAGGTCGTGCGCTATCTCGAGAAGGTCGACGCGATCATCGCACCACGCCAGATCGATCGCGGTGGCAGCGTCATCCTTGTGCAGATCGAGAACGAGTACGGTGCCTACGGCGCCGACAAGGACTACCTCGAAGCCCTCGTGCGCCAGACCAGGGCTGACGGGATCACGGTGCCGCTCACCCAGGTCGACCAGCCGATCCTGCACATGCTCGAGAACGGGGCGCACCCCGAGCTGCACATGACGGGTTCTTTCGGCGGACGCATCGACGAACGTCTCGCGACGCTGCGCGAGCACCAGAGGACCGGCCCGCTGATGTGCATGGAGTTCTGGTGCGGCTGGTTCGACCACTGGGGCGAGAAGCACCACACCACGGCCGCAGCAGACAGCGCAGCCGACCTCGACCGGCTGCTGGCAGCGGGAGCATCCGTGAACATCTACTTGGTCCACGGCGGCACGAACTTCGCCCTCACGAACGGCGCGAACGACTCCGGCCGCTATCTGCCCATGGTCACGAGCTACGACTACGACGCCCCCATCAGCGAGTCGGGGGCGCTGACCGAGAAGTTCCACGCGTTCCGCGAGGTGATCGCCCGACACGCACCGGTGCCGGACCTGCCCGAGATCGTCGCCGCTGACGCTCCGACGCCGTCCGCGGCGTTCGAGGCCGTGGCCGATCCGCTGTCCCTCGCGATGACCGACCGGGGCTCGTTCGACGCCCCGCCGACGCTCGACCAGCTCGGATCCGACCTCGTGCTCGCCGAGTACACCACATCCGCTGCGGGCGCCGGCCTGCTCGAGGCCGAGGTGCGCGACTACGCCTGGGTCTGGCGCGACGGCGTGCGGGTCGGCATCCTGCAGCGAACGATCGAAGACCGCACTGTGCCGGTGCCTGCCGGTGAGAGGCTGACACTGCTCGTCGAGGAGACGGGGCGGGTGAACTACGACAAGAAGATCGGCGAGGCCAAGGGGCTGATCGGCGCTCCCCTGCTCGATGGCGAGCCGTTGCCCGGCGCCTGGCGGGTGCGCACGATCGACGTCGCGGCTCTGGGCGCGGCTGTCGCCCAGGCTCCGGCCGCCGCCGCGCTCATCGCGAACGGCCGCGCCGCGGGCCCGGTGGGCCTGCGCGCCCGGTTCGAGCTCGACGAACCAGCAGACCTCTTCCTCGACACGGCGGGGTGGGGCAAGGGCTTCGCGTGGGTGAACGGGTTCTTCCTCGGCCGCTACTGGCGACGAGGGCCGCAGCGCTCGCTCTACGTGCCGCAGCCTGCGACCCGCGCCGGCGGCAACGAGGTCGTCATCGTCGAACTCGAGGGCGTGACCGATGCCGCAGCGCACTTCCTCGCCCAGCCCGACCTCGGCCACGAGGTGGAGTGATGAGCCACCACGCGGCCTTCGACTGGGCTCGCCGCCACGTTGCGGCGCAGCGCCTGCCCACTGCGGTGCTGGGCATCGCCGACGAGAGCGGAATCCTCGCGCTCGATGCGTTCGGAAAGGTTCCGACGGATGCCGTCTACCCGCTGTTCTCGATCACGAAGGCGCTCATCGGCATCACGGCCACGCGGGCGATCGAGCGGGGCCTGCTCACGCCCGACGCCCCGTTGACCGACGCCCTGCCGGAGTTCGGCGGGGCTCGCGACGATGTCGTGCGCCTGTGGCATCTCGCCTCGCACACCTCCGGCATCGCCGAGCCGCCGCTGGACACGGCCGTGCCGCTGCGCCGCGAACTGCTCACCCGGGGGCGCGACTTCGCGGCGGGCACGATGTCGCGGTACTCCACGCTCGCCTTCGAGGGCATCGCCGCGCTCGTCGAGCACGCCACCGGCACAGCGTGGGACACGCAGACGCTGGAGTGGGCGGCCTCGATCGGAGCGACCGGCCTCACCCTCGATCCTGAGGGCTCGATCGACGTGCCGGATGCTGCGGACGCTGGTCTGGACATGGAGCGGTTCCACGCGACGAGGGCACCGGGAGCCGGCCTGCTCGGGCGTGCGGAGGACCTTCTGCGCATCGGATCCGAGCTCCTGCGGATCGGCGCAGGGCACCGCGGTATCCTCACCCCCGCCGGTCTCGCCATGATGCGCAGGCCCCTCACCGGAGACATCCCGCGGCTCGATCCGTACCCCGCCGAACGCGGTCAGGACTGGGGATTCACGCTCAACCTCCGAACGCGAGCGCCAGGGCTGATCGACCGTGACGTCTACGGCCACGCCGGCTGGGCCGGTACCGAGTTCTGGGTGCATCCGACGGCGGGGCTGTGCTGGGTGCTGCTCACCAACCGCGCCCTGCGGCCGGGTATCGACGCCGACGAGCTCGACAACGCCGTGATCAGCGGGGTCTGAGCCCTCTCCCGGCCGGCGCCATGCGGCCGCAGCCCGACGCCGAGCATATGCAGCCCCGTCGGTGCCGTCTGCATGCTCAGAACCCGTCTGCATGCCGGATTCTCCAATCTGAGCCGACAGGCGGAACCTGGACCGACAGACGGGACGATCGGGAGGACATGCCCGCCGCCGGCACGGTCCGTAACGCGCCGACGGCGGACGAGTCCCGAACGTAGCCGAGCCCCGCAGGCGGGCACAACCCGACTTTCGACTATTTCTGAAACGTCTCAACGTCCTCTTGTCACGGCGGGACACCGCGTGCAAGGATCAACGCGAGCACGTGGGAAACCGCATTCCCCGCATGTTCTGCTCCGTGGCCGAGTCCGTACGCGCCCCGGGTTCCCCAGCGGATGCCGCATCGACGCAGCATCCGGAACCGCCCCTTCGTCAGTGATGCCCAAGGAGGAAACGTGGATACCCCACGCTCTGTACGAACTCTGAGGCGCCGCACCCGCAGCGCACTCGCCGCCACCGCGATCGCCGCGGTGATCGGCACCGCACTGTCGGCCGCACCGGCCGCCGCATCCCTCGCCCCCGCCGACGACGGGGCATGGCGCTTCGACTTCGGCACCGCCACCAGCCCGGTCGCCGCCGGATACCAGCAGGTCACCACGACCTCGCTCTACACGGCCGAGGCCGGCTGGGGCATCACCGTGCCCCAGGGCGTCACGCTCTTCGACCGCAACCGCACCGGAAACCGCACACCGGCCGACCCTCTCGCCGAGGACTTCGTCGCCGGTGTCGACTGGGGCTTCCTGCTCGACGCCGTCCCTGCGGGCCAATACGACGTCACCGTCTCGATCGGCGACGCACTCGTCACGGCGTCCAGCACGAACGCCACCGTCACCCTCGAGGGCGTGGCGCAGACGCGCATGACCACGTCCAAGGGCGCGACGACGACGCAGACCTTCCGCACGACGGTCGAAGACGGCCAGTTGACCGTCGGCTTCACCGGCAGCGGGCTTGGTGCGTACATCAACGGCCTCGTCGTGACGCCGGTGGTCCCGGCTGTGCCCTCAGGCCTCGCCGTCGACCGGGTCTCCTGGAACGGCGTCGACCTCAGCTGGGACGCCGCCGACGGCGCCGCCACCTACCGCGTGCTGCGCGCTGTGGTGTCAGGCGACGAGATTGGCGAATACGCACAGGTGGCAGCGGTCGATACGTCCTCCTACTCCGACTCCGCGGTGACGCCGGGCACCGAGTACGCGTACACCGTCGAGGCCGTGAACTCCTACGACCTCGCATCCGACAGGGCGACCGCTGTGCGCAGCGGCGTCATCCCCGAGCTCACCGCCCCTGACGCACCCACCGGTGTCGCCGTCGCCCAGGTGACGAACCAGGCCGTCTCGCTGACGTGGCAGGCGACCCCGAACGCCGAGGAGTACCTCATCGAACGCGCCGGCGCCGACGGGGTCTTCGAGAACGTCGCGAGCGTGCAGACGGCGGGATTCACCGACCAGGTCGACACCGCCGTCGTCTGGCGCTACCGCGTCACGGCGAAGAACGCTGCGGGGATCTCCGCGACGTCCGCCGTCGCCACGTCGACCGTCTACACCGCACCGACGCCCCTGCCCGCCGGTGACACCGTGACCTTCGACTTCGGCCCCGGCGCGCTCGCCGCCGGCGCCATCGCCGTCACCAGCCAGACCGCGTTCTCCGAGGAGTGGGGCTACGGCTTCTCCACCGCTCCGACGAGCGCCGACCCCGACGTCGACCGCGGCGGGGCCGACCCGGTGCGCGGCGACTACGTCGCAGCCCAGGGCGGCACCTTCGAGGTGCAGCTGGGCGCGGGCGACTACACGGTCACCCTCATCGCGGGCGACCGCACGGCGGCCAGCGAGATCGCCGTCACCGCCGAGGGCATCGCCAAGGTGCAGACCACCGCGAAGGCAGCGGGCGAGTACCTCGAGATGGCCTTCCCGATCGCCCTCGTCGACGGACGTCTGAGCTTCGTCGTCACGGGCTCCGCCGCCGCCCTCGATGCGATCACGATCACGAGGCAGCCGGTGCGCGCAGCCGGCGCCCTGCCGACCGTGTACATCGCCGGCGACTCGACCGTGCAGACCTACGATGCCTCCGCGTACGCCCCGCAGGCGGGTTGGGGGCAGATGATCGACCGGTTCTTCGCCGACGACGTCGCCTTCAGCAACCACGCGATCGGCGGACGCTCCTCGAAGAACTTCATCACCCAGGGCCGCCTCGACGACATCCTGCGCGGCATCCGCCCCGGCGACTACCTGTTCGTGCAGTTCGGCCACAACGACGCCACGCAGGGCGTCGACGACCGTTATGCGTCGCCGGCCGACTACAAGGAGTACCTGCGCACCTACGTGAACGGCGCGCGCCAGCGCGGCGCCACCCCCGTGCTCGTCACGCCGGTGTCCCGTCGCAGCTTCGATGCCACGACCGGCCTTGCGAACGTGAGCTTCCCCGAGTACGTCGCGAAGATGAAGGAGCTCGCGGCCGAGGAGAGCGTGGAGCTCGTCGATCTCTCCGCATCCAGCCGCGCCTATCTGAACGAGATCGGCGCTGAGGCGGCGAAGTCGGTGTTCCTCTGGGTCGATCCAGGCATCTTCGCCAACCGTCCAGCCGGCACGCAGGACGACACGCACTTCCAGGAGTACGGCGCCATCCAGATGGCCAGGCTGATCGCGCAGGACTACGCGCAGATCGACGACCCCCTCGCAGCGAAGGTCACCGACATCGAGCCGCCGGCCGAGGTCCCCCCGGCCCCCGCGGCGCTCGTCGCCGGATCGATCTCGAACGCTGGTGCCGTGCTGCAGTGGCAGGCCTCGCAGACCGCCGACATCTACCGCATCGAGCGTCAGGCCACGGCCGATCCCGAGCAGACCTGGGCGCTGGTAGCCACCACCACCCAGACGAGCTCCATCGTGCAGGGCCTCGCCGAGGGCACCGGCTACCGCTACCGCGTCTTCGCGGTCAATGGCCGAGGCACGTCGGCCCCCTCGAACGTGGTGAGCTTCACGACGAAGCAGGCGACGTGGAAGTTCGATTTCCAGCTCGCCGGCAACCCCGTGATGGCCGGGTACACCGAGGTGAACCCGGATGACGCGTACTCCGCCGCGACCGGGTTCGGATTCGAGACGGCGCTCGCGGCGAACGCGGGCCGCGACCGCGGCTCGGCTGGCGGTGCCACCGATCTCGAGCGCGACTTCGTGCTCCCCGGCGACAGCTCGACGTTCCTGCTCGACGTTCCTGACGGCACGTACTCCGTGAAGACCTACTCGGGAGACTGGGTCGGTTCGACGAAGACGAGCTTCGACATCGAGGGCAAGTCCTTCGGCACCGCAAGTGCAGGCAAGGGCGCCGTCAACGCCTCGGTGCGCGGGCCGGTGCTCGTCACCGACGGCCAACTGACGATCCGCGCCTACGGCGCCGCAGCCGGCACCCGCCTCAACGGCATCGAGGTCACCCCGATCCTGCTGGGCCCTGCGGGCCTTGAGGTCACGGACGTCGACGCCGATCCGTCGGCCCCGACCGTGAGCCTGGAGTGGACGGCGGAGAGCGGGTTCACGTGGAACGTGTATCGCGCTTCGGAGTTCGACGAGAAGGCGGTCAAGGTCGGCGAGAGCGCGACGGCATCGTTCACAGATACCACCGCGAGGGTCGGACTCGACTACAGCTACTACGTCACCGCGGTCGACCAGACCGGGCTGGAGTCGGTGCCATCGGCATCCGTCGATGTCCCGCTCACCGACTCGACCGTGACACGGCCATCGGCCCCCACCGGACTCGCGGTCGACCGCCTCGACAAGCGCGAGGTCGAGATCTCCTGGTCGCAGCCGAGCACGGCGCTGTACGCTCTCGTGTTCCGCTCCGAGAAGGCGGGCGAGCAGGGCGACCTGGTCGGCTTCGCCGGCGGCAACCGCTTCATCGACACCGGCGTTCTCACCACGATCCCCTACCGCTACACCGTGGTGGCAGTGAATGCGGGTGGCGCAAGCGAGCCCTCCGAGCAGTTGACGACGGATGCCGCGACGGTGCTGCAACGCCAGGCCGAATACCTCGACCGTGCGCCGGTCGCGGTCGAGACCGACGACGGCATCCTGGTGAGCTGGCGGATGCTGGGCACCGACCCCGATGCGATCGCCTTCCACGTGTACCGCGACGGCACGCGCATCACCCAGCAACCGATCACCGACTCGACGAACTACCTCGATGAGTCGGCAGATAAGGATTCGACGTACTTCATCACCAGCGTGCTCGGCGACATCGAGATCACCGTCACCGAGGAGTTCTCCGTGCAGAACGGCGACTACCTCTCTGTGCCGCTGGATCGGCCGGCCGATGCGTACACGAAGGATGGCCAACCGTACTCCTACCGAGCGAACGACACCAGCATCGGCGACGTCGACGGTGACGGGCAGTACGAACTCATCGTGAAGTGGGACCCCTCCAATTCGAAGGACAACTCCCAGTCCGGGTACACCGGCAACGTGTACATCGACGCCTACCGTCTCGACGGCACGCGCCTGTGGCGCATCGACCTCGGAGCGAACATCCGCGCCGGTGCCCACTACACGCAGTTCCAGGTCTTCGACTACGACGGAGACGGCCGGGCCGAAGTGGTGATGAAGACGGCCGACGGCACGATCGACGGCACGGGCCAGGTCATCGGCAACGCCAGCGCCGACTACCGCAACAGCACCGGCTACGTGCTCACCGGCCCCGAGTACCTGACGGCGTTCGAAGGGGCGACCGGCCGGGCGATCGACACGGTCGACTACGTCCCTGCGCGCGGCGACGTCAGCGCGTGGGGCGACGCCTACGGCAACCGGGTCGACCGGTTCGGCGCCATGACCGCCTACCTCGACGGCGAACACCCATCCGTGATCTTCCAGCGCGGGTACTACACCCGCACGGTGGCCGCGGCCTGGGACTTCGACGGCGAGAAGCTCGTCCAGCGCTGGGTCTTCGACACGGATGCCGCCGGCAACGAGGCCTACGCGAGCAACGGCAACCACAACGTGTCGGTGGCCGATGTCGACGGCGATCAGAAGGACGAGCTGATCTTCGGATCGATGGTGCTCGACGATGACGGCACCGGTCTGTACACGACGGGTCTCGGCCACGGCGACGCCCAGGCGCTCAGCGACCTGGATCCCTCTCGCGACGGCTACGAGATCTTCGCCGTGCACGAGGACATGACGCACTCGGGAAATCTCGGGGCGACGTTCCGCGACGCCGAGACGGGCGAGGTGCTCTGGTCGATCCCGGCGACGAAGGACACCGGCCGAGGCACCTCGGGTGACATCGACCCCCGCTACGAGGGCGCCGAGGGCTGGGCCGTCGGCGGCGACGCCGCGTGGGACTCCCCGGTCGGTCAGCTGAAGTCCGCGAAGGGCGAGCTCATCGGCGAGAGCATCCCTGCGGCGAACTTCCTCGCCTGGTTCGACGGCGACGCGCTGCGCGAGATCGTCGACCACGACTGGAACGCCGAGACGTCAACCGGCGTGCCGACGATTTCGAAGTGGAACTGGGAGGCAGGGCAGAGCGACCTGATCCTGACGGCCGACGGCGCCCAGTCGAACAACGGCACCAAGGGCACGCCGAACCTGCAGGCCGATCTCTTCGGAGACTGGCGCGAGGAGATCGCTTGGCGCTCGGACGACTCCAGCGAGCTGAGGGTCTACTCGACGAGCGACGAGACGTCGATCCGGCTGCGCACCCTGATGCACGACCCGGTCTACCGGCTGTCGGCCGCCTGGCAGAACACCGGCTACAACCAGCCGCCGCAGACGAGCTTCTTCCTCGGCGACGGATTCACGCAGCCCGACGCTCCCCGGATCGCCGTCACCGGCGACTCCACGGGAGCGCAGGATACGACACCTCCTGCGCTGTCTGGGCTGCCTGCCGACGGCACGCTGCTCTCGAGCGGGGCTGACTACACGGTGGAGGTCGCCGCCAGCGACCCAGAATCGGGGGTGCGCACTCTCGACGTGACCTTCGACGGCGAGCCGGTAGCGGCAGGGCAGGTCATTGACCTCTCTGGGCTGGTCGGCCCGCACACCCTCACGGTGAACGCGGTAAACCATGACGGATTGGTCACTCGCGCCGAAAGGCAGGTGCTCGTGTTCGATGACGAGGGTGCGACGACGGCTCCAGGCCGCGGCACCCTGTCGACGGATGCCGGTTGGGGAGACGGTCTCCACGACGGCGCGTACACGGTGTCGATGAACCTCTGGCACGGGGTCAACGGCGCGGTGTTCCGGCTGTACGAGAACGGGGTGCTGGTCTCGACGAAGCTGCTCGACGCGAACTCGCCGCAGGCGCAGGTCACCACGGTTGCGCTGACCGACAGGGTGAACGGCACCTACGTGTACACGGGTGAGCTGGTCAACGCCGCAGGCGTGACCGCAACGGGTTCGGTCACGGTGACGGTGACGGATGCCGCTCCCGCGGTTCCTGTGCTGAGTCACGACAACTGGGACAGCGACGGCGCCTACACGCTCACAACGAACCTGTGGTGGGGGACGAACGCCACCTCGTACACCCTGTACGAGAACGGCGTCGCCATCGACACCCAGACGCTTGTGGCTGCCTCGCCCAACGCGCAGCAGGCGAAGACGAGCGTCTCTGGTCGCGCTCCCGGCACGTACACCTACGTCGCCGAGTTCGCGAATGGCTCAGGGGCGACGCAGTCGGGTGCAGTGACCGTGACCGTCAGATAGCGGGAGACGGCGTTGGCCGGGTCTGCGAGGCTCGGCCAACGCCGGTTTCGGCAAAACTGCCGTGCCGTCGGTATGCCCAGAATCCGTCTGCATGCCGGATTCTCCGATCTGAGCCGACAGACGGAATCTGAACCGACGGACGGGACGGCGGTCAACCTCGAGCCGACAGTTACAACCCAACAGTCAAAAAAACCGAACTGATCGACGGCCCGACCACTTACACTGACGAGAACAGCAGGGGGAAGAAGTGAGGCATTTGTGATGGGTGAAACACAGGCCGCGCGGACATCAAAGTTCGCGCGAATGGTCACGATGGCGTCGGCGATCGCCTTGGGCGCAGCGGGTATGGTTCTCACGGCCACTCCGGCGTCCGCAGTGACAGTGGCGTCGATCAGCGACATCACCACGACACTCACCGGCTGCACGGGGACGACAGCATCCCCCACTGTGATCACACTCACGGGCAACATCACCGCCACGACCACAGTTGTCAGCGTCCCCTGCGTGGTCGAACTCGATCTCGCGGGCTACACCCTGCAGGTGCGCAGTGTGTCGATCTCTGCAGGGCAGCAGCTGACGATCGATGACTCTGGCAGCGGCGGCATCCTCCGAGCCGTCTCGTCGGCTGCCCAGGTACCTGCGATCCAAACCACGGACGCCACCCTCATCGTCAACGGCGGGGAGGTGATTGCGACCACCACTGGGGCCGTGGCGGCCGCCATCGGCGGGGCAGACGCAGCGGGAGGCACCGTGATCATCAACGACGGTAAGGTCACAGCCACCGCCACCGGGAATAGCGCGGCAGGCATCGGCGGTGCACGCGCGGACGGTGGAACCGTGATCATCAACGGCGGAGAGGTGACCGCGAGAGGCGGCATCTCAGCGGCCGGCATCGGCGGCGGTGGTTCCGGCTCGGGCGGCAGCGTCACGATCAACGGCGGAACGGTCACCGCGAACGGCGGCGGCGGCATTGGCGGCGCAGGCATCGGCGGCGGCGGCATAATAGGCGGGTCGGGCGGTGACATCACCATCACGGGTGGCACGGTAACGGCGACCGGCGGTGGAACCGCCCTGGGAGGCGCGGGAATCGGTGGCGGCGTCAACGGTACGGGTGGCACCATCACGATCACCGGCGGAGAGGTGACCGCGACGGCCGGCGGAACCGCGACAACCGCCCAGGGTGGTGCCGGTATCGGCGGCGGCGCGAATAACACCCTCCCGGGTGTTGGTACAAACGACCAGGGTAATGGCGGCACCGTCACGATCTCAGGCGGCACCGTTGTCGCGACGGGCAAAGCCGGCGGTGCCGGCATCGGCGGAGGTCGGCGCGGCGACGGAGGAACAGTCACGATCAACGGGGGCACCGTCACGGCAGTCGGCTCCTCTGGGACGAATGGCAACGCTGCAGGCATCGGTGGCGGCGGCGGCGCCGGCAACTCTGTCGCCGGTCGGGAGGATATGACCTCAGGCGGCAGCGTGTACATCGGCGAAGGCGCCGATGTGACTGCCACCGGCGGTTACACGGCGATCGGCAGCGGCGAACCGCTTGCCAACAACTCCTCCCCCGAATCCATCGAATTCGGTTCTCTCGAGGTGCGCGGAACTTTGTACATCCCTTCCGGCTACCTGCGCATTCAGGACTCGAACACCACAGGCGCCGAGGTCGTGATCGGTGAAACAGGGAAGATCCTCGGGACCACCGCCGATCCGACCACCGGCGCCACCATTGCCGGGACGAGTTTCGGCGGCGCTGGGCAGATCGACAACAGCGGCGTCATCGCGCTGATCGATCCGCTCGTGACCGCGGACGGCGTCACCGTCTTCGGCCACCACTACGAGGTGTCGTTCGACACGCACGGAGGCACACCGACGGCGGGTTCTGTGGTGATCTTCGCTCCGTCATTCGACACCGGATACCGCGATTACCCCTATACGAGCGATCCGACCAGAGGCACCGACCTCTTCAAGGGCTGGAACTCCGAAGCCGACGGCAGCGGCAGCACGCTGAGCGGCACGAGCACCCTGCCCGGTCTCAGCACCGACGGCGCGGCGGTTGCGGTCACCTACCACGCGCTGTGGGCCACGGATCCTGAGATCATCTCCGGTCTGCCGAACGACGAGATCACGATCAGCACGACGACCGGTGGCACCTTCACCCCCACTGTCGTCGACTCCGACGGCGATCCGTACCCGACGGACCCGTCGACGTGGACCATCACCGACGCGGGCGGCGCGGTCACCGCGACGATCGACCCCGTCACCGGCGAGGTCACCGTCTCTTCCACTCAGGCGGGAACCTACACGCTCACGCTCTCCGTCCCCACCGCGACCGGACTGATCACCCGAGACATCACCGTCATCGTCGAACTCACCCCGTTCGTCACCGGCCCCACGGCCGACTTCACCGGCGTGCTGAGCGTCGGCGAGACCCTGACAGCGTCTTACGGCACCACCGACCCGCTGCCCGACAGCGTCGAATACATCTGGTTCGCCGATGGCGTGCAGATCGGCGTCGGCCTGCACTACGTACTCACCTCCGCCGAAGTCGGAAAATGGATCAGCGTCCAAGCCATCGTGACCCGCGCTGGCTACGAAACAGCCACGGACACATCCATCGAACGAGGACCAGTCCTCGCACCCGAGACCGAAGTGCCGAGCACCCCGCCCCCGGACACCGGCACCGACTCCGGCACCGACACCGATTCCGACTCCGGCACCGACTCCGGCACCGATCCCGACACCGCATCCGGCGCGCTCCCGGCCACCGGCGCCGACGCCGCATCCGCCGCTCTCACGGCCGGTGGCGCGGCGCTGATCGCGGCGCTCGGCGTCGTGCTGATCCTGCACACCAGGGCTCGCCGCGCCCTCGCCTCCCGAATCTGACACCGGGTCGCGCCGACAGCGACGGGAATTCGTTTTCCGACTTGCGCAACCGCGCCGTCGGGCCTACTCTTGAAACGATTCATATCCGACTGCGGAGGACGTCGACGATGACAACCACCACCCGAGTGTGCTTCCGGTTGCAGGTGCGCCCCGAGCTTCTCGACGAATACCTCGCCCGCCACAGTCCGGTATGGCCCGAGATGCTCGCCGAGATCGCAGCGTCAGGGCGCCGGAACTACTCGCTGTTCCTCGGTGAAGGCGGCACGCTGATCGGCTATTACGAGACCGATGACGACCAGGCCGCCCAGGCCTACCTCGCCGCCTCCGAGGTCGCCACGCGCTGGGAGTCCGAGATGAGTCGCTTCTTCGTCGGCCTCGATGGGCGCCCCGATCAGGCGGCGACCGTGCTGACCGAAGTCTTCAACCTCGCGGAGCAGCTCTCCGCATCCGCCACCACCACAGAAAGCGAGTGACGATGTCCGTCCTCACCCCCGAGATCCAGGCGGCGCTCGCGCAGCAGGCGATCGAACTGCCCAGCTGGGCGTTCGGCAACTCCGGCACGCGTTTCAAGGTCTTCAGCACGCCAGGCACCCCGCGCGACCCCTACGAGAAGATCGCGGATGCCGCGCAGGTGCACAAGTACACCGCTCTCGCCCCCTCGGTCGCACTGCACATCCCCTGGGACCTCGTCGACTCCTTCGACGACCTACGCAAGCATGCCGAGGACCTCGGCGTGCGTCTCGGCACCATCAACTCGAACACCTTCCAGGACGACGACTACAAGTTCGGCGCCCTCACGCACGAGGACGCTCGGATCCGCCGTAAGGCGATCGACCACCACCTCGCCTGCATCGACGTGATGAACGCCACGGGCTCGCGCGACCTGAAGATCTGGCTCGCCGAAGGCTCGAACTACCCGGGCCAGGCCGACCTGCGCGGACGCCAGGACCGCCTGCACGAATCCCTGCAGGAGATCTACGCGCACCTCGGCGACGACCAGCGCCTGGTGCTGGAGTACAAGTTCTTCGAGCCGGCTTTCTACCACACCGATGTTCCCGACTGGGGAACCTCCTACGCCCAGGTCGCCGCCCTCGGCGACAAGGCCTCCGTCTGCCTCGACACCGGCCACCACGCACCGGGCACGAACATCGAGTTCATCGTCATGCAGCTGCTGCGGCTCGGCAAGCTCGGCTCCTTCGACTTCAACTCGCGCTTCTACGCCGACGACGACCTCATCGTCGGCGCCGCCGATCCGTTCCAGCTGTTCCGCATCATCTTCGAGGTCGTCCGCGGCGGCGGGCTGAACAGCCCGGACGTGGCGTTCATGCTCGACCAGTGCCACAACGTCGAGGACAAGATCCCCGGGCAGATCCGCAGCGTCCTGAACGTGCAGGAGATGACCGCACGGGCGCTGCTCGTCGACCGCGACGCCCTCACGAGCGCGCAGCGCTCGGGCGACGTGCTCGAGGCGAACCGCATCTTCATGGACGCGTTCTACACCGACGTCCGCCCTGCCCTCGCCGAGTGGCGCGAGAGCCGGGGGCTGCCGGCCGACCCGATGAGAGCCTTCGCCGAGTCGGGCTACCTCGCCCGGATCGCGGCCGATCGCGTCGGCGGCGTCCAGGCGGGCTGGGGAGCGTGAGCACCTGCCCGATTCGGAAAGTCTCGGCATGACACAAAAGGGAGCGGATGCTGTGACCAGCCCGTATCCGGCGGCGGACGGCCTCGTCCGGGTCTACCCCGCTGCCGATCCCGACGGCACGGCCCTCGTCTGGGCGCACGGCGGCGCCTTCGCCTTCGGCGACCTCGACATGCCCGAATCCGACTGGGTCGCCCGCGAGCTCGCCGCCCGCGGCGTCACGGTGGTCTCGGTCGACTACCGGCTCGCCCCGGTGCCGCCCGGTTTCTCGCCCGACCGACAGCCGCGCGGCGGCGTGCACTTCCCGGCCGCATCCGACGACCTGGTGGCCGCCTACCGCTGGACCAGAGAGCATGCGGACGAGCTCCGCATCCGCCCCGACGCCCTCGCGATCGGGGGCACGAGCGCCGGAGGCAACCTCGCCGCCGGAGCGGCGCTGCGCCTGATCGGCGCCGGCACTGGCGACGGCCCCGCGCTCGTGGTGCTCGCCTACCCGACCCTGCTCGCCGTGCAGCCGGCTCCCGATGCGGCGCTGCGCGCGGCCCTAGACGCGGAACCCGACGCCGACCGCTTCGGCCCCGCATTCGTGCTGTCGATGTACGAGAACTACCTCGGCAGCCCTGTGGACGCGGCGCCGATCGCCGCGATCCCTGGGCGTGCGACGGCATCCGATCTCGCCGCGTTCCCGCCCACCCTCATGGTCAACAGCGACGTCGACGAACTGCGCGTCTCGGGCGAGCACTTCGCCGCGACCCTCGCCGCCGCCGGCCGCGAGATCGAGCTCGTCACCGAACCCGGCACGCAGCACGGGCACCTCAACCGCCCGGACGAGGCTGCGGCCACCGCGACCATCGAGCGCATCGCCGCTCGCCTGAAATCCCTCATCGCCTGAAAAGGAACCGTCATGACGAACCCCACCGCCGCCGCCCTCATCGAGCGGTCGAACCGCCTTGGTGCCGATCCCAAGAACACCAACTACGCCGGCGGCAACACCTCAGCCAAAGGCACCGAGACCGACCCGGTGACCGGTCACCCGGTCGAGCTGCTGTGGGTCAAAGGCTCGGGTGGCGACCTCGGCACACTGAAGGAAGAAGGCCTCGCAGTGCTGCGTCTGGACCGCATGCGCGCGCTCGTCGACATCTATCCTGGCCTTGACCGCGAGGACGAGATGGTGGCGGCGTTCGACTACTGCCTGCACGGCAAGGGCGGGGCAGCTCCCTCGATCGACACGGCCATGCACGGCCTCGTCGACGCCGCGCACGTCGACCACCTGCACCCCGACTCCGGCATCGCGATCGCGACCTCCGCCGACGGCGAGGAGCTCACCAGGAAGATCTTCGGTGACAAGGTCGTCTGGGTGCCCTGGCGTCGCCCCGGCTTCCAGCTCGGACTCGACATCGCCGCGATCAAGGCCCAGAACCCGCAAGCGATCGGCACGATCCTCGGCGGCCACGGCATCACCGCCTGGGGCGACACCAGCGAGGAGGCCGAGGCGAACTCGCTGTGGATCATCGACACCGCAGCCGCGTACATCGCCGAGCACGGAAAAGCCCAGCCCTTCGGCGGCGTCCGCCCTGGTTTCGAGGCGCTCCCCGAGCCTGAGCGGCGTCAGCGCGCCGCAGCGCTGGCGCCGACGATCCGCGGCATCGCCTCCCACGACAAGCCGCAGGTCGGCCACTTCACCGACGCTGACGTCGTGCTCGACTTCCTCGCCTCCGAGAAGGCACCGGCTCTCGCGGCGCTCGGCACCAGCTGCCCCGACCACTTCCTGCGCACCAAGGTCAAGCCGCTGATCCTCGACCTGCCGGCCACGGCATCCCTCGACGAGCAGATCGCGCGCCTGCACGAGCTGCACGCCGAGTACCGCGCCGACTACCAGGCCTACTACGACGCGCATGCGACCGCGGATTCCCCGGCGATCCGCGGCGCGGACCCGCTGATCGTGCTCGTCCCCGGCGTCGGCATGTTCTCGTACGGAGCCAACAAGCAGACCGCCCGCGTCGCTGGCGAGTTCTACGTCAATGCCATCAACGTCATGCGCGGAGCGGAGGCACTGTCGACGTACTCCCCCATCTCCGACGCCGAGAAGTTCCGCATCGAGTACTGGGCGCTGGAGGAGGCGAAACTGCAGCGGATGCCGAAACCGAAGTCGCACCAGGGCCGCATCGCCTTCGTCACTGGTGCTGCCAGCGGCATCGGCAAGGCCATCGCGACCCGCCTCGCCGCCGAGGGCGCCTGCGTCGTCGTCGCCGATCTCGATCTCGAGAAGGCGCAGGCCGCAGCCGCTGAACTGGGGAACACGGATGTGGCGATCGGCGTCGCCGCGAACGTCGCCGATGCGGATGCCGTGCAGGCCGCCATCGACGAGGCGCTGCTCGCCTTCGGCGGCGTCGACCTCGTCGTCAACAACGCGGGGCTCTCACTGTCGAAGCCCCTGCTGGAGACCACGGAGAAGGACTGGGACCTGCAGCACGACGTGATGGCCAAGGGCTCCTTCCTCGTCTCGAAGGCCGCAGCCCGTGTGCTGATCGACCAGAAGCTCGGCGGCGACATCATCTACATCTCGTCGAAGAACTCCGTGTTCGCCGGCCCCAACAACATCGCCTACTCGGCGACCAAGGCCGACCAGGCGCACCAGGTCAGGCTCCTCGCCGTCGAGCTCGGCGAGCACGGTGTGCGCGTCAACGGCATCAACCCGGACGGCGTCGTGCGCGGCTCCGGCATCTTCGCATCGGGGTGGGGCGCGAACCGCGCCGCGACCTACGGCGTCGCTGAAGAGGACCTCGGCCAGTTCTACGCGAATCGCACGATCCTCAAGCGCGAAGTCGTGCCCGAGAACGTCGCCGATGCCGTGTACGTGCTCACCGGCCCCGAGCTCAGCCGCACCACGGGTCTGCACATCCCCGTCGACTCCGGCGTCGCCGCGGCGTTCCTGCGATGACCACTCGCGCCGTCGCCGCGGTCGATCTCGGCGCGACCAGCGGTCGGGTCATGATCGGGCGGATCGGCGACGGCCTGCTCGACCTCGAGCTCGTCTCGCGGTTCCCGAACGGCCCCGTCCAGCGCGAGGATGGACTGCACTGGGACTTCAGCGCGCTCTACGAGCACGTCGTCGCAGGACTCGCCGAGGCCGTGCGCCGGGAACCCGGCATCGAGAGCATCGGCATCGACAGCTGGGCCGTCGACTACGGACTGCTGCGCGACGGGATGCTGCTCGCAGAACCGTTCCACTACCGGGACGCTCGTAACGACCGCGGGGTCAGCGAGGTGCACGATATCGTGCCGTTCGCGGAGCTCTACCGGCGCAACGGCCTGCAGTTCCTTCCGTTCAACACGCTGTACCAGTACCGCGTCGACGGCAGGACCGCGGATGCCGACACGGCGCTGCTCATCCCCGACCTCATCGCCTTCCTGCTCACGGGCACCGCGGTCGCAGAGCGCACGAACGCCTCGACCACCGGTCTGCTCGCCGTGGACACGGGCGAATGGGACGAGGAGCTCGCCGAGCGTCTTGGCATCCCGACGGGCATCCTTCCTCCGCTCGTCGATCCAGGCACCGTGGTCGGCACGCTGCGCCCCGAGCTCGCCCGCCGCATCGGCGCACAGCTGAAGGTAGTCGCCGTCGGCTCGCACGACACCGCCTCGGCCGTGGTCGCCACGCCCCTGTCCACGAAGGACTCCGCCTACATCTCCTGCGGCACCTGGGGACTCGTCGGCATCGAGCTCCGCGAGCCCCTCCTCACCGACGCCGCTCGCGAGGCGAACTTCACGCACGAGCTCGGCGTCGACGGGCGCTGGCGCTTCCTGCACAACGTCACCGGTCTCTGGCTCCTCAGCGAGACGGTGCGGGCATGGGAGACGGAGGACGGAGCCCCGATCGATCTGCCGTCGCTGCTGGATGCTGCGGCGTCCGTGCCGGGCGAGGCCCCGCTCTTCGATGCGAACGACCCCTCGCTCAGCGCGCCCGGCGACATGCCCGCGCGCATCGCCGCACTGCTCGGAGCAGGTGCCCCGCTCGATCGGCTCTCCTTCGCGCGCAGCATCGTGGAGTCGATCGCCGCGGCCTTCGCGAATGCCATCGAGACGGCATCCGTGCTCTCGGATCGCAGGGTCGACAGCATCCACCTCGTCGGCGGCGGCTCCCTCAACCGGCTGCTCTGCCAGGCGACGGCCGATCGCGCGGAGCTCCCGGTGCTCGCGGGCCCTGTGGAGGCCACCGCTCTCGGCAACGTGCTCGTGCAGGCCCGCGCCCTCGGCGCCGCCCCCTCCGCCCTCGAAGACCTGCGTGCGCTCGTCGCCCGCACCCACGAACCGGTCCGCTTCGACCCCCGCACCTGAGGCGCGGCAGGCGACCGACAGCACGGCCTGTCGGCTGCACGACGAGTCATCCGCTCTTGTTCTTGAATCGGTAAGCGCTTTCCCGTACTCTGGAGGGACACGATCCCCGGAAGAGATCCCCATGACCCACGACGTACTGCTGGTCGGAACCCGCGGCTTCGGTGCCGTGCACCTGCGCAATCTCGCAAGGCTCGCCGACCGTGCCCGCCTCATCGCCGTCGCCGACCCGGCAGGAGGCCCCGCTGCGGGCTTCGGATCCGACGTCCCGGCATTCCCCAGCCTCGATGCCGCGCTCGAGGCCGGCATCCGCCCCGACGTCACGGTGATCGCGACGCCGACCGGCACGCACTTCCCGCTGGCGATGCGCGCGCTCGAGGCCGGCAGCGACGTGTATCTCGAGAAGCCGCCGGTCGCGACGATGGAGCAGTTCAACCAGCTCCTCGCCGCGCAGGAGCGCACCGGCCGCGCCGTGCAGATCGGGTTCCAGAGCTTCGGCTCGCACGCGCTCGGCGAGATCGCCGCTCTCGGCACTCCGACGTCGGTTGCGACATGGGCGACCTGGACGAGGGATGCCGCATACTGGTCGCGCTCCGCCTGGGCGGGCCGCCGGTCCATCGACGGCGTGCCGATCGTCGACGGCGTCGTGACGAACCCGCTGGCCCATGCCGTCGCGACCGCGCTCCGCATCGCCGGCGCACGCCGGCGCGAGGACGTGCAGCGCATCGACCTCGACCTGTACCGCGCCAACGACATCGAGGCCGATGACACCTCCTCCGTGCGGATCACGCTGCGCGACGGCCGCCGCGTCACCGCCGCACTCACGCTCGCGAGCCCCGTGCAGACGGCTCCCCTGATCGAGGTCCGCACGGCATCGGGCGACGTCGTCTTCGCCTACACCGAAGACGAGCTGACGTACTCCGACGGCCGAAGGGAGCGCACCGGCCGCACCGATCTGTTCGAAGAACTGCTCGATCACAGGGAGCACGGCACGCCGCTCTCCTCGCCGCTCGTCGAGACGGGCGCCTTCATGACGGTGCTCGAGGCCGTGCGCACAGCGCCCGCACCGTACGCGATCCCCGCGTCGGAGCTGACCGTCCTCACCGATCGAGAGGCGCCGCTCACCACGGTCGACGGCATCGACGACTGGATCGAGCGCGCCGCACGCAGCGGGGCACTGTTCAGCGAGCTCGGCGCTCCCTTCGCGCGCGCCGCGATCGCCGGCAGACGCACGGCGCAGGCGACCCGCTGACGCCCCGGCGCCGCGGGCACGAGAGCGCGCTCAGGCGTACGGGCGCGTGGTGGGACGCCGCATCCCCTCGTACTCGACCGACGGCCAGCGCTCGTCCATCGTGAGCACCTCCCACCCATCGGCGGTGCGCAGCATCGTGTCCTCGACCTTGACGCCGGGCGCGGTCGGGTTCCACGCGAACGCCTGGTTCTCGACGAGGAGATCGCCGGTGGATGCAGTGGCGCGGGGGTCGCGTCCGGCGTAGCCGGTCGGCCCGCCCTGGTGGTGCCGCTGCCACTCCTCCTCGTCGAAGCCGGCCCTCCGGTATGCGGCGCACCCCGCGGCGAACACGTCATCGAGCCGGGCACCGGGAGTCGAGGCGTCCAGGAACGCCCGCTCGACCTCGAGGATCGGCTCCTCGTCCGCTGAGGCGCCGATCCAGCGCGTGACATTCGCGATCAGTCCGTCCCGTCGCCCGCAGACGACCACCATGGCCCGCTCGCCGAGCCGCAAAGAGGTGGGCAGCGGATGCCGGAATGCGATCCGCTCGTGGCCTGCGACCAGCACGACGAGGGCGTCGATGCCCCGGGCGACGAGTCCCACCGACACGACGGATGCCACGTCGCGTTCGCTGAGGTCGGGATGCGCGCCGCCGAGCGCGTCGGTGAGCACCTGCGCGGTCTCCCGGGAGAGCGTGCGGTATCGATCCGTCTCCGCCGGAAGCATCCGCGCTCGTGCGGCGCGCAGGGCCGCGCTGACGTCGGCCTCGGGGATCGCCGGCTGCGCGCCAGCGGCTGCGGAGGGAGGGATCCACCATGGCACCCTGACGATGCGCTCGGCGTCGGCCGGAAGCAGCTCCTCGGCGATGAGCCGATCCGCCTCGTTGTCGGCGATGTAGAGCGTGTCGCCGTCGGCATCCGCCCGTACCGCGAGCACCGGCGGGCCTGCGAGCGAGACGTGCGTGCGCACCCCTTCGAGGTACCACGCGATCGATTCGTGCGAGGTGAGAAGCAGCGGGCCGCCGACCGTTTCGCGTACTCGGGCGATCCGATGCTGCTTCTCGATACGATCCTGGTACGACCCGACCACCGGAACTCCGTTCATAAAACGTTTTCTCGTAGTATGACGGCAGCGCACGCAATGCGGTAGATGGGAATCAGATGGCACGCTCCACTCGCCCCGGCATCACCGATGTCGCCCGGCTCGCCGGCGTCTCGCTGTCGACGGTGTCGCGCGCGATGAACGACAACCCGACGGTCGATCCCCAACTGGCCGCACGCGTCAAGACGGCGGCCGCCGAGCTCGGCTACACCGCGAACCCCGTGGCGCGCAGCCTCGTGCTCGGTCAGACGCAGACGGTGTCGGTCATGGTCCCCGATCTCGCCAACCCGACCTTCCAGACGATCCTGCACGGGCTCAGCCGCGCCGCCGCCCCCGACGGCTATCACGTTCTCATCTCGGACACCGCGGAGCAGGTCGACGACGAAGTCGCGCTGGCTGCGACCACCCGCCGGCGCACCGACGGCGTGATCCTCTGCGCTCCGCGCCTGCCCCAGAGCGAGCTGACCGCGCTGCTCCCGTCCGTCGCGCCGGCGGTCGTGATCAACCGTCCGCAGCAGATCGATGCGCCGACGGTCGCCGCCGACTACGAAGCCGGCACCGCCGACCTCATCGCGCACCTGCACGGGCTGGGGCACCGGCGCATCGCCTTCCTCTCGGGAGCCGTCGCCAGCGCTTCCGGCGAGGCGCGCAGGCGCGCCATCGCCGAGGCCTCGAGAAGCGGCGACGCGGAGTTCGTCGAGATCACGGCTGGCGTCGACTTCGACAGCGGCGCCGCATCGATCGACGCCGTCGTCGCGAGCGGCTCGACCGCGGTGCTCGCCTTCAACGACCTGGTCGCGATGGGCCTGCTGTCGGCGGCGACGACCCGCGGCATCCGAGTGCCCGACGACCTCTCGATCGCCGGCTTCGACGACATCCCCTTCGCCGCGTACACCACGCCCCCGCTCACCACCGCCGCCGTCCCCGCAGAGGAGCTCGGACGCCGCGCCTGGACGGCGATGCACGCGCTGCTCACCGGTGCGCAGGCGCCGGCATCCGTCGTCCTCACCCCCGAGGTGATCCTCCGCTCGAGCACCGGCCCCGCGCCGCGCTGAGCCCGCCTCTTCGGACTCAGGTTGCGATTCGTGCCGCCTGCGCGCCCGCGAAGCGGCACGAATCGCGACCGGAACGAAAAGCGGATGCCGTGACGAGGCGCGCCCATTCAGGACCCGCTTGCGGGCGCATCCTGAATTGCCTGTTGTCGGCATCCGCCTCGCATGCTAACCTCGGGAAACCGGTTACTTGAGGAAGCGCTTTCCCGCGATTTTCTCGATCCGACTCGATGGCGAGCACAGGAAGGCGCACCGACAGTGAGCGTTGACGCGACGGCAGAACGGGCTTCCGTCGGCGATCGGGAGCGCCCGTGGTGGCAGAGCATCTGGCGTCACCGCGCGCTGTACCTGATGGCGATCCCTGGTATCGCGTACTTCATCATCTTCAAGTACGTGCCGATGGGCGGGCTGATCATCGCCTTCCAGGACTACTCTCCGTTCCGCGGCATCGGCGCAAGCCCCTGGGTGGGCTTCGACCACTTCATCCGGTTCTTCAGCGAGCCCACGTTCGCGATGCTGCTGGTCAACACCGTGTCCGTGTCGCTGCTGCTGCTAGTCTTCTCGTTCCCGATGCCGATCATCCTCGCACTGCTGCTGAACGAGCTGCGCTCGAAGCTCTTCCAGCGCAGCATCCAGACGATCATCTACCTGCCGCACTTCATGTCATGGGTCATCGTCGTCTCGCTGTTCTACGTGCTGCTGACCACCGACGGCGGCAGCATCAACGCGCTGCTGCAATCCTGGGGATGGGATGCTGTGCCCTTCCTCACCGATCCGAATTGGCTGCGGCCGCTGTACACGGTGCAGGAGATCTGGAAGACAGCAGGCTGGGGCACGATCATCTATCTCGCGGCGATGACCGGGGTCGACATGGAGCTCTACGAGGCGGCCGAGCTCGACGGCGCCGGCCGCTGGCTGCAGACCTGGCACATCACGCTCCCCGCGATCCGCCCGACCATCATCGTGATGTTCATCCTCGCGATCGGCGACTTCCTCGAACTCGGGTTCGAGCACATGTTCCTGATGCTGAACTCGCTGAACCGCGATCTCGGCGAGATCTTCGACACCTACGTCTACACCGCCGGCATCCAGAACGGACAACTCAGCTACGCCACCGCGGTCGGCCTGTTCAAGGGGCTCGTAGGGCTCATCCTCGTCATCGCGGCCAACCGGCTCGCCAAGAAGTTCGGCGAGGAGGGCGTGTACTGATGTTCTCGTACGAGGCTTTCATGCGTCTGAACCTGTTTCTGCGAGCCGTCTACCGTGTCGCCTACCTCAATCTGCTCTGGATCGCGACGACCGCGCTGGGGCTGGTCGTGTTCGGCATCGGGCCGGCCTCGTACGCGGTGGCCGCGTACATCGACGGCTGGTTCCGCCGTGGCGAGACGCCGCCGGTCACCGCCGCCTTCATCGGTCACCTCCGCACCCGCTACTGGCATGCGGCTGCGATGGGATGGATACTGCTCGCCGCGACCGCGATCATCGTGACCAACATCTTCACCGGGTCCAGCTGGCTGCTGCAGTTCGCCAACGTCATAGCGCTCGTCGTGATCAGCATCATCGCGTCGTACGTGTTCGCCGTGATGGCGGCCACCGACATCCGCAGCATCCCGCGCCAGATCGTCGCCGCCCTGCTGATCGGAATCGGGTCGTTGCACTGGACGATCGTCGCCGCAGCCGCGGTCGTCGGCATCGCCTGGCTGCTCGCCACCTGCGCGCTCCCGGTCCTCGTGATGTTCGGCGTCGGCATCCCCGCCGCCGCCGTCGGCTTCATCACGCGCATCGTCTTCGGTCAGCTGGACGACGCTCAGACTTCACCCCCGACGCCGCGCGAAACCTCGCCGGCTCATCCGCACCTTGCGAGAGGAACATCACAATGAGGAATCAGTCCAGACTCGGAATCGCCGTCGCTTCCGTCGTCGCCGCGGCGCTCGCGCTCACGGCGTGCGGCTCGTCGGGCGATCCTGACGACGACGGCGGCACCGCCGAGACCAAGCCCGCCGAGAGCGTCACGTGGATGGCGATGCTGCACACGCCCACCACCCCTGAGGCCGACGGCCCGATCCAGACGGCTCTCGAGGAGTACACGGGGACGAAGCTCGACTTCCAGTGGGTGCCCGACGCATCGAAGGACGAGAAGATCAACGCGGCGCTGGCCTCGGACTCGCTCGCAGACATCACGTCCATCACCAACACGTCGAACACCTCGGTGCGCCAGGCGCTCAAATCCGGACAGTTCTGGGATGTCGAGGAGTACCTGAAGGACTACCCGAACCTGTCGAAGATCGACGAGAAGACGATCGCGTCCGCCCGTGTCGACGGCCACCTGTACGGCGTTCCCATCCAGAAGCCGATCGCCCGCTACGGCGTGCTGGTGCGACAGGACTGGCTCGACAACCTCGGCCTCGAAGTGCCGCACACGATCGAGGAGCTCGGCGAGGTGGCCGTGGCCTTCACCACCGAGGACCCGGACGGCAACGGCCAGGACGACACCACCGGGTTCATCGACCGGCTGGAGAGCTTCAAGCTCGGGTTCAAGACGCTCGCCGGCTATTTCGGCGCCGGCAACAACTGGGAGATCACGGATGACGACGAGGTCGTCCCCACTTTCCAGACCGACGAGTTCAAGGAGGCCATGGAGTGGTACCGCGGCCTGTACGAGCAGGGAGCGGTGAACAGCGAGTTCGTGACGATGCAGAAGCAGAACCAGCTGGATGCGATCGCCCAGGGCAAGGGCGGCATCGTCGTGACGGGTCTGTTCGAAGCGAAGAACTACATGAACCTCGCTCTGAGCGCCGACCCGAACACTCCGATGAAGTGGGCGCTCATCAACGACATCACCTTCGACAACGTGCCGCGGCGCATCCTCTCCGACACCAATGGCGGCTTCGGCGGCTGGCTGGCGATGTCGACCACGCAGGTGAAAGACGAGGCCGAGCTGAAGTCGATCCTCGCGTTCATCGACAAGCTCCTCGACGAGGAGGCGTTCGCACTGATGTCGAACGGCATCGAAGGCGAGCACTACACGATCGACGACGGCGTCGTCACGATCATCGACCAGGCCAAGTGGGAGCAGGAGGTGCAGCCGTACAACTCGTCCCGCCCGTCCGACGTCGTCACGACGTTCAAGAGCTCGGCTCCATACGTCAACGAGGGCAGCGAGAAGATCGCCGAGAACGCCGAGTTCGCCGTCATCGACCCGACACTGCCGCTATCGTCCGCGACGTTCGATCAGAGCTGGTCGACGATCCAGCAGGCGGCCAACGACGCCTACAACAAGTACATGGTCGGCCAACTCGACATGGACGGCTACGAGGACGCGATCGACGCGCTCAGCAGCCAGGGGCTCGACAAGATCATCGAAGAGTTCACCGCCGCGTACGCAAAGAGCAAGTGACATGACCGGAACGCAGGTGCAGGGCATCGTCAGCAGCGTCGAGCGTGCCACGCGCGCCCTGCAGACGGCGATCGACAGTGCAGCCGATGCGGGCGGCGGTCGCGTGAGCGTCGCCTCCGGACTGCACGAGGTCGGTGCTCTGCGCCTGCGTTCCCATGTGGAGCTGCATCTGGAGGCAGGGGCCGTGCTGCGCTTCGTCCCCGACCCGATCCTGTATCCGCCGGTGACAGCACGCTGGGAGGGCGCAGCCGCGATCATCCACTCTCCGTGCCTCTACGCACGGGACGCCGTTGGCGTCTCGATCACCGGGCGGGGCGAGATCGACGGCGGCGGCTCGCGGTGGTGGGCGGCGTTCCGCACGGGTGATCTGGCCTACCCCCGCCCGACACTGATCGGGCTGCATGGATGCTCGCGAGTCGACATCGCAGACCTCACGCTGCGCGACTCCCCGGCCTGGACGGTGCACCCGCTGCTCTGCGACGACGTGCGGATCACCGGCATCCGCATCATCAACCCGCCCGACTCCCCCAACACCGACGGCATCGACCCCGAGTCGAGCCGCAACGTGCGCATCAGCGACTGCCACATCGACGTGGGCGACGACTGCATCGCCATCAAGGCCGGCAGCGAGCATTCCCTCGACCGGGTGCCCTGCGAGAACATCACGATCACGAACTGCACGATGGCCCATGGGCACGGTGGCGTCGTGATCGGCAGCGAGATGTCGGGCGGCGTCCGCGGCGTCGTGGTCTCGAACTGCGTGTTCCAGGACACCGATCGCGGCATCCGCATCAAATCGCGTCGAGGTCGCGGCGGCACTGTGACCGACGTGCGGGTCTCCAACATCGTTATGGACCGCGTGATGTGTCCGTTCGCCATCAACCCCTTCTACTTCTGCGGGCCTGGCGGCACGCTGCCGATCGTGGCCGATCGCACCCCGCAGCCGGTCGGCGAGGGCACTCCACGGCTGCGCGGCATCCACTTGTCGCACATCACCGCGACAAATGTGCAGTCCTGCGCCGCGTTCCTCTCCGGCCTGCCCGAGGCTCCGCTCGATGACGTCACGCTCGACGACGTGAGCATCGCTTTCGCCCCTGATGCTGAGCCTGCCGCCGCAGACATGGCCGACGGCATCCCCGCGACGGCCGCGGCCGGGATCCAGGCGCAGTTCACCACCGGCCTGCGCATCTCAGGGCTTCGACTCCATGGCGCCATCGGCCCTGAATTGGTCGCCGACGACACCGTGCAGGTGACGAGATGACCGCATCGACAATGACCCAGACGCACGTCACAGCCCCTTTCCGGCGACGCGCGGAGCTCATCATCGCCGGCATCGGCCTTGCGGCCTCCGCCACGCTGCAGGGCGGGTTCGCCCTCGTCGTCGCACGCAGCGACGACGACGCGCTGGAGAGCACGATCCTCCCGGCATTGCGCAGCGCCGGACTCGATCCGACCGGTGCCGACCTCCACATCGCGCTCAACACGCTCGCCGCCTGGTTCGGCTTCTCCTTCATCATGGTCGCCCTCTGCACCGCGATCGGCGTGTTCTTCGCGCGGCTCCGCCCGCGCCGTCGAGCGACAGGCTGGTGGTTCCTCGCGGCGGGTCTCGCCTGCCTGCTGGGAACGCAGTTCGTGCTGTACCCCGTCGCCTTCTTCTTCTTTCTCGCCGCCGCGCTTTTCGCGGTGCGCACCCCCACCCCTCGGAGTTCGTCATGACCAGCACCGCGCCTGCCCACATCGATGACGCGACCATCCCGATCCGTATCCGCCAGGTCGCCCGCAAGCGCAGGTCGATCACGCCCGGCCGCCGCGTCTTCATGGTGATCAACGCCGTGATCCTGACCGCGTTCGCGCTGGCGTGCCTGCTGCCTTTCGTGAACGTGCTGGCAAGCTCCCTGGCGACGCCGGGAGAGCTGGCGACGCGGCCGTTCATCCTGTGGCCGGAGACGTTCTCCCTCGACGCGTACCGGTACATCCTGTCGACGCCGACGATCTTCCGCGCCCTCGGCGTATCGGCGATCGTCACGTTCGGCGGCACGCTGATCAGCCTGATCCTCACGGCTTTCATGGCGTATGCGCTGTCGAAGAAGCACCTGAAGGGCCGCAGGGTGATCAACTTCCTCGTCCTGTTCACGATGCTGTTCTCCGGCGGCATGATCCCGACGTTCATCGTCGTGAAGAACCTCGGCCTGATCGACTCGCTGTGGTCGCTGATCATCCCTGTCGCCATCAACGCGTTCAATTTCGTGATCATGCGCAGCTTCTTCCAGGGCATTCCGGAGAGCCTCGAGGAGGCGGCTCGGATCGACGGATGCAGCGAGCTCGGTGTCTTCTGGCGGATCGTGCTGCCGCTGTCGCTGGCCTCGATCGCGACGATCGGATTGTTCTATGCCGTGTACTACTGGAACACCTACCAGAACGCTGTTCTGTACATCAACAGCTCCGAGAAGTGGCCGATCCAGGTGCTGCTGCGCCAGATCGTGATCGTGGCGAGCGGCATGAACGCCGACGACTCGGCGGTCGACGTGGTGCCGCCTGCGCAGTCCGTGCGCATGGCCGTGATCTTCGTCGCCACGCTGCCGATGCTCATCGTCTACCCGTTCGTGCAGCGGTACTTCGTGAAGGGCGCGCTGGTCGGGTCGATCAAGGGCTGATCGCGACCGAGCATCCTGCGCTCACGACCGACTCGGCCGGCGGTGAGACGGCGAGTCGGTCAGTGCGTCACCGCTCGGCCTTCAGCCGTCGGGCGACGGATGCCGGATCGACGGGCGGCCGATCGAGGACCGCGACCCGCAGGTCGAGGCGCAGCCGCTCGCCGGCCGCGAGCATCCGTCTGCCTGTCACGGCGACGGCCGGCCCGAATCCGACGTACCCCTCCGTTCGCACGAACCAGGGCATGTCGTCGTTGTCCGTGGCTGCGACCAACGATGCATCGGGGCCGTCGATCGCCAGCCAGGGCGACAGCGAGCCGTGCGCGGCATCCGCCCCTTCGCCATCCGCACAGCGCACGCGCGCCGTCAAGAACGGCGTCCGCCAGAAGATCCCGCCGTAGAAGGCGCCGTCGCGCCCGTTCGTCTGCGGACTGCCGAAGCTGACCGCCCCATGCCCGGCGATCAGCTCGCTGCTCCACCGCACGTCGATCCCGTCGTCGCCCTCGCGCACCGAGATCGTGCGCCGCTCGTCGAGCAGCAGACTCCCGTCCGGGCCCACCCAGTCCAGCAGCTCCATGGCGCCTTCCGCGCCGGTCTGCCGGGAGCGCACCGCCTGCCGCCCGTGATTCGACAGCAGCACAGAGCCCTCGCCGAGCACGAACGTACGTCCGCCCCAGAAGCTCACCCCGTTCACATCGGCGATCGCCGCGCTCACCCCGAGGTGGTGCGGATGGTCATCCGGCCCCACGTCCGTGGCGGCCACGGCGCCTTTCGTCATCACCGTGAGGTACGGCCGCGGAGACCGTTGCGGGTCGACGTCCGCGCCGTCGTGATAGCGGATGCGGGCAGCAACCGCTGAGAGCTCGTCGACGCTCACGACGACGCCCTGGTGCTCGCTCTGATCGCCAGCTCGGGCAGGAACATCATCGGCTCGCGGATCGGGTCATCGGTCATCTCGGCACGCAGCACTTCCCAGATGTGCGCGCCGATCTCGGCCAGTCGCGAGGTCATCGTGGTCAGCGACGGCGAGGAGAAGCGCGAGAACGGGATGTCGTCGAACCCGGCCACCGAGATCTCACCCGGCACCGGGATCCCCTCTTCGGAGAGTCGGCCGAGGAGACCGAGCGCGACGACGTCGTTGTAGGCGATCACAGCGGTCGCACCTGTCGCGCGCAGCGCCGGCCACGCATCGTAGCCGTCTTCGAAGGAGTGTCCGCACGGCACATCGATGATCTCGACGCCGGGTTCCGCGGTGCGCAGATCCTTGAGGCCACGCTCGCGCTCCCAGTTCGCGCGCGCATAGGTGGGACCGGCGAGGAACGCGATACGGCGATGGCCGAGCTCCATCAGATGGCGAGCGAGCAGCAGGATCCCCTCGTAGTAGTCGATCAGCACCGAGCCGGCGTTCTTGCCGGTGGTGCGGTTGAACACCACGACCGGGGAGACGCGCGGCAGCAGCTGCAGCAGGTTCTCTCTGGTCATGCGAGGCGAGAACAGCGCGACGGCGTCGGTACGATCGCGGAGGTCTCTGGCGAGCTCAGGCTCGGCGTCCGCGTCTTCGAAGGCATCCGTTACGACCACGTGATAGCCGTCCTGCGCGGCCGCGCTGTTGAACCCGTGCAGCACCTGGTGGAACATCGGGTTGCCGAGGTCGGGCAGCAGGACCCCCACCGTGCGGCTCGCGCCGAGCGACAACGACCGGGCGGTCTGGCTCGGCGTGTATCCGAGTTCCTTGATCACCGCGCGGACCCGCTCTGCGATCTCCTCGTTCACGGTGCTGACCCCGTTGACGACGCGCGACACGGTCGCCTTCGAGACGCCGGCGACCCTCGCGATGTCGTTGATGGTCGTCTCGCGGGTGGGCGTGGTTCGTGCGCGTTTCGCGGTCATGGTCATCTCTCCCGCACGTCGATGGTGAAGTCGGCGAATCGTCCGATCGCCTCGGGTGCACCGTGCGGACTCGCGGCGAACAGCGAGAGCGCGGCACCGACCCAGTCTCCCTCGACCGCCGTGAACTGCGGGTCGACCGAGGCCGCGTCGACCGTGAAGCGCACCCGCGCCTCGGCATCGACATCGACCGTGACCCGCACC
Organism: Microbacterium sp.; assembly: GCF_047607465.1. Lineage (GTDB taxonomy): Bacteria > Actinomycetota > Actinomycetes > Actinomycetales > Microbacteriaceae > Microbacterium. The sequence continues at coordinate 40,705 of NZ_JASGCY010000082.1, read as the reverse complement.
CGTGATCCGGCCACGGGTATCGTTGCGATCACGCGTTCGCTCCGATCGTCTCGGGTGCGCACCGCGACGACCGCCTCGACCCCCGCGTCCGTCCGTCTGACGCCGGCCCAGGCGTAATCGCGCCCGAGCACCGCGATCCCCGCGCGACCCCCCGGCGGCGAGGTCTCCAACGCCACCTCGATCTGCGCGCTGCACGGCTGGCCGGGAAGGCTCTGCGAGAGCACGCGGGGCAGGGTGCGCACACTGCCGCCGTCGGGGCTCGATCGAAGACCCAGCCCCGGGCCGCGGCCGACCACGGCGTGCGGATCGGGGCGCGCCTCCCACTGCCACTGAGCGCCGGGCCACCCGCCCGCGAAATCGTCGGACAGGGCGAGCGTGCGCGAGTGCTGGGCCGTGCCGAAGGGAGACGGATGCCGCAGCACCGGCTGCCCGGCGCCTGCGCTCACTGCCTCGCCCATCATCGGCCACCCGTCGGCGGCCCACGCCATCGGCTGCAGATGCAGCACCCGGCCGTGTACCCCGCGGTCCTGGAAGTGCAAGAACCAGTCGCCGCCGCGGCCGTCGTCGACCCAGGCGCCCTGATGCGGCCCGTTCACCGGTGTATCCCCCTGCGCGAGCGTGATCCGATGCTCGTAAGGCCCGTAGGGCGTTGGCGCACGGAACACGCTCTGCCACCCCGTTGAGACGCCCCCGGCGGGGGCGAAGATCCAGTACTCCCCTTCACGCTTGTAGAACTTGGGGCCCTCGAGGGTGGTGATGCCGCCGGCCAGATCGCCGTCGATCACGTCGACGGCGGGGCCGAGCGGATGCCGCAACGCGGCATCCACCGGCATCACGGTGATCACGTTCTTGCGGCCGGCGCGCGAATGCGCCCAGGCGTGCACAATATAGGCACTGCCGTCGTCGTCCCACAGCGGACACGGGTCGATGATGCCGAGTCCTGGCAGCAGCAGGTGCGGCTCGGTCCAGGGCCCGGCGGGGTCGGATGCGGTGACCACGAACACTCCCTGATCGGGGTCGGGGTAGACGACGCGGAAGAGCCCGTCGTGATGACGGATCGACGGCGCCCACACGCCGCCGCCGTGCCGGGGCTGCGCGAACCATGCGGTCGGGGTGCCGCCTTCGAGTGCAAACCCGACGCGCTCCCAGGTGATCAGGTCGTCCGACGCGAAGATCGGCAGCCCGGGAGCACGGTGAAAGCTCGACGCCACGAGGTAGAAGCGGTCTCCGACGCGGATGGCGTCGGGATCGGGGACATCGGCATCGATGATCGGGTTGCGATAGGTGCTCGCGTCGTCGACGAGTTTCATCTCGCTCAAGGTAGTCGAGAAACCGGTTCCTGTCCACGCGACCGCGCGGCGGCCACCGTCACACCCCGAAGGGTGGCTTCCGCAGAACGGCACTCCCTGCTACGCTGAGAAAACGTTTCCTGATACCTGGAGCAATGATGCCGAAGACCCGTTACGCCCTCGCCGGCGCCGGTCACCGCGCGCAGCTGTACGTCGGCGCGATCGTCGGTGAGCACCGCGAACGAGCCGAGCTCGTCGCGATCGTCGAGCCGAACCCGGTGCGCGCCGAGCACTACGCGCGACTCGTCGCCGACGCGGGCGCCGCAGCGCCACGGCTCGCCGGCCCGGACGAACTCGAAGCCGTGATCAGCGAGGAGCGCGTCGACCGGGTCATCATCTGCTCGCGCGACGACCTGCACGCCGAGCTCATCGTCCGATCCCTCGAGGCCGGGGTCGACGTCGTGGTCGAGAAGCCCCTGACGATCGACGCCCCCAGCGCCGCCCGCATCGAAGAGGCGGTCGCACGCACCGGCCGGAAGGTCGTGCTGACCTTCAACTACCGCTACTCGCCCCGCAACAGCGCCCTTCGGCAGGTGATCCAGGACGGCACGATCGGAGACGTGACCTCCATCGACTTCTCCTGGGTGCTCGACACGAACCACGGCGCCGACTACTTCCGCCGCTGGCACCGCGAGAAGAAGAACTCGGGCGGACTGCTCGTGCACAAGTCGAGCCATCACTTCGACCTGGTGAACTGGTGGATCCGTTCTCAGCCGACGCGCGTGTACGCCTCCGGCGGCCTGCGCTTCTACGGCGCCGAGAACGCGAGGGCTCGCGGTCTCGGCGCACGCCCCGAGCGCGGTACGCACGACGGCGGCGATGCGTTCGAGCTCGACCTGCGCACCGACGAGCGCCTGAAGGCCCTGTACCTCGATGCAGAGCAGCACGACGGCTACCGCCGCGACCTCGACGTCTTCAGCGAGGGCATCACGATCGAGGACAACCTCGCCCTCGTCGTCGACTACGCCTCCGGCGCCACGCTCTCCTACTCGCTCAACGCGCACTCCCCCTGGGAGGGCTACCGTGTCGCCGTCAACGGCACGCTCGGCCGCGTCGAGCTCGAGGTCGTCGAACGCGCAGCGGTGCTCACGGGCGAGGGCCTGCACCCTCGGATCGACCCCAGCCTGTCCGGTCACGAGGGCACGGCGGGCCTGCGCTCCGAGGGGGAACGACTCATCGTGCAGAGGCACTGGGAGTCCGCCTACGAGGTGCCGATCGACGGCGGAGCAGGCGGACACGGCGGCGGCGACGCCCTGCTGCTCTCCGACGTCTTCGAAGGGCCGGGCGACGACCCGCTCGGCCGGCCGGCCGACTGGACCGACGGCATCCGCTCGATCTCGGTCGGCATCGCCGGCAACCGCTCGCTCGAGACCGGGCTCCCTGTCGACATCGCCGATCTCGGCATCTCCCTGGAGACTTCCCGATGAGGATCGTCGTCACTGGTGGCTCTGGACGCCTCGGCCGGTCTCTCGTGAACGGACTCGCGGATGCCGGGCATGAGCTCGTCTCGATCGACCGGGCCCCGACCGCACAGCTCGAACGAGACGGCGTCACCCAGGTCTCCGCCGATCTCTCGGATGCGGATGCCGCGACATCCGCCCTGGCCGACAGCCGGGCCGACGCGCTCATCCATCTCGCCGCGATCGCGGTGCCGTTCAGCGCCCCGGAGGATGTGATCCTCCGCACCAACGCCGGACTCGCCCAGGCCGTGCTCGGTGGTGCAGTGCAGGCGGGCGTCCGTCGCATCGTGGCCGCGTCCAGCCCGACCGTGATCGGCTACGGCTGCCCGCGCGGTTGGACCCCCGAGCGCCTCCCCCTCGACGAGACATCGCCCACGCTGCCCTGGAACGCCTACGGGCTGTCGAAGCTGCTGATCGAGCAGACGGCGGCCATGCTGCAGCGGCAGACCGCAGGCGACGTGCGCTTCGCGTCGTTCCGCCCCTGCTACGTGATCGCCCCGGAGGAGTGGGCGGGCGCGCCCACCCAGCAGGGCCACACCGTTCAGCAGAGACTCGACGATCCGGCGCTGTCGGCGCCAGCGCTGTTCAACTACGTCGACGCGCGCGATGTCGCCTCCTTCGCCGACACCCTACTGGCCGGCCTCGATGAGATCCCGAACGGCGAGGTGTTCTTCGTCGGCGCCGACGACGCGCTCGCCCGCGAGCCGCTGAGCGAGCTGCTGCCGCGGTTCCACCCCGGCACGGCGCACGCGGCGGCAGAGCTCACCGGATCGTCTCCCGCGTTCTCCTCCGCCAAGGCCGCGCGGCTGCTCGGCTGGCGCCCCGCCCGCAACTGGCGCGACGAACTCGCTCACCCCTCTGCTCCGGTCGCAAACCTGGTCGGCTCTGACCGAGATTGAGAACCAGGTTCGCGACCTGAACCCGCTGAAACGAATGAAAGGCACGGCTGTGAACTTCGATGGCATCCTGTTCTTCCCCGTTACACCGTTCGGGGGCGACGGCACGATCGATCATGACGTGCTCGCCCGGCATGTGACCACGGGGGTGGATGCAGGCGCGGGCGGCGTCTTCCCCGCCTGCGGCACGGGCGAGTTCCATGCGCTCTCCGCCACCGAGGCGATCGCCGTGACGCGAACGGCCACCGCGACGGTGGGCGGGCGCGTTCCGGTGCTCGCCGGTGCCGGTGGCTCGCTCGGCCACGCGATCGAGGTCGCCGGGGGCGCGGCGGATGCCGGAGCCGACGGGCTGCTCGTGCTGCCGCCCTACCTCGTCGGAGGCACGCAGGCCGGGCTCGTCGCCTACATCGAGCAGATCGCCGCGGCATCCGAGCTCCCGGTGATCATCTACCACCGCGGCACCGCGCAGTACGCCGTCGACACGGTGCGCCGCCTCGCCGAGAATCCGCGGGTGGTGGGTTTCAAGGACGGCACGGGAGACGTCGGCGTCACCCAGCTCATCGTGCGCGCGGTGGCCGAGACCGGCCGCGAGGACTTCGCGTTCTTCAACGGCCTGCTCACGGCAGAGCTCACACAGGCCGCGTACCGCGGGATCGGCGTGCCCCTGTACTCCTCTGCGGCTTTCGCCATGGCGCCGGACATCGCGAACGCCTACTACCGCGCATACTCCTCGGGCGATGAGGATGCCCGGCTGCGACTGCTCGACGGCTTCTACCGGCCGCTGGTGACGCTGCGTGATGAAACCCCTGGATTCGGTGTCTCGCTGATCAAGGCGGGGCTACGGATCGGAGGGCTCGACGTGGGATCGGTGCGCGCTCCGCTCGTCGACCCGTCACCCGAGCAGGAGGCCCGCCTCGCCGAGATCCTCGCCGCCGGACGTGCGCTGCTGTGACCACGATCGAGCGGCTCGAGACGCGGCGGCAGCGCGTGGCGCTGACCCGCCCGTGGGGGCCGTCGCACTCCGCCTCTGGCGGCGCCCCGTCGGGCGCTCAGGTCGACGCCGTCACCGTCATCGCCACCCGGGTCACCCGCAGCGACGGCGTTCAGGGTCACGGCTTCTCCTGGACCCCGCAGATCGGGGCGAGCGCCGTCCACGCGCTGCTCGACGACGAGATCATCCCCGCGGCGATCGGACGCTCGGCCGTGCCAGGCGAGAGCTGGGACGGGCTCTGGGCCCACCTGCATGAGGCGGGCGGCGGAGGCATCACGACGATCGCGCTCGCGGGTCTCGACCTCGCCCTGTGGGACGCGCAGGCGCGCGCCGCAGGAACCTCCGTGTCGCAGCTCATCGGCCGCCGCCGTGACAGCATCCGCGCCTACGGCTCCGGCGTGAACCTGCACTACAGCGAGGACGAACTCGTCGCCCAGGTGCGACGCTGGGTCGCAGCCGGCTTCGACGCCGTGAAGATCAAGGTCGGCAAGCCCGATATCGCCGAAGACCTCGATCGCCTCGCCGCCGTGCGCGAGGTGCTGGGGCCCGACCGCGCGCTGATGATCGACGCGAACCAGCGCTGGAGCCTCACCCAGGCGACGGATGCCGTCACCGCCCTCGCCGTGCACGATCTCACCTGGATCGAGGAGCCGCTGCGCGCCGACGACCTCCTCGGACACACCGAGCTCGCCCGCCGCATCGATGTGCCGATCGCGGTCGGCGAGAACCTCCACACGGCGTACCGCTTCGCGGAGTTCCTGCAGGCGGACGCAGCGCAGGTGGTGCAGCCGAACATCATCCGCGTGGGCGGCATCACCCCGTTCCTGCGCATCGCCGCCGTCGCCGCCGATGCGGGCGCAGCCGTGCACCCGCACCTGCTGCCAGAGCTCTCGGGCCAGCTCGCCCTCACCCTGCCGGGCGACCCGTGGGCAGAGGACGTGGAGGACGCCGGCTTCGGCGACCTCGGCGCCCTCGCCGACCCTTCACCCGTGACGATCCGCGACGGACGTCTCAGCGAGAACCCGCACCCGGGTCTCGGCATCCGTTTCACCGCCTTCGAGAAGGAGACCCCATGACGAGCACTGCAGACGTCGATGCGATCGTGAGCGCGGCCGCCGCGGCCGCCCCCGTCTGGCGCCGTTCCACCGGCAGCGAACGGGCGTCCTGGTTGCGCGCCGCCGCCGATGCGATCGACGCCGAGGTCGCAGAACTCGTCGCGATCGCCGACGAGGAGACCCGGCTGGGCGTGCCGCGGCTCACGGGCGAAGTCGCCCGCACGAGCGGTCAGCTGCGCCTGTTCGCCTCCGTCGTCGAGGAGGGCTCGTATCTCGAGCTGACCATCGACGATGCCGATGCCTCGGCCGCACCCCCTCGCCCCGAGCTGCGGCGCATGCTCACCGCGCTGGGCCCGGTCGCGGTGTTCTCGGCATCCAACTTCCCGTTCGCCTTCTCGGTCGCCGGTGGCGACACCGCCTCCGCTCTCGCCGCGGGCAATCCCGTGATCGTGAAGGCGCATTCCGGTCACCCGCGCCTCTCCGTCCGCACCGCCGAGATCGTCGCCGCAGCCCTGGAGGCCGCGGGCGCCCCGTCCGGCTCCCTCGCCCTCATCGAGGGGCGCGAAGCAGGCAACGCCCTCGTCCAGCATCCGCTCGTCAAGGCGGCCGGCTTCACCGGCTCGGTCGCCGGCGGTCGCGCGCTGTTCGACCTGGCCTCAGCCCGCCCCGAGCCGATCCCGTTCTACGGCGAGCTGGGCAGCATCAACCCCGTCGTCGTGACACCCGGCGCTGCCGCGGCCCGCGGCGAGGCGCTCGCGCAGGGTCTGGTCGGCTCGTTCACGCTCGGCGTCGGCCAGTTCTGCACCAAGCCAGGGGTCGTCTTCGTGCCGGAGGGTCTCGGATTCGAGGATGCCGTCGCCGCGGCCGTGCCCGCAGCGTCCGGCGGGCCGCTGCTCACCGATCGCATCACCGCCGCCTTCCCCGAGGGGCTCGCGCGGCTGGAGACGGACGCCTCCGTCGCGGTCGTCGCGACGGGTGTCGAGGTCAGCGGGGTGCGGCCAGTGGTCCTCGCCACCGACGCCCGCGCCGTGGCCGAGCGTCCGGAAGCACTGCTGGAGGAATGCTTCGGGCCGGTGACCCTGCTCGTGCGCTACAGCTCGGAGGACGAGCTGCACGCGGCTCTCGCCGTCGTGCCAGGCAGCCTCACCGCGACCCTGCACGCCGAGGAGGGCGAAGACGTCGCCGAGACGCTCGAGCTGCTGCAGGAGCGCGCCGGTCGCGTGCTGTTCGCCGGCTGGCCCACCGGCGTCGCGGTGACCTGGTCGCAGCACCACGGCGGTCCGTGGCCGGCGACGACGTCGCTGCACACCTCGGTGGGGGCGACGGCGATCCGCCGGTTCCTGCGGCCCATCGCCTTCCAGGACGCCCCGGAGCGGCTGCTGCCCGAGGCGCTGCGCGACGCCTCTCTCGCCCGTCTCCCGCACCGCCGCAACGGCGTGCTGACCGTCCCGGCATCCCGCTGATCGAAGAGCTGGCCACGGCGCTCGCGTCGCGGCAGCGCTGAGTGGGGGCGGATGCTGCGGCATCCGCCCCCGCTCAGCGCACGTTGCCGTTCGAGCAGGTGGTCTGCGCGGCCGACGTCCCCTTGATGTTCTCGGGAAGGGCCACCACGCCGTCCGGCGTCGCTGTGGGATCAGCGGTGGCTGAGGGATCGACGGGTTCGCCCGTCGCCGTCGTGCCGGGGTCGGTCACCACGACGCCGTCGTTCTCGGTGTTCTCGTGCGTGATCTGCAACTGCGCGTTCTGGTTGATCGCGTCCCACATCGCGGCGGCGGACGCCTCGTCGGCCACCACCCTGTTGGGGTTGTCCGGGTCGGCGAAGGTCGGGTACTGCAGGAACACGATGTCCTCGAACGCCACCGACTTCACCGCGAGGCCGATCTGCACGATCGTCATCGGGTTGGCCAGCGACGTGCTGGTCTCGAGGTTGTCGACCGCGGTGGTGGCGAGCTTCAGCATCACGGGGACGTTGCTCAGGGTGTCGCTGCTGATGAGCTTCTTGGCGAGGTTCGACATGTACTGCTGCTGGTTGCCGATGCGGCCGAGGTCGCTGCCGTCGCCGACACCGTGCCGGGTGCGCAGGAACTGCAGCGCCTCGAGCCCCTGCAGCGTGTGCGTGCCGGCAGCCAGATCGAGCCCGGTGTGGCGGTCCTTGATCGGGTTCGCGAGGCACACGTCCACGCCGCCGATGGCGTTGGTGATCTCGATCACCCCGCCGAAGGTGACGGATGCCGCGAACTGCACCTCCTGGTCGGTGAGCTCGGAGATCGTCTTCACCACGCAGCTGAGCCCTGCATCGCTGTAGGCGACGTTGAGCTGCTGCTTGCTCATGGCCGAGTGCGTGTTGCCCTCTTCGTCCTTGCACTCGGGGATGGGCAGCATGAGGTCGCGGGGGAAGCTCACCGCGGTGATGCGACGCGGCTCGTCGGAGACGTGAACGAGCAGGTTCACGTCGTTGAGGGTGCCCTTGGAGTCGGCGCCCGTGCAGCGATCGCCGAAGTACTGCTTGTACTCGTCCTCACAGGTGTCGACGCCGGTGAGCACGAGGTTGAAGCCGCCCTCGTAGGCACTGATGTCCGGCGGGACCTCTTCCTGGCCCTCGATCTCGACGGCGTTCGCGCTGACGGTGCTGCCGAAGTCGTAGGCGATGTACCCGGCCACGGCGACGCCGCTGACGAGGAGCACCGACAGGCCGATCGCGAAGAGCTTCAGGAGCTGACCGAGCGGACCTGGGGTGCGCAGCTGACCGTGACGCGCGATGGTGCGCCGGCGGGTGTTCTGACTCACTCGGGGCCTTTCGGTTCGGCGATCGATGCGGGGACATCGCGCCAAGGGCGGGTGGCGGAGGGTAAGGGATTCGAACCCTTGAGACATTTCTGCCCACTGGTTTTCAAGACCAGCTCCATCGGCCGCTCGGACAACCCTCCCGACAGACGGATCTGCCGACAAGCCGTGAGTCTAGCCGAGTTCTATTCTCCCGCGCTGACCTGGGCGGGCGCTGGAAGCGTGTTCAGAGCCCGCGCGAGCCCGCCGTCGACGACATCGTCTGTCACCTCGCCGGCGGCGGCCTTCACCTCGGCGGGGGCCTGACCCATCGCCACCGCGCGGCCGCCGAGGGCGCGAGCCCAGCCGAACATGCCGATGTCGTTGCGACCGTCGCCGGCCACGAGCACCCGCCCGTCGTCGAGGCCGAGCTGCGAGCGCACGAGCTCGAGCGCCGTGCCCTTGTCGACGCCGTTCGGCGCGATGTCGAGCCAGGCGGTCCAGCCGATCGCGTACGACACCTCGTTGAGACCAGCATCCGCCACCAACCGGTGGAAGTCCGCCTCGTCGTGGCCGGGCGAGGCAACGACGATGCGCGAGACCGGCTCGTCGGCGAGCTCGTCGAAGGCGACCTGGCGTCCGCCGTCGAGCGTCCAGTCGTCGAGGTGCTTCGTGTACAGACGCTGGCCAGAGGCGAGCTCGACCATGTAGCGCGCATCGGGAAGCCGATCGTGCAGCAGTGCGAGCACGGGAGACGGGTCGAAGGTCTCGATGTTCCAGCGCAGCCATTCGCCGCCGACGCGGCGCATGGTGACGGCGCCGTTCGAGCAGACGACGAACTCAGGCGTGAGGTCGAGCTCCTCGACCCAGCGCTGCGTCGCCATCCAGCTGCGACCGGTCGCGATCGTGACGATGTGCCCCGCCGCCTGCAGGCGTGCGACGGCCTCCGGCACGCCGGGGCTCATCGTCTCGTCCTGCTGCAGGATCGTGCCGTCGACGTCGAGGCCGACGAGCCAGGGAGCGGTCGCTGGCATCGCCGCCGCCGTCACAGGGCGCCCTGAGCCCGTCGAACGACGGGCTCCAGCTCCTCGAGACCGCCGAGGTACGGGCGCAGCACCTCTGGTACGCGCACCGAGCCGTCCTCCTGCTGGTGCGTCTCGAGCAGCGCCACGATCCAGCGGGTGGTCGCGAGCGTGCCGTTGAGCGTGGCGACGGGGGCGGTCTTGCCGCCGTCCTCCGGCCGGAACCGCACGTCCAGGCGCCTCGCCTGGTACGTCGTGCAGTTCGACGTCGAGGTCAGCTCGCGGAACGCGCCCTGGGTGGGCACCCAGGCCTCGATGTCGTACTTGCGGGCAGCGCTGGAGCCCAGGTCTCCCGCGGCGACGTCGATCACGCGGTAGGCGAGTCCGAGCGCGGTGAGCATCTCCTCCTGCATAGCGACGAGGCGCAGGTGCTCGGCCTCGGCCTCCTCGGGGGTGGTGTAGACGAACATCTCCAGCTTGTTGAACTGGTGCACGCGGATGATGCCGCGGGTGTCCTTACCGTAGGAGCCCGCCTCGCTGCGATAGCACGTCGACCAGCCCGCGTAGCGCAGGGCGCCCTGGGAGAGATCGAGGATCTCGTCCTTGTGGTAACCGGCCAGCGGCACCTCGCTGGTGCCGACGAGATAGAGGTCCTCCTTGCCGAGGTGGTAGACCTCGTCGGCGTGCTCGCCGAGGAATCCCGTTCCCTGCATGATCTCCGGACGCACCAGGGTGGGGACGATCATCGGCGTGAAGCCGTTGCGCAGCGCCTTGTCGAGCGCGAGGTTCATCAGCGCGATCTCGAGCCGGGCGCCGATCCCGGTGAGGAAGTAGAAGCGGGAACCGGAGACCTTGGCGCCGCGCTCCATGTCGATCGCCCCGAGGAGTTCGCCGATCTCGAGATGATCGCGCGGCTCGAACCCGAACGCGGGCACCTCGCCCACGCGGCGCAGCTCGACGAAGTCCTCCTCGCCGCCGGCCGGGACGCCGTCGATGACGATGTTCTCGATCGCGGCGAGCGCAGCGGATGCCGTCTCCGCCGCCTCATTGGCCGCCTGCTGCGCCTGCTTCACACGGTCGGCGAGCTCCTTGGCCTGGGCGACGAGGGCCGCCTTCTCCTCCTTGGGGGCCTTCGCGACCTGCTTGCCGAAGGCGTTCTGCTCGGCGCGCAGCTCCTCGAAGGCGGCGAGCGCCGCACGACGCGATCGGTCGGCCTCCACAGCCGCATCGACGCTCGCCTGGTCGTTGCCACGGGCGGCCTGTGAGCGGCGGACGATCTCGGGGTTGTCACGAAGCAGTGCGAGGTCGATCATCCACCGATTCTACCGGCGCTAAAGTTGGCGACATGACGACGCTTCCCCGGCCCCGCCCGCAGGCGGCGCTCGTCTACAACCCCATCAAGGTCGACGAGAAGAAGCTGCGCGCACTGGTGCGCCAGGCCAGCCGCGAGGCTGGTTGGGAGCATCCGGCGTTCTATCCGACGACCGTCCTCGACGCCGGCCGGGCGGTGACCGCCGAGGCGATCGAGCGCGGCGTGGCGGTCGTCATGGTCGCCGGCGGTGACGGCACCGTGCGCGCCGTGGCGGAGGCGATGGCGGGCACCGGGATTCCGCTCGCCATCATCCCCAGCGGCACCGGCAACCTCCTCGCCCGCAACCTCGGCCTGCCGCTCAGCGCTCCCGAGACGATGATCAGCGCGGCTCTCGGCGGAGCCCGGCATCCGATCGACATCGGCTGGGCCGAGATCACGCGCGCGGGCGGCGCGCGCTCCGAGCACGCGTTCGTCGTGCTCGCCGGCATCGGGCTGGATGCCGACATGATCGCGAACACGCGCTCCGACCTGAAGAAGACCGTCGGCTGGATCGCCTACGTCGACGGCGCCGCGCGATCGCTGGCCAAGGCGCAGGCGTTCCGCGCGGTGTACCAGGTCGATACAGAGCGGATGCACACGGCGAAGGTGCACAGCATCCTCTTCGCCAACTGCGGCACGCTCCCGGCGGGCATCGAGCTCGTGCCAGACGCCTCGGTCACCGACGGCAAGCTCGACGTCGCCGTCATCCAGGCGACCGGCGTCTTCGGCTGGCTGAACGTGTGGCGCAAGATCTGGTGGGACAACTCGGTGCTGCGGCGCAGCCGCGTCGGCCGCATGGCGCTCAAGCACCGCGGCCGCAACGCCGCGGTGAAGTACTTCCACGGCACGGTCGCCGAGGCCGCAGCGACCACGCCGACGCCCGTGCAGATCGACGGCGACGAGTTCGGCGAGGGGCTGCGCATGACGTGCCGCGTCGACCCCGACGCCCTGCTCATCGCCCTGCCTGCGACGCACCCGCTCGCTACTGCAGCGCCGAGGTGAGCCGGGCGAGGTTGTCGAGCACCGTGGAGCGCAACGGCTGCTGCATCCACTCCTGAAGCGTCAGCTCGCGGCTCAGTGAGCGGTACTGCGCCTCGACCCCGCGCATCTCGGCGACGAACTCCTCACCGCGCACGAGCATCGACACCTCGAGGTTCAGGCCGAACGAGCGCATGTCCATGTTGCTCGAGCCGATGACAGCGACCTGCTCGTCGATCGTCAGGCTCTTGGTGTGCAGGATGAAGGGCTTGCGGTACATCCAGATGCGCACGCCGGCCTTGAGCAGCGCCTCGTAGTAGCTGCGCTGCGCGTGGTAGACCATCGCCTGGTCGCCCTCCTCCGAGACGAACAGCTCCACCTCGACGCCGCGGTCGACGGCGGTCGTGACCGCGAGCAGCAGCGCTTCGTCCGGCACGAAGTACGGGCTCACGATCATGATCTTCTCCTTGGCCGCGTAGAGCAGCCCGAGGAAGAGGCGCAGGTTGTTCTCGACTTCGAAACCGGGGCCGGAGGGGATGACCTGGCAGTCCAGGTCGCCCGTGCCTGGACTTGCGGAGGCGATGTCGATCTCCTCGAGGATGTCGTCGGTCTCGCTGTACCAGTCGGCCACGAAGATCGCGTTCACGCTCAGCACGACAGGCCCGTCGATGCGCACCATGAGGTCGACCCAGTGCAGGCCGCGCGCGATGTTCTTGGGCAGGTTGTACGTCGAGTCGGTGATGTTCTGCGAGCCGAGGAAGGCCACGGTGCCATCGACCACGAGGAGCTTGCGGTGATTGCGCAGATCGGGGCGCTGCATCCGCCCCTTCAGCGGCTGCACCGGCAGCATGAGGTGCCAGTCGGCGCCCATCGCGTCGAGGCGCTCCGTCGTCTGCCGGTAGCGCGGCTTCCACCGGTTCGCCCAATGATCCAGCAGCACCCGCACGGTCACGCCCCGGGCGGAGACCTCTTCGAGCGCGCGGAAGAAGTCGTCGGTCGAGGCGTCGGACTGCAGAATGTAGAACTCCACGTGCACGTACTGGGTGGCTTTGCGGATCTCCGCGGCCATCGCGTCGAGCGACTCCTGGTATTCGGAGATCAGCTTCGCGCCGTTGTCGCCGGAGATCGGCAGGGCGCCGAGACGCTGGTTCATCTCGACCAGCGGCCCGAACCATGCGGGGGCATCCGGTCGCAGCGTGCCGAAGTGCAGCTGCTCGCTCGCCTCGTGGATGTAGCCGTTGATCTGGTCCTGCTTGCGCCGCCGGGCTCGCGGCAGCCGGGGGTTGCCGATGAGCAGGAACAGGAAGACGCCGATGAAGGGCAGGAAGAAGATCGCGAGCAGCCACGCCATCGCGGAGGTGGGGCGCCGGTTGCGCGGGATGACGATGATCGCCGTGATGCGGAACACGAGGTCGATCGCCGCGAGCACCCCGGCGAGCCACAGGCCCCAGGTCTCGGCGTTCATTGCTGACCTCTCCGCGAATCGGTGCCGCCATCGCGGCGAGCGCCCTGGCTACACAGTAACCGATGCCGCAGACACCGCTCAGTCGCGGGGAGGCAGGCCTCGCGCGGCGCGCTCCTCGGCTTCGATCCGCGCGTGCACGCGACGCTCGGTGCGGTCGAAGCGCAGGATCCCTCGGAGCACGAAGTAGAACACGGCGCACACGGCGGCGGTCGGCAGGATCGACCAGGCGGCGGCGAGCCAGAAGTTGTCCATGTCCCCATGCTACGCGAGCGACTCTCACTGCACATTCGGAGCACGGCCCCGCAGCCCTGTGGAATCGTCCCACGCGCACGCGCCGGCGCGCACACTCTCGACATGACCACGATTCTCAAGGCATCCGATTCCGCCGAGTTCCTCGGCATCATCCCCGCCCTCGCGGGCTTCGCACCGACCAGCAGCCTCGTGCTGCTGCCCTTCCACGGCAAGCGCACCTACGGCGCGCTGCGGCTCGATCTCCCCGACGACGAGTGCGACGCCGAGTACGCCGACACCGCCGTCGGCCTCGTGACGAAGGTGGACGATGCCGATGCCGTCGCCGTCGTCGTCTACGTCGATGACGTCCCGCAGTCCACGCACGACGGGCTGGTGCTTCCGCGCCTCGGCCTCGTCGACGACGTCCTCGCTGCGGTGAAGGAGGCCGGCCTACGCCTCGTCGATGCGCTGTGCGTGATGCCGCACGGGTGGGCGAGCTATCTCGAGGACGATCCAGAGCTGCTGCCGCTGCCCGAGGCGCACGCCGCCGCCCGCGACCATGCCGCCCGTGATCAGCGCGCCGGTGCAGGGCTCCCCCTGGCCGATCTCGCCGAGAAGGAGAGGGTGGGCCGCGCGGTGCGCGACCTCGACGCCGTGCTCGATCGCGACGGCGGCGGACGGCTCGACGGCAGTGAGAACCCGCAGGCGCTGGCCGCGCTCACGCTGCTGGAGGACATGACATGGTTCTTCGAATCGCTGCTGGAGGACCCCGCCGAGCAGCCGCCGTTCGTCACCGCCGCGCTGCTGTGGTGCCTGCACCGCCCGATCCTCCGCGACGTGGCGCTGCTGCAGTGGGCGACCTCGTACGCCGGCGGCGAACAGGCCTTCGACGAGCAGCTCGACATGAGCACGTGCGGCGGCCTGTACGAGACCGAGCTCAACGCGGTGATGATCGGCCGCGGTCCGCGTCCCGACCCCGCCCGGCTCGAACGCGCGCTCGAGATCGTGCGGCTCGCCGCCGCACGCGCTCCGCGGGCGATGCGCGCGGGTCCCCTGACCCTCGCCGCGTGGTTCTCGTGGGCGCTGGGCCGCTCGACGCACGCCGGCGTCTATCTCGCTCTCGTCCGGGAGATCGACCCCGGCTACGGGCTCGCCGGTCTCATCCGCACCGTCATCGACGCGGGGATGCTGCCGGAATGGGTCTTCCGGCGCGGGCCGCGGTACGAGTGAGCGACTACTTGACGAGCGGGAAGAGGATCGTCTCGCGGATGCCGAGGCCGGTGATCGCCATGAGCAGGCGGTCGATGCCCATGCCCATGCCCCCGGACGGCGGCATCGCGTGCTCGAGAGCCCGCAGGAACTCCTCGTCGATCGGCATCGCCTCGACGTCGCCGCGCGCGGCGAGCTTCGCCTGCTCGACGAAGCGCTCGCGCTGGATGACCGGGTCGACGAGCTCGGAGTACCCCGTGGCCAGCTCGAAGCCGCGCACGTACAGGTCCCACTTCTCCACGACGCCCGCGATCGAGCGGTGCTCGCGCACGAGGGGCGACGTGTCGACGGGGAAGTCCATCACGAACGTCGGGCGCACGAGGTCGCCCTTCACGAAGTGCTCCCACAGCTCCTCGACGAGCTTGCCGTGCGTGGCCTGCGGCGGCAGGTCGACGCCGCTCTCTTCGGCGAACGCAATGAGGTCCTCGACCGGATCCTGCGGGGTGATCGTGCGCCCTGACGCGGCGGAGAGCGACTCGTACATCGAGATGCGGTCCCACTCGCCGCCGAGGTCGTACTCGGTGCCGTCCGCCCAGGTGACGGTGGTGGAGCCCGCCACCGCGATCGCGGCGTTCTGCACGAGCTCCTGGGTGAGGGCGGCCATCTGGTTGTAGTCGCCGTACGCCTGGTAGGCCTCGAGCATCGCGAACTCCGGGCTGTGCGTGGAGTCGGCGCCCTCGTTGCGGAAGTTGCGGTTGATCTCGAACACCCGCTCGATGCCGCCGACGACGGCGCGCTTCAGGTACAGCTCTGGTGCGATGCGCAGGTAGAGCTCGGTGTCGAAGGCGTTCGAGTGCGTGATGAACGGACGAGCGGATGCTCCGCCGTGCTGCACCTGCAGCATCGGTGTCTCGACCTCGAGGTAGTCGTGGCTTGTGAAGGTGGAGCGCAGGCTCGCGTTCACGGCGGCGCGGGCGCGCACCGTGGTGCGGGCCTGCTCGCGGACGATGAGGTCGAGGTAGCGGCTGCGCACGCGGCTCTCCTCGCTGAGCTCGGCGTAGGCGTTCGGCAGCGGCAGGATCGCCTTCGAGGCGATCTTCCAGTCGTCAGCCATGATCGACAGCTCGCCGCGACGGCTGGAGATGACCTCGCCGTGCACGAAGACGTGATCGCCCAGGTCGACGTACTCCTTCCAGTCGGCGAGCGACTCCTCGCCGACGTTCGCGAGGGAGATCATCGCCTGGATGCGCGCGCCGTCGCCGGCCTGCAGGGTGGCGAAGCAGAGCTTGCCAGTGTTGCGGCTGAACACGACGCGACCGGCGACGCCGGCCATGACGCCGGTCTCGGCGCCCGCTTCGAGCTCGCCGTACTCGGCGCGCAGCGCCGGGATGGTGTGCGTGACCGGCACGCTCACCGGGAAGGCGCCGCCGCCGGCATCCGTCCGCTTCGCGATGAGGCGCTCGCGCTTGGCCAGACGCACGGCCTTCTGCTCGTGAACGTCTTCTTCGGGGGATTCGGGCGCGACGAACGCGTCAGTCATGTGCGGGGCTCCTTGAAAGTCGCCTCCAGTTTACCGAGGCCGAACTCACAGCCCCGACTCGGGTTCCGTCTGTCGGCCCGACGCCCTCGCCGTCCCGTCTGTCGGTTCAGATTCCGTCCGTCGGCTCAGATGGGAGAATCCGGCATGCAGACGGGTTCTGGGCATGCAGACGGCACCGCAGCTACCTGAGACACTCCGACGCCGATCCGGGATCGGCTCCGTCTTGAGGATCGCCCAGCGGGTCGTTGCAGCGTGATTCATCGCCTCATCGACGTCCTGCTGCGTTGTCAACCCGAGCTTGTTCCGCAGCACTCCCCCACTGCCGGGGATCGTGTACCGGTCGTCCTCAGCCACGGCCGACGGAGCGGTTCCGAGCGCGCTCCGTGAGGCGCGCGAGTGCACCGAGGGACGCCTCAGACCAGGGGCGGCGGATCGGATGCTCGGCGCAGCGCATCCTCGACGCTCGACTGCACGAGGGCCGACAGGTAACCCCCTGCGTTCTCGACGCCGATGGCGCGAAGGCGGGTGGTCGACTGCGCGATGATCGATCGCGAGAACGCGGTGACGGTCTCGATCGCGTCGGCGTAGGCCGCCCGATCGGCCTCGGCGATGACCACGGGCTCGCATCCGATCTCCACGGCGAGAGCCTGCGCGATCGGCAGCACCGCGGCCGGTGCGGTCACCGCCGCGTACCCCGCCTGCAGTTGGCGCAGATCGATCGAGGTACCGGTGAACGTGATCGCCGGGTGCACAGCCAGCGGGATCGCCCCGCGCTCGGCCGCGGGGCGGAGCACGTCGATGCCGTGTGCGGGGTCGGTGTGCAGCACGAGCTGCCCGAGCTGCCAGCCGCCCACCTCGGCGATGCCCGCGACGAGCCCTGGCAGCTGCTCGTGCGGCACCGCGATCACGACGAGCTCGCTGCGGCGCACGACCTCGACGGCGTCGAGCACGGGGACGCCCGGCAGCACGGCCGAGACGCGCTCGTCGTCGGACCCGCTCGTGATGCCGGTGAGCGCGTGCCCCGCGCCGGCGAGCGCCGCCCCGAGCACCGGGCCGACGCGACCGGCACCGATGATGCCGACGCCGAGACGCCCATCACGGCGCTGCGGCTCACTCACCCGCGCGCTCGCCCTGGTTCGGCGGGGTCGGATGCGGGGACGGCGGCGACGGAGGATCCGGCGGGGACGGCGGGACCGGCGGGGACGGCGGGACCGGCGGCGACGGAGGAACCGGCGGGGACGGCGGGGACGGCGGGGACGGCGGGACCGGCGGGGACGGCGGGACCGGCGGGGACGGAGGGACCGGCGGGGACGGAGGCGCCAGCGGCGGGGCCGCGACCGGCGGCTGCACGACCGGCGGCTGCGGCGGCGCGACCGGCGGCAACGGTGGGGCCGCGACCGGCGGCACGACCAGCGGAGCGTTCGGCGCCGGCGGGACCGACGACGGGCCCGGCATCGACGGGAACTGTCCGGCCGGCACCGCATCCGCGATCTGCCGGCCCTGCTCGCCCCAGCGATGGGTGCGGTCGCGCGCCGCGGCGAGGACCGCCGCGCGGCTGACCCCGTTGAGCAGTTCCAGCGCGTCGGCGCGCTCGAGACCGGAGAGGTGGCCGGTGATGGGGCCCATCACCGAGTGCACCTGCGCACCAGACACCCGCTGAGCGCGATCGATCGGCCCCTGCGTCAGCGACACGCCCTGCAGCCGGGCCAGCGGGAAGATGGCGAGCTTGCGCCAGATGATGCCCCTCCGCAGCAGCAGCCCGAACCCGGTCATCGCATACCCGTGCCGCTTCCACGACAGCGGCCGGCGCCACCACGCGCGCCGCGGCATCGTCCGGTACGGGTCGCCGGCGACCGGGCCGAGGATGCCGTGCTCCCAGACGAGCGGGATGTCCGCGGCCGGGGCGTCTGGCAGGATCAGCGACAGCACCCGCTCGACGTCGGCGCGCTTGCCGACGGGCAGCACGATGTTGAACTGCTGGTTGCTGCTCGACGCCTGCTGCGACGCGCTCTTGCCGCCCATGCGGTTGATGCGCACGGCCCACCATCCGAACGGCCGCCACAGCAGCGACTGCGAGACCTCGACGGCGAAGATGCGCCCCGGCGGCAGGGTCTCGGTGATCGTGGTGAGCAGTCCGTAGGTGATGCGCACGCCGTCGGGGGTCGGTGCGATCGAGTAGCGCAGCGACTTCGAGACCTGCGCCCAGGTGATGCCGACGACGGCGATGAGCATCGGGATCCCCATGCCGAGCGCGAGCCCGATGCCGATGACGCCGTCCAAGGGGTCGCCGTCGGCGATCGACCCGATCACCGCGCCGCCGATCGTCACGGCGAAAATCACGCCGAAGAAGACGAACCAGAGCGCGCCGACGATGATCTGCGAGCCGATCAGCCGTCCGGTGGGGATCTTGATCAGGGTCTCCGGCGCGACGTCCTGCACGTCGACGCCGTCGATCATCCCGGCGAGGCCGCTGTTGACCTCTTGGCGCACTTGGGCGACGAGGTGCGGCGACGCGGAAGCGGATGCCGCAGCATCCGCCTGTCTCGCCGAACGAGCGCCGGAGGCGAGCCGGAGGATGTCGGCGCGCACCGACTCGGCCCTGGAGGTGGCGAGGTACTCGAGCTCGACGTTCGCGTCGTTGCCGGCGCCGACCACCTCGAGCTTGGCGAGCCCGATGATCCGCGCGGGGAAGGGCCGGGTGAGGTTCACGCCCTGCACGCGGTCGAGCGGAGCCCGCCGGTGCGAGCGGAAGACGATGCCTTTGCGCACCTCGACGTGGTCGCCGGTGATGCGGAACTGCTGGAAGCGCCAGACCAGCCAGAACGCCACGACGAGCACGATGACGACGCCGAGGAGGCCGAGCAGCGCGAACAGGACCAGTCCGTTCGAGAACACCCAGTCGACGGGGTCTCCCCCGGGGTACTCGTCATAGCCCGCCCCGGGCTCGATGAGGTCGATCACCCAGGAGATAAGGCGATCGCGCATGTTCGCGATGAGGAAGCCGCCGACGACGATGAGCACCAGCCCGCCCTTGAACAGGGGGGTGAGCGGATGCATCCGATGCCACTCGCCATCGGCGAGCGTCGTCGATGCGGCGGGGGCCGCCTGCGGCTGCGGCGCGCTCACAGTCCGGTCCGACGCGTCTCGGCGACCTTGATGAGCGTGTCGCGCAGCGCCTCGGCGGCCGCCTGGGTGAGACCGGGGATCTGCACGCCGGTCGTCGCCGCCGCCGTCACCATCTTCAGCTGCGAGACGCCGAAGGCGCGATCCAGGGGCCCCTGGGTGATGTCGACGAGCTGCATGCGCCCGTAGGGGACGGCGATCATGCGCTGCCAGAGGATGCCCTTGCGGAAGACGATGTCGTCCTCGCGCAGCATGTATCCGATCGCGCGTGCCTGCCGGGGCAGGATGATGAGCGTGAGTAGGGTGATGAGCACGATGACCCCGGCGGGGATCAGCGCCCAGACCTGATGGAGCACGAACGCGACGACGAGTGCGGCCCCGGCGACGACGATGATGAAGAGCAGGTTCTGCACGATCTGCGACACGACGTAGCGCGGCGAGATCTGGTGCCACACGCCGTCGAGCTCGAGCCGGCCGTCGCTACGGGCCGTGCGCAGCTGCGTGTAGGTGCCGGCGTCGAGAGCCTGGTCAGTGACCGGTGCGGAGCTCACCGGGTCCGGGTTCAGGGGTCGGCTCTGCGGGTTCTCGGTCATCAGGGTCCTTCGGCAGGGTGCAGAACTGTTCGGCGACGAGGGCCGCGACCACCAGCACCGCAGCACTGGCGATCAGCGCGACCATCGCCACAGTCGACCCTACCGGCGCACTGACGGGGCGCGACAGGAGGAATGCCAGCAGCCCGCCCCCGAACCCGGCCAGGATCGCCCCGAGCAGGCTCGATGCCCGTGCGAGGGTCAGCGCCCTCGTCGCCCGGAACGGATCGATGCGGATGCCGGTGCGCACACTCCGGCGCACCGGCCACGCCAGTGCGAGGCAGGCGCCGCCGATGATCACGAGCAGCACTGGTAGCAGCGCCGACGGGGTGAACGTCGCCCGGCCGGTGGCGGTGAGCACCGTGTCGACGAGGAATCCGACGCCCCCGCCGAGCAGCGCGAGGACGACGACGAGACCGGCCGAGGTGCGCCTCACGAGCTCTCCCGACGTCGCAGCTCCTCGACGAGGTCGGCGACGCGCCCGTGCCCTGGGAGCACGGCGTCGGCATCGACCTCGAGCCACGGCTCGAGGACGAACAGCCTCTCGTGCGCCCGGGGATGGGGCACCAGCACCCGGGGATCGTCCGAGGTCTCGTCGCCGTAGGCGATGAGGTCGAGGTCGAGGGTGCGATCGCCCCAGCGCTCGTGCCGCTCGCGGCCGTTCTCGTCCTCGATGGCGTGGAGCATCCCGAGCAGGATGGCTGGCGCGAGGCGCGTGGTCACCAGCGCCACGGCGTTGACGTAGCCGGGCGCCTCGGGGTCGAAGCCGTCGAGCGTGAGCGCGACGGTCTCGTGAAGAGGGGAGAGCACGACGTCGTCGACGAGCGGGAGCCGGGCGATGCGCTGCGCCGCCTGGCGGATCGTCGCCTCGCGGTCGCCGAGATTGGCGCCGAAGGCGACGACGGCGACGGCTTCGGGGCGACGCGGCCCCGGCGCTGGCGGCTGCGGCGGATGCGTGAGGCTGCGGCTCATCGCGGCATCCCCTGGCGACCGCGGCGCACCGTCACGGCGACATCGGCGAAGGCGAGCGCGATCGGCGCGTGCGGCTTGTGCACGGTGACGGTCGCGAAGTGCACGCGCGGGTCTTCGAGGGCGACGTCGGCGATGCGCTGCGCGAGCGTCTCGATGAGGTTCACCGGCTCGCCGGCGACGACCGCCGCGACCTTCTCGGCCAGTTCGCCGTAGTGCACGGTATCGGCCACATCGTCGGATGCCGCGGCGTCGCGCAGCGGCATGGACAGGCGCAGGTCGATCGTGAAATCCTGGCCGTTCTCGCGCTCGTGGTCGTACACGCCGTGACGGCCGAAGACGGTGAGTCCGGTGAGGACGATCTCGTCGAGGACATCCATGTCAGCCCTCCCAGGCGTGTGCGATGGTCAATGCGTCGCGGGTGGCGGCCACGTCGTGCACGCGCACCGCCCAGACGCCGGCCCGCACCGCGAGCGCGCTGGTGACGGCCGTGGCGAGATCGCGCCGAGCCTCGGAGACCTCGGCCTCATCCCCTGGTGTCTGGGAGAGACGAAGGGTCTCCTCGAGGAACCGCTTCCGCGAGGTCCCGATGAGCACGCGCGGTCCGAGGGCGACGATCTCGTCGAGTCCGCGCAGCACGTCCCAGTTCTGCGCCGGGGCCTTGGCGAAGCCGATTCCTGGATCGACGATCATCCTCAACGGGGCGATGCCCGCTGCTGCGGCCTCCCCCATCCGTTCCTTCAGCTCGCCGGCGACTTCGCGCGCCACCCGGCGGTACTCGGCCCTCGCGTACATGTCGGCCGAGGGTCCGCGCCAGTGCCCGATCGCATAGTCCGCTCCCGACTCGGCGACGGCGGCCCGCATCTCGGGATCGGCGAGGCCGCCCGAGACGTCGTTGACGATGCGGGCTCCTGCCCGCACGGCTGCCACCGCCGTCGACGCGTTCAGCGTATCGATGCTCACGAGCGCTCCGGCCGCAGTGAGCTGCTCGATGACCGGGAGCACCCTGGCCTGCTCGACCTCGCAGCTCACTCGCTCAGCGCCGGGCCGCGTCGACTCCCCGCCGACATCGAGGACCGTTGCACCGTCGGCGCGCAGCCGCAACCCGTGCGCGACCGCGCGGTCGACGTCGAGGTAGCGCCCGCCGTCGCTGAACGAGTCGGGCGTGACGTTGACGATCCCCCAGATCTCCGTCATCCGTCCGACGCTCCCTGCCTGACCGACGCGCCGATCAGGGCGATGAGCTCGGCGCGGGCGACGGCATCCGTGTACTCCCCGCGGGCGGCGATGGTGAGCATCGACGCCTCCGGCTGGCGTCCGCCACGCATCGTGACGCAGCCGTGGTTCGCGTCGAGCACGACGAGCACGCCCCGGGTGTCGAGGTGCTCGACGATCGTGTCGGCGACCTGTTCGCCCAGGCGCTCCTGCACCTGCGGGCGGGCGGCGAGGATCTCGACGACCTTCACCAGGGCGCCGAGACCGACGACCTGTTCTCCGGGCAGGTACGCGATGTGCGCGCGGCCGGCGAACGGCAGCAGGTGGTGCTCGCACACAGAGCGGAACCGGATGTCGCGCAGCAGCACCGCACCGGAGGGAAGCGTGTCCGGCGCCGGGCCCCGCGTCACGCTGATCGTGCGCGCGAGGGGGGCGGCCGCATCCGCTCCCACTCCCGAGAAGAACTCGGAGTAGAGCTCGCCCATGCGCGCCGGCGTCTGCTTGAGACCCGGTCGGTCTGGGTCCTCGCCGATCGCTTCGAGAAGCTCGCGGGTGAGGCGTTCGACGCGTTCCCGGTCGACGGCCACGGTCACGCCGTCGCTGGACGGGGGTTGCCTGCTCCGGCGGAGCCAGCCTGCGTGCGGGGGGCGACCGCGGGGGCCTCGACGGATGCCGCGAGCGAGACATCCTTCTTCGGCACCTCGATCGGCGGTCGCTCCGACACCGGCCGGTCCTCGCTCGAGAGCCACAGCGGACGCTCGGGGAGCTTGCGCACGTCTGTGAAGATCTCGGCGATGCGGTTGTGATCGAGGGTCTCCTCCTCGAGCAGCGCGAGGGCGAGCCGATCGAGGATGTCGCGGTTGTCGCTGATCACCTGGTAGGCCTCGTTGTGGGCCTGCTCGATGAGGGCGCGCACCTCGACGTCGACGCGCTCGGCGATCGACTCGGAGTACTCGCGGCCTCGACCCATGTCGCGGCCGGCGAAGGGCTCTCCGCCCTCGGAGCCGAGCTTGACCGGGCCGAGCTCGGTCGTCATGCCGTACTCGAGCACCATCTTGCGGGCGATCGAGGTGGCCTTCTCGATGTCGTTCGAGGCGCCGGTGGTGGGGTCGTGGAAGACGATCTCCTCGGCGACGCGGCCGCCCATCGCGTAGGTGAGCTGGTCCTGCAGCTCATTGCGGGTGACGGAGTACTTGTCATCCAGCGGCAGCACCATCGTGTAGCCGAGCGCCTTGCCCCGAGGCAGGATCGTGATCTTCGTCACCGGGTCGGTGTAGTTCATCGCCGCGGCGGCGAGCGCGTGCCCGCCCTCGTGGTACGCGGTGATGAGCTTCTCCTTGTCCTTCATGACGCGGGTGCGGCGCTGAGGCCCTGCGATCACGCGGTCGATGGCCTCATCGAGCGCCCGGTTGTCGATGAGCTGCGCGTTCGAGCGGGCGGTGAGGAGGGCGGCCTCGTTGAGCACGTTCGCGAGGTCGGCGCCGGTGAACCCAGGGGTCTTGCGCGCCACGACCTCGAGGTCGACGCTCTTCGACAGCGGCTTGCCCTTGGCGTGCACCTCGAGGATCTTCTGGCGTCCCTTGAGATCGGGGGCGTCGACGCCGATCTGGCGGTCGAAGCGCCCTGGGCGCAGGAGCGCGGGGTCGAGGATGTCCGGGCGGTTCGTCGCGGCGATCACGATGACGTTCGCGTTCGGGTCGAAGCCGTCCATCTCGACGAGCATCTGGTTGAGCGTCTGCTCGCGCTCGTCGTTGCCGCCGCCGAGGCCGGCGCCGCGGTGACGGCCGACCGCGTCGATCTCGTCGATGAAGATGATGGCTGGCGCGTTCTCCTTGGCCTGGTTGAACAGGTCGCGCACGCGCGAGGCGCCGACGCCGACGAACATCTCGACGAAGTCGGATCCCGAGATCGAGTAGAACGGGGCGCCCGCCTCGCCGGCGACGGCGCGGGCGAGCAGCGTCTTTCCGGTTCCTGGCGGGCCGTACAGCAGCACGCCCTTCGGGATGCGGGCGCCGATCGCCTGGAACTTCGCCGGGTCCTGCAGGAACTCCTTGATCTCATGGAGCTCCTCGATCGCCTCGTCGGCGCCGGCGACGTCGGCGAACGTGACCGTCGGGGTCTCCTTGCTGACGAGCTTGGCCTTGGACTTGCCGAACTGCATGACCTTGCCGCCGCCGCCCTGCATCGAGGAGAGCAGCCACCAGAAGAGCAGGCCGAGCAGGAGCATCGGGATGAGGAGGGAGAGGAAGCCGTCGAACCAGCTGGCCCGCGGAACGGCGTCGTTGTACCCCTCCTTCGGGCTCGCCTCGTCGATCGCCGCGACCACGTCGGCGGCACGCGCCTCGACGTAGTAGAACTGCACGGTCTTGGACCCCTCGAACTCCTTCGAGAGGGTCATGTCGACACGCTGGTCGCCATCGGTGTTGACCACCTCGGTGACTGTGTTGCCGGCGAGCAGCTCCAGGCCCTCCTGGGTGGTGATCTGCTTGGGGCCGGCGAGGTTCGAGATCAGCAGGAACCCGCCGACGAAGAGCACGCCGATCAGCGCGGCGTAGATCAGCGGATTCCGGGTGAGCTTCTTCACATCCATGGTCGAATCAGAGTATCGCGCGCGCCCTTGCCCTCCGCTGTGCGTTCACCCACGGCGTAGCGATGAACGCAGCCTCGCTCACCGGCCGGTGGCGTGCTCGGCCCCCAGGTGCAGCACCGCCTCGGCCAGAGCCTGGATGCCGACGGCGACGTCGGCCGCCGCGACGGCCTCGTCCGGATGGTGGCTGATGCCGTCCGGATTGCGCAGGAACAGCATCCCGACGTCGGCGATCCCGGCGATGGCCATGCCGTCGTGGCCGGCGCGGCTGAAGATGGTCGCCGGGTCGTCCGCCCCGGCCGGCAGCGTGCTGAGCACGCCCTCGCGCACGACGTCCTGCAGGATCGGCGCGCAGAACACCGCAGGGGCGGCGTGCACCTCGCGCGCCCGCCAACGCAGCCCGCGACGCCCCATGATCTCGTCCAGGTCGCGGGAGATCGCGCTCCACACGCGGTCGCGCGAGCCGTCCAGCTCGCCGCGCAGGTCGAGGCTGAGCCGCGCCTCGCCCGGCACGATGTTCACCGCGCCGGGATAGGCCTCCAGTTGCCCGACGGTGCCGACGATGTGGTGCTCTGCACGGCAGATCCGCTCCACCGCCAGTGCTGCCTCGCTGGCGCCGAGCAGCGCATCCCTGCGCGACTCATAGGGCGTGCCACCGGCATGCCTGGCCTCCCCCTCCACCACGATCTGGAACCGCCGTGCCCCCGCGATCGAAGACACGACCGCCAACGACTCCCCTCGACGGTCCAGCTCCGGGCCCTGCTCGATGTGCGCCTCCAGGTAGCCGACGAGCTCCTCCGGCGACCGCGCGGCCTCGCCGACACGACCAGGATCCAGGCCGAAGTCGCGGAACGCCTCTCGGAGCGTGACGCCGGCGGCATCCGTCAACGCCCACCACTCGTCGCGCCAGGAGCCTGCGACGGCCGATGAGCCGAGCAGCGCCTTGCCGAACCGAGTGCCCTCTTCGTCCGAGAAGGCGATCACCTCCAGCGCGAACGGCAGCGGCACCGTCGCCTCGAGACCCCCCTCTCCTGGCACGCGCAGCAGCCGGACGACCTCCAGTGCCATCAGCACGCCGACGATGCCGTCGAAGCGGCCGGCATCCGGCACGGTGTCCAGATGAGAGCCGAGCATGAGCGCCGGGGCATCCCGATCGCCGCGGTCGATCCGACCGACCTGGTTGCCTGCGGCATCCTGCCGGGTGGACATCCCGATCTCGCGCATCCACTCCGCCACCAGACGGTTCACGCGCGCGTGCTCGGGCGAGAGGTAGATGCGCTCGATCCCCTCACCCGGAGTCGCGGTGACCCTGGCGAGCTCATCGCATCGCGCCATCACCCGGCGAGCCGCGACCTGGATCCGATCGCGGTCGACGCCGATCAGGCGTCCAGGCATCCTCACGCCCCCCGGTAGACGTCAGCAGCGGCTTCGACCCCGCCACCCACCGGCACCGGGGCGCCGAACCGCCGAAGCACGGCCTCCAGCGCCGCCAGCGTCGTCAGCACGGCGTCCTTGCGGGCGTTGTAGCCCATCGTCCCGATCCGCCACACGCGACCGTGCAGCGGCCCGAAGGAGGTGCCGATCTCGATCGCGAAATCGTCCAGCAGCGCGGCGCGGGCGGTGTCGCCGGGCACGCCGTCCGGGATCTCCACGGCGACGACGTTGTTCATCTTGTGCGCCACGTCGCCGAACACCGTGAGCCCGAGGCCCCGCACACCGGCGAGCATGGCCTCGCCGGCCAGCCGGTGCCTCTCGATCACCGCTTCGCGGCCCTCTGCCAGCAGCAGCCGCGCGCACTCGCGTGCGCCGTAGAGCATCGAGGTGGCCTCGGTGTGGTGGTTCAGCCGACGCGGCCCCCAGTAGTCCAGGATCATCCCGAGGTCGAAGTAGTTCGAGCGCACGAAGTCCGCGGCATCCGGGTCGTCCTGCTCGCGGATGCCGGCCTCGATCCGCTTGCGGGAGGAGATCACCGCGACGGCGCGATCGGACAGCGTGATCGGGGAGGAACCGGACGGCCCGCCGAGGCACTTCTGCAAGCCTGCCGTGGCGGCATCCAGCCCCCACGCATCGGTCTCGAAGTCGTTGCCGCCCAGGGATGCCGTGGCGTCGCTGTAGAACAGGACCCCGTGCCGCGCGCAGACCGCGCCCACCTCGTCCAGCGGCTGGTTCATCGTGGTGGAGGTGTCGCCCTGCACCAGGGCGAGCAGATGCGGCTTGACCCGCACGATCGCCTCCTCGATGGCCGACACCGGAAACACCTGCCCCCACCCGGTCTCGATGATGTGCACCTCGGCCATCGCGCGCTCGGCGATCTCGGCGAGCAGGTGCCCGAAGCGGCCGAACACCGGTACCAGCACGCGGTCGCCGGGGCGCAGCAGCGAGACCAGGGCCGCCTCGATGCCGGCGCGGGATGTGCCGTCGATGAGCAGGGTGGCGTCATTCCGGGTCGCCCACACGCTGCGGTACAGCTCCTGGGTCTCGACCATCGCGCTCGTCATGAACGGGTCGTACTGCCCCACCAGGGGCGCGGACATCGCCCGCAGCACTCCGGGGTACGCCGAGATCGGGCCGGGGCCCATCAACAGGCGATGCGGCGGGTCGATCGGTCCGAGATCGGTCACGATGCAGTTCCTCTCTGGTCGGGGTCGATCCGGCGGCGCGTGGATTCCTCGAGGCGTCGGGCCAGCCGCACGAGCGCGATGTCGGTGCCCTCCGCCGAGATGAGCGCGACGCCGACGGGTGCGGGGCCGAGGGCGGAGGCCACCGTGAGCAAAGGCGCCGACAGCGACGGCAGCCCGCCGATCGCGGCCGGCGTCGTCATCCGCAGGGTCGCGGCACGCACAGCGGCGACCCTGTCCCCGGTGTGCGTGCGCATCGGCGCAGGACCTGGAACGGTCGGCATGATCAGCACGCCTCGTCGCACCAAAGCCTGAAGCCGATCGCGCAGGACGCTCAGCCGGCCGCGTGCGGCGGCCTCGTCCTCTGCGGTGACGGCGGCGGCGTCGCGGAACCGCTCGGCGACGGCCGGGCCGACAGCCCCTGGGTGCTCTCGCAGCCAGTCGCCGTTGTTCCGCCAGGCCTCCGCGCCCTGCACGGTGCGGAACGCGCCCAGGTACTCGTCGAGATCGCCGATGCTCACGGACTCGATCTCGGGGGCGTCGCCCACGGCGGCGATTTGCGAGAGGAACCGCTCGAAGGCGGCCCCGGTCTCGGGTTCGGCAGCGGCGACGGCCTCCTCCACGACCAGCAGCCGCCACGGCAGGTCGGCGCCGGAGGGGCCGTACACGCTCTCGGTCGACTCGGAGCCGTCGTAGCTGAGGCACCAGTCGGCGACGCGCTGCAGGGTCGCCGAGTCGCGGGTGAGCCAGCCGACGGTGTCGAAGGACTGCGCCAGCGGCAGCAGACCCTGCCTCGGCACGAGTCCGTGCGTTGTCCGAAGGCCCCACAGCCCCTGATACGAGGCCGGAACGCGGATGGAGCCTGCGGTGTCGGTCGCGAGACCGATCTCGGCCTGCCCCGTGGCGACAGCGGATGCCGGACCGCTCGACGATCCGCCAGGCAGCGCCCCCGGCAATGCGCCGTTGGGCGGAGTGCCGTAGTGCACGTTGTCGCCCGCGATGCTGTAGGCGAACTCGTCGGTGCGCGCGATGCCCCGAAGAGACGCGCCGCCTCGGAGCAGGTCTGCCACCGCCGGCGCCGTCGTGGTCTCGGGCCGGGAGTCGTCGAGGAAGGCGGGCACGCCGGCGCCGATGCGGTAGCCCTTGATCGCGAACAGGTCTTTCACGGCGACCGTGAGGCCTGCGAGCGGGCCGTCCCAGGCGCCCTGGAACAGAGGGTCGCCCACCATCCGCCACACCGAGCGATCCAGCGCCTGCGCGCGGGCCGTCACGTGGGCGGCGGTGATCACCCAGCATCCGTCCCGCGTCTCCCACAGCTGCGTCTGCAGGCCGGTGCCACCGCCGACGAACCGCGACACGGACACGAGGAGTGCGGCATCCGCGCTGAGCGCGCGGTGCTCGATGCGCTCGATCACGCGCGCTGGCACACCGCCACGGATGCCGCGGAAGGCCGAGATCGCGTCGTGGCCGACGAGCAGGCCGGCCGCGTCGCCGCGGATCGTGTCGGGTCCGGGCGCGAACGCCGCGTCGAGGGCCTCCAGGTCGTTGGCGAGGATCGCATCCTCGTACGCCCAGAACGCCGCGAGCAGGTCGGCGGGCACGCTCTGTGCACCACGCGGGGCCACGCGCTCAGCCACGCGACACCTCCGCGAAGTCGGACTCCCGGATGCGGGCATGCACCCCGCACACGATGTCGACCACCTGCGAGATGTCGAAGTCGCAGGCGGCACTGAGATAGGCGTAGGCCAGGTGCTCGTCCAGGCCCCAGCGGGCGCGGATCAGCGCGATGGCGGCACGAACGCAGGCCCGCATCGCCTCGTTGAGATCAGGGTCGAGTCCGGTGGGGACCAGGTACCCTGCGGCCCGGATCAGGGGACCTGCGACCTCGCCGAACTCGTCTCGCGCCTGCGCAGCCGGCACCACATCGAAGCGCAGCGTCGCGCGCAACGAGGCCTCCAGCGCCGTGAGCGCCACCTCGCCGTCACCCTGCGCGAAGTGCGGGTCGCCGACGTAGGCCAGCGCGCCCTCGACCTGCACCGGGAGGTAGAGCACTGCGCCCTCCACCAGCAGGTTCACATCGATGTTGCCGCCGTGCGCACCGGGCGGCACGGAGTGCGGCCTCTCGTCCGCGGCCACCGCCACGCCCATCGTGCCCAGGAACGGGGCGAGCGGGAACGCCACGATGCGCTGGCCGCCCTCGGTGACCGGAAGCGCCCCGACCAGAGCGTCCGCCCGGCGCTCGACCGGGGTGAAGACGCTGACGTTCCCCGCCCCGCGGGGAAGCTCGCCGACCAGCGCGCCCTTGCCGTGCCGGTTCGAGATGACGCCATAGGGCACTCGGGGCACCAGGCGCTCGACGGTGATGCGCAGCAGGTCGCCGGGCTGTGCGCCCTCGATGAGGATCGGGCCGGTGACGACGTGCGGGCCGTCGGCCGCCGGATCGCGCGAGAGAGCTGCGGCGATCTCGATCGCGTCGTCGAGCACGGCCGACGCCGGCACGCCGTGGCCGGTGAAGTAGGCCAGCGGATCCTTGCCCTGGTCCTCCAGGATGCCCTCGTGGCTCACCGTGTCGATCGTCACGGTCGTACCAGCGGGGATGCTCAGCACAGGGGCATCCGCACGGCAGGGCAGCCGCCCCCACAGCACGGTCTCAGGGGTGGCGGGCAGGTAGGTGTCGCCGGGGATCTCCCCCTCTCCGCGCTGCAGCACCGGCAGATCGGCGAGCACCAGCTCTGCCGCATCTCTCGTCGTCATCTCCCCGCTCCCGTCTCCGCGAGCTTCTGCGCCCGCGCGTCTTCGCCCGTCGCTGCCGACAGCAGCGTGCCCGATGGTTCTCCGCGGAAATCCGGAGACTCCCCGGCTCCCCCCTCCGATGCGTCGAACACCAGGTCGCCGTGCAACCAGGTGCGCCGGATGCGTCCCTTCAGCACGCGGCCATCGTAGGCGGAGATCGGGTTGCGGTGCCGAAGCCGACGCGCGTCGACCGGCAACGAGTCGTCCACGCCGAACACGGTCAGGTGCGCCGGGGCTCCCTCAGCGAGCACGCCGGCCCCCGCAAGCCCTGCCACCGCTGCGGGTCCGGCGGTGAACAACGGTACGAGGGCGGAGAGCGGGATGCCGCGACGGCGCGCCTCGGTCCACACCGCGGACAGGCCGACCTGCAGACCCGAGATGCCGCCCCAGGCCAGGCCGAAGTCGCCACCGCCGGTCGTCTTGAGCTCCACGGTGCTGGGCGAATGGTCGCTCACGATCGCGTCGATGGAGCCGTCGACGACGCCTTCCCAGAGCAGGTCCCGGTTGGCGGCTTCGCGGATCGGGGGGCAGCATTTGAAGGCCGCGGCCCCCGCCGGGATGTCCTCGGCGGCGATGGTCAGGTAGTGCGGGCAGGTCTCGACCGTCAGCGGCAGGCCTTCGGCCTTCGCGGAGCGGATGGCCGCCAACGAGCCGGCGTCGCTGAGATGGAGGATGTGGGTGCGGCATCCGGTGCGCCGAACGCCGTCGATGACGGTTGCGATCGCCGACGCCTCGCTCTCCGGCGGACGCGATTGCAGGAAAGCGGCGTAGTCGGCGCCGAGCGCGCGGTCACCGCCGAGCAGCGCAGGGTCCTCGGCGTGCACGATCAGCCGCGATCCGAGCGCCGCGATCTCGGTCATGGCCGCGATCAGCTGCTCCTGGTCGAGATGACCGAATTCGTCCACGCCGGAGGGCGAGAGGAAGCACTTGAAACCGAACACCCCGGCCCGGTGCAGCGGGGCGAGTGCGCCGAGGTTGCCCGGCACCGCACCGCCCCAGAATCCGATGTCGACGTACGCCGAGTGCGCGGCCGCGCCGCGCTTGATCTTCAGCGCCTCGACCGTGGTCGTCGGCGGGATCGAGTTCAGCGGCATATCGACGATCGTGGTCACGCCACCGGCGGCAGCGGCGAGTGTGGCCGAGCGGAAGCCCTCCCACTCCGTCCGCCCCGGCTCGTTCACGTGCACGTGCGCGTCGACGAGACCTGGCAGCAGCACGGCATCGTCCGGCACACGGATGAGGGGGCCGCGTCGGTGGACGGGCGCGCCGATGCGGGCGATCACGCCGCCCTCGACCTCGACCTGCGCTGGGCGGAAGGCACCGTCGATCCAGGCGTTGGCCGCCTGGATCGTGAGTCCCGTGTGTGCCACGTCATCCTCCGTCTGTGAACCTATCGCTTAACCTCACGCTAGACCGCTCGTGTTGCGCCGATGTTTCCCCCTGGGCTGCGTCATCGACACGACAGTTGTAACGCCCCGGAAATCCGGTATCCGGTACCGTCTCGGCATGGACCTCGACCAGTTCAACCAGGCCAGCCCCGCCGAGGCCTCCGCCGCAGCGAGCGTCTGGGTTGCCATCCCCGCGTGGGTCGAGCAGGTCGTCTCAGGCCGGCCGTACGCCTCGGTGGACGAGGCAGCGGATGCCGCCGAGACCGCCTCGCGGACGTGGGATGCCGCCGACCTCGATGCCGCGCTGGCGCACCACCCGCGCATCGGTCAGCGCCCCACAGGCTCCGGCGCCGAGGCCGACGCCTCGCGCCGGGAGCAGGCGTCGATGGCCGGCACATCCGCTGCGATCGCTGACGAGATGGCCGCAGCGAACGCGGCGTACGAAGAGCGCTTCGGACGCGTCTTCCTGATCCGCGCCGCCGGCCGGTCGCCCGAAGAGATGCTCGCCGAGGCCCTCCGCAGGCTCGGCAACGACGATGCGGCAGAGGCCACCGAGTCCCTCGCGCAACTGCGCGAGATCGCCCTGCTGCGACTTCGACAGACCCTGCACACGCCCGATTCGACAGCGGAGGCCCGACGATGACCAGCCATCTGACCACGCACATCCTGGATGCCGCCTCCGGCTTCCCCGCCGCCGGCGTCGCCGTCGTGCTGCACACGTCCGACGGGACCGAGATCGAGCGGGGGGTCACCGACGACGACGGACGTCTCGGGATCGGACCGGAGGTGCTCGGCCCGGGTGAGTACACGCTCGTCTTCGACACCGCCGGGTATTTCGCGGGGCAGGGTGTCCCGACCTTCTACCCCTCGGTGAGCGTGGCGTTCACGGTGTCCGATCGCCCGCACTACCACGTGCCGCTGCTGCTCAGCCCGTTCGCGTACTCCACCTACCGCGGCAGCTGAGAGCGATCAGCCGACCTCGGTGTCTTCGCGATCGGCGCCTTCGCGCCAGTTGCGCAGGGTGAGCCAGATGGCGCAGGCACTGACATCGGGCGACTCATTGACGACACGGTGCGGGCGGGTGGCCCAGAACGACAGCGCCTCGCCGGGGCCGAGCTGCACCGAGCCCTCGGAGAACTCGAAGAGCAGCGTCCCGCTCAGGACGCGCCCCACCTCGTACCCCTCGTGCACGAGCATGGCGCCATCGACACTGGAGGTCGTCAGCGGTGGATAGACGGTCTCGAAGAAGTCCACGCCGTCGATGCGGGTCGGCGTCAGCCGACGGTAGATGACGCCCTGCCCCAGGGTCATCTCCGCCTGACCGCCCTGGACGACGACACCGGGGATCGGCTCGCTGACCTCGCCGCCATCCACCGACACCGGTCGGAGCACGTCCGAGTCCTCGAAGATCGCCGAGACGGGCACCCCGAGCACGCTGACGAGCTCGACCAGGCGGTTCACAGACGGCTGCATGATCCCGGTCTCGATCTGCGAAAGCGCGCTGGAGGAGATGCCGACCGCCTCTGCGACGGAGCGCAACGAGCGACCGGACCCGGTGCGCAGTTGACGCAGCCGTCCCCCGATCGATGCCGCCGTCTGCCGCTCTGACACGCGCACTCCCTCTGCCGTGCCGCAGATGAGACGCGGCGACGCCAGAATACCGCGCCGCGACGCCGATCGGCGCTCATCAGTTGAAACGACCTCTTAACAGGACCGTAATCGATCCGGACATGTTAAGGCATAGCTTCACAGTTAGGCGCCCGATTCACCGCCGGGGGCGAACACCGAGAGGACGACATCCTGATGACCGATGTGAGCGTGACCCTGGGATCGAACAAGTACGGCAAGGCCGAGAACCGTGTGGTGCGCATCGTGCGCGACACGGCACGGCACGAGATCATCGACCTGAATGTGACGTCGCAGTTGCGCGGCGAGAAGCTGGTCGACTCCTACCTGACGGGCGACAACAGCCTCGTCGTCGCCACAGACACACAGAAGAACACGGCCTTCGCCTTCGCCAAGGAGTACGGAATCTCTTCGCCGGAAGAGTTCCTGCTCAAGCTCGGCGCCCACTTCACCGGAGAGTTCGACTGGATCGAGGGCGGGCTCTGGCAGGCCGAGAAGTACGAGTGGGAGCGCATCGTCGTCGATGGCGCCGGACACGACCACTCCTTCGTCCGCAAGGGCCAGGGCACGCGCCTTGCCACCGTGCAGATCGTGGACGGCGAGACCCACGTCACCGGTGGCGTGAAGGACCTCGTGGTGCTGAAGTCCACCGGCAGCGAGTTCGCCGGCTTCCCGCGCGACAAGTACACCACGCTGGTCGAGACCAATGACCGGATCATGGCGACCTCGGTCACCGGCCGCTGGCGTTACCTGCCTGAGGCCGTCGAGGCCGACATCGACTACAACGGCCTGTACGAAGAGGTCACCGCCATCCTCCTGTCGACCTTCGCCACCGTGCACTCCCTCGCACTGCAGCAGACACTGTTCGAGATGGGCAAGGCGGCGATCACGGCGCGCCCGGAGATCGCCGAGGTGCGTTTCGCCATGCCCAACAAGCATCACTTCGTGTACGACCTGAGCCCGTTCGGCCTGGAGAACCCCAACGAGGTCTTCATCGCCGCCGATCGCCCCTACGGGCTGATCGAAGGAACCGTCATCCGCGACGGCGCCTCCCCCACCCCTGCCGCCTGGCTCGACGTGCCCACCTTCATCTGAGCCGTCGTACGCGCGCCTGGTACGCCCCGGCGCGCACGAGGAATCGAGGAACCATGACAACCTCCCCCACCGTCAAGAACAAGAAGACCAGATCCAAAGCCGCCACCGGCCGCCCGGAGGACGAGCGCCTCGGCCTCGGGCCCACCTTCGGCTATGGCATCCAGCACATCCTCGCGATGTTCGGCGGCGTGATCGCCGTTCCGCTCATCGTCGGCGGCGCCGCAGGGCTCGACACCGCAGAGCGGGCGCTGCTCGTGGCATGCGGGCTGTTCGTGAGCGGCCTGGCCACCATGCTGCAGACGCTCGGCGTGCCGTTCTTCGGCGCCCAGCTCCCGCTCGTGCAGGGCACCTCCTTCGCCGCCGTGTCCACCATGCTCGCGATCATCGGCGATGACGGAGGTGAGGGCCTGCAGCACGTCTACGGCGCGATCATCGCAGCCGCCGTCATCGGCCTGGTGATCACGCCGTTCTTCGCCCGCGTCGTCAGGCTGTTCCCGGCCGTCGTCACCGGATCGATCATCACCGTGATCGGGCTGTCGCTCATGCCCGTCGCCGCAGGATGGATCACCGGCCAGGCGACGATCACCGTCGACGGCGAGGTGGTGGACAACCCCAACTTCGCCGCGCTCGACAACATCGGCCTTGCCCTGTTCACCCTGCTGGTGGTGCTGGTGCTCAGCAAGATCCCGATGCTCTCCCGGCTCGCTGTGCTGCTGGGACTGGCGATCGGCACGATCGTCGCTCTCATCATCGGCAAGGTCGACGTCTCGCCGGTCGGCGAAGCGGCGGTGTTCGCATTCCCGCAGCCGTTCGCGTTCGGCATGCCGATCTTCGAGATCGGCGCCATCATCTCGATGTTCATCGTAATCCTGGTGATCATGGTCGAGACGACGGCCGACCTGCTCGCCGTCGGCGAGGTCGTCGGCACGAAGGTCGACTCCCGGCGCGTCGGCGACGGCCTGCGCGCCGACATGATCTCCACGGCCATCGCCCCGGTGTTCAATGCCTTCCCCGCATCCGCCTTCGCTCAGAACGTCGGTCTGGTCGCACTGACAGGTATCAAGAGCCGCTTCGCCGTGGCCGCCGGCGGCGTCGTGCTGCTCGTGCTCGGCCTTTCGCCGATGGCATCCGCTGTGTTCAGCCTGATCCCCGGCCCCGTCCTCGGCGGCGCCGGCGTCGTGCTGTTCGGAACGGTGGCAGCCAGCGGCGTGCGGACGCTGTCGAAGGTGTCCTACGCGGGCAACAACAACCTCGTGATCGTGGCGACCTCGCTCGCCTTCGGGCTGATCCCGGTGGTCTCGTCCGACTTCTGGCACGCCTTCCCGTCGTGGTTCGTGACGATCTTCCACTCCGGCATCAGCTCGGCTGCCATCGTGGCAGTGCTGTTGAACCTGTTCTTCAACGTATTCCTCCCCGGAACGCCCGAGGAACCAAGCGACCTGGCCGCCGCCCCTGCCCTGCAGGTGCAGACGACGGAGATCAAGGTGCTCCGCAGCGGAGGCACCCTCGAACCCGACTCCTACGAGCTGGACGGACGCATCGAGGGCACCCGCGCGAAGGACCCCGACGACACGCACTGACGTTCGGGGATTTGCCGCAGGGCGCGGGTCCGCTTCCAGGGAAGAGCGGATCTGCGCCCTGTGTTTGTTCGTCCGGGAGCGCTCAGCTGTACACGTGCGGTGCGAGCACCGCCACGTCGCGCAGATTGCGGTAGCGCTCGCCGTAGTCGAGGCCGTAGCCGACGACGAAATCGGTGGGGATGTCGAAGCCCACGTACCTGCAGTCGATCTCGACTTTGGCGGCTTCCGGCTTGCGCAGCAGCGCCAGCACCTCGATCGATTCGGCGCCGCGCGAAGCGAAGTTCTCCAGGAGCCAGCTCAGCGTCAGGCCCGAGTCGATGATGTCCTCGACGATGAGCACGTGCTTGCCGTGCAGGTCGGTGTCGAGGTCCTTGCGGATCTGCACGACGCCGCTCGACTTCGTGCTCGCACCGTAGCTCGAGACCGCCATGAAGTCGACGGGTGCGTGAAACGGCAGCGCGCGGGCGAAGTCGGCCATCACCATGACGGCGCCCTTGAGCACGCCGACGAGGAGCAGGTCCTTACCCTCGTAGTCGGCGGCGACGCGCAGGGCGAGCTCATCGAGCTTGGCGCGGATCTCCTCCTCTGTGACGAGGATCTCGGCAAGGTCGTCCTGGATGTCCGCGGCGCGCATGGATCGATTTTAGGTGATCGGAACGGATGCCGTGCCCCGCGGCATCCGGGTATCCTCAGCGCAGGGGCACAGACGCCCCGAGTACCCGGAAGGAACCACCATGGCCCTTGACGACCTCCTCTCGCAGGTCCCGATCGACGACATCGCGAAGAAGCTCGGCGTCTCCACCGACGTCGCCCGCGAGGCGGTGCAGCAGGGCGGTGCGGTGCTGCTGGGCGGTCTCGCGAAGAACGCCTCCACCGAGGAGGGCTCCTCGGCGATCGAGAACGCCCTCAAGCGCCATGAGGGCGCATCCGGCGTCCGCTCCGTCGACGAGGTCGACGAGGCCGACGGCGGCAAGATCGTCTCGCACATCCTCGGGGCAGACAAGCAGCAGGTCGCCGAGAAGCTCACGCAGTCGGACAAGACCGCCGGCATCGACTTCGGCAAGCTCCTGCCGATCCTGGCGCCCATCATCATGGGCCTCATCGCGAACGCGAACAAGGACAAGAAGGCGGAAGACGCAAGCTCCAGCGGCGGCATCGGCGACATCATCGGAGGGCTCCTCGGCGGCGGCAGCGAGAGCAGCTCCGGCGGCGGCGGCATCGCAGACGTGCTCGGGGGACTCCTCGGCGGCGGCTCTGGCGGCGGGATCGGCGATCTTCTCGGCGGCCTCTTCGGCGGCAAGAAGTAGCGTCCCCCGCTCGCTCCGCGAGGGAGTGCCGGGGATCGAGACGAAACGTCTCAGCGCGCCGTGAAGACGACCCTTCCGCCGACGCGTGCGGCGGAGCATCCTGGAAGGTCGATCGGCCCCTGACCCGACCAGTCGGTCACGAGCCGGGCGACCTCCAGGGTCTGCGTGCGGGTCAGCGCGGCGCCGAACTCGCTCGATGCGACGAGACGGATGATCCGGTTGCGCAGCGCCGCGGGGTTCGCGGCGAGGGCGGCGGCGCTGACGGAGATCCCCGCCTCCGCGTGCTCGACGATGTCCTCGATCGTCTCGTGGATCATCTCGTCGAAGGCCTCGGCGTCCTCGCGCAGCTGCTCGGCGGTGCGGGCGAGCGCCTCGGCGATGCCCGGACCGAGCTCGGCTTCCAGCACCGGCAGCACGCTCCGGCGCACGCGGACGCGCGCGAAGCGGTCGTCGGCGTTGTGCGGGTCCTCCCAGACCTCCAGAGCGGATGCCGCGCAGAACGCCCTCGTCCGCTCACGCCGCACGCCCAGGAGCGGTCGCACCCAGCGCACGCCGTCCTCGTCCTCCCTGACCGGCGCCATGCCCTGAAGGCTCGTCGCCCCCGAACCGCGGGCGAGGCCCAGCAGCACGGTCTCGGCCTGGTCATCGAGGGTGTGGCCGAGCAGCACCGCGGCAGCGCCGATGTCGAGGGCGGCGTCACGCAGCACGCCGTAGCGCGCCTCGCGCGCCGCGTTCTCCGGCCCCCCCGCAGAGCCGACGTCCACGGTGACGACGAGGGGATCCAGTCCGAGGGAGCCGGCGGTCTGCGCGGCACGGCGGGCCACGGCATCCGACCCCTCCTGCAGGCCGTGGTCGACCGTCAATGAGGCCGCCCGCAGGTCCAGCGCCCGCGCCTCGAAGCCGACGGCGGCGGCGAGGGCGAGGGAGTCCGCGCCGCCCGAGACCGCGACGAGCACGACGGATCCTGCGGGCAGATCGGCGAGCGCCGTGCGAACGGCGAGGCGGATCTCGGCGATGGCGGGGTCGAGGGAGGGCACGGTACGACGTTAGTCGCGTCGGCGCTGTCCTGGGCGACGTTCTCGGTCATGAACGCCCTCCAGCACCGGCCGACCTGCGCGGGTAGGCTGGTGCCGGCATCCACCCGTCTTTTCCTGAGGAGCACATTCATGGGCGCACACGACGCCGTCATCGAGATCCCGCGCGGCAGCCGCGTGAAGTATGAGGTCGACCACGAGACCGGACGAGTGCACCTCGACCGCGTGCTGTACACGACCTTCGGCTACCCCGCCGACTACGGCTACTTCGACAACACACTCGGCGAAGACGGCGATCCCCTCGACGTGCTGGTGCTCCTCGACCACGCCATCTACCCCGGCGTCGTCGTCGAGGTGCGCCCCGTCGCCGTGCTCAAGATGAGCGACGAGGCCGGTGGCGACGACAAGCTCGTCGCCGTGCTGTCGAAGGACCCCCGCTGGGCCCACATCCAGGACGTCGACGACCTGGCGGAGTACACCAAGAAGGAGATCTCGCACTTCTTCGAGCACTACAAGGACCTCGAGCCGGGCAAGTGGGTCAAGGTCGATGAGTGGGGCGACGCCGCCGAGGCGCAGCGCATCCTCGACGAGGCGATCGTCCGTTTCGGCGAGCAGGGTCACTGACCCGCATCCGGCTAATACGACGAATCCCCCGGTCGCTCTGCGGCCGGGGGATTCCTCGTCGTGCGGTGCGTCGCAGACGAAGAGCGGATGCTCAGACCGAGATGCCCCGCGCGGCGAGGAAGTCGATGGGGTTCGTCGTGCGTCCGTTGATGTAGACCTCGAAGTGCAGGTGGCAGCCGGTCGACGCGCCGGTCGTGCCGGAGTAGGCGATGACCTGACCGGCTTCGACCCACTGACCGCTGCCGACGGCGAAGCCCCCTGGACGGATGTGCGCGTAGCCCGAGGCCACACCGCCGCCGTGCTGGATGCGGATGTAGTTGCCGTACCCGCCGTTGTAGAAGGCCGCGTCGACCGTGCCCGCGTGCGCGGCGTAGATCGGCGCTCCGCATCCGTTGGCGAGGTCGACGCCGTAGTGGAAGCTCGAGCAGGAAGGGCAGGGCTTGACGCGGGGACCGTAGCCGGAGCTGCGGTATCCGCCGTGCGGCCGCACCCAGCCGTCGGCGCCGACGACAACGCCACCGCCTCCACCGCCGTTGTTCTCCTGGTTCCTCTTGTTCTCCTCCTCCTGGCGGCGGCGCTCTTCCTCCTCACGGACGCGGACGCCCTCCTGGTAGGCGGCGACCGTGGTCGCAGTGGCGTCCTTGAGGGCGGCGAGCTGCGCTTGCATCGTGGCGAGGTTCGTCGTCTGCTCGTCGAGAGCCGCCTGGGCGGCGTCGGCCGCGGCCTGCGCCTCGATCATCTTCTGCTCGGCGATCTTCTGCAGGCGGTCGCGCTCGTCACGGGCGAGAACGGCCTGATCGCTGAGCGACTGCGCGGTGTTGCGCGCCTGGACGGCGGTGTCGTAGATCTTCTGCGTGTAGGCGTAGACCTTGTCCATCGTGCCCAGGCGCGACAGCAGCTCATCGGCGTTCTTCGACGACCCGGAGAAGAACAGTTCGAGCGAGGTGTCATCGCCGCCGGCGCGGTAGAGCTGGGTGGCGACCTGCGCCGCCTTGCGCTCCGCCTCATCGGCCGTCGCCGCCTGGACGTCGGCCTTGGACTGCAGTTCGTCGGCGCGGGCGGCGGCGTCGAAGAACTCCTGCTGCGCTTCGAAGAACGCGGCCCCCGCGGCCTCGGCCGCGGCCTGCGTCTCGGCGACGCGCTGCGTGAGCGCGTCGATGAGACCCTGGATGCGGGTGATCTCGGCGGCCTTGGCGGCCTCACTGGCCATGGCGTTCTGCACGTCGTCCCAGCTGGGGTACTCCGCGGCGTAGGCTGCGGAGATCCCCGTGCCGACGCCGAAGGCGCTGAGCGCGACGGCGCCGAGCGCTCCGAGGCCGAGTGCGTGGCGGCGGCTGAACCGGCCGCCCCAGAGGGCGCGCTGCTCCGCGGGCGTAGGGGCGCACCCGCAGTCTTCGGATGCCGCCTCCGCGCTCTCTGCGATCGTTGGCTTGTCGTTCACACGGCCCCTTCCGCCGGTTTCACTCATGCCACAGTAGCAACAACTTTCACATCCGCAACAGGTATGGCGACTGTTCTCCCCGGCATGGCGAACACAACCATCGTCCTCCTGAACACGCCCGGGCGGAAGCGGACGCGCCCTCGATTCGCGATTTCGGCATCGCATCGCTTATGCTTGAGCGTCGGCAAGGAAGTCCCCCGGGACTGACTCGGCCCCATCGTTTAGCGGCCTAGGACGCCGCCCTTTCACGGCGGTAGCACGGGTTCGAATCCCGTTGGGGTCACCCTTCCGATATAATCGAAAACAGTATGGCCCTGTAGCGCAGTTGGTTAGCGTGCCGCCCTGTCACGGCGGAGGTCGCGGGTTCAAGTCCCGTCAGGGTCGCTCTAAGCGACGGGCCTTCTT